>CAJFRT010000005.1 GCA_904419525.1 Candidatus Gallimonas merdae
CAAGCTCTTTGTCGCGCACCACGAGGCGGTGCCGGAAGTCGTCGCAAAGACGGTGGAGGAAAAGGTCGCCGCATATCAGGCGGAGGGACAGAGCGTAGAGCAGCACAACGGAAAATACTTCCTTGTCGTTGCGCAATACCCGAACGGCGGGAAAGACCTCGAAGAGATACTTCCGACGAATGCCGTTCCGGCCAAAGAGGCGTATGACGAGTACGAGGACATCTACGTGTATATCCCGTATACGGAAGATGAGCTTGCCGCCATAGAATACAGGAGTGAGATCGCAAAGGCAAAAGCATATCTTCAGGAAACGGACTATATCGTCCTGAAAATCGCCGAAGCAACGGCAGAGGGCGACGCGGCGGGTGTCGCCGCATTGCAGGAAGAATACGCCGTACAGCTGGAAAAAAGAAAGGAGGCAAGGGCGGCCGTCAACGCAAACGAGGCGTCGCTCATGAATTTGTAAGGAGTAAAATATGCGGAATATCGATCTGAAGCGGGGGAGCGTCGCGAAGTATGACGACGGCTCTCCTTTTTTGGTGGAATCCGGGGCCCTGGAACTCGGGTTCCGGCTCCCTGACCCGAACGGGGACTATTTCGTTGTGTCCCAGACGTCCATCGCGGAGGACGGGAGAAAGAGGCTCCCTATCGCAAGGGACGGAAGGGTCGCGCTGCATGTCTCTGTCGGGGAACTGCGCCTGGCGGTGAAACGGTACATCGGCGGCCGGCTTGTGGAAAGTTACGGCGTCGAGCCGCTCGACGTCAGAAGCGTTGACGGAACGGTCACGGCGTACCCGGAGCTCTCCGCTCTGCAGCGTCAGGCGGCAGGCCTTGAAAAGACAATGCAGGAAGAACGTGAGGCAAGAAAACAGGCATGTGCGGAAGCGCTGAAAGCCATGGAGCAGAATACAGAAAAGGCGGTGTCAGGTGTCAGAAAAGATGCATTGAACGCGGTGCACAAGCTCGCCGTGGCGTTCCTGCGCTATGCCTATACGGACTATCGTCGCAACATCTATGTGAATACGCAGAACGCTTCTTTTGAGCAGTTTCTGTCGGCATTCGGATTTTCGGAGAAAGATTTCACCGCAGAGGAACTCGCGGCGATCAAAGAGGAGGCAAAGATATGACAAAGAAACTTTTCATTGTGTTCCTTGCGGCGGTCCTGCTGCTGTTCGGACTTTCCGCGACCTGTGTCTATGTGGCGGCATGCGCGGAGGAGACCGTTCAGGAAGCGCCTGTCGAGCCGCAGGAGCCATCGGACGGGCAGGACGGGGAAACAGACGACGGGGCGCAGAGCGGCCTGCAGACGCTCGTTGACGGCTTTATCACGCAGCTGAAAGACAAGTACGGCGATCAATGGCAGCAGTACTACGATGCGATCATCGCCGAATGGGGGACGGTGGAGCAGTATCTCCTTTCCCTTGTTCCGGAAGATTCTCCCGACGTCGTAAAAGACGGGTGGCAGGAATTTGTTTCGTGGCTCGGAGAGTATTCTCCCATCTGGGGTTCTATCCTCGCGGCAGTACTCGTCATTATCGTGATCGTATTCGGCAAAAAGGCGCTGAATGCCCTGAAAAATTTCTTCCTTTCCCTGTTCCGGTCGAAGAACAAGGAATATCAGGCGCTCACCGCGCAGAACGAAGCGCTGCTCGCGCTTCTCGGCGAAAATCCGAAATTTGAAGAGAACCGCGCCGCTCTGAAGGCGTCCAACAAGGAGATGGCAAAAGATGACTAAATCCATGACACCGAAACAGTACAAGCGCCGCAGATATGCGTATTTCTGGCTTGCGCTTGCCTGTTGTTTTATTCCGCATGTTGTCGCGACTGCATGTCTTTTGCCTTTTATGGTGGAAAGCACCGGCTTGAAATGGGGCATCGGACTTGCGCTTGTGTTCCTCAACACGATCCCGTTCGTGTTCGGTTTTTTCAAGTCATTCTTCATGCACTTCCCGTTTTTTAACTGGCTTGCCCTTATCTTTCTTTGCTGTGCAGGCTTTTTTACGCTGGACGTTTTTGCGGAGTATGTGTCCACCTTCAAAGTGATCGAGAGTGTTGCCTTTGTGGGCGGGATTCTCGCCTGCGTGTTCTGGGGGCTGCACCGCAAGTACAGGACAAAGGACGGACAGGCAAAGACCATGAAGGAACTCGGGGTGATCTGATATGTTCAATTTCGATGAAGAAAAGAAGCCCGCCGAAAAGAAAAAGGTCTCAACGGCGGACTTCCTCGACGCTTCCACGCTCGTCATCGTTGCCGCACTCGTCGTGGCGATCGTCTGCGCGTTCCTCGTGCAGTTCGTCTTTTCGCCCGAGATCAGCTGGCGGGACGTCGGCGTGGACGGCGCCATTATCTGCGTCTGCACGATGTCTATCTATATTCTCCTGCGGTCGTATACGCTCCGCAGAGGGCGCAGGACGGACGTGTGGCAGCGTGCCGCCCAACGGGTGCGGGACAACGCGAGGAAGATCACGGAACGCAATTACGCCCGCTATACGGCGGAATACTGCCGCGCATGGGAACAGGAACACCTCGACGCCGCCCAGGAGGCCGCGCTCTCCCGCGTCGGCATCCCGCTCGGAACATTCCGCGACGATTACTGCCGCTATACCCAAAAAGAGCTGCGCGGGAAATTCCCCGATCTCACGGACGGGGAAAGGGAAGCGATAAAAAAGGCGCGCAGGGTACGGCGCATGAAATATGACGAGCGGTATCTCTACAACGATGAGGAGGACGGAAAACGGCAGAAGTCTCCCTCCGAGCAGACAAAGTGCAAGAAGAAAAACACGTTCATCAACGTCAGAACGGTCGTCACTTCTGTCCTGACCTGCGGGCTTTCCGCTTCGTTCTTCCAGGAAGTGATCTTCAATTTTTCCGCAGAGGCCGTCATCCAATGCGTCATCAAGCTCGCTCTTGTGGCGTTCTTCGGCGCGCTCGGCATGATCGGCGGGTACAATTTCTCCACCCAGGAAGAAGTGCGCGAAATGGACGCCCGCGCCGACGAACAGGAACGGTTTATCAAGTGGTGCGAGACGGAAAAGGACGTGGAGAAATTTAGAGGAAAAGACGGGGAAAAACTTGGGGGCAAGCTGGGGGCAGATTTTCAGTCCCTTGCAAAAAATGGCGTTTTTGAGGCAAAAAACACCGAAAACAGCGTAAAAACGGGGATTTTTGAATAGACCGTTTGGCTTCGACTCCCGTTTCCTGCTCCAAACCGAGGATAAGGGCGCATCTTGCGCCCTTTCTTCATATTGCGGGCTTCGGTCATTCCCGTCCCGGCAAACTCTCTCGCCTTCGCTTTTGAAAGAACGCAGTCTGCAACCTTTCTGCTCGTCTGGCGGCAGCATTTCCCACGAAACCCGGAATGCGCAGCCGGACGGATGCGCTTTTCTCTTGTGCAATCAGGTTGCCAATCGGTGAAATTTGTGGTATACTTTTCCCCATGAAAGTGTTTGCGATCAGCGATCTGCACCTGTCCGGGCTCAAAGAAAAGCCGATGAATATCTTCGGGGAGAACTGGGAGGGGCATTTTGAAAAAATTGCATCGGACTGGCGTGCAAAGGTCTCGGCAGAGGACGTCGTTCTGATCGGCGGCGACACCTCCTGGGGCATGAAGCTCGAAGAGGGCATGTTCGACGTCGCGCGCCTTGCGCCGCTCCCCGGGAAGAAGGTGTTCATTCGCGGCAATCACGACTATTGGTGGAACGGCATCACGCGCGTGCGGGCTTCCGCGCCCGACGACACGTTCCTGTTTCTGCAGAATGACTGCGTGAAACTCGGCCCGTACATCGTCGCCGGATCGCGCGGGTGGACCTGCCCCGGCAGTCCCGACTTCACCGAACGCGACGAAAAACTCTATCTCCGGGAGGCCGAACGCTTCCGGCTTGCCTTTCAGGAAGTCCGGAAAGTACGCGCGGAGGAGGACAGACTGATCGCGCTCATTCATTATCCTCCCTTCAACATCCGGCGGGAAGAGACGCTCTTCACGCGGCTGTTTGAGGAAAATAGCGTGGACAAGGTGGTGTTCGGACACCTGCACGGCAGCGGGTTCTTCCCCTTGAAGTGTGAAAGGGGCGGCATCGAGTACTTTCTCACCTCCTGCGACAAGGTCAATTTCCGCCTCACGCAAATTTTCTGAGAAGTTGTTCCAAACCCTTTACATTTGCTCTTCCGTATGGTATAATGAACAGCGTAAACGGTTCTTTAAGAGCGGCACCGCGATGCCGACAAGACGCTCGTTTCGCATTTTTTCTGGAGACAACGGTCTTGCGGCACGCCCGTAAGGCCTTTTTTTCGCGGAAAAACTCCGAACGGCCATGCAAGGAGGACAACATGCAGCCTGTGATCATGAACGCAGAGGGCATGGCGCGCACGCTGCGCCGCCTCTCGCATGAGATCGAAGAGCGCAACGAAGGATTTTCCGGCGTCGTTCTGGTCGGCGTGAAGCGTGGCGGCGAGGTCGTTGCCCGCAGACTCTCCGCCATCATCTCCGAAACGGGGCGGGGCGATGTTCCGTGCGCGGGACTGGACATCACGATGTCGCGCGACGATCTCGTCTCGGCGTTTATCCTGCCGGAGGCGGAAAAAAACGACCTCGGTTTTCCGCTCGAAGGCAAGACGGTCGTCTTATGCGACGACGTTCTGCACACGGGCAGAAGCGCCGTTGCGGGGATCGAGGCGCTCTTCCGCCTCGGCCGGCCCGCGAAAATCCAGCTCCTCGTGCTTGTCGACCGCGGGGGAAGGGAACTGCCCGTGCGCGCCGACTATGTGGGAAAGAACGTTCCCACGTCCAAGGAAGAATATATCGAAGTGCATTTCACCGAACTGGGCGCCGGCGAGGACGCCCTGACGATCACAAGGAGAACAAATGCTGAAGCATAAGGACGTATTGGGACTTTACGATCTGTCCGCGGAGGAGATCGACGAGATCCTGACCGTGGGCATGAGCATGAAAAAACTGCTCCGGCAGAACATCAAAAAGCTGCCGCACCTGCAGGGCAAGTCTGTCACGACGCTCTTCTACGAGAACAGCACGCGTACGCGGTGCTCGTTTGAACTGGCCGCCAAGTACATGGGGGCGCACGTCGTCAACATTGCGGCGGCCTCCTCCTCGGTGCAGAAGGGCGAGACGCTTGTGGACACGGGAAAGACGCTGGACGCGATGAAAAACGACGTCATCGTGATCCGCCACCCCATGGGCGGCGCGCCGCGTCTGCTTGCAAAGACGGTCAGAGCGCACGTCGTCAACGCGGGCGACGGCATGAACGAGCACCCCTCGCAGGCGCTTCTGGACATGCTGACGATGCGCGAAAATTTCCCCTCGCTCGAGGGTCTGCGGGTCGCCATTCTCGGCGACATCAGCCATTCGCGCGTTGCAAAGAGCAATCTGTTCGGCCTGAGAAAGATGGGGGCGGAGGTCAGAATGTACGCGCCGCGCACGCTTATGCCGACGGGGATCGACAAAATGGGCGCAAAGATCTGCTCCTCCCGCGAGGAGGCGGTCGACGGCGCCGACGTCGTCATGGGGCTTCGGATCCAGCTGGAGCGCCAGCATGCGGGGAATTTCCCCTCGCTCGGCGAATATGCAAAGTTTTTCGGCGTGAACGAAGCGGTCATGCAGTATGCAAAGCCGGGCGCGCTTGTCATGCACCCCGGCCCTGTCAACCGCGGCGTGGAACTCACCAGTGCGCTCATTGACGGAGACACGAGCCGCATTGAAGAGCAGGTGCTTTCGGGCATTGCGGTGAGAATGGCAATTCTCTTTCTGCTCACCAAGGAGGAGGTATGATCTTAAAAAACGCAGACGTCGTCCTGAAAGACGGCGTCAGAAAGCTGGATATCCGCATTGAGGACGGCAGGATCGCCGGGCTCGGCAGGTTTGAGGGGGAGGGCATCGACTGCACGGGGCTGACGGTCTTTCCCGGATTCATCGACATGCACGTGCATCTCCGCGAACCGGGATTTGAAAAGAAGGAGGACATCGCTTCGGGCAGCGCGGCGGCGGTCAGAGGCGGATTCACGCAGATCTGCTGCATGCCCAACACCAGGCCCGTCACGGACAACAAGGTGGTCGTCTCCTACATCGTCAACCGCGCGAAGGAAGTGAATCTGTGCAAGGTGCGTCCCATCGGCGCGATCACGGAGGGGCAGGAAGGGAAAAACCTCGCCGCGATCGGCGCGATGAAGGCGGCGGGCGCCGTGGCCCTGTCCGAGGACGGCAAAAGCGTCCTGTCCGCCGGCCTCATGGCAAACGCCATGATGTATGCCGCCGATTTCGGGCTGAAATGCCTCTGCCACTGCGAGGACGCTTCGCTGGTGGACGGGGGCGTCGTCAACGAGGGCTATTATTCCACGCTGACGGGGCTCAAGGGCAGCATCCGCGCCGCCGAGGACATCGTCATCGCGCGCGAGATCTGCCTTGCCGAAAGCCTTGCGCTCCCCGTTCACATCTGCCACGTCTCCACGTACAGCGGCGTTCAGCTCATCCGCGAGGCCAAGGCGCGCGGCGTTCAGGTGACTGCGGAGACCTGCCCGCACTATTTCACGCTCACCGACGAGGTGATCGCCTCCTTTGATACGAACACCAAGGTCAATCCGCCCATTCGCGAGGAAAAGGACAGGCTCGCGATCATCGAGGGGCTTCGGGACGGAACACTCGACTGCATCGTCACCGATCACGCGCCCCACCATGCCGACGACAAGAACGTGGAGTATGCGCTGGCGGCGTTCGGCATCAGCGGGCTGGAGACGTCGTTCGCGCTCTCCTATACGCAGCTCGTCCGCGGCGGCACGCTCACATTGGAGCAGCTGGCCGACAAGATGAGCGCGGCTCCCGCGCGTATTCTGGGGCTGGAGGGCGGCGCCGTCGAGCCGGGAGCACCGGCCGATCTCACCGTCGTCGACCTGAACGAAGCGTGGACGATCGATCCCGCGCAGTTCGTCTCCAAGGGTAAAAACACGCCGTTTGCGGGGCGGGAAGTTTACGGAAAAGTCCGGTACACCATTGTGGACGGCGCAATCAGATATGAGGGGTAATTATGGTCATCGACAGACTCATTGAAAAAATCATCGCAATGCAGAATCCCACCTGCGTGGGACTGGATACGCAGCTCGACTACCTGCCCGAGGACATGCGCGCAGGGGTCGGGACGTGTGAACAGGCGGCGGACGCGCTGCTTGCCTTCAACCGGAAGATCGTGGACAGCGTCTGCGACATCGTTCCGGCCGTCAAAGTTCAGGTCGCCTATTACGAACAGTACGGCGCGGCGGGCATGCGCGCGTTCCTGGATACGGTCGCCTATGCGAAGAAAAAGGGACTCTTCGTCATTGCCGATTGCAAGCGCAACGACATCGGCTCCACGGCAGGGCGCTATTCCGCGGCCTATCTGGGCGAAACGGCGTTGGACGGGCAGACCGTTCAGGTCGCAGGCTGCGATTTCCTGACCATAAACGCATACCTCGGCACGGACGGCGTACAGCCCTTCCTGGACGACTGCAAAAAATTTGACCGCGGGCTGTTTATCCTGGTCAAGACGAGCAACCCTTCTTCGGGGGAATTGCAGGATCTCAGACTTGCCGACGGCCGCACCGTGTATGAGTGCATGGGCTACATGGTCGAGGGCTGGGGCGCAGAACTGACCGGCGCGTACGGCTATTCCGCCGTGGGGGCGGTGGTCGGCGCGACGCACCCCGCCGAGGCGAAGATCCTGCGCGGACGGCTCCATCACACGTTCTTCCTCATTCCCGGCTACGGGGCGCAGGGGGGCAACGCGGAGATGCTCAAAAACTGCTTCGATGAAAACGGCCTCGGCGGCATCGTCAACAATTCGCGCGGGATTTTGTGCGCGTACCGGAAGAACGGCGGCACGTATTATGAAGCGGCGCGCGCGGCGTGCCTCGCCATGAAAGCGGATCTTGCGTCCGTGCTGGGGGAGATATGCGCGAAATAAGGGCACTCGTGCTGGAAAACCGGCGCATCGCAGATGAAATTTATTCGCTGACGTTCGCGGCGGACGAAGAGCTCTCCGTCCGGCCCGGGCAGTTCTGCATGATCGGCGTGGGCGGATTTCCGCTCCGCCGTCCCATCGCCGTGTGCAAGGCGGAAGGGGAGCGCGTGACGGTCTGTTACCGCCTGAAGGGAAACGGTACGCGCGCGCTCGCACGCGAATACAAGACGGGGGAAAAGCTCTCCGTCCTGCTTCCGCTCGGCAACGGGTTTTACGTGGCGGATTCCGAAAAAAAGGTCGCCGTCGTGGGCGGCGGCGTGGGGATCTTCCCGCTCATTGCGGCGATCCGCGCATACAGCAAAAATAAACAGGTCTACGCGTACATGGGCTTCCGGAACCGTTCCGCCGTGTGCATGGAATACGAGATGGCGCGCGGGGAAAAACTCGTCATCGCCACCGACGACGGGAGCGTGGGCTTTCACGGCACCAGCGTACAGGCATTCATGCAGGACGTGGACGAGATCAGACCCGACGTCGTGCTCGCCTGCGGACCGACGCCCATGCTGCGGGCGCTCAAAACGGCGGTAAAGGGCAGGGATATCCCCGTGTACGTTTCGCTGGAAGAGCGCATGGGCTGCGGCATCGGCGCCTGCCTTGTGTGCGTCTGCGACAAGACGGACGGCGCGCATGCCCGCGTGTGCAAGGACGGCCCCGTCTTTGAGATAGGCGACGTGGTCCTCTGAAATAACTCCGTCGGGCGGCGAAGCAAGGAGAGGGGTTGTGAAACGGGAGATCATCGCGATGCGGCCGAAGTGGATCCTGCCGGTGCATATTTTCGCGATTGCGACGATGGCGGGATTTCTTTCCTGTGTCGCCTGGCTGAGTTTTCGCCCCGGCGGCTGGCTGTCGGAAAGCGCGTTTTTCTGGGGATTGGACGCCGTTCTGTTTGCCCTGGGCATGGTGTTGGTGGTGTTCTCGGTACGGGAGATCGTGCGCTATTGCCGGGTGCCGAGGGTCATTGCCGTGCGCGACGGCGGCGAAATCGAGTTTCTCGGAGAACGGTTCTCCCTTTCCGAAATTGAAGAAGTCAAATATCACATGCCCCAAGGGCGGCACGGCGCAATGCTGACGTGGTGGGGGAAACTTACCATTATTTTGAGAGACGGCAGAACGCTCTCGTGCAACTATTTCGCGCAAATCGGTTTTGTGCAGTATCGTCTCCTCGCACTCAAAGACGAATATGCCGCCAAGTAAGCGGCGGCCAATTTATAAGGAGAAAACAATGGCTGATCTTTCGGTGACGCTCTGCGGAGTCAGGCTCAAAAATCCCGTGATCCCCGCGTCCGGAACATTTGGGTTCGGACGGGAATTCGATGAAATTTACGATATTTCCTGCCTCGGCGGCGTGGCGACCAAGGGGATCGCGCTCGTGCCGTGGGGCGGCAATCCCGTCCCGCGCATTGCCGAAAGCCGCGGCGTCATTCTGAACGCCGTCGGGCTGCAGAATCCCGGCGTGGAAAAGTTCGTTGCCGAAGATCTGCCGTGGCTCAAAAGCAAGACGCGCGTCATTGCCAATGTCGTGGGAAGGACGATGGAGGATTACGAGGGCGTGTGCGCCCGCCTCAACGGACTGGTCGATTTTCTGGAGCTGAACATCTCCTGCCCCAACGTCAGGTGCGGGGGCATGGCGTTCGGGATCCGTCCCGAAAACATCGAGGAGGTCACCGCGCGCGCCAAGGCGAAGTGCCCGGACACGCCGCTCATTGTCAAACTTTCGCCCAACGTTGAAAGTATTCCTGCCAACGCGCAGGCAGCGCAGCGGGGCGGGGCGGACGCGCTGTCCCTGGTCAACACGTTCACGGGGCTTGCGATCGACATCGAGCGCCGCCGTCCCGTTCTTGCCAACAACACGGGCGGGGTTTCGGGCGCCGGCATCAGGCCCATTGCCGTGCGCATGGTCTATGAAGCGGCGCATGCCGTAAGCATTCCGGTCATCGGCATGGGGGGCATCACCTGTGCCGAGGACGCGCTGGAATTCATCATGGCGGGCGCGTCCGCCGTCCAGGTGGGCACGCAGAACTTTACGGATACGCGCGCCTGCCCGAAGATCATTGCGGGGCTCAACGAATGGTGCGACAGTCACAGAGTTGCCCGCATCGCCGATCTGACGGGCACGCTGCAGATGAACGGATAAAAGGAGGAATATCATGCTTACTTACAAACAGCGGTTCATACGGTTCATGGTGGAAAACGAGGTGCTCCTGTTCGGCGACTTCACCCTGAAGAGCGGCAGAAAGGCGCCCTACTTCATCAATGCGGGCAAATACCGGACGGGTTCGCAGATCGCCGCGCTCGGCGAATACTATGCGGAGTGCTTTCTGGAACACAAGGTGGAGGCAAAGACGCTTGTCGGCCCCGCCTACAAGGGGATCCCGCTCGCCGTCGCAACGAGCATCGCGCTCGCCAAAAATCACGGCGTGGACGTCGGATTCTGCTTTGACAGAAAGGAGGTCAAGGACCACGGCGAGGGCGGCATGTTCGTCGGCGCTCAGCTTGCGGCGGGGGATCGCGTGTGCCTGATCGAGGACGTCATGACTTCCGGCAAGGCGCTCAGGGAGATCCTGCCCAAAATCAAGGGGGAAGCGGACGTCCGCGTGGAAGCGATGATCATCTCCGTCGATCGTCAGGAAAAGGGGACGGGCGAAAAATCCGCCGTGCAGGAGGCGTTCGACGAGCACGGCGTCAGGGTCTATTCCATCGTCACGATGCAGGATATCATCGACGCCATCGAGCAGGGCGTCATCGACGGAAAGGAACACCTTGCGGCGATGAAGGCGTACCGTGCGCAGTACGGGGCATAACGCAGGCAAAAAATGGTAAAACAGACGCGGCGGCGACCGATTTCGGTCGCCGCCGCGCTATTCATTGCCTTAAACTTTGCTTTTCGGGTTTGCTGAGGAATCTTTCCGTTTTGGTCGGTTGCATTGCTTCTTTCTGAACTCTTTGATGATTTTTCCGAACCCTATTGACAAATTTGATGTTGAGTGATAATATTCAGTTGTAAACCAAATGTTACGTATGGAGCAAGCTGGCAGAAAACAGATTTAGCAGAAAGAGAAAATAAAAAGACGGAGGTAATTCCAATGGGTATTTGATTTGGCGCAATGAAACGAATATGTTTTGTTGTGCTTTTTTGTTTATAAGAGGGGTGAGAAGGTGTTTTGACAGGAGGAGGGCTATGAAAAAGATCTTAAATATTTTATGTACTGCCATTGCGGCAGTATTGCTCTGCGGGGGAATAGCCGGATGTGCTCCGCAGACATACGGAACGTTTTATACATTGGAAGAAGCCTATGAAGCGGGGATCCTGACGCACGATGAACTGATGAGCATTGCATATTATCATAACGGCGGAACGCGTGGAAATGAAGCGATCATGGGGGAAGATTATGTTCCCATACCGAAAGATCCGCAGGAATTGAGCGAGGAAACGTCTTGGAAGATCTGTGAGACGGCGGCATATAATTACCGCCGAGAATATGAGAATGCGGAAGCGTCTGCGGACGATTTCAAAATTATCCGATACCATGGCACATACGGCGATTGCGTTGCAATTATGATGACGGATAAGTTTGGCGACTATGATACTGCTCTATGGACAGTTGTTGTTGCAGATATTTCAATATTTTATAATAACGGAAATCGAATAACAATTTGGCATGAAAGCGAAGAAAACAACGGGGACTAAGTGTTGTGTCAATTCAGTAAGGAGGAAAAACAGATGAAAAAATTAAAAGTATTGACGGGAATGCTGCTCGCGGCAATCGTAGCGTCGGGCGCGGTGGGGGTCGGAACGGCATCTGCGTTATTCTCATTGCCTTAAACTTTGCTTTTCGGGTTTGCTGAGGAATCTTTCCGTTTTGGCCGGTTGCATTGCTTCTTTCTGAACTCTTTGATGATTTTTCCGAACCCTATTGACAAATTTGATGATAGGTGATAAGATTCAGTTGTAAACCAAATGTTAGGGATGGAGCAAGCTGGCAGAAAACAGGTGTCGCAAAAAGAGAAAATAAAATTAAAGACGGAGGGAATTCCAATGGGTATTTGATTTGGCGCAATGAAACGAATGTGTTTTGTTGTGCTTTTTTGTTTTTTTATTTTATAGACAGGGAGTGTAAGAAATGGGGAAAATTGTAAAAATATTTGTCTGTCTTTTTTTGAGTACATTGCTGATGGCAGCAGGGGTGTTTACGGGCTGTACTTCAAGCATGTATACAGAGGAGCAGCATATTCAAAGAATAAGAGAACGCGCCGAAGAGCGTTATTTGGGAGAGGAAAGCGCATACACAAGTTTAGAAGTTTATCCAATCTACAATGAGTATGATGAGCTGAAATACGCTCTCATTGAATTTGAACCGCAGGGGTTTCTGTATGTGGCGATCGGTGATCGATCGTATCCCTGGAAAGGGATGTACACGCTCAGTACCACAGAACCGGAAAGCTGGATGCCTTATCGGGTGAAGGAAGGGTTAAAAGAAGAAGTAACAGACGAAAATGGTCATGTAACGACGTTTTATGATCGCGAATTTTTTCGTGATGAAAGCGGACATGTGATCATCTATCAACAAAGTCATTTCAAGGTGGCGGGGATTGAAAATGAACGCCGCTATATATTGTCGATCGTATCGACAGTGCCCGGGCTTTATGGGGGAAGTCGGATTCCTGCTGTAAAGCGTGGAGAGCAGTATCTCAATCTTGTGGACGGAAATTTGATGGACTATGAACCCGGAATGGAGTCCGCAACATATGCGGTTGCCGATATCATTTTTATTGGCAAGTCTTATTTTGATTTATGAGGAAGGGTTGCTGTATTTCACAACCGGAGATACAAGTTTTATTTATCTTTGGAATCAAAATTAAACAAGAAATAAAAGGAGGAAGCATGGTAAAAAAATGTATCTGCATCATATTGACAGGCATTGTGCTTACATCAACGTGTATCGGACTTGTCGGGTGCGGCGGGCAGAAACAGTTTTACACATTGCTTGAAGCCTATCATCAAGAACTCATAACCTTTGAAGACTTAAAAACGATTCACAATGGCTTTGGGCAAGGCAGAAAGTTGAGCGAGGAGTCGCAGGCGAGCGTCAAGGCGGAACTCATTGAACATTACGACGATCTGCGCGGGACGTTGATACGTTTTGAGGGAGATATCGATGCCAGCGAGACTCTGTGGGACGATCGGGAAGCAATAAAAGTAGAGTATTACTGTGGGAATTTCAGCGGGAAGGAGGCATTTTATGTAGAATTTTTGGAATCACAATTGCAATGGACTGTAACGATGGAAATTGCAGGATTAGAATTTAATATGGGGATCAATTGTTGGATCATCATTTGGACAAATCCGGATGGACTTAATGTTTGAGTAACCCACCCGCTTTGGGTCGGTTACAAATTCAATATAGAAAACCTTTGTAAAATTAAGGACGGAAGCTATGGACGACTCCGCGAACTTGATTTCAGATCAGACTCTGCCGAGTAGGAAGTCCACGGAACAACCGAAATATCCGGCAATTTTCACAAGGTTATCCACGGACGGAAATCTCTTTCCGGCCAGCCAGTTGTAAAAGACGCCCCACGAAACATCTGCTTCCTTGGTGAATCGATATTGCGTGGTGCCCGTCTCTTGCAGGATCTCGCGCAGACGTTCGCCGAACGGCCGCACGGGTTGATAGCGGATTTCTTCGCAGGGATATTCCCGGAGACCGAGCAGGAAATCGGCCGAACAGTGAAAATACTCAATCAAGGCGATGAATGTGGTATAGTTGGGCGCCCGTTTGGCAGTGATGTACGATGATATTTTTGAACTGTTGGTATTCATTGCCTCAGCAAGCGTAGACTGATTCAAACCGTGCTCGTTCATGAGTTCTTGTAAGTTCTCGGAAAGATTCGACAAATTCACCATAAAAACCTTTGTAAAAAACATGGATAGAAAGTATGGACGACTCCGCGAACTTGATTTCAGATCAGACTCTGCCGAGCAGAAAGTCCACGGAACAACCGAAATATCCGGCAATTTTCACAAGGTTATCCATGGACGGAAAGCTCTTTCCGGTCAGCCAGTTGTAAAAGACGCTCCATGAAATTTTTGTCTGTTTGATGAAACGGTATTGTGTGGTGCCCGTCTCTTGCAGGATCTCGCGCAGACGTTCGCCGAACGGCCGCACGGGTTGATAGCGGATTTCCTCACAGGGATATTCCCGGAGACCGAGCAGGAAATCGGCCGAACAGTGAAAATATTCGATCAAAGCGATGAATGTTTTGTATCCGGGTGCATTTTTGGCATTCAGAATATCCGATAATTTTGTACGCCCTGTCCCGAGCTGATCGGCGAGCGCTACCTGTGTAAGATCGCGTTCTGCCATCAGTTCTTTCAGGCTTTCAGACATTTTCGACAAATTCACCATAAAATAGACCTTTTTCTACAATCTATTCTCTTCTGAATTGTGACATTTTGCTTGCAATGTCGGAAATAAGAAGTTATACTATTTATGTGCTGAGGCAAGGCGCGCGGCCGAAGCAACAATCAACGAAAGGAGTACAGTAACATTATGGAACCGAACAACTGCGAGAAAAATTACAAGATTGACGAAAAAAGTCTTTTGGAAGAGATAATCCTGACGATCAGAGAATATTTTTCCTGTACGATCGTTCAAAACGGCAGGAATGCGCTTCTGTCATTTGAAAACGGGCAGAGGTTCAGACTGTCGGCCGAAGAAATGCAATAAAAAAGACGATACGGTCGGGCGCCATATCGTCGTTTCCGGAAAATGCGTCGCTTTGCGGCGCATTTTTCATGCAGTCGGGACATACCATACCTGTATGGAACAGTACGGCAGAAGCAAACAAGAGGTTCTGGAGCTTACAAAGAGCGGCGAAGGCGGGCTTACTTCCGCGGAGGCGGAAAAACGGCTTGCGCAAAACGGGCGGAATGTGCTGCAGGAGGGGAAGAAGCGGAGCAAACTCCTGCTCTTTTTGGCGCAGTTTGCTGACCTCATGACCATCATTCTCATCCTTGCCGCGGCGCTCTCCGCCGTGCTTGCCTTCGTAACGGGCGACAGGACGGAACTTGCCGATACGGGCATTCTCCTATTTGTCATTCTTCTGAATGCCGTTGTCGGCTTTTTGCAGCAATACCGCGCGGACGCGGCCATCGAAAAACTCAAAAAGCTCTCCGCGTGCGAGGCGAAAGCCGTACGCGACGGCAAGGTGGTAAAGCTGGACGCCGAAACGCTCGTGGTGGGCGACGTCATCGAGCTGGAAGAGGGCGACCGGATCCCCGCGGACTGCCGCATTCTGCATGCGGAAAATTTTCGCTGCGACGAATCGTCGCTGACGGGAGAGAGCAGACCCGCCAAAAAATACGACTGCGTCGTCACGCGTTCCGCACTCGCCGTGCGCGCGAATACGGCGCATTTCGGCACGTTCTGCGTCAAGGGCCGGGCGCGGTGCGTCGTCACCGCCTGCGGTATGGACACCGAAATGGGCAAGATCGCCCGCCTTCTGCACAAGAGCAAGCCTGCTCCCGCGCCCCTCGACAAGACGGTCGCAAAGCTCGGAAAGGTGATCACCGTCACGGTGCTCTGCGTGGCGCTCGTGCTGTTTGCGGGTTCGCTGATCGCCGGAAGGGTGAGCTTTCTGGAGAGCGTGATGAGCGCGGTCGCCGTGGCCGTCGCCGCCATTCCGGAGGGCATGGGCGCGGTCGTCACCGTGATCCTGGCGCTCGGCGTGCAGCGCATGGCCTCCTCGCGCGCCGTCATGCGCCGTCTCGGCGCGGTGGAAAGTCTGGGCGGGTGCAGCGTGATCTGTTCGGACAAGACGGGCACCCTCACCGAAAACAGAATGACGGTGGAGGCGATCTGCACCGATTTTGCCGAACCCATGTCCGCGGAAGAGCGCTATACGGGCACCATGTCCGAAAGGGAGCTGCTGCGGTGTATGCGCATCTGCCACACGGTCAAGGGCGGCGCGGGCGCATACGTGGGGGATCCGACGGAGGTCGCGCTCGTGGAGTATGCCGACCGCATCGGCTTTTCCTGTGACTTTGAACAGCTGGGCGGCGTTCCCTTTTCTTCCGAGCGGAAGATGATGAGCGTCTTTGCACGCACGCAGGAGGGGCGCCGGCTGTACGTCAAGGGCGGCGCCGACGTGCTGCTTGCAAAATGTACGCGGATCCTGACCGACGCGGGGGAGCGCACCATCACGGAGGCCGACCGCGCAAAGGTCCGCGCGCGCGTGTCGGCCTATGCCGGGCGCGCCATGCGCGTGCTCGGATTTGCCTGCGGGGACTCCGAGCGGGAAGAAGGGCTTGTGTTCGTGGGGCTTGCGGCCATGCTCGACCCGCCCAAGCAGGGCGTGAAAGAGGCGGTCGCCGCCTGCCGCCGCGCGGGCGTCAGAACGGTGATGATCACGGGGGACGCACCCGAAACGGCGCTCGCCATCGCTGCGCGGCTCGGCATCGCCAAACATCTTTCGCAGGTCGTGACGGGCGAGGAACTCGACGCCATGGGGGAAGAGGAGCTCTCCCGCCGCGCCGCAAAGTATGCCGTGTATGCGCGGGTCTCCCCCGGCCATAAACAGCAGATCGTGCGCGCCCTGCAGCGCGCGGGCGAGGTCGTCGCCATGACGGGGGACGGTGTCAACGATGCGCCGGCGCTCAAATCCGCCGACGTGGGCGTGGCGATGGGCTCGGGGACGGACGTCACCAAAAACGCCGCCGACGTAGTGCTCACCGACGACGATTTTTCCACCATGGTGCGCGCGGTGGAGGAGGGGCGCAACGTCTTTTTCAACATCAAAAAGACGATCTCCTTTTTCCTGTCCACCAACTTTGCCGAGGTGCTCTCGGTGTTCATCGTCACGCTCTTTCTTTGGCGGTATGACTTCCTCACGTCCACGCAGCTGCTCTGGGTCAATCTGATCACCGATTCCCTGCCCGTTCTCGCGCTCGGCATGGAACGCACGGAGGGCGCCATGGACCGTCCGCCCGTCTCCGACAAGGAGATCTTCTCCCCGCGTGCGATCTGCTCCATGCTGTTTTTCGGGGTGATGCTCGCTTCGGTCGTCATTGCGCTCTTCTGCGCCTTCCTGCATTTTTACGGGAACGGCGTTGCGACGACGGCGGCGTTTCTGACGCTCTCCCTGTCCGAGCTCCTGCACGTGTTCAACGTGCGCGCCGAGGGAACGCGAAAAAAACTGCGCGACTGGTTCTCCAATCGCGCGCTGCTCGTCACCGTGGCGGTGGGCGTCGTCCTCAACGTCATGCTCGTTCTGTCGCCCGCCCTGTGCACCGCGTTCCGCCTGACGCCCCTCACGGGCGTGCAGTGGCTGTGGGTCGCGCTGTGTTCGCTCTTTGTCTTTCCGCTCGGAGCGGGCTACCGCGTGCTCATGCGCCGCCTCTCGCGTATGCGGCTCAATAGGCGCAGAACGTATATTCCCGTGCGCGGAAACGGCTGATGATGTCGGGCAGCGCCTCGGCGGTCGCCCTGTGCGGGGCGCTGTCGTGCAGCAGCAGAACGACGGTGTTCTTGTTGCCCGCCGTGCGCATGCTCTCCTCGGTCAGCGTCGCGGCAGAAGCGTTCCTGATCTCCTCGTCGCCGCACACCGCGTTCCAGCGCACGACCCTGTAACCGAGGCGTTCCAGCATCTTTGTCTGCCGTTCGCGGGCGGACGTCCCTCCGCCCGGAAAGCGGTAGACGTGCGGCACGACGCCCGTCACGCGGCGGATCAGCGTGGCGCATTCGTTCACGTCGGCAAGGAGCGCTTCGTCCGAGGCGTAGATATCCGAATAATTATGGGTGGCGGAATGCACGCCCACGGTGTGCCCCTCGCGCACGATGCGCCGGAGCGTCTCTTCCCGCCCGTGCGCGCGGTTGCTCACGATAAAGAACGTCGCTTTGATCCCTTCTTCTTTCAGCGTGTCCAGGATCGCGTTTGTGACGACGGTGCTCGGGCCGTCGTCGAATGTGAGATAGACGCGTTTTTCTTCCTCCGCAAATGTGAACGCCGTCTCCGCAAGAACGGCGCGCGCGCCCAGGTGGGCTGCGAGCACCAGCAGGGCGGCGAGAAATACGACGAGCGGAACGTATTTTTTCTGCATATTTTGAGCTTGGGTAATTTTTACAAAAATATTTACTTTTTCCCTCGCACGTGTTATAATAGTCGGGAATAAGGGCGTTTGCGCGCCGCAGGAGGGATTTTATGATCAGTACCAGGATCTTCGGAAAAACAAAGGACGGGAAAGAGGTGCTTGCCTTTGACTTTACGGACAAGAATTGCAGGGCGACCGTCCTGAATTACGGCGGGATCATTCAGAGCATCGTCGTTCCCGACAAAAACGGGACGCCGACGGACGTCATTCTCGGCTACAACGACATGGCGGGATATGAGAACAACGGCGGATATCTCGGCGCGCTCATCGGACGGTTTGGCAACCGCATCGGCGAGGGACATCTCACGATCGACGGCACGACCTATCAGCTTTACTGCAACGACCGCGGCAACCACCTGCACGGCGGAAAGAACGGCTTCAACAAAAAGATCTGGAAGCACGAAGTGGTGGGGGACGAGCTCCGCCTCTCCATTCTTTCGCCCGACGGTGAGGAAAATTATCCCGGAAATCTCTCCGTGCGCGTCACCTATATCTTTGAAAACGGCGAAATGCGCATTCACTATTCCGCAACGACCGATCGGAAGACGGCGGTCAATCTGACCAATCACGCCTACTTCAATCTCAACGGCGAAGGGGACGGCAGCATTCTCGACAATGTGCTCTGGATCGACTGCGATGAGATCACGCCCACCAATCCGACCATGATCCCCGTCGGCGGCTACAAAAAGGTCGCGGGCACGCCGTTCGATTTCAACACGCCCAAGCCCATCGGCCGCGACATCGGCGCGGACGACGTCGATCTGAAACAGGGCGGCGGATATGACCATTGCCACGTTCTCAAAAACAAGTGCGGCGTATATGCCAGATATGCCGTTGTGGAAAGCCCCAAGACGGGCATTCGCATGACCTGCCGCACCGATATGCCTGCCGTGCAGTTCTATGCGGGCAACGGGCTGAACCAGCAGGGCAAGACGATCTTTTACGGCAACCGCGCGGGCTTCTGCCTGGAAACGCAGGCGATCCCCAACAACGTGAACGTCCCCGAATACGCCGCCCGCGGCAGTTCCATTCTCGCCCCCGGCGAAGATTACGAGTTCACCGCTTCCTACCAGTTCGACATCGCAGAATAAACGATATACACAAACAGTTTCCCGCGCAAAGCGGGAAATTCTTTGCAAAGATCTATCCGTTCCTGCGCTGACAAGAGACCTCAAAAAAGTTTCCGGACGAGAGAGCCGCTCCTGACGGGGCGGCTCTTGCTGTTTTTCAAAAAATTTTTTCGGAAGAAAATTCGGAAATGGTGTTTAATTTCTGCCGAATTGTTTTATATGAAAGGTGACCAAAAAAAGCGAAGGTAACGACGTGAACGAGAAAAAGACAAAGAAGAAAGAGGAAGCCGAAGTGCAGGAGCCCGCGGCGGAGGCGGTTCCCGAAGAACAGCCCGCAGCGCCCGCTTCCGGAGAGAACGTTCCCGCGGAGCCGACGGCAGAACAGCTGCAGGCCGATCTTACAAGGGCGCTCGCCGATGCGGAGGATTTCAAGCGCAAGTGGTATTCCGTCAGCGCGGAGTATGAGAACTACCGCAAGCGCACGGCGGCGACCCGCTCGCAGGCGTACACGGAGGGGCGGAGCGATGTGATCGTCAAACTCTTCCCCATTGCCGACAGCCTGGAGCGCGCCCTGTCTGCCTGTGCGGACGAGGGGACAAAGAAGGGCATCGGAATGGTGCTCAAGAACTTTGAAAAGCTCCTCGAAGGCGAGCACGTCACGCCGATCGCGCCTGTGGGGGAACCTTTTGACGCAAACCGCTGCGAAGCGATCCTTGCGGTCGACGCCAAGGAGGGCGAAGAGAGCGGGATCATCAAAGAGGTGTACGCCAAGGGGTACGAACAGAACGGCAAAGTCCTGCGGTTCGCACAGGTGCTGGTCACAAAATAATCGCCCGGAAGACCGGGAAAAACAGAAATCATCAGGGAATATAGAAGGAGAAATAGATTATGGCAAAGGTAATCGGTATCGATCTCGGTACGACAAACAGCTGCGTGGCGGTCATGGAGGGCGGCGAGCCCGTTGTCATCCCCAACGCAGAGGGTTCGCGCACGACGCCTTCCGTCGTCGCGTTCCAGAAGGACGGCACACGTGTCGTCGGACAGGTCGCAAAGAACCAGGCGGTCGCCAACCCCGACAAGACGGTCATTTCCATCAAGCGGAAGATGGGTTCGGACTATAAAGTGAAGATCGACGACAAGGCGTATTCGCCGCAGGAAATTTCCGCAATGATCCTCTCCAAGCTCAAGGCGGACGCGGAGGCGTACCTCGGCAGCAAGGTGACGGACGCCGTCATCACCTGCCCCGCATACTTCACCGACGCACAGCGTCAGGCGACCAAGGACGCGGGCAAGATCGCGGGCCTCAACGTGCTGCGTATCATCAACGAGCCCACGGCGGCGGCGCTCTCCTACGGCCTTGACAAGGAAAAGGAAAACAGCAAGGTCATGATCTATGACCTCGGCGGCGGCACGTTCGATGTCTCCATTCTGGAGATCTCGGACGGCGTGTTCGAGGTGCTCGCCACCAACGGCAACAATATGCTCGGCGGCGATGACTTCGATAAAAAGCTCATGGACTACATGGCGGAAGAGTTCAAAAAGGCGCACGGCGTCGACCTGACCAAGGACAAGATGGCCATGCAGCGTCTGAAAGAGGCGGCGGAAAAAGCCAAGATCGAACTTTCCGGCACGATGTCCACCACCGTTTCGCTTCCGTTCATTTCCATGACGGACGCGGGCCCTGTGCACCTTGACATGGAGATCACCCGCCAGAAGTTTGAGGCGCTCATCTCCGATCTCGTCGAAAAGACTGCGGAACCCATGCGCCTTGCGATGAAGGACGCGGGCCTTTCCTACAACGACATCGACAAGGTCATTCTTGTCGGCGGGTCGACACGTGTCCCCTGCGTCGTTCAGAAGGTCAAACAGCTCACGGGCAAGGAGCCCTTCAAGGGCATCAACCCCGACGAATGCGTCGCGATCGGCGCGGCCATTCAGGGCGGCGTTCTGACGGGCGAAGTCAAGGACGTGCTTCTTCTGGACGTCATGCCGCTTTCGCTGGGCATCGAGACGCTGGGCGGCGTGTTCACGCGGCTCATCGACAGAAATACGACGATCCCCGTCAAAAAGAGCCAGGTGTTCTCCACGGCGGCGGACAATCAGACGAGCGTCGAGATCCATATCCTGCAGGGCGAGCGTGAGTTCTGCCGCGACAACAAGACGATGGGCAGATTCATGCTGACGGGCATCGCGCCCGCTCCCCGCGGCGTGCCGCAGATCGAGGTCACGTTCGATGTGGACGCCAACGGCATCGTGCACGTTGAGGCAAAGGACCTTGGCACGGGCAAGTCGACGGATATCACCATCACCTCTTCGACCAACCTCTCCGAGGACGAGATCAACAAGGCGGTCAAGGAAGCGGAGCAGTATGCCGAGGAGGACAAAAAGCGCAAGTCCAAGGTGGAGGCGCGCAACAAGCTGGACGGCCTCATTTTCTCCGTCGAACAGACGATGAAAGAGGGCGGCGACAAGTTCACCGAAGAGGAGAAGAACGAGCTCAATGCCGCCGTCGAAGAGGCAAAGAAAGAGCTTGACGCGGACGATGAAGAGAAGTTCAACGCGGCGTTCGAGACGCTCTCTTCCAAGGTGCAGCCCATCTTCCAGAAGATGTATCAGCAGGCGGCCGGCGATGCGCAGAACGCGCAGGGCGGCGCAGACAGCGGCGACACCGAATTCCACCAGCAGTAAAAGGTTCACACGCCGCTTTGGACGGGAAGGCGGAATACGGACGGAAAAAGCGCAAGCGGCGGGTTTCCCGCCCCGCGCTTTTTTCGGCGTATTGAAGGGGCGCGCCGCACCGGCGTTCCCGCAATCAAGGTAACGTTATGGCTGAAAAAAAGAATTATTATGAGATCCTCGGCGTGAGCAAGAACGCGACGGAGGAAGAGATCAAGGCGGCGTACAAAAAGCTCGTCAAGCAGTACCACCCCGATCTTCACCCCAACGACAAGCTTGCCGCGGAAAAATTCAAGGAGATCAATGAAGCGAACGAAGTGCTCTCCGACAAGCAGAAGCGCGCTGCATACGACTATGAGCAGGAGCACCCCGGCATGGGCGGCATGGGCGGCATGGGCGGCGCCGGAGGCTTTTCGGGCTTCGGCGGCTTCGGCGATATTTTCGACAGCATCTTTCAGGGCTTCGGCGGGAGCGCCTCCGTTCAGCGCGATACGACGGGCGAGGACATTCAGCTCACGCTCTCGCTGAGCTTTATGGATGCGGCCAAGGGCTGCTCGAAGGACATCGCCTATACGCGCAATGAGCCGTGCCCTTCCTGTAAGGGGACGGGCGCGAAGGACGGTTCCGCCCTTCGGACTTGTTCCAAGTGCGGCGGCAAGGGCCAGGTGCGCTATGCGCAGGACACCATGTTCGGCCGCACCGTGCGCGTGGGGGCGTGCCCCGACTGCGGCGGAAGGGGCAAGATCATCACGGAAAAATGCCCCGACTGCAAGGGCAAGGGCTTTGTCCGGCGCGAGACGCGCATCAAGTTGGATATCCCGGCGGGAGCAGATACCGGTTCGTATATCCGCAAGCGCGGATACGGCCAGGCGAGCGCCGAGGGCGGCGCGCCGGGCGATCTGATCGTCGTTTTGCGCGTGGAGCCGCACCGCATCTTCCAGCGCAAGGGCATGGACCTGTATGTCGAGCTGCCCGTTCCCTTCCGCACGGCCGCGCTCGGCGGCACCGTCAAGGTGCCCGGGCTGGACGACACGTTCGACTATCAGATCCCCGAAGGGACGCAGACGGGAACGACGTTCACCGTGCGCGGGAAGGGGATCCGTTCGCGCAACGGAACGGGGAACCTGTATATCCGCGTGTTTGTCGAAGTGCCCACCAGGCTCACGCGCGAACAGAAGAAAAAGATCCAGGACGCCGCCGAGAGCATGGATCTCAAACAGTACGACAAGGCAAAAAAATACGCCGACAGCGTCGGCGCGTTGTACGGGAAGAATCCCTATTGACAAGGCAATGAAAAACTCCGGGCATGGCCCGGAGTTTTTGTTTTCAGAAGACGGCGCTTACAAGGGTATAGCGCAGCGTGCCCAGGGAGTACAGAACGGGGACTTCCATTCTGAGGAGCACGCTCCGGTAGAGGTTGTCGTTGGCGCTCGTCACGCCCGCGTAGGTATACGTCTGCGGCTGGCCGGGATTGGACCCGCTGTACCCGAGGGAGAACGTGTATGTCGTGATCTCGCGCTCCGCCGATTCGCCGTTGAGGGTAAACGTCAGGCGTTCCGAAGCGGAAGCGGGCGCTTCAGACATGGTCACGGTCTCTACGGCGCGCTTGACGGGGTTGATCGAGCGGAAAGCGGACGTCGACGACATATTTACGCCGCGCATGGCAAAGATGATCTCTTCGTTGTCGAGATAGGTGCCGCTGCCCGTCAGTTCCACGGAGTCCGTAATGGTTTCGATGTTCTCCGGCTGGGTATATTCGACCGTGATGTCCGCGTTGGCACACGATGCGTCGTAAACGGTCGTATAGGTGTACTCATAGGCGCCGTATGCGCTTTCCAGCGAAGAGGGGGACGCGGAGACGGGCGAATGCGTCAGCACGTATTTTTCGCTGCGCACGGGCTGCAGCGAGCGGTCGACGCTGCGGAAGTACACGTCGGAGATGACGGAGTCGGTGAAACTTTCCGTCTCTTCGTTCACCGTGAAAGTCACGGGAATGGAGAGCTCGGCGTGCAGATGGTAGCACAGTTCCGAACTTCCGTCGGCAAGTCCGGTGGTCTCCGTCGTCAGATGCATGGTATAGGTCCCGTCGCCATAGGAGAGGAAGGTGTTTTCTGCCGCCGCTTCAAAGGAGACGGCATAGGAAAGCGTCTCGTTTGTATCCGGCTGGATCGTGCTGTCCACCTGCGCATACCAGTTGGCCGAGAGAGCAAGGCTGCTCATTCCGCCCGAGCACGCCGTCAGCGCGAGAAAGGGCGCCGCAAGTGCAAGGCAGGCAAGATTTCTTTTTTTCATGATAAGCTCCGTAGAGAATAAGAGAATACTTTGTCCCTTACAGTATAGCATATTTTTTTTCGTTTGTAAAAAATAATCGCCGAAATTAGGGGAAATTTTCATGAAAAGTATGCTATAATAGAAAAAATTCTTTCGGGGAGGTTTTGCCATGACGCAGCTGATCGGCGCACCCACGCTGGACGACGCACTCAAGGCGCTTGTCCGCCGCGTCTCCGTGTTTGAGGAGCGCGGAGAGCGGACGCTCGTCTTTTGCGAGGATTCGCTCACCCTTCTCGCCGAGCGCGCGATCCTCTCCGAGCGGCGGGCGACGTTCCTCACCGAGGTCACCACGTTTGCGCGCTATCTTTCGGGCGGGCGCGTCCTGTCCAAGCAAGGCTCCGTCGCGGCGGTCTCCGCAATTCTTTCGGAGAGTGCGGGGGAACTTTCCTGCTTTTCTGCCAATGCCGCCCAGACGGTGTACGAGACGATCGCACAGCTCTCCGCTTCCCGCGTCGATGCCCGAAAACTGCGCGAAGGGGCGGAAAAATCGGAGGGCATGCTGCGCGCAAAGCTCCTCGATCTGGCCTTCCTTCTTGAAAAATACGAGGCGTTCCTGCAGGAAAAGGGGCTGCTGGACGAGAGCGGCTATCTCGCCCTTCTGCCCGGGAAACTTGCGGCGGGCGGACTGAAAGACGTCAACGTCATCTTCTTCGGATTCACGTCCTTCACGCGGCAGGCGGCGGAGGGGATCCGCGCGGCGGCGCTGCATGCGGCAAGCCTGACGGGGATCTTTCCCGCGGGGAAGGAGCCGCTCTACACCAACGAGAGCGCGCGCACGTTCCGCGCAGTCTGCGAGGAGTCGGGCGCCGTGCAGGCGGTCATGGCGCCGAGTTCCCTTTCGGGGGACGCCGAGCGTCTGCGGCGGGGGATCTTTTCGCCGGAGGCATTTTTGTCTGTCCCCGAAAAAGCGGAACATGTGCATCTTTTCCGCGCTCAGGACGAGGCGGGGGAAGCGCGCGCCGTCGCTGCGCTGATCCGCAGATATGCGGACGAGGGCCTGCGCTACCGCGATATCGTGGTGCTTGTGCCGGCGTCGTCCGATCTCTCCGCGTTTGAAAAGGCGTTCGCTGCCTTCTGCATTCCCTACTTTGCGGACGTGAAACGGCCCTTTTCCCGTCACCCGTTCTGCGCGTTCGTCGCCGCCGCTCTGCGCGCGGTCGCGGACGGCGGGCTTCCCGCCTCGGTGGACGCGGTGGCCGCAAACGTCTGCTTCGGGGAGGGCGATACATACCGCAACTATCTTGCGAAATACGGCGGCTGGCGGGGGGCGTTCCGCAGGGAGATCCGCGCGGACGCGCGCGGCTTTGAGGACGATCTCTCCGGGCTCAGGGCATGCCGCGAGCGCATGATCGCCGTGGCCGACTGTTTCCCGCGCAGCGGGAAGGGCCGCGCGTTTACGTCGGGCGTGCGGAAACTGCGCGATCTCGTCGGCGCAGACGCCGTGTCCGAGGCGCTTGCCGCGCATTTTACGGGCGCGGAGCGCGACTTTCTGTCTCTCGACGCGCTTGAAAATCTGCTTGCGGAGACGGAGGCGGTCGCGGGGGACCGCACGTTCTCCGCGCGGGAATTTGCCTCGCTGTTTTTCAGCTCGGCCGACGCGCTCAAACGCGCGATGATCCCCGTTCTGTCCGATGCCGTATTCCTGGGCGATGCGACTTCCAGCCGTTTTGCGCGCGCAAAGGTGCTGTTCGTCACGGGGGCGACGGACGCGCTGCCCGCCTCGGGCGAGGACACCGCCCTCATCACCGATTCGGAGATCGGGAAACTTGCCGCGCGCGGCGTGGACATCGAGCCCGCCATCGCCGTCGTCAACGCGCGCTCGCGCGAGAGCCTTGCGCTCAACGTGTGCGCTTTTTCGGGCGAACTCTTCCTCAGCCGGCCTCTGCGCCTGAACGGGGAGGAGCGGCAGGCGGGCGAACTGTTTACCTCCTGCGCCAATCTCTTCGTCCCGGCGCCCGTGCCCGATCTCTTTCCCTATGACTGCTGTGAACGCGTGCCCGCGCTCATGCGCCTGCTTGCGGAAAAGTCGGATTTTGAAGAGGGGAAAACGCATGACGAGCGGGTGTTTTCCTCCGTCTGGGCGGCGCTCTCTGCCCGCGGGGAGGAGGGTACGCTCCGCGCGCTCACGGAGGGCGGGGAAAAGGAGCCCGTTCCCGAAGCGTCGCAGATCCTGCTTTCGGGCGACATCTCCCCGACGCTTCTTGAAAGCTATTTTGCCTGTCCCTATGCGGGATTCATGAAGAACGTGCTTCGCCTGCAGGAGCGGGAGGAGCGCGCCGTGCTCGCGCGGGATGCGGGCGATTTCGTGCATAAAGTGCTGGATCTGCTCGCTCCGCGGTTCAACGAGATCGCAACGGAAGAGGAATGCCGTGCGCAGGCCGAGCGCATCGGCAGGGAACTGCTTGCGGACGCGCGCTATGCGGCGCTCGGCGACACCGATGCGGGGTCGTATGCGGGCGGGAGGCTGCTCGCCGAGAGTACCGCCGTTTCGCTTGCAGCCTTCCGCGCGCTCAGGCGCTCGTCCTTCCGCGTCCGCAGGGGGGAAGAGAACGTGCGGCTCCCCGAACTCGGCCTGCGCGGCAAGGCGGACAGAGTGGACGCGGCAGGGGAGTACGTGCGCGTCATTGACTATAAAACGGGAAAATTCGACGCGTCGCCCGCGGCGTATTACACGGGCAGGAGCCTGCAGCTGGAGCTGTACCTGCTCGCCGCGTCGGGGGACGGCAGGCCCGCCGGAGCGTTCTACTTTCCCGCGGAGGATAAATTCACTTCGCCCGACGATGCCAAGTTCCGCATGCAGGGGTTCTTTGACAGCGGCGACGAGGTCGTCTCCCTGCTGGACAACGCGGACGGCGCAAAGAGCGCGCTCTTTGACGGCGCCGCTTCGCGCGGAATGCCCGGCGGTCAGTTCGCGGACTTCCTCGGATATGCGCGCATGATCGCAATGCGCGCCCGGGAGGAGCTGCGCGCGGGGAATCTTACCCCCTCGCCCTATGAGGGAAGTTGCGACTACTGCGCGTTCAGGGGAGCGTGCGGCTTTGTGGGCGCTCCGAGAAAGGAGCGCGGCATAAAATGTGCCGAAATTGCGGCGATCGCCCGCCGGGAGGAGAAAGCATGAGCGCAGTGATGACGCCCGAACAGCAAAAGGCCGTTGCGGCGCGCGGAAAGATCATCGTCTCCGCCTCTGCGGGAAGCGGCAAGACGTTCGTCATGATCGAGCGCCTTGTCTCCCTCATTCTCGGGGGCGAGGACGTGCGCCGCATTCTTGCCGTCACGTTCACCAACAAGGCGGCATCCCAGATGCGCGAACGGCTGCGGCTCGCCCTGCTCAAAGGGATCGCCGAGCGGGAGGGCGCGGAGCGCGAACGGCTCAAAGATCAGCTTGCCGCGCTTCCGTTGGCCGAGATCAGCACCATTCACGCATTCTGCGGCAGGCTCGTGCGCACCTATTTCTATGCGGCGGGCGTCGACCCCGCGTTCCGCATCACGGGCGCGGAGGACGCCGAGGGCATGGAACTCTCTGCCCGGGCGATGGACGCGGCGTTTGAGGAGGCGTACCGCGAAAAGAGCGGCGGATTTTCCGCGCTTCTTTCCGTCTATTTCCGCCGCCGCAAAGATGCCGCGCTCAGAAAGCTCGTGCTCGGACTGCATAAAAAGGCGCGCGGCCTTCCGGACTATGAACGGCTTCTTACGGACATGGGTACGTCCGATCGCTTTGACGAGGCGTGCGAAGGGATCATGTCCGACATGATCATGCGCGCGGACATGGTCATAGGCGGGCTTGCCCGTTACGGACATGTCTATGCCGCGCTGGGGGAAAAGTTCGTTTCCCTGGCGCAGGAGCTGACCTCGGCATGCGCTCTCCTGAAGGGGCAGGGCGACCTGTTCGCCATGCGCGACGCAGCGCTCTCCCTTCCGCCGTTTGCGCGCATGCCGGTGAAGAGGAACGCCTCGGAAGAGGAGCGCGCCGCGATCGCCTGCCTTTCGGGGGCGAAAAAGGCGGTGGGTGCGATCGCGGAGGAGCTCGGCGCGCTTTCCTCGCGTGAGGAAGAGGCGCAGCGCTGCCGGAACGCCTCGCAGACCGCCGCGGCGCTCGGGAAGCTCGTGCTCGCCTATGACAGGTATTATGCGCGGGAAAAGGCGGAGGCGGGCGTGCTCGACTACGATGACCTGGAGCACGAAGCGCTCCGGCTTCTGGACAACGGGGCGGTGCGCGCCGAACTTGCGGAAAAGTACCGCGCCGTGTTTGTGGACGAGTATCAGGACGTCAACCCCGTGCAGGAGGACATTCTGTCCAGGCTGTCCGGCGAGGAAGTCTTTCTGGTCGGAGACGCCAAGCAGGCGATCTACGGGTTCCGCGGCAGCCGTTCGCGCTATTTCACGGAAAAGACGCATCAGCTGCCCGTTTCGCTCGATCTTTCAGTCAACTTCCGTTCGGCGCCCGCCGTGCTGGACGCGGTCAATCTGGTGTTTGCGCCCCTGGTCGAAGGATATGTGCCCATGCGGGGCGGCGAACGCTACGGAACGCACGCCGGCGAGGTGAAATTCTGGCTCCTGCCCAGGGAAAAGGCGGAGCGCACGCCGCCGGACAGGGTATACTCCGTGATGGAGCATACCGGCGAGGAGGAGAGCGATCCGCTCGGCGAAAGGGTGGCCGGGCTTGTGGAAGAGGAGCTCGGAAAGACGTGGTACGACGCGGACGCGGGCTGTGAAAAGAAGGTGACGCTGGGCGACATCGCGGTCCTGACCCGCCGCAGAGGGGGCGAGGCGCAGCTCGTCGCGCGGGCGCTTCTCTCGCGCGGGATCCCGGTGACCACGGCGGCGGAAGTCAACGTGTGCGACTTTTTCGAGGCGCGTCTGCTCATCGACTGGCTCTCCTTTCTCGACAACGGACAGCAGGATATTCCCTTTGCCACGGCGCTCCTGTCCGCCGTCGGGGGGCTGACGGAGGCCGACCTCACCAGGGTGCGCCTTGCCCCCGAGGGAAAGACGGGGTCCTTCCGCGAGGCATGCGCGGCGTTTTGTTCCGCGCACCCCGCCGACCCGACGGCAAAAAAACTGCAGGCGTTTTTCCGGATGGCGGAGGAGCTGCGCGCCCATTCCCGCGTGCGGACGGCGGCGGAAGTCATGAACGAGCTGCTCGCGCTCGGCCTGGAGGCGCAGATCGCTGCCCGGCCGGGGGGCGGGAGCCGTCTTGCGCGCGTGCGCCGTCTCGTGGCAGAGGGCGCGGACGTGAGCGTGAACGCATTTTTGTCCCGCCTGAAAGCGACCGGCTATTTCCTCGGCTTTGCGGAGAGCGGGGGCGAGGATTCGGTGAAGATCGTCACGATGCACGCCTCCAAGGGGCTTGAATATCCCGTCGTCATTCTTGCGGGCACGGACGTCCGGTTCCGCAGCGGCGGCGAACAGGACGAAGTGCTCTGGACGGATAAATTTTTCGCCGCGCCCAAGGCGTACGACGTGGAAAACAAACTGTCGTATACCACCGTCGTGCGCAGGGCAAGCGCCCTGTATGCGCTGGCCGAGGAGCGCAAGGAGGAGTGCAACCTCCTGTATGTCGGCATGACGCGCGCAAAGTACCGCCTGCATATCGTGTTCCGCGAGCGCGAGGGCGGCGCGCTTTCGCCCCTGCTTGCCACGCGCGGCGCGGAGTTCTTTGACTTTCAGGCCTGCGCGCATCTGTTTGCGGCGGAGGAGGAGACGGCGCGCCGTGCGCCCGCCCGCCGTGCGCTCGTCTACCGCCCCGACGAGGCGCTCCGCGACGCCGTTCTTGCCGTCTACGGGCGGCCCTATGCGTTTGAAGCCAGTACGCGGCTGCGCGTCAAGAGCTCGGCGACCGACCTTCTGCGCGCACGCAGGGGGGAGCTGCTTCCGGGGCGGGAGGAGGATACATTTCTCGACGAAGAGGAACCGTTCGGGGGCAGGACGAGTGTGGAGGCAGGCATCGCATATCATGCCTTTTTGCAGCATGTACGCTTCGGCGCGCAGCCGGAAGAGGAGCTTGCCCGTATGCTGCGCGAAGGGCTTCTGACGGCGGAACAGGGGGCGTTGCTCGATCCGGGCGAGCTGCAGAAGATCCTGTCCGTTCCATGCCTTGCCGCCCTTCCGGGAAAGAGGATCCTGCGCGAACAGACCTTCCTCATGCGCCTTCCCGCCGGCGAGATGACGGAGGGCGCGCCCGACGACGAGATCGTGTTCCAGGGCGCGATCGACCTGCTCGTCTGCGGCGAGACATACGAGGTCATCGACTATAAGTATTCCGTCCTGCCCGACGGGGCGCTTGCGGAAAAGTACGGCGTGCAGATCGCACTGTACAAAAAGGCGGTCGCGCACGTCATGGGCGTCCGGGAGGACGCCGTACGCGCCCGGATCGTCAACATTGCCCGCTGCCGCGAGATCCCGATGTGAGGAAATCTGCGCAAACCCGACGCAATGCGAGGTATTTTTTTCGCGGAACAGGTCTATTCTTGAACGGAGGTCATTGATATGGAAATTTTCAGACAGCTTGTCAGCGCCCTTGGGAACACGCCCGCCTGGGCGCCGCTCATTCTGATCCCCGCGCTTGCGGTGGCTGCGGCGGTCATATTTACGCTGCTCGGAGGCAGGCGGGCCTATGCCTTTCTCGCGGCCGCGCTCGGCGCGGCGGGGTTCGCGCTGATGTGCTGCATCGGCGAACTGTACGAGGCCTTTGTCTGGGCAGGGCTGTTCGCGGCGCTCGCCTCGCTCCTGCGGCTGCTGTTCCTGATCCCCCGCCCGCGCAGAAGGGGCAGGCGCACCGCCCGCGAGGAGCGCATCTACGAACGCTTCCGCGGGGAGCCGCTCGTGCCGTCCGTACACGGCGCGTCCGATCCCGCGCCCGCCAAGGTGTGCTGTTTTGAAGAGGAGGCGCCCACGCAGGAGCCGCCCGAACTCTCGCACGCGGTCGCTCTCCTGGACAAGCTCCGCAGGGAAAAACTGTCCGCCGCCGACAGGCTGGAAGCGGACGTCCTGTCCCGCAGCGTCTCCGCGCTCAGGGGGCGCGCGCTCACCGAGACGGAGCGCGGAACGCTCAACGACTGCCTCGCTTCCGTGCTGAAACTGACGGCGAAATACAAACTCTGAATACAAACTCTGACGAACGGTCCGCGCGCCCCGCTTTCCTGCAGGGCGCGCGGCTCTTTCCGTGCAATTTCCGCGGAACCGCTTGCATATGCCTCCAAGGTATGGTAAAATGAATACGATACAAATCAGGAGGGGATCGGGACCGTGGAACTTCGGGTACTTCGCTATTTTCTGACGCTCGCCCGCGAGGAGAGCATCTCCCGCGCGGCCGAGGCGCTCTATATCACGCAGCCAACCCTCTCCCGCCAGCTGGCGGAGCTGGAGGAAGAGCTCGGCGTCAGGCTGTTCGAGCGCGGCAAGCGCAAGATCACACTCACCGAGGACGGGCTTCTTCTGCGCCGCCGTGCCGAGGAAATGACCGAGCTTGCCGACAAGACGGAGCGCGAACTGCGCGAGCGCACAGAGCGGCTTGCTGGCGTGGTGAGCGTCGGGGCGGCGGAGACGGTGGCCTCCGAGCTGCTCGTCCGCGCCGTGGACAGCTTCCGCCGCAAATATCCCGATGTCACGTTTGAACTGGACGCGGGGATCGCCGACCGCGTCAAGGAACGCATCGATGCGGGTCTGCTCGATCTGGGGCTGCTCATCGAACCGGGCGACATCGCAAAGTACGATTTCGTGCGGCTGGGCATCGACGACAGGTGCGGCATTCTCATGAACGCCTCCGCGCCGCTCGCGCAAAAGCAGTCCGTCACGGCAGAAGATCTTCTGGGCCTTCCCGTCGTCGGCCCTGCGCGCGAGGGAGTGCGGCAGTTCTACCGCAACGCCCTGGGGGAGACGTTCGATCAGCTCAACTTCATCGCAACGTTCAATCTCGTCAACAATGCGGCGTGGTTCGCGCGGCTGAACGTGGGGTATGTGTTCACCATCGAAGGGACGCTCCGCCACTTCGGCACGCCCGATCTTTGTTTCAGGCCGTTTTCCCCCGAATTGCGGCAGTCCACCTTCCTTGTCTGGAAAAAGTATCAGCCCGTCTCGCGCGCCGTGCGGGCATTCATCGAGGAAGTCGCCATGCTTGCGCGGCATGACAACGCATGAAAAACAGGTATTTGACAGGGTGCGGGCCGTATAGTATGATAGAGACGCAGCAGGACGCTGCGTCTTTGATTTTTCAGGCGGAAGGAACGCGATGTCATTGCAAAAGGTCTGCGAACAATACCGGCTCGACGGCGAATTGATCGCCGCGCTCGCAAAGAAGGGCGTTTTTTGTGCCGACGGCTTCTGCGACGGCGATGTCTGCCGCGCGGCAGTCGCATGTTTTTTGCACGAGTGCGGGCTCGGCACGGAGGACGTCGCGGCCTATTTCCTCACGCGGGACGGGGGAAGAACGCAGCGCGCGCTTCTGCGGCGCCTGCGCGCCGATGCGCTTGAACGCTCGCATGCGGAACAGCGCCGCGTCGATAAACTTGACTGCCTTCTGCGGGAGATCGATTCGGGCCGCTGTCCGTTGAGATAAAGGAGGAATTTCACTTGGATTACGTCACATTGAACAACGGGGTCAGAATGCCGAAGCTCGGGTACGGCGTCTATCAGGTCACGCCCGAAGAGTGCGAGCGGTGCGTTTCGGACGCGCTGTCCGTCGGGTACCGCTCGATCGACACGGCGCAGGCATACTTTAACGAAGAGGGCGTCGGAAGGGCCGTGAAAAAGAGCGGCATCGCGCGCGGGGAACTGTTTCTGACGACCAAGGTCTGGATTAGCAACGCGGGCGAACGCAGGGCGGAAGCGTCCATCGATGCTTCGCTGAAAAAACTCGGAACGGACTATATCGATCTGCTGCTCATTCACCAGCCGTTCGGCGATTATTACGGCACCTACCGCGCCATGGAAAAGGCGTACCGCGCCGGGAAAGTCCGTGCGATCGGCGTGTCCAACTTCTATCCCGACCGCCTCATCGATCTGTGCAATTTCGTCGAGGTCAAACCGGCCGTCAACCAGGTGGAGACGCATGTGTTCTGTCAGCAGAAGGCCGCGCGCGAAGTCATGAAGCGCCACGGCGTGCAGATCGAATCGTGGGGACCCTTTGCGGAGGGAAAGAACGGCCTGTTCACCAACCCCGTCCTGACAGAGATCGCCGCGGCGCATGAAAGATCCGTCGCGCAGACCGCGCTCAGATTTTTGCTGCAGAGCGACGTCGTCGTCATTCCGAAGTCGGTGAAAAAGGAACGCATGGCGCAAAATTTCGATGTGTTTTCGTTTGAGCTGACGCAGGACGAAATGGTGCGTATTTCCGCGCTGGACAGCGGAAGCAGCCTGTTCTTTTCGCACTATGACCCCGATACGGTCGAGTGGTTCATGACATTTTCAAAGGAGTAAACTTATGACAGATAGACCGGAGGGAATTTTTCCTTTGGGCGAAGAAAACGTCGCCTATGCAAAGTATTTTACGGGCACAAGCTATCTTTGCCCGCTCTCGAAAGAGCAGGTCTTCATCGCCAACGTGACGTTTGAACCGGGGTGCCGCAATTTCTGGCATATCCATCACGCGCAGGAGGGCGGCGGGCAGATTTTGCTCGTCACGCAGGGGCGCGGCTGGTACCAGGAGTGGGGCAAGCCCGCCCGCGCTCTGAAAGCGGGGGACGTTGTCAACATTCCGGCGGGCGTCAGACACTGGCACGGCGCCGCAAGCGACTCGTGGTTTGCGCACCTTGCCGTGGAGGTCCCTGCCGTGGGCGGACACACGGAGTGGTGCGAGCCCGTCACTCCGGAACAGTATGCGGAGGCGGAACATGAAGATCGATGAGCTTCTCGCCGCATCGGACGGCGCGCTTGCAGACATCTTTTCCCGCCTCGTTTCGGACGTTTCGTCCCGGGGAGAGCTCAGCGAAAAGTACCGCCGCCTTGCGGTGCTCTCCGCGCTCATGGGCTGCGGCGGACAGGACGCCTTCCGTGCAGAACTCGCCGACGCGCTCGATGCCGGATTCGACCCGGCCGCGGCGCGCGAGGCTGTCATGCAGTCTGCGGCGTACCTCGGAATGGGGCGGGCGCTTCCCTTTGTGCAGGCCGCGGCGGAGGTCTTTGCGGCGCACGGGATCTGCCTTTCGCCCGAAACGGAGGATTTGCGGGACAGGTCGGAGCGGGGCGAAGCGGCGCAGGTCGAAATTTTCGGCGATGTCATGCGCGGGTTCCACGCATCGGGCGATGCGCTCGCGCGGCCCGTCAACGCGCTCCTTTCCGAGAACTGTTTCGGTGACTACTATGTGCGCGAAGGGCTCTCGTTCCGCGAGCGCGAGCTCGTCACGTTCTGCCTGCTTGCCGCACAGGGCGGTTGCGAGGCGCAGCTTGCCGGTCACGTTGCGGGCAATTTCCGCGTCGGAAACGATGCGCACATTCTGGGTGAAACGGTGCTTGCGATGCTTCCGTGGATTGGCTATCCGCGCTCGCTCAACGCCCTGACCTGCGTGCGGAACGCGGTCGCAAAATCCTGAAAACGAGGGGACGTTATGGAATATACGCAGCTTGGAAACAGCGGGATCAGGGTGTCCCGTCTCTGCCTCGGATGCATGAGCTTCGGCGATCCCGCAAGCAACATGCACGCCTGGACGCTCGATCCCGACAGGAGCGCGGAGATCATCGGGCACGCCCTCGATCTCGGGATCAACTTTTTTGATACGGCCAACACCTATTCCGCCGGCACGAGCGAGGAATACCTCGGAAGGGCGATCAGGAACAGCGTCGCAAGGGACAAGGTCGTGCTTGCGTCCAAGGTCTATTTCAACGAAGGGCATCTTTCAAAAGAGGCGATCGCCCGCGAGATCGATGGCACGCTCCGTCGGCTGGGGACGGACTATCTCGATCTGTACATCATACACCGCTTTGATGCCACGACGCCCATCGGGGAGACGATGGAGGCGCTCGACAGGCTGGTAAAGGCCGGAAAGGTGCGCGCGCTGGGCGCTTCGGCGATGTACGGGTACCAGTTCTACAACATGCAGCTCTGCGCGCGGGACAACGGATTTACGCCGTTTGTCTCCATGCAGAACCACTACAATCCGCTCTACCGCGAGGACGAGCGCGAGCTCATTCCCATCTGCAGACAGATGCATGTGGCGCTGACGCCCTACAGCCCGCTCGCGGCGGGCAGGTGCGCCCGCCCCGACTGGTCTGCGGACACCCTGCGCAGCCGCACGGACAAGGTCGCGCACGGCAAGTACGATTCCACGGAGGATCGGGACAGGCGCATCGCACAGGCGATCGCCGCGGTCGCGCAAAGACACGGCGCAACGATGACGCAGGTCACGCTTGCATGGCACTTCGCAAGGGGCATCGCGTCGCCCGTCGTTGGAGCGACCAAAGAAAAGTATCTTGACGACGCCGCGGGCGCCTTTGACGTCCGGCTGACGGCGGAGGACATTGCGGCCATCGACGAATTCTATGTCCCGCACGCAGTCGTTGGCGCTCTTTCTTAACGTTCATATCCATCCTGCCGGACGGGCGGGCGGCGCACGGCGCTGCCCGCCCGTCTTATAAAATTCTGTGAAAATGCCGAAAAAACAGATTGACGAAGGGGGAACAACCATGTAAAATAGAGGTGCGCCGTTTGCCAAGACGCGGCGCATCAAGGAGAAAAAAAGATGCTGCCTGAAAGAAGAGAGTACCCCCGCCCGCAGTTTGCGCGGGAGCAGTGGCTGAGCCTGAACGGGGAATGGGAGTTCTGCTTTGACGACGCCGACGACGGCGTCCGGCGCGGACTCGCGTCCGGAAAAACGCCGCTCGCAATGTCCATCAACGTGCCGTTCACGTATGAATATCCGGCGAGCGGGATCGGAGATCCCACGCCGCACGCGGTCGTCTGGTACCGTCGCACGTTTGAGCTTGCGCGGCTTGCGGGCAGGCGCGCGCTTCTGTGCTTCAACGGCTGCGATTACGATACGGACGTGTGGGTGAACGGGCAGCACGCCGCCTCGCACAGGGGCGCGTTTGCACCCTTTTCCGCGGACGTCACCGACTATCTGAAGGCGGGCAAGAATGTCGTCGTGGTGCGCTGCCGCGACGCGCTCGATCCGACCGTCCCGCGCGGCAAGCAGAGCTGGACGGGGGAGCGCTTCGGCTGCTGGTATCTGCCCAATACGGGCATCTGGCAGAGCGTCTGGCTGGAATTCTTCGGCGCGGACTGCATCGTGCGCCGCTCGCTGACGCCCGATCCCAAGACGTGCTCTTTTTCGGGGGAGATCGTCACCATGTACGGCGGGGCGGACGAGGCGGAGATCGCAGTCACCTATCGCGACAGGGAGGTCAAGCGCGTCCGTTTCTCGCTGGACGGGAAATTCACGCCCTATACGGTGCGTATGCTGGAAGGGGATTTTGTGGACGAGTCGCACTACTGGACGCCCGAACATCCCAACCTCTTCTATGTGGAATACACCCTCTATGCGGACGGGAAGGTGGCGGACCGCGTGCGCACGCGCTTCGGCATGCGCAAAGTCTCGTTGCAGGACGGGCACATTTTGCTCAACGACCGTCCCTGTTATCAGCGGCTCATTCTCGACCAGGGGTACTGGAAGGAGAGCGGCCTGACGCCGCCCTCCGCCGAGGCCCTGAAAAAGGACATTGAACTTGCAAAGGCCATGGGTTTCAACGGCGCGCGCAAACACCAGAAGTTCGAGGATCCCTATTTTTACTACTATGCGGAGGAACTCGGCTTCCTGACGTGGTGCGAAATGCCCTCGGCGTACTGTTTCTGTGCGGAGGAGGTCGCCGCCGTCACGGCGCAGTGGCAGGAGATCGTGGCACAGGCGCAGAACTTCACGAGCGTCGTCTGCTACGTCCCGCTCAACGAGAGCTGGGGCGTGCGCAAGATCCTCAACGACGCGCGGCAGCAGGATTTCGCGCGTTCGCTCTACCGTCTGACCAAGGCGCTCGATCCCTCCCGCCCCGTGTCGACCAACGACGGCTGGGAAAATTCCGACGAGACGGACATCATCTCCATTCACGACTACGCCAAATTCGGCGATGACTTTGCGCAAAGGTACCGTCCCGAATACTATGACACGATGTTTCCAAACGGGGGCAGACGGCTCATGCAGGAGGGGTGCGTCCGCCGCGGGCAGAGCGTGATGTTCACCGAGTTCGGCGGCATCGCCATGAAAAAAGACGCGGGCGGCGGCAACTGGGGCTATAACGACGCCGCGCGGGACGAGGACGAATTCCTTGCGCGCTATGCGAGCCTGATGCGCGGCATCGCACAGTGTGATTTCGACGGGTTCTGCTATACGCAGCTCACCGACGTGCAGCAGGAGGTCAACGGACTTCTGGACGAGGATCACGTGCCGAAATTCGATATCGAGGCCGTTCGCGAGCTGACCGCGGGCAAAAAGAACTGAGGATCGGCGCGCTCCGCCGCGGGCGGAGCGCGCTTTTACATTTTTTTAACAAATTTTCAACATTTCGCAAACATGACGGGTGTAAAATACCGATCGCGGAATATGGGAGGAGAGGCGGATGATCACGATTCTTGTGGCGGAGGACGACAGGGCGCTGAATAAGCTCGTCTGCACGGCGCTGGAGGGGAGCGGCTACCGGGCGGTCTCCTGTCCGGACGGCCTGCAGGCGCTTGCCGCGTTTGAAGAAAACGGTGCGGATATGCTCGTCACCGACATCATGATGCCCGGCCTCGACGGATTCGGGCTGGCGGAGCGTGTGCGCGAGAGCGACAAAAAGATCCCCATTCTGTTCATGACCGCGCTCGACGACAAGCCCGCCAAACTGCGCGGGTATGCGCTCGGCGCGGACGACTATGTCGTCAAGCCGTTTGATCCCGATATCCTGCTCCTGCGCGTCGGGGCGCTTCTGCGGCGGGCCAACATCGAGCGCAGCCGCACGCTTACGGCGGGGGATCTCGTCATGAATCAGGACGAGCACACGGCCTACGTCGGCGGCGAGGAGCTTCCGCTCACCGTGCGCGAGTTCGATCTGCTGTTCAAGCTCCTCTCTTTCCCGCGGCGCACCTTCACGCGCGCCCAGCTCATGGATGAATTCTGGGATTACGATTCCTCCGCGACGTCGCGCACGGTGGACGTGTACATGTCCAAACTGCGCGAAAAGACGGCACACTGCACGGGGTTTGAGATCGTCACCGTGCACGGCCTCGGATACAAGGCGGTGCTCAGATGAGCGGCGCGGCTGCGGGATCAAGGGGGGGCGCCCGCACCAAAAAAAGGCATGCGCTGCTGCTCCTTTTCACCTATACGCTGCGCTTTCTCACGGTCGCGCTCATTGTGACGGCGGCAGTGCTGCTGTATCATACGGCGGCCGAAGCGTTCGGAGAGGGCTCTGCGTGGACGAGCGCGGTCATGCTGGTGGCGATCGTCTTTTTGTCGCTCGCCGTTACCGTGCTCGATCTCATTCTGCACCGCGTCACAACCGAACGGCCCGTCGGCCGGATCGCCGAAAGCGCGCGCCGCATCGCCGCAGGCGATTTCACCGTGCGGCAGGAGCCGGCGCACCCGTACGGGCAGTACGATGCATATGACTGTATCCTGCTCGATCTCAACCGTGCGGCGGCCGAACTTGCGGAGTCCGAAAAGACGCGCCTTTCCTTTATTTCCAACGTCTCGCACGAACTAAAAACGCCGCTCGCCGTCATTCAGAGCTATGCGCAAACGCTTGCGCGCGGCGGGCTTGACGAAGCGACGCAGAGGGAATATCTCGGCGTGCTCAGCGACACGGCGGAGCGGCTCGCGTCGCTGGTGCACAATGTCCTGCGGCTGAACAGGCTGGAACACCGCAGGCTGCTTGCCGAGCTCTCCGATGTGCGCCTTGACGAGCAGCTCGCACAGTGCATTCTGCAGTTCGACGACGTCATCACGCAGAAGGGGCTGGAACTTGTCTGCGATCTGGACGAGGTGATGATCCGTTCCGACGAGGGCTGCCTGGAACTGGTCTGGAACAATCTTTTGTCCAACGCCGTCAAATTTACGGACGCAGGTCAGATCGGCGTCACGCTGAAGCGGGAACAGGGCCGCGCGGTCGTCACGGTGTCGGATACGGGCTGCGGCATGTCCGCCGAGACGGGCAAACACATCTTCGAGCAGTTCTATCAGGGCGATACGTCGCACGCGAAGGAGGGCAACGGCCTGGGTCTTGCGCTCGTCAGAAAGGTCATCGATGTGCTCGGCGGCGAGATCGCGGTGGAGAGCGAGGAGGGGAAGGGCAGCACGTTCCGCGTGACGCTTCCCGAGCGCATATGAAGAAGCTCCCGGAATTTCTGAAAGCGCCGCCCCTCTGGTTTGCGGCCGTCGTCTGGGCGGGTGCGTTGGGCGCGGTCGCGGGGAGTCTTGTCATCGTGGTGCATGAAATCACGCAGGCGTGGGCGTATGCGGTATATGTGCTCGCCGCGGCGCTGCTCGGGTACGGCGTGTATCTCGCCGTAAAACTTGCACCGCGCATGAAGGCGGGCATCGTCGAACGGGCGGGCCGGCATGTCTTCACAAACAACATGCTCTCCGATTACGGCTTCCGCACCATCACGTTTTCCGTGCTCTCCTTTGCGATCAATGCCGGATATGCGATCGTACATCTGGTGCTTGCGATCGTCTGGCGGTCGGTGTGGTACGGCGCGCTCGCGGGCTATTATTTTCTGCTGAGCCTGCTGCGCGGCGGGGTGCTGCTGTGCGGCCGCAGCGCCAAAAAGCGCGCCGGAGACGACGGAGAAAAACTCCTTGCCTGTAAATGGCGCATTTTCCGCCTCTGCGGAGCGGCGCTCCTCGTGCTGGAATTCGCGCTCGCCGTATTCGTCACGCAGACCGTCCTCTTCGGCCGTCCGCTCGTCCCTTCGCTCGTCATGTCGATCGCCTCGGCCGCCTACACGTTCTACCGCGTCATTATTTCCGTCGTACAGGTGTTCCGGGTGCGCAGAATGGGGGATCCGCTCCTGCAGTCGCTGCGGAACATCAACCTGTCCAACGCGCTCGTTTCGCTGTTCGCTCTGCAGATCTCGCTCGTCGCCGCAAACGGCGGGGCGGACGAGAGCATGCGCGTGATGAATATCGTCACGGGGTTTGCGGTCTGTGCGCTGACGATCGCGCTCGGGGCCTATATGATCATCAGGGCGAGCACAAAACTCGCCGGCATGAAAAAGGAGAGGGAGGCGTTTCCCGATGAGTGAGAAAAAATTCAGTTATACGTACAGTGCGCCGACGGAGGAAGAGCGGCGGGAGATCGAGAGCATCCGCTCGGAATACAGCCGCGACGAACGGTCGGAAAAACTCGAACGTCTGCGCCGTCTGAATGCCCGCGTGAAGAACGTCTCCATGTGCGTCGCGCTGACGCTCGGCATTGCCGGGCTGCTCGTGTTCGGCCTCGGCATGGCGATGATCCTCGAATGGGGGATCCTTGTCGGAGGGGTTGCGGTCGCGGCGGTCGGGGCTTTGCCCATGGCGGGGGCCGCGCCCGCATATAATCTTGTCCTGCGGCACGAAAAGCAAAAATACGGGTCGGAGATCGTGCGCCTTTCAGAGGAACTTCTCGGCGAAGAGGCGTGACGCTTCTCCCTTTTTCACGCAATTTTTACCCATTTCACGATTATCCGTCCGTCCGGGCGGGTATTTTCATAGTGAGACCGGAACGAACCGGGCACAAAGGGGAAAACGATGAAAGAAGACGACGAAGAATTTTTGCAGGGCGCCGCGCTGCCGCTCGGCGCGCTCTCGGCTGCCGATCTGTACGACAGAACGAAAAAGATGATGTGGTCTGCCGTGCGCTACAAGGAGATGCGCATGGAATACGCCTGCGCGCTCAAAGAGATCCGGACAAAGTTCGATGTTCTGAACACCGAATTCAACGTCAGGGAGAGCCGCAATCCCATCGCATCGATCACGACGCGGCTGAAGAGCACGGAGAGCATTGCCAAAAAGCTCATCGGAAGAAATCTTCCGCTGACGCTTGACAGCATGGAAAAGAACATCTTCGATATTGCCGGCGTCCGCGTCGTCTGCTCCTATATTGACGATATCTATCAGATCGCCGATGCCTTTTTAAGGCAGGACGACATCAGGCTGATCGCCAGAAAGGACTATATCGAGGAGCCCAAGCCGAACGGGTACAGAAGCCTGCACCTGATCGTCAGCGTCCCCGTATTCTTTGCGGAAAAACGCAAGGAGGTAAACGCCGAGGTGCAGATCCGCACGATCGCCATGGACTTCTGGGCCAGCCTTGAACATCAGATGAAATACAAGCGCAGCATTCCCGATCAGCAAGAGATCTCGGAAGGGCTCCGCGGCTGTGCCGATGTGATCGCGCGCACCGACCGGGAGATGCTCGCCCTGCGCCGGAGGATCGAGGCCGCGGAAGATCTCCCTTCCGAGGACGATGAGCTGTTCGACCGGCTCAGAAAACTGGATATGCAGATCGGATAGGCACACGGCCTGTCCCGGAAACGCCCGCATGTTGCTGCATGCGGGCGTTTACATTTCTTTTACAAACAAGTAACGTTTTCTTTACAAATCATCAAACTTTCAGAAACATCGCCGCTGTATGATAGGGGCACAAAACAAAGAGGAGGCAAAAACATGAACATGGAACAGGAAAAGCAGTTTGCACGGCAGGTGCGCGCGGAGTACGCGCCCGGGAGCGAGGAGGAGGGAAAGCTCGAACAGCTCAAAAAGCTCGACCGGGCCGCGCGCCGGCCCGCGGAGATCTTTGCCTATACGTTCGGCATCGTCGGGGCGCTCGTGCTCGGGGTCGGCATGTGCCTTGCGATGGAGGTGATCGGCAGCATGATGCCGCTCGGCATCGTCATCGGCGTTGTGGGCATTGCGATGGTCACGGCCAATTATTTTCTCTATCGGGCGATCCTGCGTTCGCGCAAGAAGAAATATGCAAAAGAGATCGTGTCGCTCAGCGACGAACTTCTGAAAAACGAATAAAAGGCGGGAGGGCCGGATATTTCGGGAAGCCTTTTCCGACGACGCGTGACGAAAAAGGGCGCCCGCCGCAGTTTCTGCGGCGGGCGCCCTTTGAATTTATGGGGTTATGGGATTACGGCGACCTTCATGACACCCTCCCGTCCGGAGGAGAACAGATCGTATGCCGTTCCGATCTGCTCCAAGGGGAACCGGTGCGTGATGAGGGGCGTCGCGTCCAGTTTTCCCGCGGCAATGAGCGCCATGATCTTTTCGCAGTCGCAGCCGTCCACGCCGCCCGTCTTGAACACAAGGTTTTTGCCGTACATCTCGGGCAGCGGAAGTGTCTGCGCCTCCTCGTACATGGCGACGATGACGACCGTCGCATTGGGGCGCGCGCATTCCCAGGCGAGGCGGAAACTCTCCTTCGTTCCCGCCGCTTCGATCACGGCGTCCGCTCCGCCGTGCTCTGCGCGCCTGAGAAGGGGGAGCGCCTCTTCCGGGGAGACCGTCTCCGCCTGCGGGAGGTGTTTTCGGAAGAACTCCCGCCGGACCGCGTTCTTTTCGCATACGATGACGCGCGCCGGGGCGTGCAGGAGGACGCAGAGCGCGGTGCAGTATCCCGTCGGACCGCCGCCGATGATGAGCACGATGTCGCCCCTTCGGATATTCGCGATGCCTGCCGCCCAATACCCCGTGGACAGCAGGTCGCCCGTAAAGAGCGCCTGTTCGTCGCTCACGCCGTCCGGGATCCTGACAAGGTTGGTGTCCGCAAGGGGGATGCGTGCGAACTGTGCCTGCCCGCCGTCGATGCGGCAGCCGATCGACCAGCCGCCCTCCGGATGGGTGCAGTTGTTCACCCAGCCGTTTTTACAGAAGAAGCATTCCCCGCAGAACGTTTCCACGTTGACTGCGACACGGTCGCCCGGCCGCACGTGTTTCACCTGCCCGCCGGCCTTTTCAACGATCCCCACGAATTCATGTCCGACGGTGACGCCCGGAACCGCGCGCGGGACCGCGCCGCTGCGGATGTGCAGGTCGCTCGTGCAGATGCTCGAAAGCGTCACGCGCACAACGGCGTCGCGCGGGCCGTGCAGAACGGGCTCCGGCTTTTGCGTCAGAGCAAATTTTCCCTTTTCCGCATAGGTACAGGCAAGCATGAAATTCTCCTTATCCGCGGGCCTCGGCCGCGATCTTTGCAATGATGTCCCTGTCTGCCGGGCAGAAGTCAAACGAGCCGATCTCTTCGGGCGCGATCCAGCGGATCTCGCTGTGTTCGAGGGGCTGGGCTTCGCCTCCGGCGATCTCGGCGTTGAAGAGCGTCAGTTCGATCGCGATGTCCGGGTAGACGTGCGTGACCCGGTCGTACACCTCTCCCACGCGGACCGTGATGCCCAGCTCCTCGCGGCATTCGCGCACGAGGGCCTGCTGTCCGCTCTCTCCCGGCTCCACTTTTCCGCCTGCGAATTCCCACAAAAGGGCGCGCGCCTTGTCGGCGGGGCGACGGCAGATGAGGATCTTTCCGCCGCGCCTGATGAGCGCCGCAACGACCTGTGTCATGAATTTCCTCCGTCGAAATAACCGATGTAGCTGAGCCGCAGAGAACTGTCCGGGAACAGAAAGCCGTACAGGTCGATAAAGTAGTCGTCCGTCATGCTCGCAATGTAATCGGTGACGATCAGATTGCGTTCGGTCTCGCGGTAGGGCATGCGGCGGTGCTTTGCATAATAGGGCGCTTCCAGGTAGGCGATATGGTGGCGGAATACGGGGGAGGACTGCCTGCCCGCATGCAGGTCGGAGAGCAGTTTTTCGTAGAGTTCCGACATCATGCGGCGGATCGTATCGTCCGCATTCTGGACTCTTTCGCTGCGGTAGATGAGGTTGTAGTTGTCCTGTTTGGCCGCTTTCAGGGCGGCAAAGTGCCGCTCGTCCAGCCTGATATAGGGGTGCAAGTAGCTGTTTTCGATGAGATTGACCATCAGATTGTTGACGATCTCGGCGTTGATGGTGCCGATGCCCGTGTCCTCGAACGTCATGCCGGCAAGCGCCTTGCTCTTTTCCGCGTCGTGGCGGTCTTTGCCCAGGTAGGCAATGATGTCGCTGATCCGGACCACGCAGCCCTCCAGGGTGGAGGGAACGAGCTTTGAAATGTTGCCCGTATCCTGCCTGCATGCACGCATTCTTTCGTCAAAGGCGTCAAAGTCCGGAAGGGGCGCGGGGCGGTATTCGCCCAGTTCCAGCTCCCCGTTGTGGGCCGCGATGCCGTCCAGCGTCTGCAAACACAGATTGAGCGGAAAGATCTCGTCGAGCACGCGCACCGAATGAATGTTGTGCGCGAAATGCAGACCCGTGTGCGAGCAGTACAGCTCGTCGAGAAAGCGCTCTCCCGTGTGGCCGAACGGGGTGTGGCCGATGTCGTGGCCGAGGGCGATCGCTTCGATAAGCTCCTGATTGAGTCCGAGCGCCCGCCCGATCGTCCGCGCGATGCGCGAGACGAGCTGAACGTGCAGGCTGCGCCGCGTGATGTCGTCGTTTTTGTAGAGCGAAAAGACCTGTGTCTTGTCCGAATAGCGGTTGTAATAGGGGCAGTTTAGGATCTTGTCCGCATCGCGGATAAAGGCGGGGCGCCATACCGTTGCCGCATCGTGCGGATTGGGGCCCCTTCTCAACGCGTTTTTTTCGTCGAACGCATATGGGGAGGGGGTGCGCTCCGCAAGATCGCGCTCCATGCGGCGGGAGAGTTCTGCCGGAAGTTCTTCGTAGTGCGTCATGTCCGTATTATATCAGAAATGCCCGGAAAAGGCAATCATAACAAAAAGGGCGCGCCGTGCGGCGCAGCCCTTTGTATCTTTTGGCGGTGGACCGGCGTTCGTACCGGCTTTTTTACAGCGCCAGCCCCAGGATCGCCCACAGGACGACGGCCCAGAGGATGAGCCCCCAGATGCCGCATTTTCCGCAGGTGCGCGCAAGGGCGGGTTTTCCCTTGTACATGGCAAAGTAGCATGCGATGCCCGCGGGGAAGACGATCAGTGAAAGCGCCTTCCAGCCGAGCAGGGCGGCGTCCGAAAAAGTCGCCTTGAACCACGGGCCGATCGATTTGTAAAATTCCGTCGCTTCGTGCCTGTCCACGGCGAAGCCGAGCCCGAGGAAGAGCACCGCGACGACGAGATACAGCCAGGAAAGCCCGAACGTGCCGCTTGCGTTCGTACACAGATTCATGACGATGAGAATGAGTCCGACGCTCAGGAAAAAGGAGACGTCGTGTTCTGAATAGTTGGCAAGGTATGCATAAAAGATGAGCATGAATACCAACAGGACCAGCGTGATAACGCTCAGTGCAGCCATTTTGATTCCCCCCGAAAGATTGACTTTTCTCCATTATAATACACCTTTTTTCACTTGTCAAGACAAGCGGTGAAATTTCCGTGAAAAAACCGGACGCGTATGCGGGCACGGTTTTGCGCATGCTGCGCATATGATGGGGCGACTGCCCTTTCCGGGCAGAGGGGGGATCGTACGAATGCAATGGTTTCTGGCTCTGGACGCATGGCTGCAGGCGCTCATCGCCTCCCTTGTCATGTACGCGATGACTGCGCTGGGTGCGGCCTGCGTGTTTCTTTCAAAGCGTCCCAAAGAGGGCGTTTTAACGGTTCTGCTCGGCGCGTCCGCGGGGATCATGATTGCCGCCAGCTTTTTTTCTCTGCTCCTGCCCGCGATCGAGGCGGACGGGACGCTCCCCGCATACGTCACGGTGACGGTCGGCTTTCTGCTGGGCGGGGCGTTTATCGTCGGAAGCGATCTGCTGCTGTCGCGCACGCAGCGCTCCTTCCGCACCATCGGCGACAAGCGGACGGCGCTTCTGTATTTCGCCGTCACGCTGCACAACGTGCCGGAGGGCATGGCGGTCGGGGTGGCCTTTGCCGCGGGAGCGGGGCTGGCGGCTTCGGACGGCGCGGCGCTCGCCGGTCTTCTGCTCGCGCTGGGCATCGCCGTACAGAATTTCCCGGAGGGCATGTGCGTCGCTTTCCCCATGCGCGCAAGGGGCATGTCTCCCGTGCGCAGCTTTCTGTTTGCGCAGGGGTCCGGCGCCGTCGAGGTCCCCGCCTGCGTGCTCGGTGCGCTTGCGGCAAGCGCGGTCGGGAGTCTTTTGCCGTGGGCGCTCGCGTTTTCTGCGGGCGCAATGGTGGCGGTCGTCTGCTCGGAACTCATTCCCGAGTGCTTCTCCGGGAACAAGACGCTCGCCACGGCGGGGGTCGTGGTGGGGTTCTGCCTCATGATGGTGCTGGACGTTGCGCTCGGATAGCGTATAATCTTGCGCGTTTGCGCCATATTGGAGGTATGAAAGCGCGGAAAAATACGGAAAAAACGGAAACAAAAGGGAAAAAGAACACGCGGACGGCAATCATCGTGGGGGCGTCATCGGGCATCGGCAGGGAGACGGCGCTCCGCCTTGCCGCGCGCGGGGATACGGTGTTCAATCTGTCGCGCACCGCAGCAAAGCCGCCCGTGCGCACCGTCACGGCGGACGCCTCGGAGGAGGGCGCGCTCACGCGGGCCGTGGAAAACATTTGCAAGGAGACGGGCGGGCTCGATCTGCTCGTCTACTGCGCGGGGTATTCCTGCCTGGCTCCCGTCGCATGCGCCAGGAGCGAAGATTACCGGTATCTGTTCGAGGTCAACTATTTCGGCGCGGTAGAGGCGCTGCGCGCCGCGGCGCCCTTTCTGGAAAAGCGGGGCGGGCGCGCGGTGCTCGTGGGCTCGATGGGCGGGGAGCTGCCCATTCCGTACGACGGGTTTTACTGCGCGTCCAAGGCGGCTCTTTGTATGCTCGCGCGGGAGACGGACATGGAGTGGCGCAGCCGCGGCGTGCGCGTGAGCGCGCTGCTCCCCGGCGGGACGGCGACGGGCTTTACGGACAAGCGCACCGTCTACAGCGAAGAGGAGAGCGAGACCTATTTCCTGGCGCTGCGCAGGAGCGGCGCGGCGCTTGCCAACATCGAGCAGGGCGGCATGAATCCTTCCCTGGTCGCGGACGCCGTGATCAGGCTCGCCGGGCGCCGCAATCCGCCCGCGGTCGCGGCGGCCGGCGGAAAGAATATCTTTGTGCGGGCGGTCGCGCGCATGATGCCCGAACGCGTCACGGACTGGGCGGTGCGGCGCAAGTTCAACCAGCGCTGAAAGGTTCCGTCCGCGCGCGGGGGCGCCGAATGCGAAATTCGTACAAAAAAGCCCCCGTAACGCTTGACGGGGAGGCAGGACGTTTGCTATAATATTGTCATGAAAAAGGCAGCTCTGTCCTGCCGTATACGGCAGATGAATGATTGATCGCAAAGACTCTGGAGTCGGTTTTTTTCGCATAGAAAGAAACTGCTCTTTTTCATTTTTTCGGAAAAAGCGGCGGGCGGCGCCCGCGTTACGGAGGTTTACGCTATGAAGAAAGTTGCAGTGATCATGGGGAGCGACAGCGATCTCCCCGTCGTGGAAAAGGCGTTTTCCGTGTTCGAGGAATACGGCGTGCCCTATGAAGTCCACGTCTATTCGGCCCACCGCACGCCCGTGGAGGCGCGCATGTTCGCCCAGAACGCGGCGGACGAGGGGTTCGGGGCGATCATCGCGGCGGCGGGAAAGGCCGCGCACCTGGCGGGATCGCTCGCGGCGAACACAGTGCTGCCCGTCATCGGGATCCCCGTCAAGAGCTCCACGCTCGACGGCCTGGACGCGCTCTTGTCCACCGTTCAGATGCCCTCCGGCATTCCCGTGGCGACGGTGGCGATCGACGGCGCGCAGAACGCCGCGCTGCTCGCAGTGCAGATCCTTGCCGTCTCGGACGAAAAACTGCATGAAAAACTCATGAATTCCCGCCGTGCGGCGACGGAAAAGGTGCTCAAAAAGGACGCCGAGATCGCCGCAAAATACAACAGGTAAATCTTTTACAGGAAGAAAAAAGGAGATAAAGCTATGGAAACCGAAAAGACCGTTCAGCTCTACGAGGGCAAGGCGAAAAAAGTGTACGCGACGACGGACGAGAATCTGTGCATCGTCTCGTATAAGGACGACGCGACCGCGTTCAACGGGCTCAAAAAGGGTACGATCGCAGGCAAGGGCGTCGTGAACAACCGCATGACCAACCTCTTGATGCAGCTTCTCGAAAAGGCAGGCGTTCCCACCCATTTCGTCAAAGAACTCTCCGACCGCGACACGCTTGTCAGAAAAGTGAAGATCGTTCCGCTGGAAGTCATTATCCGCAATGTCTCCGCGGGTTCGTTCGCCAAGCGCTACGGCGTGGAGGAAGGGATCGTGTTCGACGAGCCCACCATCGAGTTCTCCTATAAGAACGACGATCTGGGCGACCCGCTCATCAACTCCTATCATGCGCTTGCGCTGAAGCTCGCGACCAAGGAGGAGATCGAAACGATCAAAAAGTATGCGTTCAAGGTGAACGAGGTCCTGAAAGCATATTTCCTGCATCTCGGGGTCAAGCTCATCGACTTCAAGCTCGAGTTCGGACGGCTTGCGGACGGCACCATCGTGCTTGCGGACGAGATCTCGCCCGATACCTGCCGTTTCTGGGACGCAAAGACCAACGAAAAGTTGGACAAGGACAGATTCCGCCGCGATATGGGCGGCGTCGAGGACGCGTACGCCGAAATTTTCAAGCGCGTCACGAAAGGGGAGTAACGGTCTATGGAGCATGAGATCCACGAGGAGTGCGGCGTATTCGGCATCTTTGCGCCCGAGGCGCAGAACGTCGCGTCCACCGCGTATTATGCCCTGTTCGCCCTGCAGCACAGGGGGCAGGAATCGGCCGGGATCGTCGTCAACAACGACGGCGTGTTCTCTTCGTACAAGGACGTGGGCCTTGTCAACGACGTGTTCACGCCCGAAGTGCTTGCAAAGCTGGGCCTTGGGAACATGGCGATCGGCCATGTGCGCTACGGCACCACGGGCACGAGCGGCCGGGAAAACGCGCAGCCCATCGTCGTCAATCACCTGAAGGGGAACATGGCGCTTGCCCACAACGGCAACCTCATCAACGCCACGGAGCTCCGGGAGGAGCTGGAGAACGACGGCTGCATCTTCCACACGACGTCGGATACCGAAGTGATCGCCTACGTCATCACGCGCGAGCGCGTCAAGGTGCGTTCCATTGAAGAAGCCGTCCTTGCGGCCATGGACAAACTCAAGGGCGCCTATTCGCTCGTCGTCATGTCGCCCTCCAAGCTGATCGCGGCGCGCGATCCGTTCGGATTCCGCCCGCTGTGCCTGGGCAAGCGCGACGACGGCAGCTGGCTGGTCGCCTCCGAGTCGTGCGCCCACAATGCGGTGGGCGGACACAAGGTGCGCGAGATCGAGCCGGGGGAGATGGTCGTCATCACAAAGGACGGCGTCCGCAGCGACACCTCGCACTGCGGCGGGAAAAAGGCCTTCTGCGTGTTCGAGTATTTCTACACCGCCCGGCCCGATTCGGAGATCGACGGCTGCTATGTGCACGATGCGCGCAAGCGTGCGGGCGCGTTCCTGGCGGAAAAGTACAAGATCGATGCAGACATCGTCATCGGCGTTCCCGATTCGGGGCTGGACGCGGCGCTCGGCTATGCGCAGGCGTCCGGGATCCCTTACGGCATCGGATTCATCAAGAACAAGTATATCGGCAGAACGTTCATCGCGCCCGATCAGAAGGTGCGCGAGGACCGCGTCAAGATCAAACTCAACGTCATTGCCTCGGCGATCCGCGGCAAGCGCGTCATTCTGGTGGACGACTCCATCGTCCGCGGCACGACGAGCGCGCGCATCGTCCGGCTTCTGCGCGAGGCCGGCGCAACGCAGGTGCATTTCCTGTCCTCCGCGCCCAAGTTCCTCAATCCCTGCTATTACGGCACGGACATCGATTCGCGAGACAATCTGATCGCCTGCCACCATACGACGGAGGAGATCGCCCGGATCATCGGCGCGGATTCCGTCGGGTATCTCGACATCGAGCACGCAAGGCATCTTGCGGGCGGGGACGGTTCGGGATTCTGCTGCGCCTGCTTTGACGGCGTATACCCGACCGAGATCCCCAAAGAGCCCGGCAAGGACCGCTTTGAGCGCCCGATTTCGGGCCGGCCGATCAGTGAAAACCCCAAATTCCGGAAAAATCAGGAGAGCTGACGCATGGATAAGAGTTATTCGGACAGCTACAAGGCCGCCGGCGTGGACATCACCGCCGGATACAAGGCGGTGGAGCTCATGAAAAAGCACGTTGCCCGCACCATGCCCGAAGGCAGGGCGGACATCGGCGGCTTCGGCGGCCTGTTCCCCCTGGACATGGCCGGCATGAAGGAGCCCGTGCTCGTCTCCGGTACGGACGGCGTGGGCACCAAGATCAAGCTCGCTTTCCTCATGGACAAGCACGACACGGTGGGTATCGACTGCGTCGCCATGTGCGTCAACGACATCGTCTGCTGCGGCGCAAAGCCGCTCTTCTTCCTCGACTATATCGCCTGCGGCAGGAATTTCCCCGAAAAGATCGCCTCGATCGTAGGCGGCGTTGCCGAGGGCTGCGTGCGCGCCGGCTGCGCGCTCATCGGGGGCGAAACGGCGGAACATCCCGGCCTCATGCCCGAGGAGGAGTACGACCTGGCGGGCTTTGCCGTGGGCGTTGTGGACAAGTCCGAAGTCATTGACAATACGGCCATGAAAGAGGGGGACCTGATGCTTGCGCTCCCCTCGTCCGGCGTTCATTCCAACGGTTTTTCGCTCGTCAGAAAGGTGCTTGACGTCGAAAACTGCGATCTTACGGCGCCCGTTGCGGAACTGGGCGGCAAGGGGCTGGGCGAAACGCTGCTGACGCCCACGGAGATCTATGTGAAACCCGTCCTCGCGCTGCTGAAAGAGGTGACCGTCAGGGGCATCTCGCACATCACGGGCGGCGGATTCTATGAAAACATGCCGCGCTCGATCCCCAAGGGGCTGGGTGTCCTGATCGACAGAGGCGCCGTGCGCGTGCCGCCCATCTTCGGGCTCATTCAGAAGCGGGGCAATATCTCCGAACACGACATGTTCAACACATTCAACATGGGCGTCGGAATGAGCGTCGTCGTCGCGCGGGAGGACGCAGTGCGGGCGATCGACGTCCTCAAAGCCAACGGTGTGGACGCATACATCATCGGCAAGATCGTGCGCGGAGACGGGGTGACGCTCGTATGAACAAGATCCGCGTCGCCGTCCTGTGTTCGGGCGGCGGCACCAATTTACAGGCGATCCTGGACGCGCAGGCTGCCGGAACGATCGCTTCGGGAGAGGTCTCCCTCGTCGTATCGGACAACGCTTCGGCCTATGCGCTCGAACGCGCGAAAGCGGCGAAAGTTGCAACGTTCGTCGCCGACAAAAAGCAGTTTCCGGACAGGCGCGTGCGGGAGGAGTTGATCTCCGCCGCGCTCGAAGAGCGGGGGATCGGGCTTGTCGTCCTTGCGGGCTTCATGACCATTCTCAGCGAGGCGTTCACAAAAAAGTACGACATGCGCATGATCAACGTGCATCCGTCGCTCATTCCCAGTTTCTGCGGCCCCGGATTTTACGGGCTGAAAGTGCATGAGGCCGCGCTGGCGCGCGGCGTCAAGGTGACGGGCGCGACGGTGCACTATGTCAACGAGGTCTGCGACGGCGGACCCATCATCGCGCAGAAAGCCGTGTGTGTGGAGGAGGGCGACACGCCCGAAACGCTGCAAAAGCGCGTCATGCGCGAAGCCGAATGGGTGATCCTGCCCCGGGCGGTGGAACTGGTATGCGGACGGCTTCTGTCCCGGGAGAAATCCTGAGGGCGGATCTCTGAAAATCAAGCAAATGAGTAAGGAGCAATCGGTATGAGTTACGTAAGAAAGAGTATGAAGCGCGCGCTCGCGGGCAATTCCTATCCCGGCCGCGGCATTGTCATCGGCAAGAGCTCGGACGGAAGAAAGGCGATGTTTGCCTACTTCATCATGGGCAGAAGCGAGAACAGCCGCAACCGCGTGTTTGTGGAGGAAGGGGAGAACGTCACCATCTATCCGTTTGATGAAAGCAAGGTGGAGGACCCTTCCCTCATCATCTATTCGCCCGTCAAGAGGGTCGGCGACGACATCATCGTCACCAACGGCGACCAGACGGACACCATCGAAGAATACCTGAACATGGGCAAGTGCTTCCGCTGCGCGCTGAATACGCGCAAGTTCGAGCCGGACGCTCCCAACTACACGCCGCGCATCAGCGGGATCCTGCATCTCAAGCGCGGGTCCTTCACGTACGAGATGTCCATTCTCAAGAGCGCGGACGGCAAGGGCGAAAAGTGCAACCGCTTTACATTCGACTATGAGCCCGTCAACGGGACGGGACATTTCCTGCACACGTACGAAAAGGACGGCTCGCCGCTGCCCACGTTTACGGGGGAACCCGAACGCGTGTGCATTCCCAACGACGTCCATGCGTTCGCCCGCGAGATCTGGGAAAATCTCAACGCGGACAACAGGATCTCCCTCTACTGCCGCGCCGTTACGCTCAGGACGTGGCAGGAAGAGAGCGTCCTGATCAACAAATACACGAAATAATCCGAAGCATTGACCCGGCCCGCGCCGCCATGCCGGCGGGAACAGGGCCGGAAAATTTTCCCCGAGGGGGACCATCAGGAGCATAGCGATGAATGAATTTCAGTTAAAATACGGCTGCAACCCCAACCAGAAGCCCGCGCGCATCTTCATGGCCGACGGAAGCGATCTTCCCGTCGAGATCCTGAACGGCAGGCCGGGCTACATCAACTTTCTCGACGCGTTCAATTCCTGGCAGCTCGTCAGAGAGCTGAAGGAGGCGACGGGCATGTGCGCCGCCACCAGCTTCAAGCATGTCTCGCCCACGTCGGCGGCGGTCGGGAAAAAACTTTCCCCCGCGCTCAAAAAAGCCTGCTTTGTGGACGACATCGGGGGGCTGGACGACTCTCCGCTCGCCTGCGCCTATGCACGGGCGCGCGGAACGGACAGAATGTCCTCTTTCGGCGACTGGATCGCGCTCTCCGACGAGTGCGACGAGGTGACCGCGCGCATCATCGCGCGCGAGGTGTCCGACGGCATCATCGCGCCCTCCTATTCCCCCAAGGCGCTTGAGATCCTGAAGGGGAAAAAGAAGGGGACGTACAACATTGTCAGGATCGACCCTTCCTATGTTCCCGCCGAGATCGAGCGCAAGCAGGTGTTCGGCATCACGTTTGAACAGGGGCGCAACAACTACAAGATCGACCGCGCCACGCTTTGCAATATCGTGACAAAGAACAAGCAGCTTCCCGAGGACAAGGCGGTCGACCTCATCATCTCGCTCATCACGCTGAAGTATACGCAGTCCAACTCCGTCTGTTTTGCGGCGGACGGACAGGCGATCGGCGTGGGCGCGGGACAGCAGTCGCGCATTCACTGCACCCGCCTTGCGGCGCAGAAGGCGGATCTCTGGCACCTCCGCCAGCACGAAAAAGTGCTCTCGCTGCAGTTTGCCGAAGGGGTGGGCAGGCCGGAAAAGAACAACATCATCGACCTGTATCTCTCCGACGATGCCGATGAAGTGCTTGCCGAGGGCGCATGGCAGAAGAACTTCGCCGTCCGTCCCGAGCCCTTCACGCGCGAGGAGAAAGCGGCATACCTTGCCACGATCAGCGGCGTTTCGCTGGGAAGCGACGCATTCTTCCCCTTCTCGGACAACATCGAACGGGCCTTCAGAAGCGGCGTGACGTACGTCGCGGAGCCGGGCGGTTCGGTGCGCGACGATCTGGTCATCGAGGCGGCGGACAATCACAATATGGTGATGGCGTTCACGGGCATGCGCCTGTTCCATCACTGAGGACAAGAGGATACCGCGCAAACCCGCATTCGTATGCGGGTTTGCGCGACAGCTTTTTTTCAAACCCGTACACAGGAGACTTACAGGAATGGATATACTCGTCATAGGCGGCGGCGGAAGAGAGCATGCCGTCATCAAGGCGCTTAAAAAGAGCAGACGTGCAGGAAAAATCTATGCGCTTCCCGGTAACGGCGGCATCGCGCGGGACGCGGAATGCGTTCCGGTCAAGGCAACGGACATTGCGGGCATCACGGAGTTTGCGCGCACGCACAGGGTGGATTTTGCGGTCGTCACGCCCGACGATCCGCTGGTCCTCGGGTGTGTGGACGCGCTCGAAGCGGCCGGCGTTCCCTGTTTCGGCCCGACCGCAGACGCCGCGATCATCGAGGGAAGCAAAGTCTTTTCCAAGAACCTGATGAAAAAGTATGGCATTCCCACGGCGGCAAGCGAGACGTTCACCGACCCTGCCGCCGCGCTCGCCTACCTGAAAGGGGCAAACTATCCCACCGTCATCAAGGCGGACGGCCTTGCGCTCGGCAAGGGCGCGGTCATCGTAAACAGCTTTGAAGAAGCGGAAAAGACCGTCAATGAAATGATGGTGGAGCGCGTATTCGGCGCGAGCGGCGACAGGATCCTTGTGGAGGAGTTCCTGACCGGCCCCGAAGTTTCGGTGCTCTCCTTTACGGACGGAAAGACCGTCGTTCCCATGGTCTCCTCCATGGACCACAAGCGGGCAAAGGACAACGACGAGGGCCTGAACACGGGCGGCATGGGGACGGTCGCGCCCAATCCGTACTATACGGAAGAGATCGCCGGGACTTGCATGGAAACCATCTTCCTGCCCACGATCCGCGCGATGAACGCCGAGGGCCGCACGTTCAGGGGGTGCCTTTATTTCGGGCTGATGCTCACGAAGGACGGCCCCAAGGTCATCGAATACAACTGCAGGTTCGGCGATCCCGAAACGCAGGTCGTCCTGCCTCTCCTTAGAAGCGACCTTCTGGAGATCATGCTCGCCGTGCGCGGCGGGTGCCTCAGGGAGGACATGGTCCGCTTCCGGAAGGGCGCCGCCTGCTGCGTCGTGCTGGCTTCGGAGGGCTATCCCAAAAAGTACGACACGGGGTTTGCCGTTTCGCTCCCCGAGACGGGCCCGGACGAGGACATCTATATCGCGGGCGCAAAGCTGGAGAACGGGAAACTGGTCACGTCCGGCGGCAGGGTGCTCGGCGCCGTCGCAACGGCGGACAGCCTGAAAGAGGCCGTCGGCCGCGCCTACGCCCTTGCGGATAAAATTCACTTTGAAAACGCCTATATGCGCAGAGATATCGGAAAGCGTGCGCTGGCGGCCTTGGAGGACAGATAAATGGTCTACAGAGTCTATGTGGAGAAGAAGGAGGGCTTCGACAACGAAGCGCGCGCGCTCCTTTCGGACGTGCGGGAGCTGCTCGGCATTTCCGGCGTCACGCGGATCCGTCTTCTCAACCGCTACGACGCGGAAGAGATCGAGGAATCGCTCTTCCTGCAGTGCGTGCACACCGTATTTTCCGAACCGCAGATGGACACGGCGTCAGAAGGCGTCGACCTTTCGGGTGCGCGCGTATTTGCCGTGGAGTACCTTCCCGGGCAGTTCGATCAGCGCGCGGACTCTGCGGCGCAGTGCATTCAGCTCATCTCCATGAAGCCGCGCCCCCTGATCCGCACGGCAAAGGTGTATGCGGTCTACGGCGCCGTCACGGAGGACGAGCTGGAAGCCGTCAAAAAATACGTCATTAACCCCGTGGAGAGCCGCGAGGCCTCCCTTGCCATTCCCGAAACGCTCAGGATCGCACATCCCGTGCCCTCCGAGGTACCCACGCTCACCGGGTTTTTGCAGCTCGACGAAGGGGGACTCGCCGAGTTCGTCAGACAGTATGACCTCGCCATGGACGCGGACGACGTTGCGTTCTGTCAGTCCTATTTCCGCAAGGAGGGGCGCGATCCCACGCTCACCGAGATCCGCATGATCGACACCTACTGGTCCGATCACTGCCGTCACACGACCTTTCTGACGACGATCGATTCGGTGACCTTTGAGGACGAGCTGCTGCAAAAGGCCTACGAAGATTATCTTGCCGCCCGCGAAGAGATCGGGCGCACCAAGCCCGTCAATCTGATGGACGTCGGCACCATTGCCGCAAAACTTCTGAAAAAGCGCGGCATGCTGGAAAAGCTCGACGAATCGGAGGAGATCAACGCCTGCACCGTCAAGATCAAGGTGAATGTGGACGGCGAGGCGCAGGACTGGCTGCTCCTGTTCAAGAACGAAACGCACAATCACCCCACGGAGATCGAGCCGTTCGGCGGCGCCGCGACCTGCATCGGCGGCGCGATCCGCGACCCGCTTTCGGGCAGAAGCTATGTCTATGCCGCGATGCGCGTGACGGGCGCGGGCGATCCGCTCGTTCCCGTCAGGGACACCATGAAGGGGAAGCTCCCGCAGCGCAAGATCGTCACGACTGCCGCGGCGGGATATTCCTCCTACGGCAACCAGATCGGGCTCGCAACGGGTCAGGTCGACGAACTGTATCACCCCGGATATGTCGCGAAGCGGCTGGAGATCGGCGCGGTCATCGCCGCGACGCCCGCTGAAAACGTCAGAAGGGAAGTTCCCGCTCCCGGCGATAAGGTCATTCTTCTCGGCGGCAGAACGGGGCGGGACGGCTGCGGCGGCGCGACGGGTTCTTCCAAGTCGCATACGCTCGAATCGCTCACCCACTGCGGCGCGGAAGTCCAGAAGGGCAACGCGCCCGAAGAGCGCAAGCTGCAGAGGCTGTTCCGCAACAAGGAGGCTATGCTGCTCATCAAGCGCTGCAACGACTTCGGCGCGGGCGGCGTGTCCGTTGCGATCGGCGAACTTGCGGACGGGCTGGATATCGACCTGAACGCCGTTCCCAAAAAATACGACGGCCTTGACGGCACCGAACTTGCCATCTCCGAATCGCAGGAGCGCATGGCGGTCGTCGTCGAAGCGGACAAGACGGAAGAATTCATTGCGCTTGCCGAAAAGGAAAATCTGGAGGCGACCGTCGTCGCAACGGTCACGCAGCAGCCCCGCCTCGTCATGCGCTGGAACGGCAGGACGATCGTGGACGTCTCGCGCGAGTTCCTCAACTCCAACGGCGCGGAAAAGCATATCAGCGTTGCGCCTGCAAAGTGCGGCGAATGGCAGCGCGCGGTCGGCGGCACGTTCGCGGAAAATTACAGCCGTCTTGCCGGAGACCTCAACGTCTGCTCCAAGCGCGGCCTTTCCGAGCGGTTCGATTCGACGATCGGCGCAGGGACGGTGCTCATGCCGTTCGGCGGGCGGTATCAGCTCACGCCGCCGCAGGCGATGGCGCACCTTGTTTCGGTGGAAAAGGGGCACACGGACACCGTGTCCTATATGGCGTGGGGCGGAAATCCCTACGTCACCGAAAAGAGTCCCTATCACGGCGCATATCTCGCCGTGATCGAGAGCGTGGCAAAGCTCGTCGCGTCCGGCGCGTCGACGGAGGATACCTATCTCTCCTTCCAGGAATACTTCCTCAAACCCGGCCGCGATCCTGTCCGCTGGGGACAGCCTCTCGCGGCGCTCCTGGGCGCGTTTGAGGCACAGAAAAATCTCGGGATCGCGGCGATCGGCGGCAAGGATTCCATGAGCGGTACGTTCGAGCACATCGACGTCCCGCCCACGCTCGTCTCCTTTGCCGTGACGACGGGACGGACGTCGGAAGTCGTGTCGCCCGAGTTCAAGGCGGCGGGGCATAAGGTCGTGCTGCTTGCGCCCGAGTACGACGCGGCGGGGCTTCCCGTCACGGCGTCCCTGCAGAGCGTGTTCGCCAAAGTGACGTCGCTTCTTCGTTCGGGCAGGGCGGTTTCCGCATGGACGCCCGGCTACGGCGGCGTGGCGGAAGGCATCATGAAGATGTGCTTCGGCAACATGATCGGATTCAAGTATGCGGAGAACGTTGCGCCCGCCGACATCTTCGGCTATCGTTACGGCGCGTTCATTCTGGAACTTTCCGAGGACATCCCCGTCGGCACGCCGCTCGGCGAGACGTCGGCCGTCGGCGCGATCTCCATGGGCAGCGAGCGCCTCTTCCTCTCCGATCTGCTCAAGATCTACGAGGATAAGCTCGAACCCGTATATTCGTGCAACATTCCCGCGCCTGCGGACAGCGTGCGCAACTTCACCTTCCGTACGCGCAGCGGCCTGGCGAGCGAGGTGAAATTTGCCCGTCCGAAAGTGCTCATTCCCGTGTTCCCGGGGACCAACTGCGAGTACGACACGGCCAAGGCGTTCGCCGATGCGGGCGCGGATCCGGAGATCTACGTCATCCGCAACCGGACGGCAGAGGAAGTCGCCCGCTCGGCGGAGGAGTTCGCCGGCAAGATGGCGGGCGCGCAGATCGTCTTCATTCCGGGCGGATTTTCGGGCGGCGACGAGCCGGACGGCTCCGGAAAGTTCATCACGGCGTTCTTCCGCGGCGAGCGCGTCAGGGAGCAGGTCGCGCGGCTTCTGGACGAAAGACAGGGGCTGATGGGCGGCATCTGCAACGGATTCCAGGCGCTCATCAAGCTCGGGCTTGTGCCCTACGGCAGGATCATCGACACCGACGAGACCTGCCCGACGCTCACCTATAACAACATCGCGCGCCACCAGTCGCGCATCGTGCGCGTGCGCGTGGCAAGCGTGCAGTCGCCCTGGCTGTCCCTTGTGGAGGCGGGAGACGTGTTCTCCGTGCCCGTTTCGCACGGCGAGGGCAAGTTCGTGGCAAGCCCCGCGCTCATTGAAATGCTCGCGGAAAACGGCCAGATCATGACGCAGTACGTCGACCTGTCCGGCAATGCGACCATGGACGTGCACTTCAATCCCAACGGCAGCGCAGCCGCGATCGAGGGGATCCTCTCGCCCGACGGCAGAGTGTTCGGCAAGATGGGGCATTCCGAGCGTAAGGGCGCGGGCCTGTATCAAAACGTCCCCGGCGAATACGACATGAAGCTGTTTGAAAGCGCCGTAAAATACTATCGCTGACTTTCAGCGGAAAGCGTCGGGAAAAGCCGCGGGCGTGCCCGCGGCCGACCGCATGTCACGGTTTGTGCGGGCGCACGGCAGCATGGAAGCGTCCGCGCATACGCCCTGCATCACAGGCTGCCCGGAAAGGATAACAAAGTCGGAATTCAGAAGATACGGAGATAAAAATGTTGACGGATATTGAGATAGCACAGAGCACAAAGTTGAAACCGATCCTTGACGTGGCAAAGAGCGTCGGCCTGAGCGGGGACGACGTCGAATGTTACGGAAAATACAAGGCGAAGATCGATCTCTCCGTCATGTCGCGGGGCGGGAAAGAGGGGAAGCTCATTCTTGTCACGGCGATCACGCCTACGCCCGCAGGCGAGGGAAAGACGACCACGACGATCGGGCTTGCCGACGGTATGCGCCGCATCGGCAAAAACGTCGTCGTTGCGCTCCGCGAGCCCTCCCTCGGCCCCGTTTTCGGCGTCAAAGGGGGCGCGGCGGGCGGCGGCTATGCGCAGGTCGTTCCGATGGAGGATATCAACCTGCATTTCACGGGCGACGCGCACGCCGTCGGCGCGGCGAACAACCTTCTTGCCGCCATGCTGGACAATCATATCTTTCAGGGGAATGCGCTCGGCATCGACAAGGAGCGCATCACCTGGAAACGGTGCGTCGATATGAACGACAGACAGCTGCGCTATCTCGAAGACGGCCTCGGCGGCGGGAAGAACGGCGTCCCGAGGAAGGACGGATTCGAGATCACCGTCGCAAGCGAAGTAATGGCGATCCTGTGCCTTGCCACCTCGCTGTCCGATCTCAAGGAACGGCTCGGGCGGATCGTGGTAGGCTATACGTATGAAGGAAAGCCCGTCACTGCGGGCGACCTGAAGGCCGCGGGCGCGATGTGCGCGCTGCTCAAAGACGCGCTCAAACCCAATCTCGTGCAGACGCTCGAGGGAACGCCTGCCATCGTGCACGGCGGCCCGTTCGCCAACATCGCCCACGGGTGCAATTCCATTGTGGCGACGCGCACGGCGCTCGCGCTCGGCGATTACGTCGTCACGGAGGCGGGTTTCGGCGCCGATCTCGGTGCGGAAAAATTCCTCGATATCAAGTGCCGCTTTGCAGGGCTGAACCCGTCCGCATGCGTGGTGGTCGCCACCGTGCGCGCGCTCAAGATGCACGGCGGCGTCGCAAAGGCAGATCTCGCCCGGGAGAACCTTTCCGCATTGGAAGCGGGCCTGCCCAATCTTCTGCGCCACGTGCGCAACATGCGCGAAGTGTATGGCCTGCCGACGGTGGTCGCACTCAACCGTTTCCCGACGGACACCGATGCGGAAATTGCGCTCGTCATGAAGGAGTGTGAAAAGCTCGGCGTGCAGACGGTGCTCTCCACGGTCTGGGCGGACGGCGGCAGAGGGGGCGAAGAGCTTGCGCGCGCGGTCGTCGGCCTCTGCGATCAGAAGAGCGAATTCCGCTTCTGCTACGATGAAAAACTCCCCATCAAGAGCAAGATCGCCGCGATCGTCAAAAAGGTATACGGAGGGGACGGCGTGGAATATACCCCGGAGGCCGAGGCGGAGATCTCTCGTCTGGAAGGTCTCGGATTCGGCAGGACGCCCGTCTGCATGGCCAAGACGCAGTATTCCTTCTCGGACGACGCCAAAAAACTGGGCGCCCCCGAACATTTCACCGTCACGGTGCGCGGCGTCAAGATCTCTGCCGGCGCGGGATTTGTCGTTGCGTTCACGGGCAACATTCTCACCATGCCGGGCCTTCCGCCCGTTCCGGCCGCGGAAAAGATCGATGTGGACGAAAACGGCGTCATTACGGGCCTGTTCTGATGGATATTTCCCTGCTTCGCGATGCGGTGCCGCCCCTTCTGGAGTGGTTCCGCGTCAGCAAACGTGACCTCCCGTGGCGCAGGAACCGCATACCGTATACCGCGCTCGTTGCTGAGCTGATGCTCCAGCAGACGCGCGTGGAGGCGGTGAAAGACCGCTTCGTGCAGTTCCTTGCGGCGTTTCCCACGCCCGAAGCGCTCGCTTCGGCAGACGAAGAGGAAGTGCTGAAACTGTGGGAGGGCCTTGGATACTATTCGCGCGCCCGCAATCTGCACAGGGCGGCAAAGGTGATCGCGGAAAAGGGATTCCCGGCGACGTTTGAGGAAATGCGCGCCCTTCCGGGCGTGGGGGACTACACTGCCGGGGCCGTGTGTTCCATCGCCTTAGGGCTTCCCGTGCCCGCAGTGGACGGGAACGTGCTGCGCATTCTGAGCCGCCTGTATGCCGACGGCTCCAACATCGACGACCCGTCCACCAAAGCCGGGTACGCCGCGCTTTTAAGGGAAGTGTATCCGCCTGAGACGGCGGACTTCTGCGAGGCGCTCATGGAGCTGGGCGCCATCGTCTGCGTCCCCAACGGAGCGCCGATGTGCGGGGCATGTCCGTGGTCGGGGCTCTGCCGCGCGCATCTCGCGGGCAGGGAGGAGGCCTTCCCCGTCCGTGCCGAAAAGCGGGCAAGGCGCACGGTCGATGCAACGGTGTGCGTGCTCCGCTGCGGCGGACGGTACGCCCTGGAAAAGCGGCCTGCCAAAGGGCTCCTTGCGGGGCTGTGGCAGTTCCCTTTCTTTGAGGGCGACGTCCCCGACTTCGGGCCCGTTCTCAAAGAAAAGCGCGCCAAGCACATTTTCACGCACGTGGAGTGGCGCATGACGGGCCGGCTCATTGAGACGGAGCGGGAACTTGCTCCCTATATCTGGGTCGGGGCAGAGGAGCTGCGGGAAAAGTACGCCGTTCCCTCCGCTTTCCGTGCATTTATGGAATGGGTGAAATAAAAGATCTGCCTTGCGGGGCGGATCTTTTGTATTGCGGGGAGGGACGATGACATCGCAGCCTTCGGGGAATCGTCGGGATCCGTAAGGAATCGCATAAAAAAAACGGGCAGAGGGTTTACTTTGCGGGCGGAATGTGCTATAATCGGGATATGACAGAACAGATCGTCGCATTTGATGTGGGGGACAGGCGCGTGGGCGTTGCCTTCAGCGATCCGTTCGGCGATTACGCCGTCCCCTCCGATACCTATTTCCGCACGGGGGATTTTGCCTCCGATATACAGGCGCTTGCCGGCATCGCGCGGGCGCGCGGCGTCACGACGGTGGTGGTCGGACTTCCGCTCAATGAGGACGGCACCGAAAGCGTCCAGAGCGAAAAGACCCGCCGCTTTGCCGCTGCCCTCGGTCAGGAGGGCCTGCATGTGATCCTGGAGGACGAGCGGTATACCACGCGCGCGGCACGCGCGGATCTTCTGGAGATGGGCGTCTCGCAGAAGAGGGACAAACGGAAAAAACAGGTGGACTCCATCGCCGCGGCGTATATTCTGGAGAGCTATCTTGCAAAAATCAGAAAAGGAGAAAGGACATGAAAGAGGTAGGCAACGATTACAGCGAAGACAATATCGTCGAGATCGTGGACGAGGAGGGGAATTCCTTCCGCTTCGAGCACCTGATGACCTTTGAGTACAAGGGGGAGTGGTACTGCGCTCTCACCGAGATCAAGGAGGCCGTCGAGGAGACGGACGACGAGGACGAGACGGAGGAAGTTGCCATCTACCGCATCGAGGGCGACGAGGAAAACGAGACGCTCGTCCAGCTTGAGGACGACGAACTGGACGAAGTATTCGCCGAGTTCTGTGCGCAGTATGAGGATTTCGAGGACGCGGACGAAGCCGCGGAGCTCGACGGCGCCGGAGAGGAAGCGTAAACGTAAAAAGTTCGTGCGCTGCCGCGGCAAATGCCGCGGCGGCGCATTTGTTTTCCTTCGACGCCGTGATCCCGGATATTTGCGGGATCACGGCGCTTTTTTCGGAATTATCCGGCGGCGCGATCGGAAATTTTCGGAATTTTTTTGAAACCTCTTGACAGAAAACGCAATATGTGTTATACTCTTATCGAGATTAAATCTTGATAAGGAGATCTCAGATGGCGGGAGCGCCGCGCAATACAAGACAAAAACAGGCGGTTTACGATGCGCTTACCTGCCTCGACCATCCGACCGCAACGCAGGTATATGACTATGTACACGCGGAGTATCCCACGCTTTCCCGCGGGACGGTGTTCCGCGTGCTCGGCGGATTTGCGGCGGGCGGCCAGGTGCGCAAGGTGACGCTGGCGGACAGCGACGCCCGCTACGACCCCACGCTCGCGCCCCACGGACACGGCAGGTGCCGCGTCTGCGGAAAGGTCTTTGACGTCTTTTTGCCGGATTTCGATTCGATCGCAAGGGATGCCGTGTGCGGCGGGTTCCGCATCGACGGCTGCGAGGTGGAATTCACGGGCGTGTGCGATATGTGCAGTCAGAAAACGATGCGTGAAAACGCAAATGAAGAATAAAAGGAGAAACATGATGAAGGAACTCAAGGGAACCAAGACACTGGAAAATCTGATGGCGGCATTCGCGGGCGAGAGCATGGCGACCAACAAGTACGCTTACTTTGCGTCCAAGGCAAAGAAGGACGGTTTCAATCAGATCGCAGCGATCTTTGAAGAGACGTCCGGGAACGAGCGCGAGCACGCAAAGATGTGGTATAAGCTCATCGCCGGCGGCATCGGCACGACGGCGGAAAATCTCGCCGCCGCGGCGCAGGGCGAAAACGACGAATGGACGGATATGTATCCCACGTTCGCCAAAGTCGCGCGCGAAGAGGGGTTCGACGCGATCGCCAACATGTTTGAAAAGGTCGCCTCCGTGGAAAAAGAGCACGAGGCGCGCTATCGCAAGCTGCTGGCCAATGTGGAAGAGGGCAGGGTGTTCGTGAAGGACGGCGAAGTGTACTGGCAGTGCCTCAACTGCGGTGCGATCGTCAAGGCGAGCGAAGCGCCCGAAGTCTGCCCCGTCTGTGCGCATCCCCAGGCGTATTTCCAGGTCAAGCCGGAAAATTATTGATGAAAAAACGCTTGCATTTCGGGCGGGCGTATGCTATGATGATAGTAAGATAACGCATGGAAGCGGAGCAGTAACTCCTTTTTCCCGCTTGCAGAGAGCCGTCGTGCGGTGCGAGACGGCGCGGGGGCAGGGGCGAACTCGCCGCAGAGCGGTCCTCCCGAACGGTCAGTAAGGAGGAACGGAGTCCCACCGTTACAGGGGAAGGGCATGTCAGTGCCCGCCGAGGGGCGGGATTTTTCCCGCAATAAGAGTGGTACCGCGCGGATCCCGCGTCTCTTGTTTACAGAGACACGGGATCCCTTGTTTTATCACAGAAAAGGAGGTTTGTTGAAAAATGGACGCGAAAAAGTACACAAAGCAATTTATCCTGCCGCCCGTACGCTGTATGGACTGGGCGGAAAAGACGATGGTGGAAAAGGCGCCCGTCTGGTGCAGCGTCGATTTGCGGGACGGCAATCAGGCGCTCGTGGAGCCGATGAGCCTGGAAACGAAGGTCGAATTTTTCAACCTCCTTGTGGAGATCGGCTTCAAGGAGATCGAGGTCGGATTTCCCGCCGCAAGCGAGACGGAGTACGACTTCCTCCGCGCGCTCATCGAGCGGGGGCTCATTCCGGACGATGTGACCATTCAGGTGCTGACGCAGGCGCGCGAGCACATCATCAAAAAGACGTTCGAGGCGATCAGAGGGGCAAAAAACGTCATCGTGCACGTGTATAATTCCACTTCCGTGGCGCAGCGCGAACAGGTGTTCCGCAAGAGCAGGGAGGAGATCAGAAAAATCGCCGTGGACGGGGCGCGGCTGCTCAGGGATCTGACCGAACAGGCGGGCGCGGACTACCGTTTTGAGTATTCGCCCGAGAGCTTCACGGGGACGGAGCCCGAATATGCGCTCGAAGTGTGCAATGCGGTGCTCGACGTCTGGCAGCCTTCGGCGGACAGAAAGGCGATCATCAATCTCCCCGCCACGGTGGAAAACGCCATGCCTCACGTGTACGCGCAGCAGATCGAATATCTGCACAAAAACCTGAAGTACCGCGAAAACGTGGTCCTGTCGCTGCACCCGCACAACGACCGCGGGAGCGGCGTCGCGTCCGCGGAATTCGGGCTCCTTGCGGGCGCGGACAGGGTGGAGGGCACGCTCTTCGGCAACGGCGAACGCACGGGTAACTGCGATGTGGTGACGCTCGCCATGAACATGTACTCGCAGGGCGTCGATCCGGGCCTCGATTTTTCCAACATGCCCTACGTCGCGTCGCTCTATCAGACGTATACCGACATGCGCATCTCTCCCCGCCAGCCCTATGCGGGCGAACTCGTCTTTGCGGCGTTCTCCGGTTCGCATCAGGACGCGATCGCCAAGGGAATGCGCTTCCGCGAGGAGACGCACCGCACGGTCTGGGACGTTCCCTATCTTCCCATCGACCCCAAGGACGTGGGCAGGGAGTACGATTCCGACGTGATCCGCATCAATTCGCAGTCCGGAAAGGGCGGCGTGGGCTATATCCTCGAACATGCTTACGGCCTGAAACTGCCCGCCCGCATGAAAGAGGCGGTCAGCTATGCCGTCAAACATGAATCGGACGTGCTGCACAAGGAACTCAAGGCGGAGGAAATTTTCGGCGTATTCGGAAAGAGATTTCTCTCCCCGCGCAGCGTCTTTTCGCTCGGCGAAGTGCACTACCGGCAGGAAAACGGGATCACGGCAACCGTACAGGTCTTGGAAGGGGAGAAAAAGACGGTCGTCGAGGCGACGGGGAACGGACGCCTGGACGCCGTGTCCAACGCCCTCAAAAAACATTTCGGCGTGCAGTTCAATCTGACGGGATACGAACAGCACGCGCTCTCGTCCGGTTCCTTTGCGCAGGCGATCTCCTATCTCGGCGTCGAGACAAAGGAGCGCATCTATTGGGGAGCGGGTGAAAATTCGGACATCACCCTTGCATCCGTGCAGGCGCTCGTGTCCGCGCTCAACAATCTTTTAAGCGCATGAACGCGGTCAATTTCGACGCCGTCATGCTGCGCATGCTCGCGGGGGCGGAGGACAAACGCCTTTTGTTGCACGCCTGCTGTGCGCCCTGCGCCTCTTACTGCCTCACCCAGACGGCGCCCAGGACCCGGGTGACGGCGTTCTTTTACAATCCCAATCTTGACAGCGCGGAGGAGTATGAAAAGCGCCTGCACGAACTGCGGCGGCTGACGGAGGCGACAAAACAGGCCGACGTGCTTGATACCGGCTACCGGCACGAGGATTTCGCGGCGGCCGCGGCGGGGTTTGAGGACGCGCCCGAGGGCGGCGCGCGATGCGAACGCTGTTTCCGGCTGCGGCTCTTCGAGACGGCGCGCATGGCAAAGTCGGGCGGGTTCGATCTGTTCGCCACGACGCTCACGGTCTCGCCGCTGAAAAATGCCGCGCTCATCAACCGCATCGGATCGGAAGCGGCGGAAGCGTTCGGCGTGGAATATCTTCCCACCGATTTCAAAAAGAGGGGCGGATATCTGCAGTCCGTGCAGCTGTCCCGGCAGTACGGGCTGTACCGCCAGAACTACTGCGGCTGTGAATTTTCCAGACGCATTTTACAGGACAAATAAAGGCAGCGCCGCGGGATCCCGCGGCGCTGCCTTTGAGTTTATTGTCCGTTGACCCATCCGATCACGGGGTTCAGATAGTTCTCGTCCGTCAGATCGCAGTCCTTGCCGTAGCAGTTCATAAAGGCGGGCATCCACGCCTCTTCGTAGGCCTCCGGCGCCTTGTTTCTGAGCATGCCGTGCAGAAGTCTGCACAAAAATCTGTCGCCCGCGCTGAGGCTGCCGTGCTTCCATGCGCCGCGGCCGTAAAAGAGGGGAACGTCCGCAAGCCGATCGGTCATGTTTGCCCGTCTGAGCGCCGCAAGCGTGGCTTCGTCCGCGGGGGACAGCCCCACGGCAAACACTGCGGCGCGTTTTTCCCGCAGCAATGAAGCGTGTTTTCTGAAAAATTTGAGCCCCGCGATCTTTCCGGCGTATACGCCGCCGCACAGCAGGACGGCATCGTACGCCCCGAGGGTCCCGGCCTTTGTCCCGGAGAGCTCTGCAAGGTCTGCGCCCGTCTTTTGGGACAGGATTTTTGCATACGTGCGCGCCGCGCCGTACTTCGATTCATATAAAACGATGGTTTTCATACGGTCTTGTCCCCGTCCGCTGTCCTTTCGCGGAACGCGCCGTCCCGTGCGGCGGAGCATGCAGGCTATCGGATATGTTTGCCCGTCAGCAGATGTCTGTCGAACTGTTCGCGGGGAAGCACCGCTCCGCCGAGCGCGTCCGTGAACAACAATATTTTGTAGGCGCTCTCGGAGACGGCGCGTTCAAACAGATCGTCGGCCGTCTTTACGGGCGGGAGCGCGGTGTCCGCATTGGCGGCGCGTTCAAACGCCTCGCCCGATAAGATCGCGGGGTCGGGCGTCTTTGCCGGATACAGACAGGAGAGCGCGTGGACGTGAAAGAGTCTGTCGAACCTTCTCCAATGCTTTTGCGAAGCGTAGCATTTTTTGTGGAAGAATGCCAGATACCACGCAAAATTTTTGACGCCGTCTGAAAAGACCGCGCGCTCCATGGGCGTTCTGCCGAGCGTCCGCGTCACTTTTTCCCACAGGGAATACAGCGCGCCCTCCCTGCAGCCGGTAAGGTCGGGGAAAGGGTAGCGTTCCGCTTCCCGTCCGCGCAGTTTGCGTACAAAGTACACGTCCCAGTCGTTTTCCATGCGCTGATGTTCGCGCTTATGCAGGTTGTTCTGTTCCAGATAGCGGTAGACAAACGGGTGGAACGCAACGTCCGCACAGTAGTGCGTGACGTAGCCCAGGCAATAGGCCTGCGCCGCCCTGCACTCCTCTTCGCCCAGCGTCGGAATGGCATCCAGGAATGCGCAGAACAGTTCATACACCGCATTGCGGTGCAGGTATTTTCCGAGATTTCCCTCCTGTTTGTTCGCTTTCTTTGCGAAAAAGAACACATCGGGGCCCTGCGCGCCCAGAAAGTACGCTTCCGGCACCGCGGAGATCACGGTCTGAAGTTGTTCGGGAAGGCGCTTTGCCGCCTCTTCGGCGATCAGCGCGTGTGTTATGGAAGAAGGCATCGTCTTATACTATGTTGTGCGCGCCGCACGCGTTCATGCGTTCTGTGCGGCGGGATATGTCCTGGCGCCGAAGAGCGCCGTGCCGAGGCGGATCATGTTCGCTCCGTGCGCAAGGCACAGTTCCCAGTCGCCACTCATGCCCATCGAAAGGAAACGGATATTGCCGTCCTGCGCCCTCGCGCGGTCGTAGAGCGCGCGCATTTCGTCCGCAAGGCGGGCAAGGAACGCCCGATCCTGCGAAAGGGGAAGCATCGCCATGAAGCCGCACACGCGCAGTCCCTGCATGTCGTGCACGCGCTCATAGGCCTCATACGCCTCCGCAAGGGAGTATCCGCTCTTGGAGAGCTCGCTGCCGATGTTCACTTCGATGAGCACGTCCGTCGTAAGATTCGCGCGGAGCGACCGTTTTGCGATCTCTTCGGCAAGTTCGTCGCGGTCGAGCGAGTGGATAAGGCAGGTCTTTCCGATCAGATATTTGACCTTGTTGGTCTGCAGATGCCCGATGAAGTGGCGGTTTCCGCCCTTGACAAGGTCGTATTTGTCGCGGAATTCCTGAACTTTGTTTTCGCCGATGTCCGTGATTCCCGCGGCGATCGCCTCGTTGATCTCGTCCGCGGTGCGCGTCTTGGTCGCCGCGACAAGGGTCACGGGCTCATGGAAGCAGTTGCCCGCGCTGATTTTTTCAAGGTAAAATTGGACGTTTTCCGAAATACTCATATCGCCTATATTATACCTTTCCGCCGTCCGTCTGTCAATAGAATCATACGGCCGATCGTTCTGCGGGGGGGTTGACATCGGGGGGGGATGTGCTATAATAGCAGTGGAACAGTCTGAGTTTCAAGGAGAATATTGTATGAAAAAAGGATTGTGGAAGGGGTTTCTGATCGCAGCGGCGGCGCTTACACTGGGCGCGGGACTTGCGTTTGCAGGGTGCAATGCGCAGCCCGACAGTACGGACGCCGTTTCCGAGGTATATGCCCGGGCGGTGGAACTGGGCTATGACGGTACGCTGGAAGAATTCCTTGCGCAGCTGCGCGGGGAGGACGGCAAGGACGGCGCCCCCGGAAAAGACGGCGTGACGCCCGTCCTGTGGCCAAAACCCGAAGACGGCGCGGAAAGCGCCTGAAAGGCGAAAACGCCTGCCCGTACCGGGCGGCGGAGTCGCATACGACCGGAAAAAGCGGGCGGAGCAACAGCTCCGCCCGCTTTTCGTATGTCCCGTCCGTTGTGTTCTCAAAGATTTTCCGCAATGCGGCGCGCCATTTCGCGGCAGCCGATCTTTTTCATGCCTTCCGACATGATGTCCGCCGTGCGGAACCCGTCCGAAAGCGTTTTTTCAACGGCGCGTTCGATCGCCGCATACTCTTCCGTCATGCCGAAGGAATCGCGCAGCATCATGGCGGCGGCAAGAATGGTCGCAATGGGGTTGGCGACGTCCTTTCCCGCAATGTCGGGCGCGGAGCCGTGAATGGGCTCATACAGCCCGCAGGCGGTATCGCCCAGGGAGGAGGAAGCAAGCATGCCGATGGAGCCCGTCACCTGCGCCGCCTCGTCGGAGAGGATATCCCCGAACATGTTCGAGGTAAGAAGCACGTCGAACTGAGCGGGATCTTTCACGATCTGCATCGCCGCGTTGTCGACCAGCATGTCGGTGACGGTCACGTCCGGGTAATGTTTTTCCGCATACGCATGCACCGTTCTGCGCCACAGGCGGGAGCTTTCCAGCACATTCGCCTTGTCGACGGAAACGACGCGTTTCGTGCGTTTTTCTGCAAGTTCGCAGGCGATGCGCGCGATGCGTTCGATCTCCTTTACCGAATATTTTTCGGTGTCCCACGCCGTTTCGCCCAGTTCTTCGTCCGTGCAGACGCCCCGTTCGCCGAAGTAGATGCCGCCCGTCAGTTCGCGCACGACGATGATCTCCACGCCGTTTTCCACAAGATGCCGCTTGAGCGGGGAGGCGTCCGCCAGGGCGCTCCACAGTTTGGCGGGACGGATATTGGAGTACAGCCCCATGGCTTTCCGGATTCCGAGCAGCCCTTTTTCGGGGCGCCTGTCGCCGGGAAGGGCGTCCCATTTGGGGCCGCCGACCGCACCTAACAGCACGGAATCCGAAGCCCGGCAGTGCTCCACGGTGTGCGCGGGCAGGGGCTCGCCGCAGGCGTCGATGGCGCAGCCGCCCAAAAGCAGGGGCTCGAACGTGAATTCATGTCCGTATTTTTCGGCAATCTTTTTCAGGACGGCGATCGCGGCGTCCGTGATCTCGGGGCCGATCCCGTCGCCCGCCAGCACTGCGATGTGTTTTTTCATGAGCGCGCCTCCAGCGAGCGCATCAGTCCGCCGGCGTTGATGATTTTCTGAATGAATGCGGGGAAGGGCTGGGCATAAAAGACCTGACCCGTCGTCTCGTTTCTGATTTCGCCCTTTGCAAGATCGCAGGAGACGGTGTCCCCGGTTCTGATGTTTCTGACGGCCTCGGGGCATTCGAGAATGGGAAGCCCGATATTGATGGCGTTGCGGTAGAAGATGCGCGCGAACGTATTGGCAATGACAAGGGAGACGCCGCTCGCCTTGATGGCGATGGGGGCGTGCTCGCGCGAGGAACCGCAGCCGAAGTTGTCCTCGGCCACCAGAACGTCGCCCGCTTTCACGCGGCCGCGGAACGCGGGGTCAATGTCCTCCATGCAGTGCGCCGCAAGCTCTTCTTCGGAAGCGGTGTTCAGGTAACGGGCGGGAATGATGACGTCCGTATCCACGTTGCTGCCGTATCTGTGAACGATGCCTCTGATCATAAGATTTCCTCCGCCGTTGCAAGTCTGCCAAGCACCGCGCTCGCCGCCGCCGTGTAGGGGGAGGCAAGGTAAATTTCGCTTGTGATGTGTCCCATGCGCCCGACAAAGTTGCGGTTGGTCGTGGAGACGCACCGTTCGTTGTCCGCAAGAATGCCCATGTGTCCGCCGAGGCAGGGTCCGCAGGTGGGCGTGGAGACGACCGCCCCCGCCCGGATGAAGATCTCCAGAAGGCCTTCCTTCATCGCCTGCAGATAGATCTCCTGCGTGGCGGGAATGACGATGCATCTGACGTTTTCCGCCACCTTTCTGCCGTTCAGCACGCGTGCGGCCTGCCGCATGTCGGAGATGCGCCCGTTCGTGCAGGAGCCGATGACGACCTGGTCGATCGGAATGTGCTCCCATGCCGTCTTTGTGTTTTCGGGCAGGTGGGGGAAGGCGACCGTCGGACGGAGCGCGCCGAGGTCGATCTCGTACGTCTTTTCGTATTCCGCGTCTGCGTCCGCTTCGTAAACCTTGACGGGGCGGCGGAATCTTCCGTTCAGGTAGGCGAGCGTCTTGTCGTCCACCGGGAAGATGCCGTTCTTTGCGCCCGCTTCGATCGCCATGTTGCAGATGGTGAAGCGGTCGTCCATGGAGAGGGAGGCGACGCCCTCGCCCGTGAATTCCATGCTCTTGTAGAGCGCGCCGTCCACGCCGATCATGCCGATGATGTGCAGGATCAGGTCCTTTCCGGTGACGTACTCCGGAAGGCTTCCGCGCAGGACGAACCGCAGCGCAGAGGGGACTTTGAACCAGCATTTGCTCGTCATCATGGCGGCGGCGAGGTCGGTCGAGCCGACGCCCGTCGAAAAGGCGCCGAGCGCCCCGTACGTGCAGGTATGGCTGTCCGCGCCGATCACGCAGTCGCCCGCGCCGACCAGTCCCTGTTCGGGCAGCAGCGCGTGTTCGATCCCCATTTTTCCGACGTCGAAGAAGTGCTCCACGCCTTCGCGCAGCGCAAATTCGCGCGTGCACTTGACCTGGCAGGCCGCCTTGATGTCCTTGTTCGGCGTAAAGTGATCCATGACCAGCGCGACTTTATCTTTATCCTTGACATGCCCGCCCGCCTTTTCCATTTCCCTGACGGCAACGGGCGCAGTGATGTCGTTCCCGAGGGCGAGATCGAGCTCCGCTTCGATCAGCTGTCCCGCAGCGACCCGATCCAGTCCCGCATGCGCGGCAAGGATCTTCTGCGTCATCGTCATTCCCATAGAATGAACTCCTTATTCAAGGTTTTTTCTTGACAAAGTATAACATGTGTGATATACTTTCGTCAATCATTTGAAAAACGAATAATTACATGGGGGCTATCGGAAAAACGAATCGTGAATACAGATAATCTGCGCACATTTCTGCTGCTTGTCAAACTGAAAAATTTCACGCGCGTTGCCGAACGGCTGTTCATTGCGCAGTCGACCGTCACCAACCGGATCGCGGAACTTGAACGCGAGATGAACGTAAAACTGCTCCGTCGGGATACCCGCAACGTCGCGCTCACGGAAGAGGGAAAGACCTTTTACGAGTACGCGCGCCGTATCGTCGAAATGGAGGACGCCTGCATTTCGGCCGTCAGGGGAGGCATGCGCCAGGTCCGCATCGGCGCCACCAACGCCGTCTACGAGGGGGCGCTCAAGGAGCGCGTCCTGCAGGGGATCGCCCGGGGGCAGCTCTACCGCGTAACCATCGGACATACCGCCGGGCTGCTTGAAATGCTCTGGGACGGGCTTCTGGACGCGGCATATGTCTATCAGGACGTGCGGCGTGCGGGCTATTCGTGCCGGCCTTTTTCGCAGGACGAACTCATTCTTCTTGTGCGTTCGGACAAAAACGAGTTTCCGGACGGGATCCGTCAGGAACAGCTGCAGGAGATCCCGTGCGCCATGTGCAATTTTTCCCTGCAGGAGATCGGCTCCTATCTGCGCGAACTCTTCCCCGCGGGGCATGTCTTCCCGTTTGAGGTGGACAACTCCAACAAGGTCAAGGACTATCTTGCCGCCGGGCTGGGGTATGCCTTCCTGCCGCGCGGCATGGTGCTCGACGAACTCAAGAGCGGACTGCTCAGCGAGATCGCGCCCCTTGACTTTGAGCGTATGCTCATTCCGAGTTACTGCATCTGCCGCACGGAGGACGAAGAACTGTGCTTCCCGGCAGACGTTCCGGAGAACAAGTGAGATCGCAAATGAATGCCGCCCGGCGCGAATGCGCCGGGCGGCATCTGAAAAGGGTAAAGATCCCCCTGCCGCGGCAGGGGGATCTTTATGTTCAGAATTTTCTGAAAACCGCACCGTCCGATGCGGAGGTGACAAGGGCGCGGTAGCGTTTGAGATATCCTTCGACGGGTTTTTCCAGCGGGGTGAACGCCGCCAGCCGTGTCGCGATCTCTTCTTCCGGCACGCGCAGGTTGATCTCGCCTTTTTCGATGTCGATGTCGATGATGTCGCCTTCGCGGACAACGCCGATCACGCCGCCCGCCGCCGCCTCGGGGCAGACGTGCCCGATCGCCGCGCCGCGCGTCGCGCCGGAGAAGCGCCCGTCCGTGATCAGGGCGACGGTATCTCCCAGTCCCGCGCCCACGATGGACGAGGTCGGGGAGAGCATCTCCCGCATGCCGGGGCCGCCCTTGGGGCCTTCGTAGCGGATGACCACAACGTCTCCCGCCCTGATCTTGTTGGAGGAGATCGCCTCCATTGCCTCTTCTTCCGAATCGAATACCCGCGCGGGGCCGGAATGGCGGTACATTTTGGGGTCGACCGCGCTCTTTTTGACGACCGCGCCGTCTTTGGCAAGGTTGCCCTTCAGAATGGCCAGTCCGCCGTAGGGGGAGTAGGGATTTCCGACGGGGCGGATGATCTCCGTGTCCCTGACGCGCGCATGTGCGGTAAGCTCGTCCTGTGTGACGAGCGCCGCCGTCATGGCGGTTCCGTCAAACAGGCCGGCGTCGATGAGTTCGCGGATCACGGCGGAGATGCCGCCCGCGTCCTCCAGCTCTTCGATATAGTGTTCGCCTGCGGGTGCAAGGCGGCACAGATTGGGCGTCTTTGCGCTGATCTCGTTCATGGTATCGACGGAGATCTGCTCTTTTGTAAATCCGAGCTCGCTTGCGAGCGCCAGAAGGTGCAGGACGGAGTTGGAGGAAGCGCCGATCGCCATGTCCACCCGCTCCGCGTTTTTGAGGGCCGCAGGCGTGAGGATATCGCGCGGGCGGACGTCCTCCGCATACAGTTTCATGACCGCTTCGCCCGTCCTCTTTGCGAGCGCCAGCCGCGCCGAGTAGACGGCGGGAACGGTCCCGTTTCCGGGCAGCGCCATGCCGAGCGCTTCCAGCAGGCAGTTCATCGAATTCGCCGTGAACATGCCCGAACAGGACCCGCACGACGGGCATGCCGCGCACTCAAAGCGTGCAAGCTCCGCTTCGTCGATCCTGCCCGAGGTATATGCGCCCACGGCCTCGAACATGGAGGAAAGGGAGAGCTTTTTCCCGTCCTTGTGTCCTGCCAGCATGGGCCCGCCCGAACAGAAGACCGCGGGGACGTTGGCCCGTACCGCGCCCATCAGCATGCCGGGAATGATCTTGTCGCAGTTGCCGACGAACACGCATGCGTCGAACGCATGCGCCGTGATCAGGATCTCCGCGCTGTCGGCAATGACCTCGCGGGAGGGGAGGGAATAGCGCATGCCCTTGTGCCCCATGGCGATGCCGTCGCATACGCCGATGCAGGGGACGACGACGGGCTTTCCGCCCGAAGCGAGCACTCCGTCCGCGACCGCGCGCGCGATCTCCGTCAGGTGCATGTGCCCGGGAATGATGTCGCTCTGTGCGCAGATGATGCCCACGATGGGCTTTTTCATTTCAGAATCCGACCAGCCGAGCGCCCGCAGCAAGGAACGCTGCGCCGCCATATTGCTGCCGTTTGTAAACGTGTTGGACATGGACAAACTCCTGATGATGTTTTTGTGAATCCGGCCTGTTATAAAATTTCAGACGAAAGGGGTCGCGGTACTGCGCTTTTGCGTCCGCATTCAGATCCTTTCTTTATAATCCGTTTCGTCCTGAATGGTGGTCTTGCCGCGCGAGATGCTCGTCACGCCCGTGCGCGCAAGTTCCATGACGCCGTACGGCATGAGCATCGTGACGAATCCGTCCAGTTTTGCGGGCTTCCCCGTGAGCTCCAGAATGGTGGCTTCCGGGGAGGCGTCCACCACTTTGGCGCGGAAGATCTGGCTGATCTCCAGCACCTGCGAACGCGTTCCCGCGTCCGTCCTGACCTTGATGAGCAGAAGTTCGCGGCTGACGGCGTCCTCCTCGACGCGCTTGATTTTTTTGACGTCGATGAGTTTATCCATCTGCTTCATCATCTGGCCGAGGATATAGTCGTCGCCCTTGAGGACGATGGTCATGCGGGAGAGCTCTTCGTCCTCCGTCTTGCACACGGAGAGCGATTCGATGTTGTAGCCGCGGCGCGCGAAGAGGGCGGCAACGCGGACGAGAACGCCCGATTTGTTGGTGACGAGCGCGCTGATCGTATAACGATTCATCATTTTTCCTCCCATTCGGTCATGATGGTGTCGTACGTCTGTCCGGGTTTGATCATGGGCAGAACGTTTTCATCGCTGCCGATGCAGCAGTCCACGACAACGGGGGCGGGAAGGGCGAACGCGGCTTTCAGAACGCGGTCGACGTCCTCCTCCTTTTCGATGCGCATGCCGTGCGCGCCGAAGCTCTCGGCGAACTTCACGTAGTCCGTCTTTTTGCGCACGTCCGTCTGCGAGAAGCGGCGCCCGTAAAAGAGTTTCTGCCACTGGCGCACCATGCCGAGCGCGTGATTGTTCATGAGGAGAATGGTGATGGGAAGATCCTGCGTGACGGCGGTGGAAAGCTCGTTGAGGTTCATGTTGAAACAGCCGTCTCCCGTCACCAGGATCACGTGTTTCCCCGTTGCCTTTGCCGCGCCGATGGCGGCGCCCAGCCCGTAGCCCATGGTGCCAAGGCCGCCGCTCGTGCAGAACGTGCGCGGTTTTTCGACGGGGTAGTACTGGGCCGTCCACATCTGGTGCTGTCCGACGTCGGTCACGACGATCGTATCTTTCGGTGCGAGCTTTGCCGCTTCGATGAGGATCCTGTGGCCGAGTTCGGGGGGCTTCTGCGATGCAAGTTCCTGCGCCCTGTACGCCTTTGCCGTTTCGGAAAAGGCGCGCTTTTTTTCGGGAAGCATGGGAATGAGCGTTGTGAGCGCTTCCTTCACGTCGCCGAGAACGGCGTGCGTGACGGAGACGTTCTTGTCAAGCTCCGCATTGTCGATGTCGATCTGGACAACGGTCTTGCCGACGGCGAATTTGTCGCGGTTGAGCGCGACGCGGTCGGAAAAACGGGTGCCGATCGCCACGATGCAGTCGCTTTCCAGGCACAGTTTTGCGGCCGTTGCCGTGCCGTGCATGCCCATCATGCCCATGAAAAGGGGATGGCTTGCCGGGAACGCTCCCAGCCCCATCAGGGTGGAAACGACGGGGGCGTCCAGCCGTTCGGCAAACGCACGCACCTCTTTGGAAGCCCCGGAAGCGATCGCGCCGCCGCCCACCATCACAAGGGGGCACTCCGCCTGTGCGATCGCCTTTGCCGCATCTTCCAGGGCGCGCGGCGGAACGGCCTTTGCGCGCGGAAGGACGGGTTTTTGCGGTTCGTAGTCCGCCTTTTCGCTCTGCACGTTCTTGAGAATGTCGATGAGCACGGGGCCCTTTCTGCCCGAATTGGCAATGCAGAACGCCTCGCGGATCACGCCCGCAAGTTCGTTGACGTCTTTGACGATGTAGTTGTGCTTTGTGATGGGCAGGGTGATGCCGAAGATGTCGATCTCCTGGAAGGAATCCCGCCCCAGAAAATTTGCGCCGACGTTGCCCGTGATGGCGACGACGGGCACGGAGTCCATGTAGGCTGTCGCAATGCCCGTGACAAGATTGGTCGCGCCGGGGCCGCTCGTCGCAATGACGACGCCCGTCTTCCCCGTAACGCGCGCCCAGCCGTCGGCGGCATGTGCCGCGCCCTGCTCGTGCGAAGTGATGACATGCTCGATCGTTCCGTCACGATAGAGCGCGTCATAGATATCGAGAACCGTCCCGCCGGGATACCCGAACACGGTGGAAACGCCCTGTTCTTTCAGGCATTCGACGAGGATCTCCGCTCCCATCAGTTTCATAAAGCGACCTCCTTGCGAAAGTATATTGTCCATCATTATATTGGATATTTCGGATTTTGTCAAGCGGCCGGGCGGTCTTTGCCGGGCGGGATTGTATGGATTCACAAACAGCGGCAATCGGTTTTTTCCATCAATCGGGCGGCCGGACGGGAGAAAAGAGCGGCAGGGCAGCAAAAAAGGGACGCCGTTCGGGCGTCCCTTTGCGGGGTCAGTACTGTTTCAGCCGTTTCCGGACGGAGGCGATGCCCGCCTTGGCGGCTTCGGTGGAGGAACCGCCCACGCTGTTCCGGCCCTCGGCGGAGGCGCGCGTCGTGACCGTCTGCAGCACGTCCGCTTCAAACACGGGGCTTGCCGCACGGAACTCCTCCAGCGTGAGCGAGGGGAGCGTCTTTCCGTTCTCGATGCAATAGCGCACGAGCTTTCCCGTCACGGCGTGCGCATCGCGGAAGGGGACGCCGCGTTTTGCCAGGTAATCGGCAACGTCGGTCGCCGTCGCATAGCCGTCGCCCGCGGCGTCGTACATGCGGTTGACGTTGAACGTCAGTTTGGAAATGAGCGCCGTGTAAATGGAAAGGCAGCTCTCCAGCGTCGTCTGCGCGTCGAAGAAGGGTTCCTTGTCCTCCTGTAAGTCCTTGTTATAGGCGAGCGGAATGCCCTTGATGGTCGTAAGAATGCCGACGAGGTGCCCGTAGACGCGCCCCGTCTTGCCGCGCACCAGCTCGGGAATGTCGGGGTTCTTCTTCTGCGGCATGATGGAGGAGCCCGTCGAATAGGCGTCGGGGATCTCCCAGTACCCGAATTCGTCGGACGTATATAAAATCGTGTCCTCGCAAAGGCGCGAAAGGTGCGCCATCGTGAGCGAGGCGCAGAACAGATACTCCGCCACAAAGTCCCTGTCGGACACGGCGTCGAGGGAATTCTGCGATACGCTGTCGAAGTGCAGCAGTTCGCGCGTGATCTCGCGGTCGATGGGCCAGGAGGTGCCGGCAAGCGCCGCGCTGCCCAGGGGCATCACGTTCATGCGGCGCAGGAGCGCATGGAAGCGGTCCAGATCGCGCAGGAACATTTCGGAATAGGCGTTGAAGTACTGCGCGCAGTTGACGGGCTGCGCCTTCCTCAGGTGCGTGAATCCCGGCATGATGTACTTTACCGTCTCTTTTGCGCGCGCAAGCAGCGCCGATATGAGCGATTTGAGCAGGCCGATGGCGGACTGCACGGCATCGCGCGCATACAGGCGCATGTCCGTTGCCACCTGGTCGTTCCTGGAACGCGCGGTGTGCAGTTTTTTGCCCGTCTGTCCGATGCGGGATACGAGCTCGCCCTCCACAAAGGAGTGGATATCTTCCTGTCCCTCGACGGCGAGCCTGCCCGCTTCGATGTCGGCAAAGATGCCTCTGAGCCCGGCGCAGATGGCGTCTGCTTCCTCCGCGGTGAGAATGCCGCATTTCCCGAGCATCGTCGCATGCGCAACGGACGCCTCGATGTCGGCGCGCCAGAGTTTCTTGTCAAAAGAAAGCGATTCGTTGAACGCGTCCGCGTCCGCCGCTTCGGGGGAATCGAATCTGCCCTGCCAGAGTTTCATATCGGATACCGTCCTTGTTTCGTTTCATGCCCATTGTACAATATTTTTCGCGTGAAAGCAACCGTTTTCCCGGCAAACGGGCGCGCGGCGCGCAAATTTCTTGACAGGACGCCGGCGTTTGCGGTACAATAAACATATGATCATTTTAGGGCTCGATCCCGGCATCGGGACGATGGGCTACGGCGTCATCGAAAAGGATGCGCGCGGAAATTGCTCCGCCGTCGACTACGGCGTCGTCAGAACGCCGCCGAATGAAAATCTGGCTGTGCGGCTGTGCATTCTGGAGGAGGGCGTCAACGCGCTCTTTGATAAATTTCATCCCGACGAGGCGGCCATGGAGGAGCTGTTCTTTTCCAAGAACGTCACGACGGGCATTGCCGTGGCACATGCGCGCGGCGTCATGCTGCTTACCTGCAACAAGCGGTGCGGGCGCATCTTCGAGTATACGCCCAATCAGATCAAACAGGCGCTCACGGGGTACGGCGGCGCCGATAAAGGGCAGATGCAGCGCGTCGTGGCGGCGCATCTCCGCCTGCCGGGGCCTCCCCGTCCGGACGATGCGGCGGACGCGCTGGGCGTTGCGCTGTGCCATGCGTTCACCAGCCGTTTCGGCGTGCTGTTCGGCGTGAAGTAGCACGGGGGTCAATTTTTGATCGGGAGATAAGGAAATGATAGGATATCTGCGCGGGAAAGTGCTGTCGCTGCTTCCGGAAAGCGTGCTTCTGGACGTGAACGGCGTGGGATATGAAGTGATGTGTTCGGGTGCGGCGTTTGCCAACCTCTCCGGCGTGAAAAAGGGGGAGGAAGGGGAGCTGTATACCTATCTGCAGGTTTCCGAACAGGGCATTGCGCTCTACGGCTTTGCCGACCTGAAGGAAAAGGAACTTTTTCTGCGGCTGACCAGCGTGCAGGGCGTGGGCGCGAAACTTGCGATCGCGGCGCTTTCCACCATGCGGCCCGCCGATCTGACGGAGGCGATCTACACGGCGGACGTCAAGCGCCTGACCGCCGTCAAGGGGCTGGGCAAAAAGACGGCGGAGCGCATCGTGCTGGAACTGCACGGAAAGATCTCGGCGGACGAGATCCTCGGCGAAGCGGGCGAGGCGCGCCCCGCCGCTCCGGTCCGGTCGCAGGCGGACGACGATGCGGTCGCCGCACTCATGAACCTCGGTTTCACGCGGCAGGAGAGCACGCGTGCCGTCGAACGGGCAAAGGCCGCGGGTGCCGGGACAATCGAGGAGATCATCGGCACGGCGCTGAAGGGGATGTGATATGGACGATTACGAATACGGCGAAGACCGGCTCCTTTCGAGCTCCAAGGGCGAATACGACGCGGAGGAAAACATCCTGCGCCCCAAGACGCTCTCCGAATATGTCGGACAGGACAAGGTCAAGGAAAATTTATCCGTCTACATGGAGGCGGCAAAGGCGCGCGGCGAGGCGCTTGACCACGTGCTTTTGTACGGCCCTCCCGGGCTCGGCAAGACGACGCTCGCGCACATCATCGCCAATACGATGGGCACGCAGATCAAGCTCACGAGCGGTCCTGCGATCGAGCGTTCGGGCGATCTGGCCGCCATTCTGACCAATCTGAACGAAGGGGACGTGCTGTTCATCGACGAGATCCACCGCCTCAATCATACGGTGGAGGAGATCCTGTATTCGGCCATGGAGGACTACGCCCTCGACATCATCGTCGGCAAAGGGCCCTCCGCGCGCAATATCCGTTTTTCCCTGAAAAAGTTCACCCTGATCGGCGCCACGACGCGCGCGGGGCTGCTCTCTTCGCCCCTGCGCGACCGGTTCGGGATCATGTGCCGCCTGGACATGTATTCCCCCGAAGAGCTCAGGCGCATCGTCGCGCGCTCTGCGCGGACGCTGGGCATCGGCATCGAGGAGGACGCGGCATTTGAGATCGCCCGCCGTTCGCGCGGGACGCCGCGCATCGCCAACCGGCTTTTGAAGCGCGTGCGGGACTTCGCCGCCGTTGCGGGGAACGAGGTCGTCACCAGAGAGGACGCCCGCCGCGCGCTCGCAAAAATGGAGATCGACGAGCTCGGCCTCGATGAAACGGACAGAAATCTTCTGCGCGCGCTCATTCATAAATTCAACGGCGGTCCCGCGGGGCTGGATACGCTTGCCGCCACCATCAACGAGGACGTCGCCACCATCGAGGACGTCTATGAGCCCTATCTTCTGCAACTCGGATTCATCGCGCGCACGCCGCGCGGGCGGGTGTGCCTGAAAGGGGGCTATGAGCACATGGGCGTCAGAATGCCTGCGGCAAACGGGGCGCAGCTCTCGGTATTCGATGAAAACGACTGACCTGACGCGCGGCGACGTCGTGCGCATCGCGGCGGAGCAGTCCGCGATCGACAGTTCCTGTGCCGCCGGCGACTTTTTCCGGGAAGAGCATGTCGTCGTTTTGTCCCGCCGGCATGATTCCGCACGGAAATATCTCTCTCTTCCGTTCGCCCTGGATCTTGTCTCCTACGGGCGGAACGTCGTGGCGTCGGCGCGGAAAGATCTGATGCCCGCCGCGGAAGATTATCTGCGCGGAAGAAGGACGGAGGCCTGTTTTGAAACGCCCGCCCTGCATGAACTGGACAGCCTGCTGGCCCCTTACGGCCTGCGGACCCGTCATCAGGCGGAATATTTTCTGCCCGATCCGGAAAAAACGGAACTTTTTCCCTGTCCGTATGTTCTCCGGATCCTGGAAAAGCCGGATTTTTCCGCGCTCTATCTGCCGGAGTGGGGCAATGCCCTGTGCGCGGCCCGACGGGAAAACGACGTTCTGTGCGTCGGCGCATATGACGGCGGAACGCTGATCGGGCTTGCCGGCTGTTCCGCCGACTGCGATACCATGTGGCAGATCGGCATCGACGTTCTTCCGGCATACCGGCAGAAGGGGATCGCCGCCGCGCTCGTCTCCCGTCTGGCACGCGAGACTTTCCTGCGCGGGAAAATTCCGTTTTATTGTGCGGCCTGGTCAAACATTCCCTCCAAAAAGACGGCCGTTCGCTGCGGGTTCTTTCCCGCATGGGTACAGCTCACGGCAAAAGCGATTGAATAAGGGATCGGATATGGAAACTCTCAAAAAAAGCGATTTCTGGTATGATCTGCCCGAGGAACTCATCGCGCAGACACCGGCGGAGCCGCGCGATTCGTCGCGGCTTCTGGTCTATCACAGGGATACGAAGGAGATCGAACACAGGATCTTCCGCGATATCACGGACTATCTGAAAGCGGGGGACGTGCTCGTCGTCAACCGTACAAGGGTGCTCCCCGCCCGCATTTATGCCCGTACCGTAAACGGCGGCGCGGTCGAAGTGCTTCTTCTGAAACGCCTTGCGCTCGATGAATGGGAGGTGCTCGTCCGCCCCGGCAGGAAGTGCCGTCCGGGGACGCATCTCGTCGTCAGCGAAGAACTCGCGCTCGACGTTCTCTCGGTGACCGAATCGGGGGAACGTATCGTAAAATTCGTGTACGACGGCACGTTTGAAGACATCTTGTCGCGCGTCGGCTCCATGCCGCTCCCGCCCTACATTCACGAAAAACTCTCCGACCCTGAACGCTATCAGACGGTATATTCGCGCGAAAACGGGTCGGCTGCGGCTCCCACGGCGGGACTGCATTTCACGCCCGGACTTCTGGAAAAGATCCGCGGGAAGGGGGTGGAGATCGCCGAAGTGCTCCTGCACGTGGGCCTTGGCACGTTCCGCCCCGTCAAGGAAGAAAACGTGCTCGACCACAAGATGCACTCCGAATACTATGAAGTGAGCGAGGAGGCGGCGGACATCGTCAACCGCGCAAAGCGGGAGGGGCGGCGGGTCATCTGCGTCGGCACGACGTCGGTCAGGACGGTGGAGACCGTTGCGGACAAGGACGGATTCCTGCACGCCTGCAAGGGGAACACGGAAATTTTCATCTATCCGCCCTATCGGTTCAAGTGCGTGGACGCGCTCATCACCAATTTTCATCTGCCGGAGAGCACGCTTCTGATGCTCGTCTCCGCGCTCTGTTCCCGCGAAGAGGTGCTGCACATCTATGACGTGGCGGTGAAGGAGCGGTATCGCTTTTTCTCCTTCGGGGACGCGATGCTGATCGTATAAGCGGCGCATATCTTTGTCGCGGTTACGGCTCTGCTCGGTCATTTACGTCTGAGTAAACTCCCTCGCAGCTTCCGCCTGCTCCTCGACCTGCTTGCTTCTCCGATCCTCATCCTGTTTCCCGTCAGCATTGGTGACGCGATGATCGTATAAGCTCACATCTCTTTGTCGCCCGGCGGCGTTTTCCGGGGTTCACGAAAAAGATTTGAGCCTTTGCTCAAAGATTTTTGTGAGGAAAGCTATAAAAGAGCCGCAAGGAAGGTGTCCTTCCGCCGCGGGCCCCGATTTGCGCAAACATGCGCTTCAGGGGAAAGGTGAATGCGGGCGCGGCTGAAATGAAAGCCCTGAAAGGCGCCCGCAGCGGGTGAGGGCGTGCGTTATGCCGACGCCACGGTGTGGCTTCGGCGCACGTCCGAACTGAGGTTTTTGCCGTTCGTGGGGCAAAAACCGTGACCGAACACGGGGTCTACCCGTGTGAGACAAACGAGCCGCAGTCTTGTCGCGGCGGCGTTTTCCGGGGTTCACGAAAAAGATTTGAGCCTTTGCTCAAAGATTTTTGTGAGGAATTATTATGAACAACGAATATTTTTCCTTTGAATTGCAAAAGACCGATCCCGAAACGGGGGCGCGCGCCGGGGTATTCCACACCCCGCACGGCGACATCGAGACGCCCGTATACATGCCCGTCGGAACGCAGGCAACGGTCAAGGGCATGCTGCCCAGGGAGCTCAAGGAGATCGGTTCCCAGATCATTCTTTCCAACACCTATCATCTGTACATGCGCCCCGGCGACGAGCTCATCGCGCGGGCGGGCGGCCTGCACAAATTCATGAACTGGGACCGCCCCATTCTCACGGACAGCGGCGGTTTTCAGGTGTTTTCGCTCTCGTCGCTCAACAAGATCACGGACGACGGCGTGACGTTCTCTTCGCATGTGGACGGCAGCCGGCATACGTTCACACCCGAACTCGCCATGCGCATTCAGCACAATCTCGGATCGGACATCATCATGGCGTTCGACCAGTGTTCGGAGTACGGCTACACGCATGAACAGGCCGCGCAGGCGATGGAGCGCACGGCAAAGTGGCTGGAACGCTGCTATGCGGCGCACGATGATCCGCGCCAGGCGCTCTTTCCCATCGTTCAGGGAAATTTCTACAAGGATCTGCGCCGCGAGAGCCTTTCCAGGTGCCTGCCCTTTGTCAGACACGGCATTGCGATCGGCGGGCTTTCGGTGGGGGAGCCCAAGCCGCTGATGTACGAACTTCTCGACGATCTTCAGGGCGTTCTGCCCGCCGACGTCCCGCGCTATCTCATGGGGGTCGGCTCGCCCGACTGCCTGGTCGAGGGAACGCTGCGCGGGATCGATATGTTCGACTGCGTGCTTGCGACCCGCGTTGCGCGCAACGGTACGGCGCTCACTTCCCGCGGGAAGGTCGTCGTGCGCAACGGAAAATATAAGGAAGATTTCTCGCCGCTCGATCCCGAATGCGACTGCTACTGCTGCCGGAACTACACCAAGGCGTATCTGCGCCACCTGGTCAACGTGGGCGAAATGACGGGCGCAATGCTTCTGTCCCTGCACAATATCGCCTATCTGCACCGCCTCATGCGCGGCCTGCGCGAGAGCATTCTCGGCGGATACGTCAGGGATTTCGTCGCGGAATTTTACAAAAAACAGGGACAGGCGGAATAAATCCCGGGCGGAGCGGGCCGCTGCGTGCGGCACGCGGCGGGGCGTCCCTCTCCTGAGAATGCCCGTGCGCGGGGCGGTCGAAGGCCAATGCGGCGGAATTTCTCCTTTTTTCGGGAAAAATCGCGCCGATCTTTTTCCGTTTTGTTTTGAAATCTTCGTGAAATGGAAAAAATATCCGTAAATCGCTTGCCAAAAACGGGCAAAAAAGGTATGATAGGAAGCGTCCCGTAGGGGAATCTTTCAAAAGGAGACAACAATCGTATGTGGTTTGCATTGCTGGAAAGCACTTCGGGTACGACTCCGAACAGCGACTGGATCATGTGGGTCCTGATCGGCGTGATCGTGGTCGCTTTCATTGCCTATATTTTCTTTTCGGGCAGGAAGAACAAGGCGCGTCAGCAGGAGTATATCGAACAGCTGGAAGCGATCCGTCCCGGCCACAAGGTCAAGACGGCCGGCGGCATCTGCGGCATCGTCGTGGAGGTCTGCGATGACAACACCGTGATCATCGAGACGGGAAGCGAGAACTCCGGAAAGTCCTATGTCAAGATGGACAAGGAGCTCATTGCGCAGACGGACGCCAAGGGCCCCACGCAGATCGCCCGCGAAGAGGCGGAGGCAAAGCGCAAGGCGGAAAAAGAGGCTAGGGAAGCGGCAAAGCGCGGCGAACAGCCCGCAGCACCTGCTCCCGCCGCCGAGGAGGCAAAGCAGCCCGCCGAAGATTCCGCGCCCGCAGAGGAAGCGGAGCCGGAAGAGAAGAAATAAGCGAATAATCGGGCAGACCCCCGCATACCGTAAAGTATCACGGATGCGGGGGTTTTTGTATGGAAAATTTCGGCAGGACATGCAAGGAAGTTGCGCTCGCCGCGCTCTTCTGCACGCTCTTTTATCTGGTGGCGGCAGCGCTTGCCGCCGTCTTCGTGCGCGCCTATGCGCCTGCCGACGGGGCGGTGCTCGCCGTCAACTGGGTCATCAAGTGCGTGGGGGCGTTCTTGTTCCCGCTGCTGTTCGTGCACAGCGGCAGGGCGGTCTTCAAGGGGATCGCGGCGGGGATCCTGGCGACGCTTCTTTCTATGCTGTTGTTTGCTGCGATCGGGGGAGGGTTCCGCCTGAATGCGCTGTTCCTCGTCGAATTGCTCGTGTGCGGGGCGCTCGGCGGGTTCGGCGCGCTGGTCGGCGTCAGACTGCGCAAGGAGTGAGCGGCGCCCGTCCGCAGTCCGTCTGCGGGGAAGTGCGCGATTTTCCGGGAGAAAGGGGATTTTATTCTTCCTTTGCGTGAGAAAATTCGTGAAACAAATAAAATCACTTGCAAAATTTTCCGCGCCGTTGTATAATGAGAAAAAACGAGGACAGGAGAAAACAGATATGATCCGTACGATCGCAAAACCTCAGGCAAAGAAAGTGACCGGCTGCGGCGAGTGCAGAAGCACCTGTCAGTCCGCATGCAAGACGAGCTGCACGGTGGGCAACCAGTCCTGCGAGCGCGTCACGAGAGAGGAAAAGATCGAAAAGAGATAATCTTTTCTGACTACACCGCTTGAACGGGGAGCGGCGCTTGGGCGCTGCTCCTTGTTTTGCGCTTTTGATCGGATTTTTCCGGATTGGATTTTTATGGTACACGTTTTTCACTACCACGGACATCACTATGTCTACGATACGGGCAGCGGCGCGCTGCACGAGTGCGATGAAAAGACGGCGCGTCACCTTGCGGGCGAGAGCGTTGAATTTTCCGATGAGGAGCTCCGGCAGACGCTTGCGGACATCGAGGGGCTCAAAGATGCGGGCCTTCTGTATGCGGAGGAGACGCACGTCGCGCCCGTCAAGTCGAACGAGCTGAAGGCGCTCTGCCTGCACATCTGCCACGACTGCAACCTTCGCTGCAGATACTGCTTTGCGGACGAGGGGGCCTATCATGCCGAACGCGGGATGATGAGCCTTGAAACGGCGAAAAAGGCCATTGACTTCCTCATCGCAAACAGCGGTGCGCGCAAAGTGCTCGAAGTGGACTTTTTCGGCGGGGAACCGCTCATGAATCTTGCCGTGATCAGGGAGACGGTCGCCTACGCCAAGGCGGAGGCGGCGAAGCGCGGCAAGCGCTTTCTGTTCACGACGACGACGAACGGGCTGCTGTTAAACGACGAGGCGGTGGAATTTCTCAACGCCGAGATGGAGAACGTCGTTCTTTCCCTCGACGGCAGAAAGGAAGTACACGACGCCGTCAGAAAGACCGTCTCCGGCAAGGGCAGTTTCGATGCGGTCATCGACAAGATCAGACATTTTGTCAGGATCAGAGGGGACAAGCACTACTATGTGCGCGGCACGTTCACGGCCAGGAACCTCGATTTTTCCAAGGACGTCCTCTTCCTGGCCGATCAGGGGTTTGACTCCCTGTCCGTTGAGCCCGTCGTCACCGATATTCCCGACCTGCAGATCCGCGAAGAGCATCTGCCCGTCATCGAAGCGGAGTATGAAAAGCTGTGCGACGAGTATATCCGCCGCGAGGCGGAGGGGAAGGGCTTTTCCTTCTTTCATTTCCATATCGATCTGGAGGGCGGCCCCTGCCTTCAGAAGCGCGTTTCGGCGTGCGGCGCGGGGAACGAGTATCTCTCCGTCGTCCCCAACGGCGACATCTATCCCTGCCATCAGTTCGCCGGGGATCCGAAATGGCGCATGGGCAGCGTATACGAGGGCGCGGTCGACCCCGCGATCCGCGGACTGTTTGCGTCGTCCAGCCTGTTCACGCGGGAAAAGTGCGGGGACTGCTTTGCCAAGTTTATCTGCTCGGGCGGGTGCAGCGCGAACAACTATCATTATAACGGCGACATCAACAAGCCGTACGAGATGACCTGCGCAATGATGAAAAAACGCATCGAGTGCGCAATGCACGTCCTTGCTGAACGCAAGTCACGCGAAAATTAGGCAAAAAATATGAAAAGCGGCGCGTTTCGGCTTGACGGAGCCGCCCTTTTTCTATATAATGAGAGGAGCGAGAATTTTCCGAAATCACATTTTGGGCATTCCCCGTTCACGATACAGGAGGAGGCAATGGGCAAGAAAAAATCGGTGGTCCTGCTGGTGATCTATACCCTGTTGATCGCCGTTTTGTGCTTTATCTGTACCGTTTCGTTTTCTTACGGAACGGATCAGCTGTACACGTTCAGTTCCGTCATGCGCATGATGGAAAAGGACGCCGATCTCGGGCTTGCGTACGGCGCGAACGCCGACGCGGGCGCGTACCTTGGCGGCGGCTATTCCGCCGTGTACTATCCGGAGGGCGTCATTTCCGCCAGAGAATATGCGGACAACCTCGACGGCATGACCGACGAAGAACAGGCGGATTACGCCGCGAACTACGTGCGCTATCCCGATGAAAATGGTTCCGTCTATCTGGAAAAGGGCGTCGCCTGCAATGAGGACGGCACCGTCATGTCGAGCTTTGAAGAGGCGTTCTCGTCTGCGCTGGAGACCGTCACGCAGCGGTTTGCCCGCCTGCGGGTGGACGGTGCGCGCGTCGAAGCGGTCGACGGGTGCATGATCCGTGTGTTCCTGCCCGCCATGATGGACAGCGAATATACCGCGATCAGCGTCTTTGCCTATACGGGAGAGCTGAGGATCACTTACGGCTCGGACGAGGCTTCCGCGACTGCGCTGTTCACGCCGCGCGCCGGGGAGACGGTCGCCGACTATGTGGAGGCGGTCAATTCGCGCGCTTCCGGCGAAACGGGCTATGTCGAGTTTGTGTTTACGGACAAGGGCCGGGAGGCGCTTGCCAGCGCAACGTCCGGCGCGGCGGAAACGGCGGTCACGCTCTATTTCTACGTCGGCGATTCGCTTGTGCTCAACCTTTCGGTGAACGAAGCGTACGATCAGAATACGCTCTACATCAGCGGCAGCTATACGCCTGAAACGGCCAACACCGTGGCGACGCTCTTCTCGACGGCGCTCTCCGGAACGGAGGACGATCTCACCCTTACGCCGAGCGATGCCTATTTCCACCATGCCCTGTACGGCGAGAATACCGTTCTGATGCTCTATATCGCATTCGGCGTATTCTTCGTCGCGATGATGGCGTTCTTCTTCATTCGCTACCATCGCCTCGGATTCGTACATCTGTACACCTATCTGCTGTTCCTGTTCGCCATGATCCTGTGCGGCTGGTCGATCCCGTTCCTGTATCTGAGCGTGGAGACCTTCCTTGCGTTCATGCTGGCCTCCGTGCTGCTCTGCGTGAGCGACGCCGTGGCGTTCGAGTGTGCGCGCAAAGAGTTCGCGCTCGGCAAGACGATGACCTCTTCCGTCAAGACAGGCTATAAAAAGTGTTTCTGGAAACTGTTCGATCTGCACATCGTCGTCGCGGTGATCGGATTCCTCGTGTATGCGATCGCTCTCACGAGCCTGCAGACGGCGGCGTTCGTGCTCGGACTGGGCGCGGCGTTCTCGGGCATTGCGACCCTTCTTGTCAACCGCTTCGGCTGGGCGGTGATGATGGGTACCTCCAAGAAGCCCGGCAAGTTCTGCAACTTCAAGCGGGAGGAAGTGGAAGATGAGTAAAAAGCGTTTGAATCTGCTTCCCGTATGGGCGGCGATCTCCGCCGTCATCATCATTGCGGGCATTGTTCTGATGGCGCTGCTCGGCTTCAACGAGGCGCTCGACCGCCCCGAAAGCAAGACGTTTGACGTGTACTACAACGTCGTTGTCGATCTGAGTGAGGACCGCAAGAGCGAGCTTGCGACCTATTGCGAGGACGCGTTCGCAGACGCCGGCATCTCGTTCACCGACAAGCAGACGCTGGAAGGGCAGACGGATCCCGTTTCCACCGGTCAGGGTTCGTTCTCCTCGACGGGCAACGATTTCCTTCTGCGCTACACGTTCTCCGCGGACGTCTCCGACGAATCGCTTGCGGCCGCCAAAGCTGCGGTGGAGGCGAGCATCGCCGGCAACGAAGGGTTCGCCCTTCCCGCCGAGACGTACGTCTCCTTTGATACGATCTCTCTTCAGCCCATGAATGAGGCGATGTGGCGGGGCGCGGTCGCCGTGGCGGTCGCCGCCGTTGTCGCGCTCATCTATATTGCGATCCGTTTCGGCATGGGCTGTGCGCTGACGGGGCTCGTCGCCTGCGTCAACGATGCGTTCCTGACGCTCTCCGTGTTTGCGATCGCGCGTATTCCCGTCTATGCCTTTGCTCCCATGCTGTATGCGGCGATCGCGGCGGCCGTCTCGGCGGTCTACTGGCTGATCCGCTGCATGAAACTGCGCGACGACGCCAAGGATCCGACGGCGGGCGTGCTCTCCGCGGACGAGGCCGTGGCGAATGCCTGCGCCGCGACCGACAAGCTGGTCTGGCTGGCTGCCGGGATCCTGCTTGCAGTCGTTGCCGTCTGCGCGGCGTGCACCGCAATGACGGGCGCAACGTTTATCTTTGCGGGCGCGCTGATCGCTGTCGCCGCAGGGCTGTATTCGTCCATGCTGCTCGCGCCTGCGCTGCACGTCAAGGTCAAGGCGCACTTCGACCGCATGAAGAAAAAGAATGCGCGCTATGAAGGGAAAAAGAAATCGGCAAAGGCGGACGCCGAAGCCTGAACGACCGGAATCAAATCAGACGGCGGGAGTATTCCCGCCGTTTTCCGTCTTTTTTCCGGTTAAACTTTCGTTTCCGCACAGGCCGAAAAATTTTTGCGCGGACGGCGATTTTGTGGTATACTGTAAGGGAACAATACGAACAACTCCTTAACAGTTACCGTAAGTGAGCAATACGAACCGGGCTTTCTGCGGGCAGTTTCTGTTCGCAGCGGAGCCGGCTCCGGCGGGAACGGATTCCCGCCGGCCCGTGTAAATTGCGTACACGGAAAAAAAAAGGACACAAAGCGGACAGGACGACCATGAAAAAACTCGTGCATGAATTTGAGCTGTCTCCCGCGCAGGAAGCGGAAGTATCAGAGTGCGCCGCGTCTCTCGGCATTGCGCCGACGACGGCGCGCATTCTCTATGCGCGGGGCATGGATACGCGGGAAAAGATGCATGCGTTTCTTCATCCGGGCGCGCAGCACTTTTTGTCGCCCCTCCTCATGAAGGGCATGCGGGAGGCGGTGGAGCTCTTTACGCAGGCGCGCGACGAGGAGTGGCGGGTCGCCCTGTTCGGGGACTACGATGCGGACGGGATCGGCGCGCTCGCCGTGCTCTCCCGCGCGCTCAGGGAGTTCGGCATCGAGCCCTATCTGTATGTTCCCGAACGCAGCGAAGGCTACGGCATGAGCATCGCGGCGCTCGATAAGATCTTCGATGAATTCATGCCCGATCTCATCGTCACGGTGGACTGCGGCATCTCCAACGCCGCGGAGGTTGCATACGCGCAGGAGGCGGGCGCCTATGTGATCGTGACGGATCACCACGAGCTGCCCGAAACGCTTCCCGACTGCATCACGATCAATCCGAAACTTGCGGACGACTATCCCTATGACAATCTGTGCGGCGCCGGCGTTGCCTTCAAACTGGCCGAAGCGCTGCTGGGGGAGCGGGCCATGCAGTTTGTCGACTTCGCCGCGCTCTCCACGGTGGCGGACAGCGTGCCGCTGCTCGGCGAAAACCGCGACATCGTGGCGGAGGGACTCAAGCGCATCGAAAAGCACCCGCGCCCCGCTTTTGCCGCACTCCTCGGAAAGGCGAATGAGATCACGGCCCAGACGCTTGCGTTTACGGTCGCGCCCCGCATCAATGCCGCGGGGAGAATGGGGGACGCACATGCGGCGCTTGCCCTGTTCACGACGGAAAACGAGGAGGCGATCGCCCTTCTTGCCGAAAAACTCAACCTCTATAACGCCGAACGTCAGCACGCCTGCGACGAGCTCTACGCGCAGGCAGTCGCCCGGATCCGGCAGGAGGGGGCGTTCGAGCCCGTCGTCATGCTGGCGGCCGAAAACTGGAACGCCGGGTTTGTGGGCATTGTGGCGGCGCGCATCGCAGAGGAGTTCTCCCGTCCGGCGCTGTTGTTCGTCCGCCGCGGCGACATGCTGCGCGGCAGTGCGCGCAGCGTGGAGGGCGTGAACATCTTTGAAGCGCTCAGGGCCTGCTCGGAGTATATCGAAGAATTCGGCGGCCATTCGCAGGCGGCCGGCGTCAACGTGCGCGCGGATCAGTTCGATGCGCTCAAACACGCGCTCGGGGAGTATATCCGCACGCACTATACGCGCGACGACCTTGCGTCCAAGATCTACGTCGTGGGCGAGGGGGAAGATCACGCGCGCGTCGCCCGCGAGCTCAGCCTGCTCGAACCGTTCGGGATCGGCAACCGCCGTCCGCTGTTCACGATGGAAGCGGGCCGCCTGGACGCCAACCCCGTCAAGCCTCTTTCGCCGCATCTTTCCATGAATGCGCACGGCCTGGATTTCATGTACTTCGGCGGTGCGAAAGATCTGAAATTTTTGCGCAGCGATCTGAAAAAGACGCTCGTCTACGAATACAATGTCTCCACGTTCCGCGGCAGGGAATATCTCAAGGGCTTTGTGCGCGCGGTCCTGCCGTCCGGCGGCGGCACGGCCTCGCCCGAGATCTTTGAAAACACCCTTCTCGCGCTGCGCGGGCCGCGCGTGCGGGCGGACGCCGGCACGGAGGAGCTGGACGGATATCTTGCCGAAAAGCGCGCCGCGTGCGCATACGGGCTGTGCGCCGTCTGCTATGACGTAACATCGCTTGCGGGGTTCCCGTCCCTTGCGGGACTTCCCGCCGATGTGTTCCGGCTCTCTTCCGGAAACTGCGAGAACGTGGTGCTCGTCGCGCCCGATCCCGGCTGCGATCTTTCGGGCTACCGCGACGTGGTGTTCCTGGACATGCCCCCCGCCAATGCCCTGAAAACGGGCGGCGCGCAGATCAGGGTGAACGGACAGCTGGACGGAAGAAAACTGCTTTACCGCGTCACGGCGGAGCGCGAGGCGCTGCTTTCGGTCTTTCAGGCGCTCCGCACGCAGGGCGGGCGCGTCTCGGGGGAGACGTATGCGGAGGCCGCGAAATCGTGCGCATGCCTGGGCTTTCCGACGGAGCAATTTATTTTCGCGCTTGCCGTATTCGAGGAACTGGGACTGATCTCCCTGAAGGGAGGACATCTTTCCGTGGTCCGCGGGAAAAAGACAGAGCTTTCCGCTTCCGCGCTCTATCAGGCGGTTGCGGCGCTCGGGGAGGAGTGATATGGAATCGATCCTCATGAAGATCTACGAATATTATACGGGTGCCGACCGGGACATGCTGCTGCATGCCTATGACTTCGCGCGCGATGCGCACCGCAACCAGAAGCGCGCCTCGGGGGAGCCCTATTTCATTCATCCGTGCGCCGTTGCGGAGATCCTGGTCGATCTCGGACTGGACGCCGATACCGTTGCGGGCGCGCTGCTGCATGACGTCATCGAGGATACGCCCGTCACCGAGGAGGACGTCCGCCGCGAGTTCGGCGAAAGCGTTCTGACGCTCGTTTCGGGCGTCACAAAGCTCGACAAGATCGTCTTCAAATCGCAGGAAGAGGAGGAGGCCGAAAACTTCCGCAAGATCTTCATCGCGATGGCGAAGGACATCCGCGTGATCATCATCAAACTTGCCGACCGGCTGCACAACATGCGTTCGCTGAATTTCCTGTCCAAGGAGCGCCAGCAGAAGATGGCGCGCGAGACGCTGGATATCTATGCGCCGATCGCGGGACGTCTGGGTATTTCGCAGATCAAGTGCGAGCTGGAGGACCTCTGCCTCAAATATCTCGATCCCGCCGCCTTTGAATATCTGGTCGAAAATATCCATCAGAAGTTGGAGGAGCGCAACCGCTTCGTCGATTTCGTCGTGGAAGAGATCAACGGCATTCTGGAAGAGAGCAACATTCACGGCGAGGTGTTCGGCCGGCCCAAACACTTCTACTCCATCTATAAAAAGATGAAGGACAAGCACAAGACGCTCGATCAGATCTACGATTTGACCGCCGTCAGGGTCATCGTCGGAACGGTGGACGAGTGTTATGAGGTATTCGGCAAGATCCACAAGAAGTGGAAGCCCGTCCCGGGGCGCATCAAGGACTATATCGCGACCCCCAAACCCAACCTCTATCAGTCGCTGCACACCACCGTCGTCACCAACTTCGGCCAGCCGTTCGAGATCCAGATCAGGACGGAAGAGATGCACCGCACGGCGGAATACGGTATCGCGGCACACTGGAAGTATAAGGAAAACCGCAGCGAGGAGACGTCGCTCGATCAGCGCATCGCGTGGATCCGCGAGGTCATGGAGCTGCAGGGCGGCCTCAAGGATTCCAAGGAATTCATGGACACCGTCAAGGGCGAGCTGTACAGCACGGAACTGCTCGTGTTCACGCCGCAGAGCAAGGTCATTTCGCTCCCTGCCGGCGCGACGCCCGTCGACTTCGCCTATGCCATTCACTCGGAAGTGGGCAACCGCTGTACGGGGGCCAAGGTCAACGGCAAGATCGTCCCGCTCAACACCAGGCTGGAAACGGGCGACGTGGTGGAGATCATCACTTCCCCGAATAGCAAGGGCCCGTCCAGGGACTGGCTCAAATTCATCAAGTCCTCGTCCGCGCGCGCCAAGATCAAATCCTTCTACAAGAAGGAGATGAAGGAGGAAAATATCCGCCTGGGGCGCAGCATGATGGAGGAGGCGGCCAAGCGCAAGGGCATGTCGCTCTCGGAGCTCGTCACGCCGGAGAGCTTCAAAAAGGTCTCCGAAAAACTTTCGTTCGATACGCCCGACGAGATGTATTCCGCAATCGGCTACGGCGCGGTGACCGTCAACCAGGTCATTTTCAAGCTGCTCGACTATTTCCGGAAAGAGGCGCCGGCGCCCATCATTCCGCAGCCGTTCAAGGCGAAGAACGCCAAGGGTTCTGTCACCATCAACGGTATGACGGGCATGCTCGTCTCCTTTGCGGGCTGCTGTTCCCCTGTGCCGGGCGACGACATCGTCGGCTTCGTCACGCGCGGCAGGGGGATCGTCGTCCACAGAAAGGACTGCCCCAACATGAAGAATGCCGATCCGGCGCGGCTGCAGGCCGCCGAATGGATCGTCAGGGAGGGGGAGGCCCGCTTCAAGGCGGCGATCGTCGTCACGGCCGAAGATCAGGGCGCCGCGCTCTCCGCGATCTCCGCATCGGTGTCCGAAATGAAGCTGGAGATCACCTCCATCAACGGCAGATATGATAAAAACGGTTCGGCGATCGTCGATGTGACGGTCAGCCTTCTGAGCCGGCAGGACGTCGAAGTCCTCATCGGCAAGATCAGGGCGCACGCAAAGATCCTCGACGTGCGCAGAATGGCAAACTGAGATGCAGGTTCTGAAAATTTATCCCAAAGGGTTTGCGGCGAATACCTATCTTCTGACGGAGGACGGCGTACATGCCGTTGCCATCGACCCCGCGCAGACGCGTATCGCGGACGAGGCCGCCCGCCGCGGACTGACCGTGACGCACGTTCTGCTCACGCACGGCCACTTCGATCACACCGGCGGCTGTGCCGCCCTGCAGGCGGCGGGCGCCAAGGTGGGCTGTACCGAGGCGGAAAAGCCGCTGGTGCTCGGCAGCGACAACATGGCGTCGCATTTTCATGCACACGTCCCCGCTTTTTGCGTTGATTTTACCTTTCGTGACGGAGACGTGCTGCAGCTGTGCGGCATGGAGATCAGGGTCATCGCAACGCCGGGGCACACGGCGGGCGGCGCGACCTTTCTGGTCGGGGACAGACTGTTCACGGGGGACACGCTGTTTGCCGGCGACGTGGGCAGGACCGATCTTCCCACGGGCAGCGGCATACAGCTGGAGGCGAGCGTAAGGAAGCTGTATGCCCTGGAGGGGGACTTCGTCGTCTGTCCGGGGCACGGAGAGGATACGACGCTCGCATACGAGCGCCGCAACAACGGGTGGATCCGATGCTGACGAGCGATACGAAATTTCTGGAACCCGAGCTCATGGACGTCGTGCGTCTGTTCGACGGCGCGCAGGAGCAGGACATTGCGCACACGATGCGCTATACGGGCGATGCGTTTGAAAATACCGTCACGATCGGGTCGCGCACGCGCGTCTTTTCGGATCCGGCCGAGGTGCGGGGGGAGCTGCAGTACAAGAGCCTTGCCAAGCGCTATGCGAAACTGGCGCTCTATGCCGTTCTTTTCGAGGAGACGGGCATAACGCTTCCGTGGGGCGCGCTGACGGGCATACGTCCCACCCGCCTCGCCTATGCCGAATTGGACGAGGGACGGCCATTCGAGCCGCTCTTTGAGCGCATGCGCGTCAGCCCCGACAATATCGCGCTCGTGCGCCGCGTCATCGCCGGTCAGAGCGGGCTTTACGAACGACGTGCGGGCAACTGCGATCTGTTTGTATCCCTTCCGTTCTGCCCGACCAAATGCGAATACTGTTCCTTTATCACCGCGCCCATTGCGGCGACGCGCAAATATCTGCCCGACTACCTTGCGGCGCTGGAAGAAGAACTTGCGGCGGCGGGGCCTCTCATCGGAAATCTGCGCTCCGTCTACATCGGCGGCGGAACGCCTTTCGCGCTCGAAGCGGAGGAACTGGAAAGGGTGCTGAAAGCCGTCGCGCCGCTCCGCACGAACGGCTGTGAATTTACGGTGGAGGCGGGCCGGCCCGATACGTTCACGCGCGAAAAGCTGGAAGTCTGTAAGGCGTCCGGCGTGACGCGCATCTGTATCAACGCGCAGAGCTTTTCCGATGAGACGCTTGCGCGCATCGGCAGAAAGCATACCGCGCAGGCGGTGCGCGATGCGTTCGCGCTTGCCGCGCCCTACGGCTTTTCCGTCAACTGCGACCTCATTGCCGGCCTGACGGGGGAATCGTTTGAATCATTCTGCGCCAGTGTGGACGAAGCCGTCGCCCTCGCCCCCGACAACATCACCGTGCATACGCTGTGCCTGAAAAAGGGGGCGCGGCTCAAAGAGGAAACTTCCCGCCTGGAAGAAGGGCGCCTTTCGGACATGATCGCCTATTCGCGCGCGGCGCTCACCGCGGCGGGGTACGGGCCCTACTATCTCTATCGTCAGAAATACATGGCGGGCGCGCACGAGAACGTGGGCTGGGCCAAGCCCGGAACGGCGTGCGTGTACAATGTGGACGTCATGGAGGAGATCGCCGACAACCTCGCCGTCGGGGCGAACGCCGTCTCCAAAAAGCTGTTCGCGGGCGGGAAACGCATCGAACGTCACGGCAGCCCCAAGGACATTCCCACCTATCTTGCGAAGGTCCCGCAGCTGATCGGGGAGCGGAACGCACTCTTCACGGAATAAAAAACAGCCCGCGTTTTTCGCGGGCTGTGCTCGTTTACGGTTATTTTTTGATCGGGGTGCCGCAATAGGGGCAGGTCTTGCTGTCCTTCGTGTAGAGGAAGCGGGCGCCGCATGCGGTGCATTCTGCATAGAGCTCCTGCTTGCCGAGCTCGCGGTTTTCGTTGAGAATGAGCGTGTCGCCTTCCCGCTTGATCCCCGGCAGGTACCGTTTCTGAAAACACAGGTCGAGTTTATTGCGGACGTCCTTTTCGGACATGGAAAGCTGCACGGCGATCTCGTTCACCGTATGCAGATGTTCCTCCATGACGGCGCTCACAATGCGCTGCAGCGCTTTTCTGGGCGCATAGACGATTGCCCAGCCGATCGGCGTGCCGTAAAATCCGACGACAAGCAGGCCGATGCCGACTCCCCAGACGGCCGGTTGTGAAATGGCGAATCCGACGCCCATCATCGCGCCGCCGAGCGGCAGGCAGAGGGTGAGGATCACACACAGGATGAGACTTTTGCGCAAGGCTTTCTGAATGGGCTGCATAGTTTCCCCCGGAAGCGTTTTTTATCATTATAATATTTTTTGCATCGTTTGTCAATAAGGGCGCGACAATCTTGCCTGCGCATCTTGACAAAAGGGACGCGCTGTGGTATAGTTGTGACAGGGTCCGGGTGTATTTGTCTCCCGGAGGAGGATCGCTATGACAACGGAACAGATCATCATTACAGTTCTTGCGGTTGCGCTTGCGGCGGCCCTTGTGTTTGCCGTTGTGATGTGCGCAAAATACCGTGCGGAAAAGAACAGGCGCACATCGGGTTCACGCTATGCGGAGGAAGTCATCGTAAAAGACGGCGTGCGCTATTCCGCCGATCCGTCCGTCGAACGGGGCGGCGCGGCGAACGTCTCGCATGCGGAGGGTGATTTTGTGCTGGCGGCCGGCAAGACATACCGCGCGCAGAAGGACGGGGAACTGCTCCCCGGCACCTATACGCTGCTTGCGTCCAACGACGCCGCGCACACCTTCAAACTGCGCGTCGGCGGGCTCGTGCGCAATTTTTCGCACGGGGATACCATCGTTTTGAAGGACGGCGAGGAGATCTGCGCCGTGAGCGGCTCCGTCATTCTCAGATAACCGCCGCCGCATATGTCCTGCGGGACACGGGGCGGGGAAATTACGCGAATATGCACCGGAAACAATATGCGCCGGCGGGCAACTGTCCGCCGGCGCCTGTCATTTTTCCGCAGCTGATACAAAAACGCGGCGCCGATTTCAAATAACGTGCAAAATCTTTTTTGAAAAGAGGGGAAAGCACGGGAAAATCTTTGACAATCGTCTGAAAAAGTGTTAATATAGGTGCTGACGTATGCGAGGAGGGCGGCTCTCCACCGTGCTCTTGGCATGCGCGACGAAATATTCCATAGGAGGATAAACGCAAATGGAAAAGCAGGAGATCATCGCCAAGTTCGCCGCTCACGAGGGGGACACGGGTTCGCCCGAAGTGCAGATCGCGCTTCTGACCGAACGCATCAACCACCTCAACGAGCACCTCAAGGAGCACAAGCACGACAATCACTCCAGACGCGGACTGCTGAAAATGGTCGGCCGCCGCAGGGGGCTTCTTGACTATCTCAAGGCGAAAGACATCGAGCGTTACAGAGCTGTGATCGCGGCGCTCGAACTCAGAAAGTGAGGCTTTGAAAAGGAGCGGCTTTTTGCCGCTCTTTTTTTGGAATTCCCGCGGGGATTCCCCATCGTTTCTGTGCCGTCGGGGCGCAGAGACAAAGAACGACAGGCGTTAAAGATAAGGAGATAAAAAAACAATGAACTACCAGGAATTCAGAATGACCGTCGGCGGCCGCGAGGTCGTCATCGAGACGGGCAAGTACACGGAGCAGGCGAACGGTTCGTGCGTTGTGCGCTGCGGCGAGACCGCCGTCATGGTGACGGTCTGCATGTCCAAGACGCCGAGGGACGGCATCGACTTCTTCCCCCTGCAGGTGGACTATGAAGAGAAGATGTACGCAGTCGGGAAGATCCCCGGCAGCTTCAAGCGCAGAGAGGGCAGGGCAAGCGACAAGGCGATCCTGACCGCGCGCCTCATCGACAGGCCTCTTCGCCCCCTGTTCCCCAAGGGACTTTTCAACGATGTGGTCGTCGTGGCGACGGCACTCTCCGTTGAACCCGACGTGAGCCCCGAACCTCTTGCCATGATCGGTTCCTCCGTCGCGCTCTCGATCTCCGATATTCCCTGGGGCGGCCCCACGGGTTCGGTCGTCGTGGGTCTTGTGGACGGCGAGTACGTCATCAACCCCGATGCCGCACAGCGCGAAAAGAGCACCATTCACCTCAACCTTGCCGGCATGAAGGACGCCATCCTCATGATCGAGGCGGGTGCGGACGAGGTCTCGAACGACGAGATGGTCGGCGCGATCATGTTCGGTCAGCAGGAAATTTCCAGGATCTGCAAGTTTATCGAGGAAGTCGTCGTCCCTGCGGCCGGCAAACCCAAACAGCAGATCGAACTCTATCACATTCCCGAAGAGCTCGACGCCGCGGTGCGCGAATATGCTTCGGACAAGCTGGACTGGGCGCTCGACACCTTTGACCGACAGGAGCGCGAGGCGCGCCAGGACGAGGCGGAAAAGGAGATCCTCGAGCACTTTGCCGAGATCTATCCGGACAACACGCGCGAGCTGAAGGATTCCATTTACTATCTGACCAAGGAGAAGGTGCGCGCTAAAATTTTCGACAAGGGGATCCGCCCCGACGGAAGAGGCCTGAAAGACGTGCGCCCCATCTGGTGCGAGCGGCACGTCCTGCCCCGCGTCCACGGCAGCGCCGTATTCACGCGCGGACAGACGCAGACGCTCACCACCTGCACGCTTGGCATGCTTGCCGACGCGCAGAAGCTGGAGGGGCTGGACGACGAGACGAACAAGCGCTACATGCATCAGTATAACTTCCCCGGCTACTGCACGGGCGAGGCAAAGGCGATCCGCGGCGCGGGCAGGCGCGAGATCGGGCACGGTGCGCTTGCCGAGCGCGCTCTCATTCCCGTGCTTCCCTCCGTGGAGGAGTTCCCTTACGCGATCCGCGTCGTCAACGACATTCTCTCTTCCAACGGCTCTTCGTCGATGGCGTCCGTGTGCGGCTCGACGATGGCGCTGATGGACGCGGGCGTTCCCATCAAAGCGCCCGTCGCGGGCGTTGCCATGGGCCTGATCAAGAATCAGGAGACGGGCGAATTCCGCGTCATGACCGACATTCAGGGGCTTGAGGACTTCCTCGGCGACATGGACTTCAAGGTGGCGGGCACGCAGAAGGGCATCACCGCCATTCAGATGGATATCAAGATCAAGGGCATCTCGGAAGAGATCATGCACACCGCGATCGAGCAGGCAAACGAGGGCAGAACGTTCATTCTCGGCAAGATGCTCGAATGCGTGCCGGAAGTCTCTCCGGAACTGTCCAAGTACGCGCCCCGCATCATTTCCTTCCGGATCGATCCCGAAAAGATCGGCGACGTGGTCGGCAAGCAGGGCAAGGTCATCAATTCGATCATTGCCGAGACGGGCACCAAGATCGACATCGAGGACGACGGCACCGTCTGCATCGCGTCCTTCGGCGATTCGGAAGCGGCGCTCCGCGCCAAGGCGATCGTCGAGAGCATCGTGCGCGATCCCGAAGTGGGCGATATGTTCATCGGGCGCGTCGTGCGCATTCTCTCCACCATGGGCGCATTCGTCGAGTTTGCACCCGGCAAAGACGGCATGATCCATATCTCCAAAATGGCCGATCACCGCATCGAGAAGGTGGAGGACGTGCTTGCGATCGGCGACGTGGTCAAAGTCAAGATCATCAAGATCGGCGAGAAGGGCATCGACTTCAAGCTGATGGAAAAACTGGATATCGCGTAAACGTCAGAAAAGCCGCACACGTGTGCGGCTTTTTGTTTTATGAGCGTGTACAATGTCAGAACGGCGGCGGTTTCCGGCGCCGTTTTCGGGGCACGCCGCCGTCATTGCAGGGAAAGGGACGCGGAAATCAGGGATTCTCGGTATGCGTTGCGCCGCCGCACATCTGTGCGGCGGCGCATTTTTGTTCAAAACGGCATGGTTTTCGGAAAAGTAGGTGAAAAAAGGGCGGAAACCGCCGCTCCGTGGACGGACGGTTTGACAAAATCCGAAAAATATGGTAAGATAATAACAGTTATGTGCACGATGGGCATGACAAAGGAGGCAAAGATATGGCTGTCAATGAACGGGAAGACGGCTTCCTTACCAAGGACGAATGGATGAAGATCGGCGACCTGACGCGCCAGTGCGCGGACGCCTGCCGCATCGATCCGAAATATTATGAGCAGTACGATGTCAAGAAGGGACTCAGGGATCTGGACGGCAGAGGGGTGCTCGCAGGGCTTACGGAGATCTCCGAGATCCGTTCCATGGATATGGTGGACGGAAAGCGCGTGCCCGTGGAGGGAGAACTCTACTACCGCGGCATCAACGTCAACGAGCTCGTCAAGGGATTTCTGAAGGACGGGCGCGCGGGCTTTGAGGAGACGACCTATCTGCTTCTGACGGGAAAACTTCCGACGGAGCGCGAACTCAAATCGTTCTGCTCGCTCCTGGGTGAATTCTATACGCTGCCCAAGAACTTTGTGCGGGACATCATCATGAAGTCGCCCTCGTCGGACATGATGAACACCCTCATGCGGTGCGTGCTGTCGCTGTTCCCTTATGATCCCGACCCGAACAACACGTCGCCCGAGAACGTCATGCGCCAGTGTCTGCAGCTCATTGCCGAGGTCCCCATTTTTGCGGTCTATTCCTATGCGGCGGCAAACTTTTACAACAACAACGATTCGCTCGTCATTCACCGCCCGCAGCCGTCCCTTTCCATGGCGGAAAATATCCTGTATATGCTGCGGCAGGACTGCCGGTACACCGATCTGGAGGCGCGCGTTCTGGACATGGCGCTCGTTCTGCATGCGGAACACGGCGGCGGCAACAACTCCTCGTTCACGACGCACGTGGTCACCTCTTCGGGGACGGATACATATTCGGCGATCGCGGCCGCGCTTGCCTCCCTCAAGGGTCCCCGGCACGGCGGCGCAAACATCCGCGTCATGCAGATGTTCGACGACATGAAAAAGAACATCGACACGCGCGACGACGCGCAGCTCGTCGGCTACCTGGAAGCCCTTGTGGACGGAAAGGCGTTCGACGGCGCGGGGCTGATCTACGGCATCGGCCATGCCGTTTACAGCATCTCGGATCCGCGCGCCAGGATCTTCAAGGAGTTCGTGGAGAAGCTTTCCTATGAAAAGGGTCTGCACGAGGAATACGAACTGTACACGAAGGTGGAACAGCTCGCGCCCGAGATCATCGGCAAGAAGCGCAAAATTTACAAGGGCGTATCCGCAAATGTGGACTTTTACAGCGGCTTTGCCTATCGGCTTCTGAACATTCCCGTGGAGCTGTATACGCCCATCTTCGCCATTGCGCGCATGGCCGGCTGGAGCGCGCACCGCATGGAGGAGCTCGTCAACGCGGGAAAGATCATCCGTCCCGCCTATGCAAGCGTCTCCGAACGCAGGGCGTACGTTCCGCTCAAAGACAGAAAGTAAGAAAACTGCCCCGTCGCCGTGTGGCGACGGGGCAGTTTTCTGATGGTGCGGCTACGCTTTCGCGTGGAGATTGTCGTGCACGTCGAAGCCGAGACTGATGAGAATGGCGCGGTCAACGCGGGACATGGTGGCGGGCGGAAGCGCGCCGATCCTGCTCAGAAGCCTGCGCTTATCCAGGGTCCGGATCTGTTCGAGCAGGATCACGCTGTCCTTGGCCAGGCCGAACGCATGAGGGAGCTCGATGTGCGTTGGCAGGCGGGCTTTGCCGATCTTGCTGGTCACCGCCGCCGCAATGATCGTGGGGGAGTACTTGTTGCCCGTGTCGTTCTGCACGATGAGCACAGGGCGCACCCCGCCCTGCTCGCTCCCCACGACGGGGGAGAGATCGGCATAATACAGTTCTCCGCGTTTGACGACCATAGTTTCCTCTTCGGTGCAGGTTCTCCGTTATCATTGTATGTAACGGCTCCGATTTTTGCGCACCGCAGGAGAATGATTGACGGAATTTTGCAGATTTATACGTCCGGCTGACGTTGACAGCTCGTTCAAAACCGCGTATAATGGGGCGTATGAAACGAAAAACTTCGGCAGAGACGCGGGCGGGCATTGCCGGAATGCTGTGCAATCTTCTGCTCGCGGCCTGCAAGATCGCCGCAGGCGCCGTGACGGGACTGTTGTCCGTGACAGCGGACGGCGTGAACAACCTGAGCGACTGCGGGTCGAGCGCGGTCGCGCTGATCTCCTTCCGCGTCGCGGAAAAACCCGCCGACAAAGAGCACCCTTACGGGCACCGCCGCGCCGAATACGTCGCGTCCATGTGCATTGCCTTTCTGGTGCTGGTGCTCGCCGTGGAATTCGCGCGCGAGTCGGTCGAAAAGATCGTCGCGGGGACGGCAGATGTCCCGGTGTGGTGGGTATATCTCATTCTCGGCGTGTCGGTCGTTGTCAAGGCGGGCATGTTTCTGGGCTACCGGGCGGTCGGAAAGAGGACGGATTCCGATCCTCTGCGCGCCGCGGCGACCGATTCCGCCTGCGACTGCATCGCGACGCTTGCCGTGCTTGCGGGCGCACTGCTCACGCAGTATGCGGGCTTCCGCGCGGACGGCTGGGTGGGGCTTGTCGTCGCCCTGTTCATCGGCTGGCAGGGGGTCAGGCTTCTGCTGGAGGCCGGCTCCAAACTGTTGGGGCAGGCGCCGGACAAGGCGCTCGTCGAAAAGCTCCGCGCCATTCTCCTTTCGGGCGAGGGCGTGCTCGGCGTGCACGATCTTCGCGTATACGGGTACGGGAAAGGGGTGACGTTTGCCACCGCGCATGCGGAGATGGACGCCCGCCTGCCCGCGCTCTCTTCCCATGCCGTTCTGGACGGCCTGGAACGGCGGGTACAGGAGGAGACGGGGGTCATCATGACGCTGCACCTTGACCCCGTCGTCCTCGGCGACGGGGAGGCCAAGGAGCTGGAAACGCGCCTGCGGGCCGCCGTAGAGGGGACGGTCGAGGGCATGAACATTCATGATTTCCGGCTCGTGCGCGGAAAGACCAAAAAGGCCGTGTTTGAAGTGGGGATCCCCTTTGACTGCCCTGCGAGCGACGGCGAGATCGAGAACACCGTCGCGCGCGCCGTGCGCCTTCTGGGCGATTACGAACCCGTCGTGACGGTCGAACGGGAATGATCTGCGGGGTATCTGAAAGTGCGCGCGGATGCTTTCTTACCCGTTGCATCTTCGGTTTCCGCGCTCCGGACGCCCGAGCACCGTGCGTTCCGCCCGAAGCAATAGCTTCGGGCGGAACGCATTTTTTCGTAAAAAGTATGTTATCTTCTTGTCAATCGTTTAAAAAAATGGTATAATATCCGAAAAGTGTTCTTGCTTTCGGGAGGGATCCATGCTGAAGATCGTTGTAGATGCAATGGGTGGCGACAACGCGCCCTCGGAGATCGTCAAAGGCGCGCTGGACGCGCTCGCGGACAGAGGGGACTTCAAGGTCATTTTCACGGGCGACGAATCGCTTGTCAAATACGAACTGGATAAATATACGTACGACGCTTCCCGGGTGGAGATCGTCCATTGTTCGCAGGTCATCACCAACGACGATGTGCCGACTTCCGCGGTGCGCTCCAAGCGCGACAGCTCCCTGGTCGTCGGGCTGAATCTACTCAAAAACGATATCTCTGCGGGCGGATTTGTCTCGGCAGGATCGACGGGCGCGGTGCTCACGGGCGGCATCATGTTCATCGGGCGCATCAAGGGCGTCATGCGCCCCGCGCTCTGCCCCGGCATTCCCAACGTCCGCGGGACGCAGACCCTTCTTTGTGACTGCGGCGCAAATGCCGAGTGCAAGCCCGCCTATCTCGCGCAGTTCGGCGTCATGGCGTCGGCCTATGCGCGCGCGGCGTTCGGCGTCAGGGAGCCGCGCGTCGGACTTCTGACCAACGGCACGGAAGAACACAAGGGCGATCCGCTGCACCAGGAGGCGCATCAGCTTCTCAAAGCGGCAAAGGGGATCTGTTTTGTCGGCAACATCGAGGGGCGCGACATCATGTACGGCGACGTGGACGTCGCCGTTGCGGACGGATTTTCGGGCAATATCGCCCTGAAAGCCATCGAGGGGTGCGGCAAGACGGTCGCCGAAATGCTCAAAAAGGAGTTCACGGCGTCGCTCGGCAGCAAGCTCAGCTACCTCTTTGCCAGAAAGCCCATTCAGGGGCTGACGCGCGCGCTCGACTATTCCCGGTTCGGCGGCTCGGTGTTCCTCGGCCTGAAAAAAGTCGTCGTCAAGTCGCACGGCTCCTCCAAGGCGAAGAGTATCAAGCCCTCCGTCTATCAGGCGATCGACGCCTGCCGCGGCGGGCTCATCGGCATGATGGAGGAGATGCTCTCGGAGACGGAGCCGGAGGGCTCGCCCGATGCCTGAACTTCCGGACGCCGAACGGGCGATCGGTTATACGTTCACGGACAAGGCGCTGCTCCGCACGTGCTTCACGCACGCTTCCGTCGCCGGACAGGAGAGCAACGAACGGCTGGAATTCCTCGGCGACGCGGTGCTGGAACTGTACGTGACGGAAAAACTTTACCGCGACTGTGCGGCGCGCGAAGGGGAGCTGACGGAACTCAGAAAACAGTATGTCTCCCGCGAGGCGCTGGAGGAGGCGGAACGGCGCCTCGGGCTCCTCAGATTCCTGCACTATGCGGGCGGCGCGGACGCGCTCCGCGGCAAGACGGCTTCCAATCTGTATGAGGCCGTGACGGGGGCGATCTATCTGGACGGCGGCTATGCGGCGGCGGAGGCCTTTCTCGCGCGGACGCTCGCCGGAAAGAGTGCGGAAAATTATAAGTCCGCCCTGCAGGAACTGGTGCAGCAGCGCGAACACACAACGCCCTCGTACGAGACGGCGGAGACGGAGAACGGATTTATCTGCGAAGTGCATGCGCTCGGGCAGAGCGCGCGCGGGAGCGGGAACAGCAAAAAACTTGCCGAGCAGGCGGCGGCGAAACTTCTTTTCGGGAAACTGACAGAGCAATGAATTTCAAAGAGATACAACTTGTCGGCTTCAAGTCCTTTGCGGACAAGACGACGATCAAATTCGACGACGGCGTGACGTGTATCGTCGGGCCGAACGGCTGCGGAAAGAGCAACGTCGCCGATGCCGTCCGCTGGGTGCTGGGCGAACAGTCCGCCAAGACGCTGCGCGGTTCGTCCATGCAGGACGTCATCTTCGGCGGCACGCAGACGCGCCGTCAGCTCTCCTTCTGCGAGGTGACGCTCGTATTTGACAACACGAACCATATGTTCGATATCGAATATGACGAGGTCGCGATGACCCGCCGCCTGTACCGTTCGGGCGAGAGCGAATATCTCCTCAATCAGCAGCCCTGCAGGCTCAAGGACATCGTCGCGCTCCTGCACGGCGTCGGGATCGGCAAAGAGGGCTACTCCATCATCGGACAGGGCAAGGTGGAACAGATCATGAACGCCAAGCCCGAAGACCGCCGCGCGATCTTCGAGGAAGCGACGGGCGTCATGAAGTTCAAGGCCCAGAAAGGGGAGATCGAGCGCAAGCTTGAAAACGCGAAGGACAACCTCACCGTCTTCGTCCAGCGCATGGACGAGGCGGAGAATCAGCTCCGTCCCCTTGAAAAGCAGGCGGAGACCGCAAGGAAGTACCGCGAATACAGCGAAGAACTCAAGCACGAGGAGGTCAATACCTACCTCGCGCGCTACGATAATTTTGCCTATGAAACGGGCAAACAGCGCGAAAAGATCGAAAAGGCTTCCGAACAACTTGTTTCCGTGGAGGAACGGCTCTCCGTACTCGATACGGAGGAGACGGCCGCGCGCGAGGCCATCTTCAAGGCGGACGAAGACCTGAAATCGCTCAACGAAAAGCTTCGCCTCTTCGAGGTGGGCATGGAGCACAAGACGGGCGAGGCAAAGGTGCTCGGCGAGCGCATTCAGTCGTATAACAGGCAGCTGCGCGCGGCATCTGATGAAGTGGAGTACTCCATGCGCCGCACGGCCGAGATCGACCGCCTGGAAAAGACGGGCGCAAAGCGCGCACAGGAGAACGAGGCGCGCGCCGGACAGATCAGAAAGGACTGCGCTTCCCTGGAAAAGCAGCTTGCGGAGATGTCTGCACGCGTTGCGGCTTTCGAGCGCCTCTCCGACGAAAAGCGCGCCAGCGAGCTGTCCTCCGTGGAAAACCTGGCCGATATCCGCGCCAATGCGGGGAGCCTTTCCGCCCGGCGCGATGCCGTGGACGAGCGCATCGGCGAAGTAAACGCCGCGCTGGAAAAGGCGTGCGCGCGGAAAAAGGAGTATGAGCGGCAGATCGCCGAATGCAGCGGGGAAAAGCGCAAGAGCGAAAAGTTCCTTGACGAGAAACCGCAGCGGGAGGCAGAGCTGCAGGGGGAGATCTCCGCGCTCGAACGTTCGCGGCAGAAACTTTCCGAAGACGTTGTGGACTGCAACACGTCCATTCTCAATCTCACCAACAACCTTGAGATGTACGTCAATCTCAAGAACCGCTTTGACGGCTACCGCGATTCCGTGCGTAAATTGCAGCTCACGGCCAAAAACGATCCCGAGATCGGCAAAAGGATCCGCGGGGCGATCGCGGACATCGTGCGCACGGACAAACAGTATGAAGTGGCCGTCGAGACGGCCATCGGCGGCGCGATGCAGAACCTTGTCACTGCAACGCAGGAGGACGCGCGCTGGCTCATTGAATATCTGAAGCGCACAAACGGCGGCATCGTCACCTTCCTTCCCGTGGACGCGATGCGCCCGCGCGGAAACAGCAGGGAGCTTCAGGCCGCGCTCCGCGAAGAGGGCGCGCTCGGCCTGGCCGACGAGCTCGTTCAGTACGATCCCTACTATTCCAACATCGTCAGATATCTCCTTGATAACACGCTCATCTGCGATACGATCGGGAACGCCACCCGCATTGCGCGCAAATATCCGCGTTCGTTCAAACTCGTCACGCTGGACGGCGACACCATCGCATCGTCGGGCGCCATGACGGGTGGATCGCGGCGCAGGGAGAGCGGGAACCTCCTTGCGGGCGAGCGGCACATCAAGGAGTGCGAAGAGGGCATCGCGCGCAAAAAAGCGACGATGGAAAAACTGAAAAAAGCGCTTGCCGACAGCGAAGCAGATCTGGAGGAAGCGCATGCGGCCTACGAAAAGTTCCGCGCCGACGTGCAGGAGCAGGCGGCCGCGTTTGCGGCGCTCTCCCAGCGTGCGGCCACGCTCGAAGGGCTGCTTGCCGATGCAGACCGCGACATCGCGGAGTATGAATCCCTGCTTGTGAAACTCAGAAGCACGGCGGACGATCTGAAGAGCGAGGTGCTCTCCACGGAGGAGAGCGAGGAGCTCCTGAACAGGATCCGTTCGGAAGCCGCTGCCGAGGTGAGCGCGCGCCAGGCGGAGGGCGACAAGCTCAAAAAGGAGCGCGACAGCCTTCTGGAACAGCTGAATGCCCTGCGCGTGGAGGAGGCTTCCCTCGCTTCCGCGCGCGAGGCGGACGAAGAGACCCTGCGCCGCATGCGCGAGGAAAAGGCGACGCTGCTGAAAAAGGTGGACGAAACGCGCGAAAACATCGCCCGGACCCAGCGGCACATCGAAGAGCTTAAGCGGGAAGAGGAGCGCGCCGCGCTCACCGACGAGGAGCAGGCGACGGTCGCCAGGCTGCGCGAACGGCTTGCGGGCGTCGAACAGACCAAGCGCACCGTCTCGGAAAATCAGAGCAAGCTCGCCGAAGAAAAGCGCGGCCTGCTCACCCGTCAGATGGCGCTCTCCGAGGTCAAGCACGAATGCGAGCTGGAGATCTCCAAGGCGGAAGCGAGCCTTGAAAACATGAAACAGCGCATCGACGAGGCATACGGCCTCACCTATGAGAGCGCGCAGGAATTCCGTGACGAGAATTTTGACATTGCGCAGGCGTCGTCGCGCATCAACAGCCTGAAACACCGCATCGGAAGCCTTGGTGCGATCAACCAGAACGCCGAAGAGGACTACAATAACCTGCTCGCGCGCTATACCGAAATGCAGACGCAGAAAGAGGACCTCGACAAGGGCATCACCGATCTTACGACCGTGCTCGACGAGCTCAAGGCGGAGATGCAGAAGAAGTTCGACGACGGATTCAACGAAATCAACGAAAACTTCACGCACATTTTCCGCGAGCTGTTCGGCGGAGGAAAGGCGGAGATGCAGCTCGACTATACCGACTGCGACGATCCGCTGAATGCCGGCATCGAGATCATCGTCTCGCCCCCCGGCAAAAAGCTCTCCAAAATTTCCCTGCTCTCGGGCGGCGAGCGCGCTTTCACCGCTATCGCCATTCTGTTTGCGATCCTCAAGTCCCGCCCGATGCCGTTCTGTATCCTGGACGAGATCGAAGCGGCGCTCGATGAAGCAAACGTCGACCGCTTTGCAAAGTATCTGAAAAAATTCTCCAAGGAGACGCAATTCATCGTCATCACGCACAGAAAACCGACCATGAATCAGGCGGATATCCTGTTCGGCGTGACCATGGAGGAAAAGGGCGTTTCCAAAGTCGTGTCCGTCAAACTCTCCGAGGTCGAAGAGCGGCTCGGCGGAGACACGGTCATCGCATAACCGGCCCGCACCGGGATCCGGGCAGGCGTCGGGACGCAAAGCGATCCGCGCGGCCATGCGGTGTAAGGGGGCGGCGGCAGAAAGGAGGCTTACATTGGGATTTTTCGGAAAGATCCGCGACGCACTCAAAAAGACAAAGGACAGCGTCTCGCTCAAAATGCGGCAGCTGTTTCTCAAAGACAAGATCGGCGAGGCATTTTACGATGAGCTGGAAGAGATCCTGATCTCCGCAGACGTCTCCGTGCGCACGGCAGAGGACGTCGTCGAACAGGTTCGCGAGGAGGCGATCGGGCAGAAAGTCAAGGATCAGCAGTTTGTCACCGATCTTTTGAAAGATATTCTGGAGGATACGCTCAACGAAGCGCCCGTCCCGCAGATCACATATCCCTGCGTCATCATGTTTGTCGGCGTCAACGGCGTCGGAAAGACGACGACGATCGGTAAGGTCGCCAATTGGTTCGTACGTCAGGGAAAGAGCGTGACCGTTGCGGCGGCGGACACCTTCCGCGCGGCGGCGATCGATCAGCTTGAGATCTGGGCGAACAGGGCAAAAGTGCGCATCGTCAAGCACGAGGACGGCAGCGATCCTTCGGCCGTCATCTTTGATGCGGTCTCCTCGGCCAAGGCACGCGGAACGGACGTCGTGCTGGTGGACACGGCCGGGCGCCTGCACGTCAAAGACAATCTCATGAAGGAACTGCAGAAGATGGACCGCGTCGTCACGCGCGAGTTTCCGGAGGCGCAGTTTCTCAAATTTCTCGTCCTCGATGCGACAACGGGGCAGAATGCGACCAATCAGGCAAAGATTTTCGATGAAGCCGTGGAACTGGACGGCATCGTCCTGACCAAGCTGGACGGCACGGCGAAGGGTGGGTTCGTGTTCTCGCTGTGCGGCGAGCTGAAAATTCCCGTCGTGTTTGCGGGCGTCGGGGAAAAGATCGACGATCTCGAGCTGTTCGACGCCGAACAGTTCGTCGAAGGATTTCTGTAATACGAAAGCGGCGCGCGGGCGCCGCTTTTTCAAGGGAAACAAAAAAGACGGCCTGCTTGATATGCACCCCAAAAGTTGGACAGACTTTTGGAGGTGCATATTTTTATGGCAAAAAAAGGAAATAAGCAGAAAAAGTATAGCGCAGAGTTCAAGGA
>CAJFRT010000006.1 GCA_904419525.1 Candidatus Gallimonas merdae
CCGACTTCTCCCTTGTACGATTTATACTTGCTTTTGCGCCGTTTCCCATGCAATCCCATGCTTCGCATGAGCTTATGTACCGTTTTATGGTTGAGTTTTATGCCCTTTCCCCGCAATACAAGCAAGATTCGTCGATAACCGTATCTTTGTTTGTTCTCGGTAAAGATCCTTTTTATCTCTTGTTTGATCAAAGAATACTTATCCTCTGCCCGTCTCTTTACATGGTAGTAGTAGGTGCTTCGCGGCAATTGAGACAACGACAGCAACCCTTTCAGCGGATATCTTTGCCTTAACTCAGATACTATTTCGGCTTTCTGCCGTTCCGTTCCTCCTCCGCTCGAATTAAGGCGTCGAGTTTTTTTAAGTATTCAAGCTCCATTTCCAACGGTCTGCCCGTGCTTTTCCTTCCGCGCCGTTCTTCCATGAGTCCTGCCGCCCCTTCTTCCAAGTATATGCGCTCCCATCTGTGCAAGGTGGATATTGCCCCGCCCATGGAACTTGTTACAAGCCCATATTTGCGAGCCGTTTCTCTGTAGCCCATATGGTTTTCGCGCATATCCATTATAACAGATATCTTGAACTCCGCGCGATACTTTTTCTGCTTGTTTCCTTTTTTTGCCATAAAAATATGCACCTCCAAAAGTTTGTCCAACTTTTGGGGTGCATAGCATCCGGGCAGTCCTTTTTTTGTTCACAGACAGTATTCCAGCTGACAGTCATACGGTTCCCGCTCCGCATGCGCGGCGACCGTCTCCGCAGCGTCGACGCACCCGATGCCCCGGTAAAAAGCCTGCGTCTCCACGGCGGAGTGGGAGGAAATATACAGTTTTTTTCCGCCCAGCCGACGGGCGGCGTCCGCCGCGAGCGCAAACAGCCGCTTCCCGATGCCGCGCCCGCGCAGCTCGCACGAGACGTGCAGGCTGGTCAGATCGCGGTACTGTCCGGCGCTGCCCAGGGGCTCTGCTTCCAGCGAACAGAATCCCTTGAGTTCCCCGGACACGAACGCGCCGTATACCGCGCCGCCGCGTTCCAGCGTGCGCAGGAGACAGCGCACGAGAAACGCATAGTCCTCTGCGTTCCAGTCGTCGGTGAAGGGGTCGGCGCGGACACACCATCCGCCCCTTTCGTCCCGGCGGTAACAGTCCTTCACTTCCTGACGGCGGTCAAACGCGCCGAACAGTTTTTCGGTCAGTTCCGCTGCCTCGAGCGGACGGAAGACGACATTCATAAAACGTCCCTGATCACCCGTAAAAAGTTGTCCCGCGCGGCTTTTTCGGCGATCCTTGCGCCGAATTCGTCCGCGAGCAGCTGTAAAAAGACCGGCATACGCGACGGGTCCGGGAGAAAGGCATTGTCAGGAATCCCGTCAAAATCGCTGCCGATCGCCAGCACGTCCTCACCGCCCGCGCGGAGCACGGCGTGTGCATGGGCGAGCAAAGCGGCGCGCTGCCCCTCCGCACTCCCGTCGTCCGAAAGGAAGTCCGCGCAGAAATTGAGCCCGACCACGCCGCCGCAGTCCGCAAGGGTGCGGATCTGGCCGTCCGTCAGATTCCTTGCCCAGTTCTGCACGGACGCCGCATTGGAGTGGCTTGCCACAAAGGGCCTTTTCAGAGACGCGATGTCGGCAAACAGTCTGTCGCTGCCGTGCGAGACGTCGGCAATGATCCCGACCTCGGCCATATACTCCGCCGCGGCAAAGCCGAACTCCGTCAGTCCGCGCGCAGTCTCCCTGAGCGCGGGAGCGACGCGGCCCGAACACAGCCCCGCATAGTCCGGAAAATTGGGAAAACCCGCGCCCGTCGGCATATTCCAGACAAATCCCGCGATCCGCACGCCGCGATTATACAATCCTTTGAGCTCTTCCAATGAGGAAAAAGCGCCGCCCTCGCTCGTAAGCATCGCGTTGACGGCGTCTTCCCGGATATCGCCGGCGCACAGCACCCTGTGATATCCCTCTCTCTGACAGAGCTGATCGAACTTGTCCGCAAGGGAAGCAAAGCGGGAAAAACCGCCCTCTTCCACAAATGCGGCGAAACACTGCACAAGGCACCCGCCTGCCGCCAGGCGCTCCCCCGTCACCCGGGGCGCGCCGGACGCGGTGAGCGCGTCGCAGTGCATATCGCAGTACCTCATTTCTTTTTCCCGAACAGGCGCAAGAACCGCGCAAATACCCCCGGGAGCCTGATGCAGACGATCATGTTCATGCTTTCACCTCCTGATCGACGAATACAAGCGCTGTCCCCTGCGCGCGGAAAAACGCCCTGTCCTCCGTCACGACGTTGGAAATGCCGCGCGTGGAGCCGTAGACGAATTTTTCGGGCAGAGGATAATAGAATCCGCCGCTCTCCAGTATATGCACTTCACCCCCGAAAGGGACAATCGACACCGTTTTTCCGCGGATCCCGCACAGCTCCGCAAAACCGTCCGCCGCAAAGATGCGCGCATGATTTGTCACCATCACGGCGCGGACGCCCTGCCGGCAGGCCGCGAACAGAAGGTGCAGATTGCCGAGGAAGTGATCTTCCCGGCCGCCGCCTCCGCCGTAAAATTCGATCTCGTCGGCGCCCGCCGCGATCGCCCGCACGAGCGCAAGCTCGCCGTCCGTGTAATTCTTCTCGGAAGGATAGATCTCCGCCGGGGGTGGATCGGGCATATAGGGAAGGGAATCGTAATCGCCCAGGTTGACATCGATGCGCACCCGACCCCTGGCCCACGCATAGGCCCCGTCACAGCACAGAACGAGCGCATCTTCGGCCGCGATCGTCCCGCGGTACGGCTCGCCGTTCAACAGCACGACCGCCCTCATGCGCCGCGCAGCCTCCCGATCGTCGCTTTCATATCGGGGGAGCGGAAGACCGCGCTGCCCGCCACGATGACGTTCGCGCCCGCCGAGATGACGTCCCGGACGTTTTCTTCCGTGATCCCGCCGTCCACTTCGATGTCCAGATCGGCGCGGCCGTTCCGCACAAGGAAGTCGCGCAGTTTTTCGATCTTTTTCAGCGTGGAGGGAATGAACTTCTGGCCGCCCCAGCCGGGATGCACGCTCATCAGAAGCAGCATGTCCGCGGCCTCCGCACAGTCAAAGAGCTCCTCGACCGGCGTATTCGGGTTGATGACCGCGCTCGCCTTCATGCCGTAATTTCTGATGATGCGCAGTGTCTGCACCGTCAGTTCGCGGCATTCCTCCACATGGACGCTCACGATATCTGCGCCCGCCCTTGCGAACGCCTCCAGACGGGTATCCGGGCGCATCACCATGAGGTGACAGTCGAGCGGAAGGCCTGTATACGGACGGATCTGTTCGATCATCTGACTTCCGAACGTGATCGTGGGTACAAAGTTCCCGTCCATGACGTCGCAGTGGACATAGTCCGCCCCGCACGTCTCCAGTTTTTTGACCGTCTCGCCCATCCGCGCAAAATCTCCCGCCAGAATGGACGGCGCCACTTTGATCTGCAACATTCAGCACCCCTTTTTTATCTTATCTTTCCCTTTCGGGTAACTTGCCCTATCCGGCCGCAGGCGCCGCCTCGTCACCGCTGCGCCTCTTCCTCACCGCTCTCTTCGTTCGCGGTTTCTCCTTTCGGCGCGCGGCTCCTCTTCCCGCAACATGACTCCGTCCTTTTGCGGGATCCCTGCGACATCGGCGGCTCCTCTTCCCCGTTCACGTAACTCGCACGAAGCTGGCCGCAGGCGCCGCCGATGTCGCTGCCCATGCTGCGGCGCAGCGTCGCGGAGATGCCCCGCGCCGTCAGCGCCTTCAGAAAGGCCTGGGCCTCCCTTTCTCCCGTCGCGCGCAGCGACCGCTCCCTGACCTCGTTCAGCCGGATGAGGTTGACGTGACAGGGCCGCCCCCGCAAGAGTTCCGCAAGCGCTTCCGCATGCGCGGGATCGCAGTTTTCGCCCGCGATCAGGCTGTATTCAAAGATGTACCGCCGGCCCGTCTTTTCAAAGTAAAACGCGCAGGCGTCCAGAATTTCGCGGATGCTGTAAGCCCTGGCTACGGGCATCGTGCGGGCGCGCTCCCGATCGGTCACGGCATGCAGAGAGACCGTAAGATTGAGCGGGATCCCCTCCTGCGCAAAGGCGCGCATCTGCGGCACAAGGCCGCAGGTAGAAAGGCTGATATTGCGCGCGCTGATCCCCATTCCGCGGCTGTCCGTCACATTGCGCAGAAAGCGCACGACCTGGTCGTAGTTGTCAAATGGCTCGCCGCTGCCCATCAGCACCAGATTGGTGACGGCGCGCCTGTCTTTGACGCCCCCTTCCGCGCGGTTGACGGCAAGGATCTGGCCGAGGATCTCCCCCGCCGAAAGATTGCGCACGAGTCCGCCGAGCGTGGAGGCGCAGAACTTGCACCCCATACGGCAGCCGACCTGCGTGGAGACGCACTGCGTGTTGCCGTACTTGTACTTCATGAGCACCCCTTCGATCAGGTTTCCGTCCGCAAGGGCAAACAAGAATTTCTTTGTGCCGTCCTTTGCCGTGAACACCCGTTCGATGCGGACGGGCTCGTCCTCGAACTGTTCGAGAAGAGCGGCGCGCAGGGCCGCCGGAACGGGGATTTCCGAAATGCGCTTCCCCTGCGTCAGCCCCTCGGCAAGCTGTTTTGCACGGAAGGGCTTTTCCCCCGCCTGCGCTACGAGCGCAGCGAGCTCTTCATAGGTCTTGTCCTGCAAAACTGCTTTCATAGGCGCACCAACTTTGCGATATAAAACCCTGCGCCGAATGCCGTATCGGGCAGAAACTGTATCCCGCACCTTTTTTTCTCGTGCGGGAGAGGGCTCTCCGCCCCGCACACGGCAAAGTCCGCATGCGAGGCCAGAAAGGCCGAAACGATGCCGTCGTTTTCCTCGCCGAACAGGGAACAGGTGGAATAATAGAGATGTCCGCCCCGCTTAACATAGCGGGAACAATTGTTCAGGATCGCCGTCTGCGCGGCATGGAGTCCTGCGAAATCTTCCTCCCTTTTGAAGAGCGGAAGGTCGGGATTTTCCGCCACCGTTCCGAATCCCGAACAGGGAACGTCGCACAGGACGCCGTCGAACGCGTTTTCAAACTCCGGGCGAAAGACGCTGCTGTCCGCCTGCATCGCCGTCACGTTCTCCGTCCCCATGCGCGCACAGTAGCTTTCAATGAGCGAGACGCGGTGCGCATGCAGTTCGCAGGCCGTCACGCGGGCGCACTTTTCCGCGAGCAGGACGGACTTCCCGCCCGGCGCGGCGCATGCGTCCAGCAGCGTTTCGCACGGCTCTACCGCATGACAGATCGCGACGCTCCCCACCGACTGAAAGGTATAGTCCCCTGCGAAGAACGATGCGTCCCGCGTAAAATTTTCAAACAGATATACCTTTTCAAAGGGCGTTGCGGTATGGGGCCGGGACAGATACCGCTCTGCGCCGCGCACGAACCGCACGCTGACGCCCCCGCTCTTTGCCCGCACGATCGCCTCCGTCCGGCCGCCGTACTCTGCGCGCAGGCGACGGACGGCGAACATCGGATAGGGCGTTGTGACGCAGAGGCCGGCGTCCCCCTCCGGGACCGCGACCTTTTCGCGGTCAAACGAACGCAGTGCGGCATTGACAAATCCCGCCATGCCGCCCTTGCCCATCTTTTTGAGCAAACCGACGGCCAGATCCGTGACCATATAGCGCGGTTTTCCGAGAAAGAGCAGAAAATACAGCGCGATCTTCATGACGATGCGCACGCTCTGTTTCGGGCTTTTTGAAGCGACCGACTTCACACAGAGCGAAAGATACTGCTCCTGTTCGAGCACGCCGTAACAGACCTTTACGGTACGCGCGCGGTGCGCCTCTTCGATCGGCGTGTCTGCAAGCGCGATTTTCAGATGCGCCCCGCCGTAGACCTTGGTGAGCACCTGATACGGGTCATAAAACGGGTTGGTCAAACCGGTCCCCCCTGTGCAGTTTTCCGCTGTTGCAGAACGCCGTGTCCGCCATGCGCTTTCCGCCTGCGGGCTGGACTTCCGTGAGCCGCACGGCCCCGTCGCCGCACCTGACGACAAGCCCTTCCCGGAAGGAAGCGGCCAGCACCGTGCCCGCGGGCAGCTCCTGCGCGTCGGCAACGACGCGCGCATTGTAACAGTTCAGAAGCAGATCCCCCGCCTCCGCAAACGCGAGCGGCGCAGGCGAAAGGGAGCGGATGAGCGCGCTTACCTCGGCGGCGGGGCGCGAAAAATCGATTTGGGTGCGCACGGTCTTGCGGCACACCGTTCCTTCCCCCTGCCGTTCCAGACGGATATCCCCCCTTTCGATCTGCCTGAGCGCGCGGCAGATCAGACGCGCGCCGACCAGGGAGAGTTTTTCCGAGAGCGTCCCGCACGTATCTTCGTCCGCAATGGGAACGCGTTCTTTCAGGAACATGTCGCCCGTGTCGAGCCCCGCGTCCGTGCGTATGACGGTGACGCCCGTCTCCCGTTCACCGGCGGCAATGGCGGCCGCAACGGGGGCCGCTCCGCGGTATTTCGGAAGCAGGCTCGCATGCACGTTCCACACGCCCAGGGGGAACATGTCGAGCGTCTCCTGCGTCAGGATCTGACCGTATGCGCAGGTGACCATGAGATCGCCCCCCGCGGCGCGGAGCGCCGACAGATCGTCGCGCAGCCGGGCGGGCTGCAACACGGGGATCCCGCGCGAAACCGCCGCCTGTTTGACGGGCGACGGCGTCAGAACGCGCTTTCTGCCCTGCGGCCTGTCAGGCTGTGTGAGCACAGCCGCGATATCAAATTGTTCCGCGACCGCCTCGAATACGGGCACGGCGAAGGCGGGTGTTCCCGCAAAAATGATTTTCATACGATTCCTTTCCGGCGCCGGTTCCGGTCAGCCGGGTTCAGAAAAAGACGCGCAGGGCCTCAGTCCTCCACGTCATGGACGTTCTGTGCTTTATCCGTGTAGAGGATCCCGTCGAGATGATCGAGCTCATGGCAGACGGCGCGGGCGAAAAATCCGCGCGCGGTCAGCGAATAACGGTTGCCGTTTCTGTCCGAAAAGACCACCTTGACCTTTTCCGGACGGGTGACCGTGCCCGCCTTGCCGCGCACCGAAAGGCAGCCTTCCGCCCCCGTCTGTTCCCCTTTCTGCGACACAAGCACGGGATTGACGAGCTCGAAAAAGCCCTCCTCCACGTCCACCTGCACGGCGCGGACGGGAACGCCCACCTGCGGTGCGGCAAGCCCCGCGCCCTCGGCATGCCGGAGCGTCTCCTTCATGTCGTCGAGGAGTTTTGCAAGTTCGTCGTCGAACCGCGTGACGGGCTTGCATTTTTCCCGCAGAACGGGGTCGCCCACCTGTACAATTTCACGAATCATATCCTTTCACCTGACTTTTTAACTCAAATTGGAGGGATTCTCCTCCACCCAGACGAGCGTGTCCTTGTGTTTCACGCCCGAAACGATCTCATAGATGCGCTCCAGAAGCCTGCGCGACGTCAGCCGCATGAGTACCTGGTAGCGGAATTTTCCCTGAATGCGCTTGATGGGCGCATGCATGCGGTTGAAGAAGAGGAACTCCTCCCTCTCCTCAACGAACACCGCCTGTAATTTTTCATAGACCTCGCGCAGGGCGCCGACGGCCGCGCGGTCCTCCGCGCCCGATACCATGACGCGCACGATGACGGCAAAGGGCGGGAACATTGTCGCCGCGCGCATGTTCACTTCATGCCGGTAAAATCCTTCGTAGTCGTATGCAGCGGCAAAGCGGAGAATATAGTTGTCGGGGTCATACGTCTGCAAAACGACATCTCCCTTTTCCTTTCCGCGGCCGCTCCTGCCCGCGACCTGCGTCACAAGCTGGAAGGTGCGTTCGCCGCTTCGGTAATCGGGGAAATGCAGGCTCATGTCCGCATCGAGAATGCCGACAAGCGTCACGAGCGGGAAGTCGTGCCCCTTCGCGACCATCTGCGTCCCCACCAGGATATCCGCTTCCCGGTCGGCAAACTGTTTCAGAATGCGGTAATGGCCCTCTTTTCCGTTGGTCGTATCGTTGTCCATGCGCAGGATCCGTGCCGACGGATAGAGTTTTTTCAGCTCGCCGACGACGCGCTGCGTACCCGTACCCGCGTAATAGATGTGCTTCCCGCCGCACGAAGGACACGCTTCGAGCATTCTGTACCTTGCGCCGCAGTAGTGGCATTTGAGACAGTTTTCCTCGCTGTGATAGGTGAGCGAGACGTCGCACTGTTCGCACTTGGCGACATAGCCGCAGTCGCGGCAGAGAACGGTCTGGGAATATCCCCTGCGGTTGAGAAAGAGGATCGCCTGCTGTCCCTCCGCAAGGCAGCTCTCCAGCCGCTCGCGCAGCGCCGCCGAAAAGGGCGACGGGTTCCCGCGCTTGACCTCGCGGCGCATATCCACGATGTTGACGTCGGGCAGCGGCCGCGCGTTGATGCGGTCGGGCATGCGCACGAGCGCGAATTCCCCGTCCAGCGCACGCTTGTATGTCTCCACCGACGGCGTGGCGCTGCCGAGCACGAGTTTGCAGCCGTTGTGCCGCGCTCGCATGAGCGCAATGTCGAACGTGTTGTATCGGGGGGCGCTTTCGGAGGAATAGCTGCCGTCGTGTTCCTCGTCAAGGACGATGATGCCGATGTTTTCCACGGGAGCGAACACCGCGGACCGTGCGCCGATCGCGATGCGCGCGCTCCCCTCGCGGAGGCGCTGCCATTCGTCGAAGCGTTCCCCTGCCGAAAGCCCGCTGTGCAGAATGGCCGCCGCGGAACCGAACCGGGCGCGCAGCTGAGAGAGCATCTGCGGCGTCAGGGAAATTTCCGGCACGAGAAATATGGCCGTCCTGCCCTGCGCAAGCGCATCGGCGATGAGGGTGAGATACACCTCCGTCTTGCCGCTTCCCGTCACGCCGTGCAGCAGCGTGACCGTCTTGTCCGTCGCGCCGATCGCCGCGACCGCGCGGCGCTGTGCCGCGGTGAGCACGTGCTCTGCCGCCTGCCCTTCCACGCCCTTGTAAGGATCACGCAGGACGCGCCGACGATCGAGGACGATGCCGCCCTTTTTCACAAGCGCGTTGACTGCCGAACCGAACTGCTCACGCAGGCGCGCCGCGTCCGTTTCGCCGTTTTCTTTCAGAAACGCAAGACACGCCGCCTGCTGCGGCGCGTTTTTGATCGGAACGTCCTGCGCGAACCGGGCATAGGTCCGATAGGTCTCGGCAACCTTGCCCGTGCGCATTTCGGGCGGAATGAACAGTCTGAGGCAGAGCGCCAGCGGCACACGGTAGCGCCGCGCTATCGCCCCCGCGAGCCGCAGGCATTCGGCATTGACGGCGGAAGTCCCCTCCTCCACGCGGTAGATCTTTTTCAGTTTTTCGGCGGGATAGTCGCTCGTCTCCTTCACGCGCACGACAAAACCCGTCGCCGCGCTCCGTCCGAAGGGCACGGCGACGCGGGCTCCCGCCTCGACGGGCACATCGCATACATAGTCGAAGATCTTGTCCACTTCGCTGTGCGCAATATCGACGATGACCTCGCAAATCATTTCCGGATTCCGTGATGAAAAAGAAGCCCCGTTGACGGGGCGCTTGTGTAGGGGAACGGAGTCAGTCGTGAACCGCCGTGACCTTTCCGTTCATGATCTCCTGGCAGGCGAGCACGATCTCTTTCTGCTTGCCGGGAAGTTCCGTAACGCCGGCAGACTGCATCTGCTCGATGATCTGCCGCGTACGCTTGGCAACCACCACGCACAGCTCGTAACGGCTTGCGGGCTCCTCCTCCTTGCCCAGTTTGCGGATCAGGGCGTCTACCGAAGGTTCATTGATCATATCTGTTTCTCCTTTTCTTTGCGGATAATTTCCTGAATTTCGCGCTTGGTGCGCTGCAGGTCGTCGTTGACGACGACATAATCGTAGAGCGGCGCCTGATCGAGCTCATAGCGCACGCGGCGCATGCGCTCTCTGAGCGCTTCCTCCCCTTCCGAGCCCCTTCCGCTGAGGCGGCGCTCCAGCTCCTCGAGGGAAGGAGGCGTCACCATGACGAGCACCGCGCTTTCGGGCATCAGGCGCTTTGCGTTGAGTGCGCCCACGACGTCGATCTCAAGCACCACCGACTTGCTGCGGAGCTGACGCTCCACAAAGGAACGCGGCGTGCCGTAATAGTTGCCGAAATGTTCGTCGTATTCGAGAAAATCGTTCTCGGCGATGCGGTTGCGGAATTCGCTCTGCGTGATGAAGAAATATTCCCTGCCGTTCACCTCGCCCGCGCGGGGTGCGCGCGTGGTGCAGGAGACGGACTCCACCAGATCGTTATCTTCGGCGAGCAGCAGATCGACCAGCGTCCCCTTGCCCACGCCGGAAGGTCCAGAAATGACAACGAGGACGTTTCTCATGCGTTACTCCAAATTCTGTATCTGTTCGCGGACTTTCTCGATCTCGTTTTTCATTTCGAGGGCGAGCGCCGTCACTTCCCCGTCGTTCGATTTGCTGCAGATCGTGTTGCACTCGCGGTTGAATTCCTGCACCAGAAAGTCCAGTTTCCGGCCCACTTCGTCAAGCTGCGCAATTTCCCGGAACGCCTTGATGTGAGCTTTCAGACGGGTGAGTTCCTCGTCGATGCTGCACTTGTCTGCAAAGACGGCCGCTTCCGTCAGGATCCGCGTCTCGTCAGCCTTGCCCGCAAGGTATTCGTGAATGCGCTCGGTCAGTTTTTCGCGGTACTGCGCGGCAACGAGCGGCGCACGCGCGGCGATGCATCCCGTCAGCCGTTCAATGGTCTCCATGCGCGCAAGCAGATCGGCTTTCAGCCTGGCGCCCTCTTTTTCGCGCATACGGGTGAGCGAACAGAGCGCGGCCTCCAGCGCCTTTTCGAGCGCGGCGACGAGCGTCTCGTCCGCTTCGCCGGTTTCCTCGGCGCGCACGACGTCCGGAAGCCGCAGATAGAACGAAAGCGCGACGTCGTCCGCAACGTCGGGGAGCGCCTCTCTGAGCTGCCGTGCGGCCGTGTGATAGGCGAGCGCGACCGAAGTATCGACCGAATAGGTCTTTTCCCTTTCGCGCTTATCGGCATAGCTGATAAAGACGTCCACGTGCCCGCGGGTGATGTGCCGGCGGACGACGGAACGCACGCGCTCCTCCTGGGAAAGAAAGATGCGCGGGCTCTTGACGGAGAGATCGAGAAAGCGGTTGTTGACCGATTTGACTTCCGCGGTCAGCTCAACGCCGCCCTCGCTGCAGGTTCCCCTGCCGTACCCCGTCATACTCTTCATGCGCCTGCCTCCCGGATCTGATATCCCATTATACCACGCCGCGGCGCAGATTTCAAGCACTTTCGCAGTTTTTTTCCCGGAAAGCGGAGAAAGTCTCCCGATCCCGCCCGCTTGTCAAGCTGCACTTCCGCAAGTTCCCCATCGTGCTCGTTGACCGCTACTTTGCCGGCTTCAACATTCCCAGCGTCAGCACCAACAACTTCGAGGCGGCGCAGGCCGTCACGCAGTACCTGTTCGACAAGGGACACGAAAAGATCGGATTTTTGTGCAGCCCGCAGGCGAACACCTCCTCCGTGCAGGAGCGCATGGACGGCTTTACCTCCATGTACATCACCAACCGCAAGGCGGCCGACAACTTCCACATCCTGAACACGGTCATGAGCCCGCACGCCTCCAACGATTCGGAGGTCGCCCGCAGCGACGTGGAGATCATCAAAAAATTCCTTGGGGCAAACCCCGACCTGACCGCCCTGATCTCCTCGGAATTCTCCGTCACGCAGCTGCTGATGACCGCCCTGCGCGAGATCGGAAAGACGGTGCCGGACGACTACTCGCTCGTCATGTTCGACGCCTACGAATCGGTGACGCTCCCCCTTCTGACGCACGTCTATCAGGATCAGGAGGAGATCGGGCGCATCGCATTCGACACCCTGCTTTCCACCATCTCGGAAAAAGTCGTCGGAACAAAGATCTACGTCCCCTTCCGCATCGTAGAGGGAAACAGCGTCAAGAGTCTGAAATAAAAAAGTCCGGCGGAAAACATTTCCGCCGGACTTTTTCCGGACATGAACAGGCTCCGCCGAATCGGGCGGAGCCTGTTCGCAATTTATGCCTTATGCCGCGCACGGCCTATTTGTTTTCGCCGAGCATGGCAAGAAATTCCTTTTCGTCGATCACGCGGATCCCCAGCGAAAGCGCCTTCTGCAATTTGCTGCCCGCATCGCTTCCCGCGACGACGAGCGTCGTCTTGCGCGTGACGGAGGACTGCGCCGTTCCACCGAGCGCCTCGATCTTTTTCTGCGCTTCCGGCCGGGACATCGAGGCAAGCCCGCCCGTAAGGACGACGTTCTCGCCCGCAAAGGCGCCCTCGGTCACCCGCCCGGCCGCCGTGGGACAGACGCCCGCCTGTCTGAGCCTTTCAAGCTCGGCGCGGTTTTCCCCGTCGGCAAAGTAGTGCAGAATGGAATTTGCCGTGACGTCGCCGATATTTTCAAGGGCGACGAGTTCGTCAAACGTGAGCGCGGCGACCGCCTCCACGCTGCCGAAGGCGGCGAGATCGCGCGCCGCGACCCGCCCGATCCCCTCGATGCCGATGGCGTAAAGAAAGCGCTCGAGCGGCATACGGCGGCTGGCGTCGATCGCGGAGAGAAGGTTGGCGATCTTTTTTGCCTTGAATCCCTCCAAGCCCGCAAAATTTTCCTCCGTCAGGGCATACAGGTCGGAAAACCTTCTGACGCCCCGCTTTTCATACAAGAGCGTGAGCGTCGCCTCGGACAGTCCCTCCACATCCGCCGCGTTCTTGGAACAGTAGTGCGTGAGCTTCTGCACGATGCGGGGCGGACATTCGCGGTTGGAACAGAACAGGTTGGCGCCCACCTCCGTGACGGGCGCGCCGCATGCGGGGCACACGCGCGGCTTTTCGACGGGGACGCTCCCCTCGGCATGGGCGACCGCGCCGAGGATTTCGGGAATGACCTCGTTGGAGCGGCGCACCAGCACGCGCGAACCCACCTTCACGTCCTTGCGCGTGAGATCGCCGAAGTTGTTGAGCGTCGCGCGGCGCACGGTGGCCCCCGCGAGCTCGACGGGCGTGATGAACGCGAGCGGCGTCAGCTTCCCCGTGCGGCCCACCTGCCAGATCACGCGCTCGACCGTCGCCTCCGCTTCCTCTGCCTCGAACTTGTAGGCGATCGCCCAGCGCGGGAACTTGTCCGTATAGCCCATCAGGCGGCGCGTCGCCTCGGAATCCGTCTTGATGACGGCGCCGTCCGTGAGCACGTCGAGCGATTTTCTGCCCACTTCGATCTCGTCCACCGCCGCACGCACCTCGTCAAACGAGCCGCACACCCTGAAATAGGGAAAGGTCTGAAACCCCCATTCCCGCAGTCTGGAAACCGCCTCCTGCTGCGAGGAGACAGGCGCGTCGCTCATATAGTTGATATCGTAGAAGATGATCTCGGGGCGGCGGGAGGCCGTCACCTTCGGGTCGAGATTGCGGATCGCCCCCGCCGCCGCGTTGCGTGCGTTTTTGAGCGGCTCGTCGGGGTGGGTGCGGTTATATTCTTCCAGCACGGGCAGGCGGATCACCGCCTCGCCGCGCACTTCCAGCGTGCCGCGATAGGGAATGGCGAGCGGAAAACTGCGCACGGTGAGCGCCTGTGCGGTGACGTCCTCCCCCTCGGTCCCGTTGCCGCGCGTCGTCGCGCGCACGAAGCGGCCCTCCTCATAGGTCAGGCACATGGTCAGGCCGTCGAACTTGTATTCCACCGTAAAAACGGCCGCGGGATCGATTTTCTGCACGCGCGTGACGAAGGCGGAAAGTTCGTCCTCCGTGACCGCCTTGTCGAGCGAAAAGAGCGGCGCAATGTGCCTGTGGCGTGCGAACGCCTTGATGGGTTCGCCGCCCACCCTGCGCGTGGGAGAATCGGGAAGGCGCACGCCCGTCTCCCGTTCAAGCTCTTTCAGCTCGTCATACAGGGCATCGTACTCTCTGTCCGAAACGCTCGGCGCGTCCTGCACGTAGTACTCGTATGCCCACTTGTTGAGCGTATCCACAAGATAGCGCATTCTGTCCATAGCTGCTCTCCCGTCTGCGAAACACAGACTCAGTCGTTTCCCTGAATGATCTGCAGCGGCGCCAGCGCCGCGGCAAGGTCTTTATTGCCTGCCTTTTCAAAATTCACCGTCACGATGACGTTCCCGCCCGTGCCGCGCATCGCCGTCACGACGCCGTCGCCGAAGCGCGCATGCCGCACCCGGACGCCGACCGCGAACCCGGAAGTGTCCTTGCGGGGCTGCTGCGGCGCGGAGACGCCCGCATTGCCGAACCTGGAAGCCGGCTGCGGCGCGCTTCCCGACCCCGCTCCGAATGTGCGGAATCCTTCGTCGCGCTCCCGCTGAACGCCGTACGTCCGCTTTTCGTATCCGCCGCCGCGGGCGACGTAGCCGCCCGTATACCCGGAATTCCCGTACCCGCGGTATCCGCGGGAGAAGGCGCCCCCGTACCCTTCCTGCGTATAGTCCCCCGAATAGCGGGGAAAGACGGACGCCCTCGGAATGCCCAGCTCGTTCTCCAATTCGCCGATAAACTTGGAGCGCATGGTGATCTCCCGGTGCCCGTACAGATACCTGCTTTTTGAGCGGGTGAGATACAGCCGCTCTTTCGCACGGGTGATGGCGACATACATGAGCCTGCGCTCCTCTTCCAGCGCCGCGGGATCGTCGTTCGCCCGCGAAGTGGGCATGACGTTTTCTTCCAGTCCCACAACGAACACGCAGCGGAATTCCAGTCCCTTGACGGCGTGAATGGTCGCGACGGTCACGTAGTCGCCGTCGTCCATTTCGTCCGTGTCCGAATAGAGGGTGATCTGCTGCAGATAGTCGGAGAGCGTCGCCTCCGGATTCATGCGCATGAACTCCTCCACCGAATTGAGGAATTCATCGATGTTCGCGCGCTTGGTGACCGACTCGTCCGAATTGTCCGCGTACTGTTCCACCATGCCCGACGTGTCGATCAGCCGGTGCACAAACGAATCGACCGGGAGCACCTGCGCGTCGAGCACGAGCTCTTTGAGATATTTCCCGAATGCGCGCAATTTCTCCTTGGTCCCGCTGTTGACGCTCAGCCTGTCGCAGTCGAGCACCGCGTCGTACAGCGACGTATCTTCCCGCTCGGCATATTCAAAGAGCGCCTGCACCGTCTTTTCCCCGATCCCGCGGCGGGGAACGTTGATGATGCGCGCCACCGCTTCGGAGTCAAACGGATTGCCCGCCACCCGCAGGTAGGCGAGAATGTCCTTGATCTCCTTGCGCTCGAAGAACTTGAAACCGCCGAAGACCTTGTAAGGGATCCCGTATTTGGTGAACTCCTGCTCGTAAGAGCGGGTCAGGGCGTTGATGCGCATGAGGACGGCGAAATCGGAGAGACGGTATCCCTGCGCCCGCAGGGACATGATCGTCTTTGCGCAGTAGAGCGCCTCGCTCGTCTCGTCCTCCGCCTCGTACCAGACGGGTTTTTCCCCCTCGGGATTGTCCGTGTGAAGGGTCTTTCCCTTGCGGCGCGCATTGTGTGCGATGGAGGCATTCGCAAGCGATAAAATGGCCTTGGTGGAGCGGTAGTTCTGCTGAAGTTTATACACTTTTGCCTTGGGGTAAACCCGCTCGAACCCCAGAATATTTTCGATCTTTGCCCCCCGCCAGCCGTAGATGGACTGATCGTCGTCGCCGACGACAAACAGGTTCCCGTGCACGGACGCGAGACATTTGACGATCTCAAACTGCACGGCGTTGGTATCCTGGAATTCGTCCACATGGACGTAGCGGAACCTGCCCGCAAGATATTCGAGCGCCTCGGCGTCCTCGCGCAGCAGGGCGAGCGCCTCGGTCAGCAGATCGTCGAAATCGAGCGCGTTGTACGCCCTCAGATGATCGGCATACTTTTCATACACCCTGACGGCCGCTTCCAGGTTGCTTTCAAAGGCCGTGCGGCGGGCATATTCCGAGGGCGAGAGCCCCAGCATCTTGGCGTTTGAGATGTGCCATTTCACCGATTTCAGCAGCTTTCCGTCCTCATCGTCGTAGCCGCATTCCTTGAACGCCTGTTTGACGACGGCGGAACGCTCCTGCTCGGAATAGATGGAAAAGTTCGGCGAAAGCCCCCTGCGTTCGGCAAACATGCGCAGGATCTTGACGCACATGGAGTGAATGGTACACACCCACATGCGGGAGACGTCCGTCATGGCGTCCAGGCGCTCGCGCATTTCGCTTGCCGCCTTGTTGGTGAATGTGATCGCAAGGATATTTTCGGGCGGCACGCCTTTTTCCATGACAAGGTGGGCAATGCGCGACGTCAGGACGCGCGTCTTGCCGCTTCCTGCGCCCGCCAGTACCAGCACCGCGCCCTCGGTGTCGAGGACGGGCGCAAGCTGTTCTTCGTTGAGTCGTTCAAGTTCTTCCATACCCGTTCATTATATCACACGCGCCGTCAAATGACAAGTTTTCGGCAAAGCCGCGCACAAAAAAGCCCACAGGAAAAACGGGCGGAAAAACGCCGCGCACTCTTGCATTCACCCGCGCCGAATGCTATAATACATACAGATAAGGAGGGAATATGAAACTGATCGACAGTTCCAAAAAACGGCTTGCGTGGTATTCCCGCAACTACTTTTATGCGGCGACCATCGCCGTCGTCCTGACAAACATTCTGCTCTATGCTCTGCTTGACTACTACTGGGAGGGCGCATACGGGAACGGCCACGTCAGCTGGGGAAAATCCTTTGATTTCGAACGTATTCTGCGCTGTTTCCTCAACAACTTCTCCCATTCCAACTTGCAGCACGTTCTGCTGAATATGCTCTGCTTTTTTGTGGCGGGGCTGTATCTGGAGCGAAAGACGGGCAGCCTCGGCCTTTTGGGACTTGTGCTGTCCATTGCCATACTGCAAGGCTGCGTCTGCGCAGCGGCAGACGGCGACATGGGATTTCACGGCTATTCGGGCGTCAACTACGCGCTGTACGCCTATATCCTCATCGACTATCTGTTCTCCCTCGGAACTGCGCGGCGCAACAAAACCGACCTCATCTTCGGCGGCGTCGTGCTTGCGCTCATCTACTTTGCCATGTGTTTCAACGGCGGCACTTCCGAAGTATCCTTTGCCGTTTACCCTTACGACCTCCTGCACAATCTCGGGCACGGGACGGGATTTTTCTGCGGCGCGATCGTAGCACTGCTCATTCAGATCCCCATGGCCGCCGCCCGCCGCAGCGCCCAAGCACAGCGCTGACGTCCACCACGATCCATAACATTGCGCCCGCCGCTGCCTCAGGCAGCGGCGGGCGCAGCTTTTTTATGCAGTTCAATCCTTCTGACGATAGACGCGTTTCAGGCGGAAGATCGTGAGCAGAACGAACACGATCGCGATCGCCGCAAGGACGGCGATGCCTATGAGCGGGTTGAGATCGAACATGGACTTGTAAAAATATTCGCGCGGGGCCCAGCTGTTCAGGGCGCACTCGCGGCTGAACACGGCGATCCCCCATGCGCTCGGCGTGACATAGCGGAGCCAGCCGGCCGCCCCTTCAAGCGAAAACAGGCTGTCGCAGAACACCACCTGCATGATGATGATGAACAGAACGGGCAGAATGGCGCTCTCCGACTTTTTCAGGAGCGCGGAGATAAACAGCCCGACCGCCATCACGCTGATATTCGTCAGCGCCATGGCCGCATAGGAACAGAGATACCCCGTGGCGGGCACCGGATAGGCGAAGTCGATGAACAGCAGCGTTCCGCCGAAGAGGATCGCACACTGCACAATGCCGACGACGGAAAGCACGGTGAACTTGGACAAGACGTAGGCCGGAATGTCCAGCCCGCCGAACACTTCGCGGGAGAGGATCTCCCGCTCCTTGCAGATCTCGCGGTAGCTGTTGAGGATCCCCATCAGCGCGCTCATGATGATCAGCATGAACAGCGTCACATTCGCGCCCGTCAGCGCCTCCGGCGATTTGAGCGTGAATGCGTCCTTCTGGCTGACAAGCCAGACGATGATCAGCATCACGGGCGCCTGCAGAACGAGCGGCAAAAGCGTTCCGAGGCTGGAAAAGATCTGTCTGAAATACCGGGCGACAAGCACGCGGTAGTGCATCAGGTTCATGCGCGCAGAACGGCGGCGGAACTGTTTCATGCGTCCTCCTCCCCTTCCGGCACTCCGGTAAGCGGCCTGGGCAGATCCTTGGGCGGCCGCTCCCACGGCGCCTGCACTTCCTCTTCTTCGGGCGGCAGGCAGCAGCCCTTGCCGTACTCTTCGACGAGCTGTTTATACAGGTCCTTATAATACGCGCTGCGGCGGTACTTCTTTGCAAAGGCCTCGCTGGTCGCCTCGTCGGTGAGCGCGGCAAAGATGCGCGAATAACTGCGGCGGTTGAACCAGCGGAACGCGTCCTTGGCGGGGCCGTAATAGCACAGCCTTCCGCCGCGGCCGAGGAAGGCCACGCTGTCGCATTTATCCAGATTTTCCATTGCGTGCGTGATCACGACGATCGTGCGCCCCTTTTTGGAGAGATCTTTCAGCAGAGCCATCATCTCCATGTCCAGATCGGGGGAAAGCCCGCTCGTCGGCTCGTCGAGGAAGATGACCTTCGGGTCGGAAAGCAGTTCCATGGCGATGGAGACGCGCTTTTTCTGCCCGCCCGAAAGCGAAGCGATGCGCAGTTTTTCCTTTCCCTGCAGATGCACGTCCGCGATCGCCTCCGCGACGCGCGCGGAGAGCTCTTCGGCGGGAAGATCGGCGCGCATACGCAGCATGGCCGTATAGCGCAGGGCGTCCGAAACGGTCAGATCGTCGTGCATGATATCCCGCTGCGGGACGTATCCGACGACCCCCTTATAGGTGTTCATATTCTCATAGTAGTCGTTGGTGTCGTAGTAGATCTTGCCGTCCGTTGCGGGCCGCATGCCGTTGATACAGTCGAGCAGCGTCGACTTTCCCGCGCCGCTTCCGCCCACGACCGCCACAAACGAGCCCGCCTCGATGCGGAACGTCACGTTGGTGACGAGGGAGATCTTCCCGCGCGAATTTTTGTCGCGCACCCGCTTGCACACGTCCACCGCGTCAATGCGGATCCCCCCTTCCGCCGTCGAATACAGCAGCGTATTGCGGTAGAAGATGTAGGCCGCCGAAGGAATGGAGATGCGGTCATAATCGCCCAGCTTCTGCCGCTTGACCTTTTTGTTGTTGACGTAGGTACCGCTCATGCTGTGCGCGTCCTCGACAAAGCAGTTGGCTCCGTCGAACACGATAAAGAACTGCTTTTCGGAGACGAGCGGATTGTTCACGCGGATATCGCAGTTTTCGCCGCTTCCCACCGTGGTGACCGTCTTTGCCGTGAGGTCGAAATTGTTTTTGACCTTCCTGCGGCTGAACTGTTTGACTGCTCTGATGCGGACGAGGTCTTCCTTTTCCTTTTTCCCCGCGCGGCGGATGGAGAGCACGCCGTCAAACTTCATCATCGGCCGCTTGAACCGCCTTCCGTCAAGCAGAACGATGCTCCTTGCATTCTCCGGCGTGAGGTCTTCCGCATACCACACGTTGTTTTTGAGCAGCAGACGGATCTGCACGGGCTCGACGACCTGTGACTTTACGACGATGTCCGCCGTGCGCTTGGACCCGACGGTCAGTTCGGTGCGCTCTTCGCTGTCAATGAAACGAAACAGATCGCCTTCGCGGATCTTGAGAATCAGATTTTTCAATGGCCCCTCCTTTTCCGTCACGCCGTCACCGGAACGGATTCCCGTCGTTCCCATACACTATACCACAAAAAAGCACTCTTCGGCAACCGAAACGCGGCCCCAAAATAAGAACTTCGGCGGCGGACTCAGGTCCGCCGCCGAAGCGATATCCGTTCCTCAGAACAGTGTCATGAAAAATTCCGGCCAAACGATCAGATAGACCGCCCCCAGGACGGCAAGATGCGCGGGATAAAAGACATAAAAGAGCGCCTTCAGATGCGCCTTTCCACGCTTCCCGCTGTACAGGGCGATGAAAATCAGCGAAACGAGCGAAAACAGCTGGATCTCCCCCGTGAACAGCACGACAAACAACAGCCCCGCCGCAAACAGCAGAAGCATCGTGACGGGCGTGTAGATCGCGCTCAGCGCGCCCTTTGCGCCGTACGAGCGAAAATCGAGCAGCCGCACGGTGACGGGCAGCAGCACCCCCGCCAGTCCGTAATCGACGTTCAGTCCCGAAAAACAGCACACGCCCACGCAGAATGCGACCGCGGCTGCCAGCAAAAGGGCAAAAACAACCGTTTTTTTGACCTGATGCGCAAAGGCGCTTCGTTTGAGAGCGTCAAGCGCGCCGATCACAAGCGCCGAAAGCGACAAAGTGATCAGGATATCCCCCTGCGGCGACTTCTCCACAAAGGACATGACCGAGCTCGTCACAATCCCCAGGCAAAGAATGAGCAGAAAGCGCCGCAGCCTGTGCCGCGAATAAAAGCAACCCTCCGCGAACGTGAATGCGAACAGCGGCATGGCAAGCCTGCCGATGACGCGCAGAACGACCACATCGGGAAAGAAGATCATTCCGACATGGTCGATCAGCATGCTGATGCAGGCAATGACTTTGAGCGTGTTTCCGCTGAGCGGACCCGTATAGAGATTTCCTCCGTCGGCCGTCTGTCCGCACGGCATATCAGCGGATAAAGTTTGTATAATGCGCGGTTTCCTGTTCGGGCGCAGGAATGCCCGCCGCGCGGCCGGCCTCGATGCATTTGAGCAGGTAGGCCATATTGCGTCCAAGGTTGCGCATCGTCTGCATTCCCTCGGCGTCCTGCCTGACCTCGTCGGGCGTCTTGCCGTATACCATGTTCCAGTAAGTGGAGGAGACGACGGGCATCGAGGAGATCCCGAAATACTTGTTGACGACGTCGAACGACGCCGCGGTGCCGCCCCTGCGCGCAGAGACGATGCTCGCGCCCGGCTTTCCGATAAACGCATACTTTCCGGCATAGAACGCGCGGTCGAGCACCGACTGAATGCGCCCCGTGGGGTGCGCATAATAGACGGGCGAACCGAACACAAACCCGTCCGATTCCCTGGCCTTTTCGATGAGCAGATTGGCAGCATCGTCAAAGACGCATTTGCCGAGTTCGCGGCATTTCATGCAGGCGATGCAGTCCTGAACGGGCTTTGCCCCGAGCTGGAAGATCTCCGTGGCGATCCCCTCCGCCTCCAGCGTCTTTGCCACTTCCGAAAGCGCCGTAAAGGTGCAGCCCGCCGCACGCGGGCTTCCGTTGACAAGCAGTACTTTCATATATTTCATCTCCATAAAATCTTCGGGTTACAGGCTCTCTTTGAAAATAGAACGGATCTCGTCCTCGGTCAGCACCTTATAGCCGCCCTTCATCACGAGCGTGCTCTTCACAAGCCCGTCGATCATGTCCTCCGTCACGCCCAGTTCGCGCAGGTTCATCACGAGCCCGAGCTCTTTCATCCACTTCTCCATGGCGCGAAGTCCTTCCTCGGCGATCTGCCCGTCCGTCCTGCCTGCGGGATCGACTCCCCACACATTGACCGCAAACCGTATGAACCTGGCAAGTCCGTAGGGCAGAATGTGCCGGTAATACGCCATTGAGACGGCGGCGAGCGTCATGCCGTGCGTTGCGTCCGTGTGCGCCCCGACCGCCTGGCCGAGCATATGCACTTCCCAGTCGGTGTCCTTGCCCATCGCGATCAGCGTGTTGAGCGCCCAGGTCGCCGTCCACATGATATTGCTGCGCGCCTCATAGTCCGTCGGATCCTTGGCCGCGGCCGGCGCACTGTGAATGAGCGAGCGGAGCAGGCCCTCGGCAAGATAGTCGCTCGTGTTGTCGTCCGTTCCCGAAAAGTACTGTTCCAGGATATGGGACATGATGTCATAAAATCCGGAGATCATCTGATATCTGGGCAGTGTGAACGTATACGTCGGGTCGAGAATAGAGAACTTGGGGAACACCTCCTCCCCGAACACATGGCCGATCTTGAGCTTCTGCGCATGGTTGGTGATGACGGAGCCGCCGTTCATTTCGCTCCCGGTCCCGACCATCGTCAGCACGCACGCCACGGGAACGATCGGGCAGGTCGGTTCCTCGAAGCGGATAAAATACTTGTCCCACGGCTCTTCGTCGCAGTTGACCGAGACGGAAACCGCCTTGGCATAGTCGCAGACCGATCCGCCGCCCACGGCCAGGATCAGATCGGCCTTGCACGCCCGCGCGCGGGCGATGCCCTCATGCAGTTTTTCCACGGTGGGATTGGGCATGACGCCCGCGTCCTCGGCGATCGTCTTTCCGCACTCTCTGAGAATGGAGACGACCTGATCGTAGATGCCGTTCTTTTTGATCGAACCGCCGCCGTAGACCAGCAGCACGTTTTTCCCGTACCCCGGCAGTTCCGTCCTGAGATTTTCGACCGCGGCCTTTCCGAAATACAGTTTTGTGGGATTGCAGTAAGTAAAATTCCCGAGCATTGTTTTCTCCTTTCCGCGGCAGACACGCCGCATTTTTTCTCTATTATACCCCACATGTTTCCGCCTGTCAAATGCCTCTTTTTTATCGGTCGCCATAGCAAACAGGCATAAAAAGCGCCCCCGGACAGGGAGCGCCTCTATTTCTTCTCCGCCTTTTCTCTTGCGCGCATCTCCGTAAAAAAGGAGGTGAGCACCCCGGCGCATTCCTCTTTCAGAATGCCGCCCGTCACTTCCACCTTGTGATTGAGAAGATTGGCGTTCGCGAGCTCGTTCGTCAGGCTCCTGCCCTTCTGTTCGTATGCGCCGAAAAAGATGCGGTCGATGCGGGCGTTCAAAATCGCCCCCATGCACATGGGGCAGGGCTCCAGCGTGACGTAGATCTCCGCGCCCGGAAGCCGCCAGGAATGGAGCTTTCTGCATGCCCTGTCGATGGCGCGCATTTCGGCATGCGCCGTTGCCATCTGCAGTTTCGTGCGCAGATTATAGCCGCGGCCGATGATCTTCCCGTTCAGGACCACGACCGCGCCGATGGGGACTTCCCCCTTTTTTTTGGCTTTTCGGGCAAGGCGGACCGCCTCGCGCATAAATTTTTCGTCCATATCAGAATGCAAGAGCAAGTTTTACAAGCGCATCAAGATTTTTCGTCACGATATCGGCAAGCGCGGAAAAGCCCAGCGGATGGGAGAACGTCTCCCGCCCCGCCTCGACGGTGAACGCGGGGATCTTCAGCTTTTCCACGCACCAGTCCTTGTACCCGCCCGCAGAGTCGGGCGCCTCCGCAAGCGGATATCCCGTTGCGGCGCTTAAAATTTTCGCATATTTTTTATCGCGCACCGCGCGCAGCGCATTCTGACGGTACCGCCAGTAGATGACCTCCCCCTTCGTATGCCAGCTCACCGTAAAAGCGGGGGAAATTTCCAGCGTAAAATCGCGGAGCGCCTGCGTTTCGGGCTCGGAAAAGGGCGCGGAACCGATGTAGTTTGCGGGCGCGGGAGAGCGCAGATTCTGCCTGCCTGTTCCCCAGCCGGCGTCAAAGTTGACATTGAGGTCGACCGCGCGCACATTCGCTTTCCACAGCGAAAAATCCGCCCCGCCGTTCAGGTACAGGAGTCCGCCGCGCAGGGAAGTCCTGACGCTGACCGCGCCCTCCTGAACGAGGAGCGCGCCGTCCGGATTGACGAGCGGAACCACCCACACGCCCCCGCGCACAAGTCCTCTGCGGACATGCTGCATCGCAAGATACGCCGTGATCCACTCCCGCGCATGCATGGCGTACGTGGAGATCCCGACAGGCCCGCCCGCGGAGCCGATGAACAGCGCAAAGATGTCCCTTCCTTCGCGGCTCTTTCCGATCACCCGCTTTTCGCCGCGGAATCCGTCGTAAAATGCCCTGACTTCTTCATAGACGTTCACCCTGCATTCTATGAAAGAGACAGGCCCGGGGGTTACTTGTGGTATTCCGCCCCCGCGGCGATCATGAACGCCCGGTAGATCTGTTCGGCAAGGATCACGCGCATCATCTGATGCGGAAATGTCATTTTGGAAAAGGAGAGCAACCCGTCCGCCTGCCTTTTGACGCGTTCCGCAAGTCCGCAGGAGGAGCCGATGACGAACGTCATCTCCTTTCCCGCGTCGCACAAAGAGGCGATTTCCGCGGCAAACTGCTCGGACGATACCTGTTTCCCCTCCACCGCCAGCGCAAACACATGTCCGCGGCAGGCGCGCAGGATCGCATCCGCCTCCTCCTCGGGCGTGCGCCGTTCGGGGAGTTCGGTCACCTCCAGCCTGCAGAACCGCGCAAGGCGCTTGGCGTACTCGGCAAGGGCGGCGCGCCAGTATTCTTCCTTGAGCTTTCCGACGCAGACGATGCGGACCCTGATCACGCCGTGAACCCCGTAATGAGCACGACGATCCACTGCACCGCACACACCGCGATGCCGACCGCCGCGGCAAAAAAGAAATATTTTCCGTCCCGGACGCCGCCCTTGCGCGCATTCGATTTGTCCAGAAAGGGAAGAAACACGAGCGACGCGGCAAGACAGACCGCCGAGGAGACGATCAGCCCGATATTCCATGCCTGCGGCATCACCCAGCCGCCCTCCGTGCCGTATCCCGTCGAAGTGAGGATCACGATCAGCGCATTGTTTGCAAAATGCGCGGCCATGGACGGCAGAATGCTTCCCGCACGCACCACCAGAAGCGCAAAGCAGACCCCGCAGATGAACTGATAGATCGTCTGCGCGGGGTTGCCGTGGAACAGAGAAAAGAGCGCGCCGGAGATCAGCAGCGTTGCCGCCGTCCCCCAGCCGGAAGCCGACATGCGCCCGACGAGGATCCCGCGGAAGAGCGTCTCCTCAAAGATCGCGGGAAGCACCGCGATGATGAGCAGCGCGGGCAGGAGATACCAGCCGTCCAGCGGCGGAAGAGGCGTCGTCTGATTGGTGTAACCGAACGATTCAAGGAATCCCACGAACAGGTTGTTGAGTTCGGAGAGCGAAAACATGAGCCCGAACTGCAAGAAAAGCGCAACGGGGAAATAGTACCACCTGCACCCGCGGTAGACCCCGCGCACGGACACCTTGCTGCGGCGGAAAAAGACGATCGCCGCCGCCGCGAAACAGATCTGCGGCAAAAGATAGGCAAGGAAGCGATACCACGCCGCACTGCTGTACCCTTCGCCCGCGGTGAGCGCCGCAATGAACCCGATGAGCAGCGATGCAAGAACGGGCAGGACGGCGCCCACCGAATAGGCAGCGCCCGCTTCCGTCAGCGCGCGCCTTTTGAAAAATTGTTCTTCCTGTTCTGCCATGGCATTATTATACAGGAAAATCGGAAAATGTCCAAGGAAAAACTTTGCATTTTCCGAAATTTGTTCTATAATATCCGTATGAGAACGTTGGATACAAGTGTAATTTCCGACTGCGTATACCGCCTTGCGGGGAAAGCGGGCATCACGCTCACCCCAGCCTGTCTTGCCGCCCTTGAACGGGCGAAAAAGAGCGAGACGGGTGCGGCGCATTTTGCCCTTGATACGCTGCTCCGGAACGCCGGAACGGCGCAGGAAAATCATATGCCGGCCTGTCAGGACACCGGCATGGCGGTCGTTCTGCTGGAACTCGGACAGGACGTGCACCTCACGGGCATGCCCCTTGCCGACGCGGTCAACGACGGCGTCCGCCGCGCCTATGCGGACGGATACTTCCGCAAGAGCATCTGCGATCCGCTCACGCGCGTCAACACGGGCGACAACACGCCCGCGCACCTGCACACGGAGATCGTTCCCGGCGAGAGGGTGAACGTCACCTTCCTGCCCAAGGGCTTCGGCAGCGAAAACATGAGCAGGCTGTACATGCTCACCCCCTCCGAGGGCCGCGCGGGGATCGTCAATGCGATCGTGGAGACGGTGCGCCTTGCAGGTTCGCGCCCCTGCCCGCCCGTCTATGTGGGCGTGGGGATCGGCGGCGCGTTCGACTCCTGCGCATTCCTTGCCAAAAAGGCGCTGACGCGGGACGTCGGCACCCGCAATGCCCGCACGGACGTTGCCTCCATCGAGGAAGAGGCGCTTGAAAAGATCAACGCCCTCGGGATCGGCGCACAGGGATTCGGCGGCCGCGTGACGGCGCTGGGCGTCGCGTGCGAGATCGCCCCCACCCACATTGCGGGGCTACCCGTCGCGGTCAATATCCAGTGCCACTGCATCCGCTGCGAAAAGGAGAGCCTTTAAGCCATGACAGACCCCGGAAAAATCCCCTCCCCCGACGACCCCTTTCCCAACGAATTCGGCACGACGTGCTTTATCAAAAACGTTGTCAGGGCGCCCAACGTGATCATCGGGGATTATACCTATTACGACGACGAAGAAGCGCCCGATCAATTTGAAACGCGCAATATCCTGTTCAACTATCCCTTTTTCGGGGACAAGCTCATCATCGGAAAATTCTGCCAGATCGCAAGCGGCACGCAGTTTCTGATGGGTGCGGCGAATCACCGGCTGGGCACGGCAAGCACATATCCGTTCAACGTCATGGGCGGCGTATGGCGGGAAAAAAGCACCCCGCACATCGAAGATCTTCCGCACAAGGGGGATACCGTCGTCGGAAACGACGTATGGTTCGGCAGAAACTGCGTCGTCATGCCGGGCGTCAGGATCGGAGACGGCGCCATCATCGCCGCACAGTCCGTCGTCACGAAAGACGTTGCGCCCTACACCGTGGTCGGAGGAAACCCGGCACGTTTCCTCAAAAAGCGGTTCGACGACGAGCTGACCGATCTGCTTCTGCGCCTCAGATGGTGGGACTTCCCGCCCGAAAAACTGACCGCATTTCTGCCCGTGCTGTGCGATCCCGATCCGGAGACGGTCAAAGCCGCCCTAAAAAAGGCGATCGCCGAAAAGGAGACGACATGAAACAGCTTCATCTTCCCCTCTCCGCCGAGGAGACGCAGCGCCTGCGCGCGGGCGACGGCGTTCTGCTGTCAGGGGTCATCTATACCGCGCGGGACTGCGCCCACAGGCGGCTGTTCGAGCTTCTGGACGCGGGCAAAGATCTGCCCGTCGACCTGAAAACGACCTATCTCTATTACGCCGGCCCCTGTCCCGCGCCGGCAGGCAAGGCATGCGGAAGCTGCGGACCGACGACCTCGGCGCGCATGAACGCGTTTGCGCCGCGCCTGCTCGACCTGGGGCTTCCGGGCATGATCGGCAAAGGCGAAATGAGCGAGGAGACGCGGCAGGCGCTCGTGCGCAACAAGCGGGTCTATTTCGCGGCGATCGGTGGCGCGGGCGCCCAGTATGCGCAGGCCATTAAAAGGGCCGATTTGGTTGCCTTCCCCGATCTTCTGAGCGAGGCGATCTACCGCATGGAGGTCGAGGACTTCCCCGCCGTCGTTGCCATCGACTCCGCGGGGAACAGCGTCTACGACAGATAGAACAAAGGCCCGGCCCGGGAAGCAGCTGCTTCCCGGGCCGGGCCTTTGATGTCAGAAACATTATTTCTGCAATTTTTCCATCATATCGACGATATCCTGCACCGTCTTGACGTTTTCCACTTCCCCTTCGGGCAAAGTGATGCCGTACTCGTCCTCCAGCGCCATCATCAGTTCCACGACGTCCAGCGAATCGGCGCCGAGATCTTTGACGACCTCGGAAGCGGGCGTGATCGTATCGGCAGAAATATCGAGCTGCTCGGCGAGCATTTTACAAACTTTTTCGTACATAACAACAGTCCTCCGCTCATCCCGCACGCGGCGGAATGTGTTTTTTCATATTTTACCCCATTCCGGGGGCTTTGTCAATACTTTTGGCGAAACAAGTCGGGAAAAGTCACAAAATTTTGTGACATCACCGCTTCATATCCCGCAGTTCCGCCTTTTGCGCATCGCTCAGACGGAAACTTTCGCACGCCTTGCGGACGGCGCGGTTGTGCGTCTCGCGCGAAAGACGGTTGCCTTCCAGGAACGCCTTCCCCTCCCCGTAATATTTCACGAGGACTTCCGCCATGAGCCATGCCGCGGCCATGGAGACATAATATTCCTCCGTGTTCACCTGTCCGAGACAGCGGAATACGAAGGGCAGCTCCTCCTCCGTGACATAAAAATGCAGCAGCGTTATGAGCGCAAAGCGGCGCACAAACACCCGCTCGTCCCCGAGGTAGCGCAGAATGCACGTCCTGAACAGATCGCGGTGTCTGGCGATGCACGCCGGCGCGAACATGTCGCACGTCGCCCAGTTGTCGAGCAGTCCGACCAGGCGGTCAACGACGGAGCAGAATTCCCCGTACGGCAAAAAACAGGCGGCGGCACATTTGAGCCAGGTGACTTCATAGTACTCGTCCGGAAAGGTGAGAAGCGTATCGAAGTCGCCTTTGCACGCCTTTGCCAGCCTGCGCAGATCGGGCGTCCGCACGCCGATGACGCGGATGCGGTCGTCTTTCAGCAGTTTTTTATGAAATTCGCGGTATTTCTCATCGGAAAGCGCATTGAGCCGCGATAAAAGTTCTTCATATGTAATCATATTTTTTCTCCGAATACCGAACGCAGGGCCTGCTCCCAGGCCTCAGCCGAAAAGCGCGGATTGGCGGGCGACGTAGAGGGCAGGCACTCCACCCGCACCCCCGGCGACGGGCGGCGCATGAGCATCGCATACGCCGTCTTGCCGTTGCAGAAGACCGCCTCGATCGCGCTTCCCGCAACGAGCGACGCAACGTCGGCAAGGTCCTCTTCCCGTATGGAGGCGTCGGACGACCCGACGATCTCGCAGGACATCACGATGTCCCAGAGCGCGATCTTTCTGCGCCGGAGGAACTGCTTTTTTCCCGCGACGTCGGCCGGGACGGGCTCGCCGAAAAAGCCGCACACCGTCTTCCAGAACCTGTTCTGCGGATTGCCGTAATAGAACCCCTGCGCACGGCTTCTGACGGACGGGAAGCTCCCCAGGATCAGCAGACGGCTGTCGGGAAACGCAAACGGCTCGAAGCCCTCCGCCCGCTGTGCGTTCACAGTTTCAGGCCGCCGCCGAGATTGCCGACGGAAGCGACGGCCGCACGCGAAAAGTCAAAGTTCTGCGCGATCGCGCGCAGGATATCCTCGCGACGGAGGGCGGCGATCTCCGCCATACGCCGCTCAAAATCATAGACCTTGCGGTTATAGAGCATCTCTTTCCCGTAGAGAAGCATCTGCGACGAGGTGTTCTCCTGCGAAAAGATCGCCCCCGATTTGACCTGTTCCCTGCCGCGCAGGAACTCTTCCTCCGTGACGCCGCCTTCAACGAACGTTTCGATCGTCCCGCGCACGGCGGCAAAGGCGTCCTCCGCCTTGGCCGGATTGACGCCCGCGTACACCGTGAGCTGGCCCGTCTCCTCGTAGTGCGAACAGTACGAATAGACGGAATAGGCAAGCCCCAGCTCCTCGCGCACCTTTTTGAAGAGGCGCGAACTCATGCCGCCGCCCAGGACCGCGTTCATCACCTGCACGGCGGGACGGCCGGCGTCCTCGCGCGCGACGGTGGGAAAGCCGATCGCGAAGTGCGCCTGTTCGATGGGCTTTTTGCGGAAGAGATTTCCCGCCGATGTGACGACTTCCTTTCTGCGTTCGCAAAAATCGGTGCGCTCCATGCCGCCGAAGTACCGTTCGGCGAGATCGAGCGCCTCGTTCACGTCGATACAGCCCGCAAACGCGACGACGATGTTGTCGGGGCAGTAGCGCTCCTTCCGGTAGGCGGACAGATCTTCCCGCGTGAAGCCTTCGACGTTCTTTGCAGGGCCCAGAATGTTTCTGCCGTACCCGCGGTTTCCGAACATGGCGCGCGACAGAAGATCGAGGCAGAGATCTTCGGGGGAGTCCTCGTCCATGTGGATCTCCTCCAGAACGACCCCCTTTTCGCGCTTCATCTCCTCTTCGGGGAAACAGGCGTTGAGGAACAGGTCTGCAAGAAGCGCGAACGCTTCCGCCGCGTGATCGCTCGTCGACTTGGAGTAGTAGCAGGTCAAGTCCTTCCCCGTGAAGGCGTTGACCTGCGCGCCGAGCGCGTCGAACGCATCGGAAATTTCAAATGCCGTGCGCGTGGGCGTCCCCTTGAAGAGCATGTGCTCGATGAAATGGGAAATGCCGTCCTCCGCGTCCGTTTCGTAAGCCGCGCCCGTCCCCACGAGCACGCCCATGGAGACGGACAAAAGTCCCTCCATCTGCTTGACGATGACGCGGATCCCGTTTGCGAGTGTCTTTGTTTCGATCATATGTTTTTTCTCCTATGTATTCAGGCAAGTCCCAGATTTTCGCCGACCGTCACGGCGCGCAGGCCCTGCTCCCGATAAAATTCCAGAATGCGCGGAAGCGCCGCGAGCGTATGCGGCATGGGGTGCATCAGAACGAATTCCCCCGCCGATACGTCCTTCGTCGCACGAAGATAACAGGTATCCTCGTCCTTGTCCCGCCAGTCGACGGTATCCTTTGACCAAAGGATCGTTTTCAGACCGAGCGATTGGGCCGCATTCACCGTGTCCTCGTCATATGCGCCCGAGGGCGGGGCAAACAGCGTGACGGGTTTGCCCGTGACAAGCGACAGAAACTGAACGCTGTGCGCGATCTCATCCACGTTGCCCTCGTAGCCGAGCGTCGTGTGGTCGCGGTGGAAATACCCGTGCGAGCCGATCTCGTGCCCCGCCGCGGCAATGCGCCTCACGCAGTCCGCATTGTCGTCCGCCCAGCTTCCGCCGATGAAAAAGGTCGCCTGCGCTTCGTATTCTTCCAGGACGGACAGGATCCCGTCCACCTCCTCCGTGCCCCAATAGACGTTGAACATCAGGGAAACGCCGTCCGAAGACGTCCCGCGGCGCAGGACGCGCTCCTCCAGGCCGGACGAGACGTGTGCTGCGGACGGAAAAAAGCAGACGCAGCCCACAACGATGAGCACAAGCGCGAGCACGCCGTTGGTGACGGCGGCAACGGCACGGGAAGAGAGCTTTTTCACAGTTTCCCCCAAACAAAGAGTTTTCACCCACATTGTATTGGAAAAACCGCAAAATTATGCGCTTTCCGCCGCGAACGCCGCATCCGGCAGAAAAAGCGCGGACTACCTGAGCGTCACCACCGTCACGCCGCCCTCGCCTTCGCCGTATTTCCCGAGCCGGAACGCCTCCACGCGCGGATTGCGGCGGAGCATCTCGTGAACGGCGGCGCGCAGTTTCCCCGTACCGTAGCCGTGCACGATGCGCACTTCCTGCAGGTTGGCAACGACGGCGGCGTCGAGGAAGGCCTCCGCCTCCGCCACCCCCTCGGCCGTCGTCATGCCGATGATGTTCAGCTCGCGCTTGGCGGCGGGCCGGCCGGAGAGGTTCCTTGTCACCCTGACCTGTTCCCTGACGGGCGCCTTGGGCGCGGCGACATAGAGATCGGAGATCTTTGCATTTACGCGGAGCGCGCCCGTCGACACCTCGCAGGTGCCCTTGTCGCGGCGCACGGACAGCACCGTTCCCTCCGCCCCCATTGCCCCGACGAGCACGCGGTCGCCCGCTTTCAGGGAGGCGGCGTCCACGGGGACCGCACGCACGGGAGTTTCCTCGGCGGGCTGTTCCGCCGTCATTTTGTTTTTGAGCGTGCGGGCGCGGATCAGGTCGGATTCGGACAGATCCTTCTTCCGGAAGATCTCCTCCATCTCCGAGAGCAGCTCTTCGGCATACGCGGTGCGCTCCGAAACGATGCGCCGCGCCTCCGCTCTGGAGGACAGAAGGAATTTTTCCCGTTCCCTGCGGAACTTTTCCTCCTCTTTGGACAGGGCGGCGAGACGCGTCTCCCACTCCTTTTGCAACTCGCGCGCCCGACGGGTCGCCTCCTCCGTGCGCACGCGGCTCTCCTCGGCCGCGCGCAGCGTGTGCTCGAACGCACGCGCCCCTTCCGAAAGATACCCCCTGGCCTCCTCCACAACGGAAGCGGGAAGCCCCAGCCGCGTGCAGATGAGAAGCGCGTTGGAAGAGCCGGGCGCGCCGATCTTCAGCCGGTACAGCGGGCGGAAATCGGCCGCGTCGAATTCCATACAGCCGTTCTCGATGCCGTCCTGCGAATAGGCGAACTCCTTGAGGGCGGAATAGTGCGTGGTGACGACCCCGCGGCAGCCCCGCCGCAGAAGTTCCGCCACCACCGCCCGCGCAAGCGCCGCGCCCTCCTCGGGATCCGTTCCGCCGCCGGGCTCGTCGATGAGGACGAGCGATCTCTCCGTGGCCTGCTCCAGGATCTCCCGGATATGCACGACGTGCGAGGAAAATGTGGACAGATTCTCTTCGATGGACTGGCTGTCGCCCACGTCGCACCAGACCCCGTCGAATACCGAAAGCCGCGTTCCCGCGGCGGCAGGGACGAACAGCCCGCACGCCGCCATCAGGCAGAACAGGCCGCACATTTTCAGCGTGACCGTCTTGCCGCCCGTATTCGCGCCGCTGATGAGGAGAAAGCGATGCCCCTCGCCCAACGAGAGCGAAACGGGGACCGCCGACCCGGGATCGAGCAGCGGGTGCCGCCCCTTGACGATCTCCAGCGTCCCCCTTGCGTTGAGTTCGGGTCTGACGGCACGCAGCCGGTACCCGTACTCCGCGCGGGCATAGAATGCGTCTGCCGACGCAAGGATCTGCATGTCCCCTTCCAGCTGCGCGCGCATGCGCCCGACGGCATGGGAGAGCTCCGCCAGAATGCGCGCCGCCTCCTCCTTTTCGTCCAGCATGAGGGAGCGCAGTTCATTGTTCATTTCAAGCACTTCTTCGGGCTCGATGAATACCGTTGCGCCGCTCGCCGAGCGATCGTGCACAAACCCGCGCACGCTGCGCTTATATTCCGCCTTGACGGGAATGACGAATCTGTCCCCGCGCACCTTGACGATGCCGTCCTGTAAATATTTTCGCTCCTCCCCCGAAAGATATCCCTGAAGGCGGGAGCGGATGCGTTCTCCGAGCTGGCGGATCTGCGTCCGCAGGGAAAACAGCTTTTCGCTTGCGTGGTCGGCGAGCTCGTTCTCGTTGAGGATCTTGCGCCCGATGTCCTCTTCCAGCCGCTCGTCGAACATCAGATGTTCGGTCAGCTCCTTCATGCGGACGATGCGTTCGTCCGAAAAAGAGCGCACCGAGCGGTAGAGCACCCGCGCCGAGCGCAGCAGCCGCGCCGTCCCAAGAAGCTCCGCCATGCTCAGCGTCGCGCCCTTTTCGGCGCGCTCGAGCAGCTCCCCGCAGGGCGGAAATTCTTCCACCTTCCCCGCGCCAAGCGTGAACAGAAGCAGCGTCGCCTCCTCCGTCAGATCGAGCATTGCGCGCGCCTCGCCGACCTCGCACACGGGCTGACAGGAGAGCAGAAGCTCCTTTCCTGCCTCCAGCACGGCATGGGAAGCGCAGGCAGACAGAATTTTATCCAGTTCCAGTCTTCTCGCGTTTTCGTTCATAAAAGACTCCTTGCGGCATGCCCGCGCGTTGCCCCCGGAAGTTTTCCGGCAGGGTCGCGGGCATATGCGACGATTCCGTCTCCGCCCGCCGTACAGTCGACGAGCGCGGACGAGCTACCCGCCCCCGCCGCGAGCGGAGCGCAGTTGTACAGTTCAAACCGGCACCCGCCGGCCGCGCGGTACCGGCGCAGAGGGAACGCCCTGCCCTCCTCATCCGTCATGGTATACATTTCCCGCCTGTCGCATTCCGCGCACGCCCTGCCGAAGGGACAGTAGCACAGATCCATCACCTTGATCCCGCCCGCAGAGAGCACAAACGTCCCGTCGGCGGCGAGCGCGTCCTGTTCGCGCAGGGTGAGTTCCTTGGAGAGCGCGGCATACGTGCAGCAGCCGAGCGCGCCGGCGACCGCAATGCGGTTGGTCAGGTTCCAGCCCGTTCCCGCAAACAATTTCACGCCGTATTTTTTTGCAAACTCCGCGCCGTACGTCCCGTCGCAACAGATCCCCTCGAACAGGTGCAGACGGGGTGCGACAAGCGCCTCGTCCGCCGCCGTAAAGAAGGGCGGAAGGTACAGCCATGTCCCCTTCGGCGGATGCATGTCCGCATAGTCGGCGGGTTTCCAGATCACCATGTCCGCACCCGCGGGCATGGCATGCCCCGTCGCGATCACCGCGGTCATGCCTCCCCTGTGCGCGGCAAGGCCGGGCAGGGAGGGCTGCCGCTCCGGAAGCGGGACGCGGGCCGGCGCAAGGTGTGCGGCAAGCCCTTCGTAAAAGTCCCGGCGGAACGCATTGAGCACGGATTTCGGCACGAACACCCCGTCCGTTTCGACCTCGGTGCGGGGAGCGAAGGGAAGCGCATCCGTCTTTGCGAAACAGGCGCAGACCTCCTGCGCGGAGAGCGGCGCGTTTTTCGCGCGCTCGCAGATCGCGCCCGTCAGGGAAAATCCTTCGCCCTCGGCGCGCATCTCCTCGCCCGCACGCAGCGTCACGCGCACCCGGACGGGCCGCTTTTTCTGCAGGGACAGGGCATGTTCGGTCAAGGACACGTCCAGCGTGATGCGGACTTCATCTCCGGCGGCAAGCCCGTCGCGCGAAGAGAGGTAAAAACCGCCCTTCCCCGCGGCGGCAAACAGGGCGCCGCCGACCTCTTTCCCGCCGCGCAGGATCTTGAAAGCGTCCCCCTTTTCCGCCGCGAAAGAGCTTGCGCAGAACCACTTCCCCTCCCTGCGGGAGAGCGTTCCGGCGCGTTCGCCGATGTGCCCCTGCACGCTGCGCGAAAGAAGGTTCGCGTCCTGCCCGAATGCGAGTCCGCGCGTGTAATTTCCGCGGTTGAACGTGCGTTTCAGGCGGGAAAAGAGCTCGTCGGCGGGTCTCTTGTCCAACAGCGCGCGATAGTATTCCACCGCCGCCGCGACGTAGGCCGCAGAGCGCATTCTGCCCTCGATCTTGAGGGACGTCACGCCGGCCGAAAGAAGTTTTTCCGCGTCCGCTCCCACCGACAGATCGGACAGGGAAATCGCATAGGCGCGATCCTCATACCCCGCGCGGTCGATCGAATACCGCTTGCGGCAGGGCTGTTTGCATCTGCCGCGGTTGCCCGAATTGTTGCCCGCGAACGAGGAGAGATAGCACTGGCCCGAAAAACAGGTGCAGAGCGCCCCCTGTACGAACGCCTCCGTCTCGATGATTTCGGAAATGGCGGGAATGTCCCCGATCGGCGTCTCGCGCGCGAGCACGACGCGGGAAAAACCGCACGCCTTTGCAAGCCGCGCCCCGTGCACGTTGCAGCAGCCCGCCTGCGTGGAGAGATGGGTCACGATCTCCGGACAGAGTTCCCTGAGCGCGCGTCCGAGAAAGATATCCTGCAAAAGGATCGCATCGGCGCCCGCGTTCCACGCCTCGCGCGCCGCACAGAAAAAGTCGGAAAGCTCATCGTCCTTCACAAGGGTATTGAGTGCGACATATACCTTTGCGCCCAGAAGATGCGCTTCCCGCGTCAGCTTTGCAAGCGAAGAAACGCAAAAATTTTCCGCGCTCTCGCGCGCGGAAAATCGCGTCAGTCCCAGATATACGGCGTCCGCGCCCGCACGAAGCGCCGCGTATGCCGTTTTTTCGTCCCCGGCGGGGGCAAGAAGTTCGGTCATTATCTTCCTATCGTACGCGCGATGAGTTCCTGCGCCGCATCGTACCCCATGTTCTTGAGCCGCTGATCGCGCGCCGCGACTTCAATGAGGATGGCAAGGTTGCGGCCGGCGCTGACGGGCACGGTGAGCTTGGGAATATTCAGCCCGAGAATGGTCTCCGTGTTCGCTTCGCCGCCGATGCGGTCGTATTCCTTGTCCTTGCGCCAGGGTTCGAGTTCCATGACGAGCTCGATGGCCTTTTCCGTCATGACCGCGCCGGAACCGTACATGTTTTTGACGTTGATGATGCCGATGCCGCGCAGCTCCATGAAATAGCGGATGCGTTCGGGCGCGGTGCCGACCAGTTCGTTTTCGATGCGCTTGATGAGCACGGAGTCGTCCGCCACCAGGCGGTGTCCGCGCTTGATGAGCTCCATGGCCGTTTCGCTCTTTCCCACGCCGCTGTTGCCCGTCAGCAGAATGCCGGCGCCGAACACGTCCATGAGCACGCCGTGCACCGTGGTCGTGGGCGCAAGCAGACGGTTGAGATAGATGCACAGATCGACCGTCACGGACGAAGTCATCTTGCCCGAACGGAAAATGGGAGTCCCCGTGGCGCGGGCGCACTCCATGAACTCGGGCAGGACGGGAAGATCGCGCGCAAAGATCACGCACGGGATCTCGCCGCAGTCGAACAGTTTTCTGATTTTTTCCAGCCGCTCTTCGGACGGAAACGAATGCATATATTCGTGCTCGGTCAGTCCGATCAGCATGATGCGCTGGGTGTCGAAATAGCTGAAAAAGCCCGCCAGCCGCAGACCGGGACGGTCGACGCTGATGCTTGTCAGCGTAATGATCCCCCTGCCCGCATACAGCATTTCGAGCCCGAGATCGGACGCGAACTTGTCCAGCATGACGGTTTCCTTGGGTAAAATGTTCTCAGTCATAGTTCCTCCCCCATGGCGATCGCAAGCGCCTGCGCAACGCCGTTTTCCTCTACCGCGGCGACGACGCGCGCACGGTCTTTGAGCGCATTGTCTGCATTGGCGACGGCAAACCTTCCGCCCGCGCGCTCGATCATGGGCAGATCGTTGAGCTGATCGCCGATCGCGGCGCACTTTTCGCGCGGAATGCCGTAATACCCGCACAGAAAGTCCACGGCCGCCGCCTTGGTCTGCCCCGCCGGCATGACTTCCACCAAAAAGTCCGCGGAACAGGTGACATAGAACCCCTCGCCCAGACGGGGAATCAGCCAGTCCATGAGCGGACGGCGGTCCTCCTTTTCCACCATGGCGAGCGCCTTGACCACGCGCAGCCCCTTCCTTTCGACATACTCGGAGATCGGCATATCGCGGACGATCTCCGCCTTGACGCGGCAGATACGCTCATACATTTTCAGCGGTTCATCGTCGACATTGCAGTACAGCCGGTCCACCGTGTATACGTGCACGTGCCGCCCGTCCTGTTCGAGAAGGCGCACCGCTTTCAGCGCGTCCTCCCCGGAAAAGCCGTCGTCCTTGAGCAGTTTCCCCGTTGCAACGTCGGCGACCGTCGCCCCCTGATAGGCAACGACGAGGCCGTCGGTGATGCCGAGCTCCTTCAGGCGCGGCACAATGGACGTCAGTCCCCGCCCCGTACAGACGGCAAACACGCCGCCCGCCGCGCGGTAACGGGCGATCGCACGGATATTCTCCTCCGAGACCGTCCCATCCGGGCGGACGAGCGTCCCGTCAAAGTCAGATAAAAAAAGCGGATATCTCATAGTTCCTCGAAATGATTGCGGATGCGCGCGGCGAGCGCGGGGCCGATCCCCGCGACCTGTGCAAGCTCTTCTTCGCTCGCGTGCATGATCTTGTCGATATCGCCGAACGCCCGCATGAGCGCCGTGCGTTTGTTCTTTCCGACGCCCTCGATCTCGTCGAGCACGGAGGCAAGGTTGCGTCTGGAGTGCAGGCTCCTGAAATAGGTGATCGCAAAGCGGTGCGCCTCGTCGCGGATCCTCTGCAGCGTCTTCAGCGCATAGTCGCGGCGGTCGATGCGCACGGGATCCTCTGAATGCAGGGTATACACTTCCTCTTCCCGTTTTGCAAGGGAGACGAGGTCGATGTCCGTGATCCCCATCTCGTCAAAGATCTGGCTGACGGCAGAGAGCTGCCCCTTGCCGCCGTCGATGACGATGAGCTGCGGACGGGCAAAACGCTCCTCTTCCGGAGTTCCCAGCTTGGCAAGGCGGCGGCGCAGGACCTCCTGCAGGGAAGCGAAGTCGTTCGCGCCCTCCACCGTCCTGATGCGGAAACGGCGGTACTGCACCTTGTCGGCCTCCCCGTCCGTAAAGACGACCATGCTGCCGACTTTATCGACGCCCGAAATATTGGAAATATCGTAGCACTCCATGCGTTTGGGGTAGCGGGAGAGCGAGAGAAGCTCTTTTAGTCGTTCGCATGCGCCCGTCGTCATGTCGCTCTTGTGCGCGATGGCGGAGACGGATTTTTCAAGGTATTCCTTGACGTTCCCCTCCGCCATATCCAGAAGTTCGCGGCGGATCCCGAACTTCGGACGGGTGATCGTGACCTTGCGTCCCGCCCTTTTTTCGGCATAGCCGAGAAACAGCGCCTCGTCGAACGGTTCATCCGCGACCAGTTCGTGCGGAAGTTCGTGCGCCGCATAGTACTGCGTGAGGAAGGAGAGAAAGTTTTCCCCTCGCTCTCCGGCGCCCGCGTCGAGAGAGAAATTCCGGCTCCCCTGCATGATGCCGCCGCGCGTCAGAAGCACGCTCGCCGCGGCGTACAGCCCGTTGGATTCAAATGCCCAGATGTCGGCATCGACATCGCGCGGCATCGCCGTGATGCGGCGATCGCCGAGCCGGGAGAGCATTTCGATCTTGTCGCGGTATTCGAGCGCGAGCTCGAATTCCTCGTTCTCGGCAAAGGCGTTCATCTTTTCCGTGAGGATGCGCGCCGCCTCTTCATAGTCCCCCGAAAGAAAGGCAAGCGTCTTTTCCACTGCCCCGGCATATGTTCCGGCGTCGATAAGGTGCGCGCACGGCGCGCCGCATCTTCCGAGATGATATTCCAGACATGGCTTTGCGGGTTTTCCCCGGACGGAAACCGAACAGGTGCGGATATGATAGACCCCGGCGGCGACATCCACGATCTCCTTGGCGGCGACGCCCCCCATGAACGGACCGAAATAGCGTCCGTCCCCCCGCTTCACCTTGCGCGTGATGCCGATGTGCGGATATTCCTCCCTCGTATACACCTTGATATAGGGATAGGTCTTGTCGTCCTTTAAGAGAATGTTGTACTTGGGCTTGTACTTCTTGATGTAAGTGTTTTCAAGCGCAAGGGCGTCCACTTCGCTCGGGGTCACGACATAGGCGAAATCGGCAATGCTGTCCACCATAGCCTGCACTTTTGCGGGCTTGGGGGAGGAATGAAAGTACTGCCGCACGCGGTTTTTCAAAACCCGCGCCTTGCCGACATAGATGACCGTGCCGTCCGCGTCCATCATGATGTAGACGCCGGGGCTGTCCGGCAGCAGTCTGAGTTTTTCGCGAATGACGTTCTCGCCCATATTTTCATTATACACGCTTTGCGTGTATTTTTCAAGCGATTGGAAAAAATATTCCGAAAAGCCGCGGGCGGGCACGGAGAATTCCGTGCCCGCCCGCGGCGTCCGTCCGGCTCAGTAGCCGAGAAATTCCACACCTTTGAGGAGAACGTCGTTCACGATCTCATTGGAAAGGGAGTAAAAAATGATCTTGCCGTGACGGTCGGTGCGCACCATTCCCGCATCTTTCAGAAACCTGAGCTGATGGCTGACGGTCGTCTGATTGATGCCGAGCACACGCGAAATGTCCGTCACGCACATCTCGGAGATCGCGAGCGCCGAAAGAATACGCAGGCGCGTATTGTCCGCGAAAATCGAAAAGAAGCGCACGAGCGCCGTGAGCACTTCCCCCTCCGGAACGTATCCCTCGATCATATCCTGCGTGCGTCTGTCCAGCAAAAGCGTCTGCATAAACCGCCTCCGTTTTTGTTTCCAGCATATCATCTGCACGGGTGCGCACGCATGGAAGATGTGACGAAATCCGGACAATTTTGTCGCAAACGCCGCGTCGGAAATTTCCGGCGCGGCGTCCGCTCATCTGATGTCCGTCACTTCATAGCCCGCTTCTTTCACGGCCGAAGTCAGAACTTCGTCCGCAACGGGGCCTTCGAGCGTGACGACGGCGCGCTTCTTTTTGAGATCGACCTCCGCCGTCTTAACGCCCTCCACCGCCTGCAAAGCGTCCGTCACGTGTCTGACGCAGTGCTGGCACATCATGCCTTCCACTTTGAGTTCGCGTTTCATGCTGTCTCCTCCTTTCTGTGATGTTTGTTTCGACGGATTTTTTCTGCCGCGCATGAAGCCCGTCAGGCGCAGCGCATTGCCCACCACGAAGAGCGAAGAACAGCTCATCGCGGCGGCGGCGATCATGGGATTGAGCGTGACGCCCGCCCATGCGAAGCACCCCGCTGCAAGCGGAATGCAGATGCAGTTATAGAAGAACGCCCAGAACAAATTCTGTTTGATGATGCGCATCGTCCTGCGGGCGAGTGCGAACGCGCGGGGCGCGGCGGCAAGGTCGCCGCCCATCAGAACGATGTCGGCGCTTTCGATCGCAACGTCCGTTCCGTTTCCCATCGCGATCCCCACGTCCGCCTCTTTCAGGGCGGGGGAATCGTTGATCCCGTCGCCGATCATCGCCACGCCCTTGCGGACATGCTTTCCCCCGTCCGCGTTGCGCTTCTTGTGCTCGATCACGTACGCGAGCTTATCCTGCGGGAGCACTTCGGCGTATACCATGTCCGCGGGGATCCCCGCATTTTCGGCGATCGACCGCGCGCACGCGGCATTGTCGCCCGTGAGCATGTACGTCTCCATGTCCAGGCCGCGAAGCTGCGCAACGGCCTCCGCGCTGCCCGCTTTGAGCGTATCGGCAAGGGCGAACATGGCCAGCACGCGCGCGCCGTCCGCAAGAAAGAGCACCGTCTTGCCCTGCGCGGAAAGGGCGTCCGCCTTCTCCTTCTGCGCCGCAAAGTCCACGCCGCGTGCCGCAAGCATCTTCTCGTTCCCCAGGAAGTATTCCCGTCCGTGCACCGTTCCGCGCGCGCCCTGGCCGACAACGTATTCGACATCTTCCGCCGCGTCGCCCCCGCCGCAAAAATCCACAATGCACTGCGCCAACGGGTGATTCAGCTTGTTTTCGAGCGCGTAGGAAACCGACTTCGCCGCGCGTTCATCGCCGTAGGCCTCAAAGAACACGACTGACGGCTTTCCTTCGGTGACGGTCGCCGTCTTGTCGAGCAGAACGGTCTTTACGTCCGCCGCCCGCTGAAGGGATTCCGCACTCTTGATCAGGACGCCGAGCGAGGCGCCCCGTCCGGTCGCCGCCATGACCGCGACGGGCGTTGCAAGCCCGAGCGCGCACGGGCAGGAAATGACGATGACGCTCACGCCGAAATTGAACGCCGCCTGCACGTCCCGGGTCGCAAAAAGCCAGGCGAAAAACGTGACGAGCGCGATGCCGAGCACCACGGGAACGAACACGGCGGAAATTTTGTCCGCCAGTTTCTGTATGGGCGCCTTGCTTGCCCCCGCCTCGCGCACCATGCGGATAATGGAGGAGAGCATCGTGTTTTCGCCCACTTTTTCCGCCCGGATCTTCAGATAGCCGCCCGTCACAAGGGACGCGCTCATGGCGCGGCTCCCCTGCGAAAGTTCCACGGGCAGGCTCTCGCCCGTCACCGCCGACTGATCGGCAAAGGCGTGGCCTTCGGTCACCGTTCCGTCCACGGCAATGGATTCCCCCTGCCGGACGATCAGGATATCCCCTTCGGCGACCTCGGAAAGCGGAAGGGTGAGCTGATTTCCGCCGCGTTCCACCGTGACCGTATCGGGCGCCAGCGAGAGCAGTTTTTCGATCTCCCGCCCCGTGCGGCGCTTGCTCTTGTCCTCCAGCCATTTGCCGAGCGTGACAAGCGTGACGATCATGGCTGCGGACTCAAAGAAGAGCGTCGGCTCCTCAGGCGCCAGGATCGCCATGACCAGACTGTAGATGAACGAGACGGCCGCGCCCAGCGTGACCAGCGTATCCATGTTCGGCACGCGCTTCCAGGCGGCGCGCACGCCGCTGACAAAGAACCGGCCGTTGATGAGCAGGATCGCAAGCGTCAGCCCGACCTGAAACCCGTAGTTGAGCCAGCCGTGCGGCACGGGCAGGCCCATCATATGCCCCATCGCAAAATACATTTCGGGAATCAGCAGGATCAGCGAAAGCAGAAAGCGCACGCCGAGCGTAAAGCGTTTTTTCTTTTTTTGGGGAACTTTTCCGTAATCGAACGCCCCGTAACCGAGCGCGGTCACCGCCTTTTTGATGCCGGCGTCCGTTACGACGGATTCGTCAAAGGTGACGTCCATGCTCTCCCCCATCAGGGAGACGGCACAGCTCTCCACCCCTTTCATCTTTCCGACCGTGCGCTCGATGCCGGACGAACACGCCGCGCACGTCATGCCGGTGATCGAATATTTCTTTTCCATAAAAACTCCTTGACATTCCGGACAGCCGCGCTGCCCGGGAAAAATTCCGGCACGCCATCAGTTCAGTTTTCTGATGAGTTCGACCGTCTCCTTTACGATATCCTTGTCCCCGGCCCTGATCTTTTCGGAGACGCACGTGTTCATGTGATCTTCCAGAACGAGATAGCCGAACGCGCGCACCGCGCTCTCGACGGCGGAGACCTGCACGAGTACATCGCCGCAATAGCGGTTTTCCTCGATCATCTTTTTGATGCCGCTCAGCTGCCCCGCAATGCGGTTCAGACGGTTGACAAGATTCCTGATCTGATCTTCCCCGCGCGGCGTATCCTTATAATGCTCCCGGCAATGTTCGCAGTCCTGCATAACCTTTCCTCCGTAAATTACCCCCATGGGGTATATTGACATTATACCCATATGGGGTATTCTTGTCAAGCGTCTGCGCACAAAAAAACGGCGCAGGCGCGCCGTTTTTCAGAATTTTATATCATAATTTTTCAAACCGGGACTTGGGAGCGCCGCACACAGGGCATACCCAGTCGTCGGGCAGCTGTTCAAAGGGAACGTCTCCGCTGTATTCATACTTGCAGATCCTGCAGACATACCTGCCGCCGCTCTTTTCCTCCGCCTGGTAGGTGGGAGCATTCGCCGCGGTCTTTCCCTTGAGCACCTTGTGATAGTAGGCATACGTCATGGGCGTACCCTCCGCAAGAATGTCTGCGTCCATGACCTCGCCCAGAAACACCGTATGCGTGGATGTCTCCATTTTGTCGATCACCTTACAGGCGAACCAGCACAGGGCGCCGTCCGGCACCGGGAGTTTCCCGCGAACTTTCCAGGGAAAGTCCGCGAATTTGTCCTTTTCCCTGGACGTGAAGAAGCCGAACTTTCCGATCAGTTTGGGATCGCAGTCCTCGGCGAGCACGCAGACGGAAAAATACCCCGTATCCCCCACGCATTTGTTGGTATAGTTGTCATGGTTGAGGGAAACGGCAAGCGTCGCGGGCGAAGACGTGATCTGCATCGCGCTGTTGGCGACGCATCCGACCGGACGACCCTCGTCCCAGCTTGTACAAAGATACACGCCGTAGGACAGATGATAAAATGCTTTTTTGTTCATGATTACCCCCTGAAACCCTTGCCCGCAGGCAGATTTGTACGTTCACAGAAAAAAGAAAGCGGACGGAAACCGCCCGCGTCTTTTTACTTGCTCTCTTCTTTTTCGGCGATGACTTCCTTGCCGTCGTAATAGCCGCAGTTCTTGCACACGCGGTGCGCAACTTTCAGCTCATGGCAATGCGGGCACTCGACGAGCGTCGCCGCGGTCGCCTTATAGTTTGCAAAACGCTTGTTCGTCCTGCTCTTCGACTGCTTTGTCTTGGGGACTGCCATTCTTCTTCACCTCTTCTTATTCTTTTTCCCATTGCTCGCACGACTTGCACAGGAGCCGCGCGGGAAGCGCGAACATCACTGCGTCGCGCAAAAATTCCTCAAGCGAAATCCTGCCGTTCGTGTAGCCGTACGCCTCGCCGTCGCTCTCGCCGCGGACGAAAGTTCCTTCCGCCCTGTAGACGATATCCGACGACGCCTCTTCGAGACAGCGCGAGCAGGAGCCCTGCAGTGTGAAAGCGAGAGTTCCCTCCACCCCGACCGATTCATCATCGGCGATACGGTAGGTCAGCTCCGCACGGACGGGACCCGCAAACTTCACGAAAGGGATATCGAGGAGCCCCTCGTCTGCCTCAAAGGAAAAGACGAGCGTATCCTCCCAAATTTTTCTCGCGATACAGCCGCGGACGTCTATTTCGGGAATCATCGACTTACAAAAGTATAGGCGATTTTACACGCTTTGTCAATCTTTTTTGCCGCGTATTTGCAAGGAATTTTGCAAAAATCAGAGCAGAGCCGCCGTCTCGCGCGCAATGACGAGTTCCTCGTTCGTGGGGATCACGAGCACCTTGACTTTCGAGGCGTCCGCAGAGATTTCGTGGATCGCGCCGTCGTTTTTGTACTCGTTCTTTTTCGCGTCGATCTCGATGCCGAACGCCTGCATGTCGGCAAGCACCGAGGCGCGGATATGGGGCGTATTTTCGCCCACGCCCGCCGTGAACACGACGGCGTCCAGCCCGCCCAGCGCCGCCATATAGGCGCCCACGTACTTTTTGCAGGCATACGTGAACATGTTGAGCGCAAGCTGCGCGCGGTAATTGCCCTCCTTCGCCGCGGCCGTCAGATCGCGGTAATCGGAGGAGACGCCCGAAACGCCGAGCATGCCGCACTTTTTGTTGAGATAGACGAGCGCCTCGTGGATATCCATGCCCTTTTTGTTGCACAGGAATTCCACCGCCGCCGCGTCGATGTCGCCGCTGCGCGTTCCCATGGGCACCCCCGCGAGCGGCGTGAAGCCCATGGACGTATCGATGCATTTCCCGCCCTTGACGGCCGAAATGGACGAACCGTTTCCGAGGTGGCAGGTGATGATCTTCAGATCTTCGGGATTCTTTCCGAGATAGTCCGCCGCCGCCTGCGAGACGTACTTGTGCGACGTACCGTGCGCGCCATACTTTCTGACCTGGTAGGTCTTATAGTCGTCGTAATCGATGGCGTAAAGATACGCGTAGTCGGGCATCGTCGCATGGAAGGACGTGTCGAACACGAGCGCCATTTTCTTGTCCGGCATGACCGCGCGGCAGGCATTGACGCCCTTGATCGCCGCGGGATTGTGCAGGGGCGCAAGCTCGGCGATCTCGTCCATCGTCTTCATGACTTCGTCCGTGACGAGCGTCGTCTTTTTGAATGCCTCCCCGGAGGCGACGACGCGGTGTCCCACGGCGTCGATCTCGTCCATCGAACGGATGACCCCCGCCTCGCCGTCGATGAGCTCGTTGAGAACGAGCTGAATGGCCTCGGTGTGGTCCTTGATCTCCTTTTCGATGACGAACGTCTTTCCTCCGGCCTTGTGCGTGAGCGCGCCGCCCTGAATGCCGATGCGCTCGACGTTGCCCTTGGCAAGGACTTCCTCCGTCTCGATGTTGATGAGCTGGTATTTGAGCGAGGAACTCCCCGCGTTGATGACAAGTATTTTCATTGCTTTCCTCTTTGGTCTCAGTCTTTTACCTGCAGTGCCGTGATCGCGACAGCCAGAACGATATCGGACGCCTTGCAGCCGCGCGAAAGATCGTTCAAAGGTTTTGCAAAGCCCTGGCAGATCGGGCCGACCGCCTGGAATCCGCCCAGACGTTCCGCAATCTTATAGCCGATGTTGCCGGACTGAAGGTCGGGGAAAATGAACACGTTGGCATGTCCCGCGACCGCGGACTTGGGCGCCTTGATCGCCGCGACTTCGGGCACGAGCGCCGCGTCGAACTGCAGTTCGCCGTCCAGCGCGAGATCGGGCGCCTTCTCCTTGGCGATGCGCGTCGCCTCCTGCACGAGCGTTACATTGTCGTGCCTGGCGCTGCCCATCGTGGAGAACGAGAGCATCGCCACTTTCGGCTCGATGCCCGCGATCTCCCTGGCGCTCTGCGCCGTGGCAAGCGCGCAGTCCGCAAGCCCCTCTGCGGTATAGGTGGGATTGAGTCCGCAGTCGGCGAACACGAGCACGTCGCCGTCCATATACTTGTTGCCGCCCAAGGGCGCGATCATGACATTGAAACTGGATACGGCGCTCACGCCGGGCGCGGTCTTGATGATCTGAAGGCCGGGACGGAGCGTATTGGCAGTCGAATGGCACGCGCCCGAAACAAGGCCGTCCGCATCGCCCGCTTTCAGCATGAGCGCGCCGAAGAAGGTGGCGTCCTTGGCCTGTTCCCTGGCCTGTTCCTCCGTCATGCCCTTTGCCTTGCGCAGTTCATAGAGAAGCGCGGCGTACTCGTCGAGCTTGGGCGACGTGGCAGGATCGACGATCTCGATCCCGTCGAGAACGGCGTCGGGATTTGCCGCCTTGATCTCCGATTCCTTGCCGAGCAGGACGATCTTTGCGACGCCCTCTTCCACACAGCGCTGTGCCGCCTCGACGACGCGTTTGTCCTCGCCCTCGCAGAGGACGATCGTGCGCTGTTTTTCGCCCGCGCGCTTCTTGAGCTCGTCCGCAAACGAACCGGACTCAACGATCTTTCTTCCGATCTGTTTGAGCTGTCTCATGAAATTCGCCATAGTCTTTTCTTTATAACCCCTTTTCTTTTTTTGCGATTTCGTGTATAATAAGAACGAACATACGCTTACCCTGTCATTATACACCATTTTATAAAACTTGTAAAGGACAACACGGAAAAAACATGAAATTTTGTGCGGTGATCTGCGAATATAATCCGTTCCACAACGGACACAAATACCAGCTTGCCGAGGCGCGCAGGCTGTCCGGCTGCGACAAACTCCTCTGCATCATGAGCGGCAATTTCACCCAGCGCGGAGAGCCCGCCGTCTTTCACAAATACGAGCGCGCGCGGCACGCCGTCCTGGGGGGCGCGGACGCCGTCATCGAACTTCCGGCAGCCTTTGCCGTTGCCCCGGCCGAGGTGTTCGCACGCGGCGCGATCCACATTCTTGCCTCCCTTCCCGCCGTTTCCGCCCTTGCGTTCGGGTGCGAGAGCGGAACAAAGGAGGACTTTTTGAAAACCGCCCGCGCCCTGCTTTCGGAGAGCAAGCAGTTCAAGGCGACGCTCAAAGAGAACATGAAGGACGGGACAAGCTATATCCGTGCCCGCAATGCCGCGCTCCTTGCCTCCGGTGCAGACGTGGACGAAGCGCTCCTCTCCTCTCCCAACAACATCCTCGGCACCGAATACTGCCGCGCGATCCTCTCGGAAGGGAGCGCGATCGGGCCCATTCCCGTTCCCCGTGTGGGCGGAGGATATGCCGACACGGCGCTCTTCAAGGACTTTTCCTCGGCGACCGCCCTGCGGGCCGCGATGCTGGACGGCTCGCGCAAGGCAAAAAAAGCGCTGAAAAACAACCTTCCCGAATATGTCTGGCGGGCGGCGCTTGGCTACAAGCCCACCTGCTACGAAACGGCCGCCCTGTGCGCGATCCTGGCAGTCCCTGCCGAGACGGCTGCCCGCTGCACCGACTGCGCGGAGGGGCTGGAAAACCGGATCCGTTCCATGGCGCGCACCAATCCCGATTTCCGGGAACTGCTGCCGAAGGTCGTCTCCAAACGGTACACGTATGCGCGCATTCGCCGGGTGCTTGCGCAGAATTTTCTGGGCATCGACCGGGACAGCGCCCTCTCCTATGCGCACGAGCCGCTCTATATCCGCACCCTCGCCGTAAAAAAGGAGGGCGCGGAGGAGACCCTCGCCGCGCTCAGCGCAGGGAAATTTCCGCTCATCGCGCGCAAGAGCGATTACTCTCTGCTGAAAAAGGATGCCCTTGCCTGCTTTGAAACGGACGTGCGCGCAAACGATCTTTACAACGCGCTCTCCGGCCGGCACACCGGCGATTTCGAGACGATGTTCGTCTGATCCAAACCCTCATTCCGTGACAAAACGATGCGCGCCCGCGGCAAAACTGCCGCGGGCGCGCTTTTTCCGGATTTCGCTTCGTCCGTCTGAAAAGATGCACGGCGCTATTTTTCCATGCCGCACGGATACGCCGAACTGCCGGACGCGCAACCGCGGTGCACCGCCTCATAGAACCGGTACCCGCCCGAAAAATTGTAACAGTCATACCCGTTCTGCGAGAGGATCCTGCACGCAAGGTAACTCCTGAGTCCGCTCTGGCACATGACATAGACGGGCTTGCCCTTCTCCACCTCGCCGAGCCGTTCGCGGAGTTCGTCCAGGGGAATGTTTATGAATCCCTGCGCATGTCCGCGCGCGTATTCCCGCGGCGTGCGCGTATCGAGAAGCGTCACGCGGTTTTCCCGCGCAAGCGCGTCCGTCTCCTCCACATGGAACTGCCTGACTTTTCCCGTCATGACGTTCTCAATGATATAGCCCGCCATGTTGACAGGGTCCTTTGCCGAGGAATAGGGCGGCGCATACGCAAGGTCGAGGTCTTTGAGCTCCGGCGCGGGCATTCCCGCCCGAATGGCGGTCGCAAGCACGTCGATGCGCTTATCCACCCCTTCGCCGCCCACGATCTGCGCGCCGAGCAATTTTCCGCCCGTCCGCTCAAAGAGCACTTTCATCGTCATGACCTGCGCCCCGGGATAGTAGGAAGCATGGCTGAGCGGAGAGAGGACGACTTTATCATAGTCCAGACCGAGCGCGCGGGCCGTTTTTTCGTTGATCCCCGTCGAAGCGGCCGTCAGCGAGAACACGCGCAGCACGGACGAGCCCTGCGAACCGCGGTAGACGCTGTCTCCCCCGCAGATGTTGTCCGCGGCGAGCCGCCCCTGTCTGTTGGCGGGCCCTGCCAGCGCGATGAGCGCTTTCTCACCCGTGACGGACTGGCGCACTTCCACCGCGTCGCCGACGGCATAGATATTTTCATCCGAAGTGCGCATATGCGCGTCCACGGCGATGCTCCCTTTCAGTCCCAGCGCAAGCCCCGCGTCCCGCGCGAGGTCGCTTTCGGGCGTGACGCCTACGGCAATGACGGCAAGGTCGGCGCCATAGGTTCCCCTGTCCGTCTGCACGGTAAGTCCGCCCTCCGTCCCGATCGCGGAAAAACTCTCATCAAGGCGCAGATCGACGCCGCGGCGCATGAGTTCTATGTGCAGAAAAGCCGCCATGTCCGCATCGAACGGCGCAAGCACCTGTTCCCCGCGCTGAATGAGCGTGACGCGCACGCCCCGGCGCATGAGGTTTTCGGCGAGCTCGAGCCCGATAAACCCGCCGCCCACAATGACGGCGCGCTCCGGCCCGCGCTCCCGGACAAATCTGTGAATGGCAAGCGTATCCTCCACCGTCCGCAGGGTAAACACGCGTCCGTCGTCCGTCTTTGCCCCCTGCGGGACAAACGCCTTTGCTCCGGGGGAAAGCAGAAGTTTATCATACGTCTCCGCGTACGTCTCCCCCGTGCGCAGATTTCTGACCGTCACCGTCCTTGCGGCGCGGTCGATTTTGACGGCCTCGCTGAACACGCGGGCGTCGATGCGGTAGCGGGCATAGAAGGACGCGGGCGTCTGGAGCGTCAGCTCCTCTTCGTCCGTGATCTCGCCGCCCACGTAGTAGGGAAGCCCGCAATTGGCATACGAGATATATCCCGTGCGTTCGAGTATGACGATCTGTGCATTTTCATCGAGACGGCGGATGCGCGCTGCGGCCGTCGCGCCGCCCGCAACCCCGCCGATAATGACAACTTTCATAGGCACCTCGCTTCAAAAAACCGCGGAACCGCCCTGAGCGGCTTCCGCTTTCCCGCCATTATAACAGACTCCGGCGCCGTTTGCAAGACCCCCGCCCGGATTTTCCGCCCTTCTTTTCAAAAAAAAGCCCCGCGGCATGAACCGCGGGGCCGTTCTGTCTTTTTCATTCACCCACAATGCCGCTTCCCGTCATCGTGGAATAGTTGTTCATGAACATGGACATGCTGCGCGTATTGCTGCCCGTCTGTCCGAGACAGGTGATCGTGAAGCCCGATCTGTTCTGATCGCCCAGCCATGCGGGGCGCACGACGCCGTAGTACACCGTTTCGCCGCTGTCCCCTCCGTTCGAGCCCTTGAGCGTCGTTTCAAACCGGAACACGATATAGCCGTCGCCGTACATCTTCCATGTCCCGATGGGCGTGCCCGAAGCCTGCGAGCCGTCGTAGATGCTTCCGCTGTTCCCGTCGTCCGGATCCTGCGTGAGCACCACGTCGCGGGAGGTGTTGACGGCGCGCTTGCCGCTGTCGGTATCCTGCTGATTGAGCGAAACGACCATCTTGAATTTTCCGCCGTCCGTATAGGCGAACAGCTCCTCCGCGGTCACGGCGCGGTCGATCTCGCCGCCGTAGCGGTTGGGATTGATGACGATCTGTCCGTAGCTGTTCAGATAATACTGATGCAGCTGGGTCACGAAGTTGCCGTCGTTGCCGCTCTGGCGCGTGATGTACGCCGCAACGGAGACGCCGCTGTTTGTCGTGAACAGATCGTTGTGTCCGGGCAGAATGATATCGAGCTCGGTATTGCCCTGACTCTTGTTGTGCCAGGTGAACGCGCCCATATACTTGTTGCCCTGGTTGGCGCCGTTCCCGGGACCGACGTTGTAGACAATGCCCTGATCCGTCGTCGTGCGGTAGATGCCCCAGACGCTCTCGCTTCTGCCGCCCCACATCTGATAGTTGTCCGCAAGCCCGTCGTAGGAATGCATGGAATAAAAATAGGTCTTGTTCTCTTCCAGCACGGTTCCGTTCTCGTCCATCGTGGTCACGTTGTCGTGCCGCGCGATGACGGGCGCTTCCATATTCTGCTTGCTGATGTTGGTGCCGTAGTATTCGTGCTTCCAGCCGATCGCATCGCTCGTTTCGACATAGAGATCCTGGATCCCGCCGTCGCCCTCGATATATTCACGGATCTGATCGTGCGTGACCCACTGCGTCTTGCCATCCTTGCGCAGCCCCGTTGCGGGATCGAGCTCCAGAAGATAGTTCCCCGACCCGAACGAACCGTATGCCATGTACATGTTCCCGTCTTCGTCGAAGATGATCTGCGGGTCGATCGCGTTGACGTCGTGCGACTCGCCCGTACGGGGAATGCTGCACTGCACGAAGGCATACTGCTCACCGTTCTCGTCCATGACGGGCTTGAAGGAGCCTGCGTCCAGCGTCTCGGATTCATACAGCAGAATGCACGCGCGCGAATACAGGCGGCTTTCCCCGTCCAGCTGAAGCCCTTCCAGCCTTCCGTTTGCATATTCCGAACCGTCCACGACGCAGGTGTACAGCCAGTAGCCGCTGCCGTCCGGCTTTGCCACGATGTCGGGCGCCCACCAGCCGGCGTCGCTCGCGCTATACCCGTTTCCGCCCGAAGGGAACCCCTGATCTTCGGCGGTATGACCCTCCGAATACAGGAATCTTCCCGCCTTGGTGTCGACGAAATCTTCGTCGCGCGTCTCCCAGTCAAACGTTCTGCCGAGGTACATCCACGTCTTCATGCCGTCGTAGGAAACATGAATGGCGTTTCCGTACGTCATTCCGCCCGTTGTGACGGACTCGCTGCGGTTGTTCCAGCCCGTGGAAAAGATATAATAGACGGGACGTCCGTCCGAGCCCTGCACTTCGATCAGGGACGGATCGTGCGTGTGGCCGAGCTGTTCCTCGCCGCCCGATTCGTCAAAGTCCACGTTGCCGCCGCTGTACTGATAGCCCGGATCGGTCACATAGGCGGGGACGACTTCCACCGTCCCGAGCTCGCCGTCCGCCGTGCGGTAGACCACCGTTCCGGCGGAGACGGCGGTAAACACGCCGTCCGCATAGGTCGCGATCGAGAACGAGAACGCGTCGTCCACGCGCGTGCCGGCGGCATTGTAGCCTGCGACGACGGTCACTCCCGCAACGCTCGCCTTCGTCACGGAATCGTCAAGATACCCCCCCCCGAGGTTGTCGTAGCAGATGCGGACATCGGATGCCGCGTCCTGTTCGGTCGTGCCGTCGCTGCTGTCGGGCGCGCAGGCTGCAAACGCGGAGAGCGCAAGCGCGCCCCCGATCAGCAGAGCAAACGCCCTGGATTTCTGATTCATATGTCTTCCCCCCGAATGAAGTTTTCCCTATTGTACCATATTTTTCCCGCTTTGACAATGAGATCGGAAAAAATTTCACCCGAAAGACCGCAGAAGTTCGGAAAAGTTTTTTACTCCCTTTTAATGGGAACATCACACAACGCACACGAACAGCGTGTATGATATAGGCAAGAAACAAGGTTGCAGGACGATACGTTCCGTCCGGATCCGCAGGACAGGGTTCGGGCGGGCAACCGACAACAATCCGCCTACTCTCCACAATTTTTTCATATTCTCTCAAAGCGAAGCGCACACCGTAGCGATACGGGGTGCGCTTTGCCGTATTCCGTGAAACGGGCGGAGAACGCCGCGCAGACGCGCAGTCAGATCTCCGCATATTTTTCCGCCAGAGCCTCCGCCACCCGGATCCCGTCCGCCGCCGCGGAGGTGATGCCGCCCGCATAGCCGCAGCCCTCGCCGCAGGGATAGATCCCCGCGATCCCCGCCGCCTGCAGGTCGGGGCCGCGTACGATCCGCACGGGGGAAGAAGTGCGCGATTCGACGCCCGTCAGCACGCTCTCGTACGCCGCGATCCCGGAGAGGCGGGCGTTCATGTCGGGAAGTGCGGCCTTCATCGCATCGGTGACGGCGCGCGGGAAGATCGCCTGCATGGGCACGAAGGCGGTGCCCGGCGCATACGTTGGCCTGACTTCCCCGAAATAATAGCTCTCCTTGTCCGCAAGGAAATCCCCCACCAGCTGTACGGGCGCGCGGTATCCCCCGCCCGCGGCGGCAAACGCGGCGCGTTCGAGTTTTCTTTGAAACTGCACGCCCGCAAGGGGATGTTCGCTGCCGAAATCGCTTCTGAACACCTGCACGACGAGCGCGGAATTGGCGTTCCTGCCCGCCCTTGCAAAGTCGCTCATGCCGTTGGTGACGACGCCGCCCTCCTCGCTCGCGGCGGGAATGACGACGCCTCCGGGGCACATGCAGAACGTGAACACGCCGCGGTCGGAGGCATGCGAAACGAGTTTGTAGTCCGCGGGAGGAAGCGCCGCATAGCCCGCGCCGTACTGAGCCCGCCCGATCTTTTCCTGCAGATGCTCCATGCGCACCCCGACGGCGAACTCCTTCTGCTCGATCACGAACCCGCGGGAAAGGAGCATTTCAAACGTATCCCGCGCGCTGTGCCCGACGGCCAGCACCAGTTCATCGCACGGTTCGCTGCCGCGCGTAGTCACGATTTCCGCAAGACGTCCGTCCCGGATGCGGACATCGGTGAGCTGTTCCGAAAAGCGGAACTCGCCCCCGTGTTCCTGAATGTATGCGCGGATATTGGCGACCACCTTTTTCAGGTTGTCGCTGCCGACGTGCGGCTTGCCCAGATAGCCCACCTCCTCGGGTGCGCCGAACCGGACAAAGGCGTCAAGAACATCCCGGTTGCGCACATCGTTGGTCTGCGTGTTCAGCTTTCCGTCCGAGAACGCTCCCGCTCCTCCCTCGCCGAACTGTACGTTGCTGTCCGGGTCGAGAACCCCCGTCTGCGTGAATTTCCGGATATCCTCCGCGCGCTCTTCCACGCGCTTGCCGCGCTCCAGAATGACGGGCGCAACGCCGTGGTCGATGAGACGGAGCGCACAGAACAGTCCGGCCGGCCCCGCCCCCGCGATCACGACGCGGGGTTTTCCCTTGACCTGGCGGAACACGCGCGGGACGGACGCCGGAGGCTCCGTTCCGCACTCCACGGAATATACCCAACGAATATCCGACTTGTCCCGTGCGTCCAGCGATTTTTTCAGGATCTTAAAATAGCGGCAGGGCGCATGCAGTTTTTTCTCGCACAGCTTTATGAGCGCGCTCTCCTTCTGATGGGGGCGGAGAATGAGCCCCGTCAATGTCTTTCTCATTTCAGCGCCTCCGCCACGGCATGAGCCGACGCGAACGCCCAGTGCAGATTGTATCCGCCGCACTCCCCGTCCACGTTGAGGATCTCCCCCGCAAAGTACAGGCCGCTCCGACAGACGCTCATGAGGCCGTCGTCCGTCTCTGCAAGCGGGATCCCGCCCCGCGTCGCCTGCGCATAGTCAAAGCCGAGCGTTCCCGTCACGTCCAGGGGGAACGCCTTGATGAGGGCGATCACCCGCCCCCTGTCCCCCTGCGCCAGGCGCAGAAGGTGCCTGCCGAGCCCGTTGTTGACGACGCACAGCAATCCGTCCGTCCCCTCCCCGACGGCGCGGGAGAGTTCCGCGGCGCTTGTGTCGGGCAGAAGGTCGAGCACGACCCGGTCGCCCTTGTGCGCATACGAGGAAGCGCGGAACACGGCGTCCCCCGAAAGGCCGCTTTCGGTAAAGAGCACGTCGCCGCGGCAGGCAAAGATCTGTGTCTGCCCGCGCAGGACGCGCAGCCCGGCGTCAACGCGGATCCCCTTAAGCCCGCGCACGGCGGCGGGGTCGCAGCGGAGCTGCACCAATACGGGCGCAAGGGGCGTCACGGTGTGCCCGAACGCCTGCGCAAGGGCATAGGCCGAACCGTCCGTCCCGAACTGCTTTGCCGCCTTTCCGCCTGCGGCAAGGACGACGGCGTCCGCCGCCTCCTCTCCGCCCGGAAACAGGACACGGAAATTTTTTCCATAGGTCAGTTTCTGCACGCACGTCCCCGTGAGAACGCGCACGGAACGCCGCTGCAATTCGCGGCGGAACAGATCGGTGACGGCCGAGGCCTGCCGTCCCGCGGGGTATACCCTGCCGCGGGCATCGGGCAGGAACAGTCCGCCCATGCCCTCCAGAAAACGGACGGCGTCCTGTGCGGAAAAGTGCGACAGAACACGGGCGACTTTTTCGCGATCGTCCGAAAAATAATGCGACACGTCCACGGAAAGATTGGTCACATTCCCCTGTCCGTTCCCCGTCGCCGACAGTTTTTTCCCGAGGCGTTCCCCGCGTTCGAGAAGCAGGACTTCCCTTCCCGCCCCCGCGAGCTGCACAGCACATGCCATGCCCGCGGCGCCGCCTCCGATTACCACAATTTTCACCATATTCTTATCATACAGGATACAAAATTATTTGTCAATGCATTGACAGGAATTGTTTTTCGTGATAAAATGGAATAAACATAAAGGAGTGGAAATACCAATGTCTGCCATGCTGAATGCAACAAGCACTTCGTTCTGGAATTATCTCATGGACAACCTTGCGCTCACCATCATTCTCGGCGTGATCCTTGTCCTCATCGTCGCACTCATCATCACGATGATCGTGCTGTCTGCAAAGTATAAAAAGCAGAAGAAAGCGGAAGGCGGCGAACAGGAAGCCGCGGAAGAACCCGCGCCCGCAGAACCTGCCGCGGAAGAGGCGGCACAGCCCGCTCAGGAAGAGGCTGCCGAACAGCCCGCTGCCGCGGAACCGGTTGCGGAAGAACAGCCTCGGCCGGAGGAGGCGCCCGCGGAAGAGATCGTTCCCGAGCCCGCTCCCGAACAGGATAGCGTCCCCGCAGAAGAGGAAATTCCCGCCCCTGCAAAAGAAGAAGCGCTCCCTCCCGCACAAACCGAGGAAGAGCTTCCCCCCGCTCAGCCTGAAGAGGAACTTCCTCCCGCCGAAGAAAAACCCGCCCCCGTGCAAGCGGCCGCGGAAGAGCAGAAGGAGGAAAACCCTGTGAAAAAGGAAACCAAGACGGCAAAGCCTGCACCCAAGAAAGCTCCTGCAAAGAAGCCCGCGCCTGCGGCCAAGAAAAAGACCGCCCCTGCCGGAAAGTGGGTCATCCGTGCGGCCGACAGCGGCTACGTGTTTGAACTGCGCGCCAACAACGGAGAGGTCATGCTCGTGAGCAACGAGTACTCCACCGTGGCGGGCGCAAAGAGCGGCATTGCAACCTATAAAAAGAGCATCGCGGCGGGGAACTTCTCCGTCATCAAGACCAAGGCGGGCGACTATATCTTCCGTCTGACCAACGCGCAGAAACGTCTGCTGTGCGTCAGTTCCAATTATATCTCGCAGGAGAGCTGCGAGAGCGCCGTGGAATCCACCAAGCGCTGGGCGGCAACCGACTTCATCGAGGCCCCCGAAGAGTGATTTATTTCAATGAAAAATTTACAACAAAAGTCCCGCTGAAATAGCGGGACTTTTATTGTTCTGCGATTTTACTCTATTCCGAACAAATCATTCGGCGTAATATCAAACCGCTTGCAAAGGTACACGATTTTTTCATAATCCAATTCCACTCTTCCTCGTTCATAGTCACTATAATCAGATTGATATTTTCCAAGTTCCGCTGCGATTTGACGCTGTGTAACCCCTTTTGCCTGCCTGGCAAGTTTCAAATTTTCTCCTACTATTTTTGCAATTTCCATAATGACCTCTTGTGAGGAATATAGGAAATTTTACTATAAAAATGTTGACATATAGGAAAAATTCCTATATAATAAAGAAAAGGAGAGAAATATGCAGGAAAACACCGTTTTACATGAAGAACAATCAAACGAAACGCTCTTCTTTCCCGATTTGCTTCCTACAGATCAATGTGAGCAACTGCTGAAAGAACAAAAACAGCGGTTCAGAAAGATAAAAGTCTATTTTTTGATCACAGGTGGGTTGTCTTTCATCTTTTTACTTATTGGGGCAATTATAATGCGCTTTTCTTCTGTTGGCGCAATCGTATTTCTTATTCTAGTTTTCATATGTCTGATTGCTCTCATAATCGAAATCATTCCTATCATAAAACAACGCAATAAAATTCGTTTGCTGAACATCAACATTCAGGCAAATGCGCAATATGCCACTTTTATAAAATTAGGCGGTACTCCAAAGGAAGCCTACAAACTGGTTTTGGAATGGCTGGACAGGCAAGAACTCAACAACTCCATTCTGCAAGCAGGTGCGGCAGTTTCGGCCAGCGTGATCATATCTCAAATCAACCATCTCCATTGACAATGAACCCAAAAAACACAGAAAAAATTTATTCTGAATGCATGATAAAATTTCCGCGGGAGGGCGCAAATGCGCCCTCCCGCGGTTCTTTGAAAATTCAGTTGTTTTTTCCGAAATACATACGGTATTCCGGCTCGAATATGAGCTGACGCCTGAGATCGCGCACGCTGGTATATACGGGTTTGAGACCCCCTTCCTGCAACGGCTGCCAGACGGCAGGAACGGCGCTGTGGCTGTACTCTTCCGCGTCCAGAAAACACAGACGTTCAAAACAATATGTCACATATCCGCCGGCGGAACGGAAGATGACACAGCGCACCTCGCCGCCGCACGCATAGTGTGTTTCCAGCGTCCCGGCCGGGAGCATTTCATCGTGCATGAAGCGCGTTACCTCCTCCCGCGAAGGAAGTTCCCGCGCGATATGCAGTACCTTTTTTGCCGGTTCTTCGCCCCTGCTGCCCTTGCGTTGCATTGCGGTTTCCTTCCGTCAGTCGGAATAATCGCCGATCCCGCGCGCCTTCTCCACGGAAAGGAACACGTCGGCCAGAGCGTCCGTATTCGCCTGAGCGATCTTTCCCGCGTCGGCAAGGCGGGCGACCTCCGGATCGATCGGCATGCGCGCAACGGCGGGAATGCCGTATTCCTTTGCCAGCTCCTCCGCCTTGCTCTTTCCGAAGATCTCATGCCGTTTCCCGCAGTCGGGGCAGGTGAAATAGCTCATGTTCTCGACGAGGCCGAGCACGGGCACATGCATCATCTTTGCCATATTGACCGCCTTTTTCACGATCATCTCGACAAGGTCCTGCGGCGTTGTCACGACAATGATCCCGCTCAGAGGAATGCTCTGAAAGACGGACAGCGGCACGTCGCCCGTTCCGGGCGGCATATCGATGAACATGATATCCACGTCCTCCCACAGAACGTCCGTCCAGAACTGTACGGCCGCGCCCGCGATGAGCGTGCCGCGCCATACCACCGGGTCGTCATCGTGCTCCAGAAGGCTGTTCATGGACATGAGCTGCAGTCCGCTCATCGTACGCACGGGATAGATCACGCCCTCGTCCCCCGTGGCGCGCAGCGTCGTCCCGAACGCCTTGGGAACGGAAGGCCCTGTGATGTCTGCATCCAGGATCGCGGTGCGGTAGCCGCGCGCCATCGCGCGCACAGCCAGCAGCGAGGTCACCAGGGATTTTCCGACGCCCCCCTTTCCGCTTGCAACGGCGATCGTCTTTCTGACGCTTGCCCCCTCGTGAAGGGGTTTGATAAACGAGGATTTGTCCCGCGAGGAACAGTTTCTCGAACAGGTTGAACAATCGTGTGTACAATCCGACATAGTCATCTCCTTACTTCCCGTTTATTGTAGTCCCGCCGGAAAAAATTGTCAACCTATTTCCGACAACGTGCGCGCAATTCCGCGCTTTCCCCGAAAAATTTTTTCCGGACAGAAATTTGTTACACTTTCGTTACAATTTTGTGTAAATTTTTTTACATCATCGCGCTATAATGATATAAAATCCGGGAGGCAGTCTATGGCGGAAGAGCGCGAAACCACACGTCGGGAAGAACTCATTCATCAGCTGGAAATATGCCGTGACAGAAGCGCGGGCAGGAGCGTCCCCCATCTGCGCGCCGCATGGTTTGCCGTGAGCGCGCTCATTTTTGCTGCCGTAATGGTCTTTCTGTTTGCGCAGGACCTGGGAAAACTGTGGGGCATTCCCTTTGTTCTGCTTGCGGCGGCGATCGTCGTCTGGCTGGGAGTCCGCTATGCGCGCGTCGAGCGTGAACTGCGGCTGATCCTGAAAGAGCTTGCCGCACTGGAAAAACCCCTGCCGCAGACACCGTCCGATCTGAAACTGCCCGAACACACGCATCGCGCAAACCGGCAGATCCGACGCATCGTTTGAAATTGCGACAGTGTTTTCAGTTGCAATTTTTATGGAAATGTGCTATCCTATTGGTGCTGTGATAGGTGGGGAGTTAGCGGTGCCCTGTATCTGCAATCCGCTATAGCAGAGCCGAACGCTTTTCTCGGTGCCGTCTATGGAAGGCTGCATCGGGTAAGGAATGTTGATCGCAAGGTCTTATGCAACGCATCCCTGCGAACCGTGTCAGGGTAGGGATACAGCAGCACTAAACAGACAGGTGCGTGTGCCATAAGGTAGCTTTGCGGGAGTCACCTGCCCGATTACCGCTTCGGTAGTCTGCAACAAAAAAAGCCCTCACAGTTTTTTCTGAATTGAATCCCGCGGATCAGCCGCGGGTTTTTTATGAAAAATTCCGCAGTATAAACTGCGGAATTTTCTTCATCGTTTCAGATGCTTCGTCCGTGTGTCAGTCGCTTCTTCCGATCAGTTCATCGACGGAGATCTGAAAAAAATCCGCAATACGCCACAGACTTTCCAAATCCGGCTCGATTTTCCCGCTCTCCCAGTAGGAAATACGCCGCTGCGTCGTCCCAAGTTTTAGCGCAAGATCAACCTGACGCAACCCCCAACTTTCACGCAAAACGGCAAGGTTGTGTGCAAAACGGATTTCCATCGCCCTATTATTATAGACAATAATCATCTAAAACAGTTGACATAGACATTTTTTGTCTATATAATAGATGATATCAAATCTATCGGAGGAACTATGAAAAAACGCAGCGTTGCATTGGCAATCATCTTTTCGATCATCACGTTCGGCATCTATGCCATCTACTGGTTTGTCTGCCTGACCAACGACAGCAACCGGATCTGTCCCGAAAAGGCAACGGCAGGCGGCGGACTTGCCATTCTGTTCACGATCATCACGTGCGGCATTTACACGTTTTACTGGCATTATCGGCTTGGGAAAAAGCTCGGCGAAGAAAGCGTTGCTTTTCTGCTGCTCTCTGTTGTCGGCCTCGGCATCATCGCATGGGCGATCGCTCAATCGAACATCAACGCATTGATCGAAAAACAACCTGCATGAACTGAACTGCAAGATAAAACCCCCACCGGCCGGTGGGGGTTTTGTGATGAACTTTTATTTCATGAATGCCAGGAAGGCCTTATAGTTGCTGTACAGATCCGCTTTGGAGATGAGCTCATAGGGTGCATGCATGGAGATGACGGGCACGCCCAGATCGACCGTATCGATGTTCAGGTTGGCAAGGAACTTTGCGACCGTTCCGCCGCCGCCCGCGTCCACCTTGCCGAGCTCTGCCGTCTGCCAGATGACGCCCTCTTTGTCGAACATTCTTCTGACTTCGCCAACGAATTCGGCGGAGGCGTCGTTGGAACCGCTCTTCCCGCGCGAACCCGTGAACTTGCTCATGCAGGTACCGCAGGACAGAAGCGCCGAATTCATGCGCTCGTAGACGCTTGCAAAGTTGGGATCGTAGGCCGCCGTCACATCGGAGGAAAGGCACTTGGAAGCAAAGCGCACCTTGCGGAAGTTGGCGCCCAGCGCGACGGAGATCTCCTCCATCAGGTCCTCGTACACCTTGCACTGCATGCCCGTGGTACCCTCGCTGCCGATCTCCTCCTTGTCGACGAGCATCGCCAGCACGGTGTGTTCGCTCGCGGCGTCAAGCACAGCCGTCAGCGCGGGATAGGCGCAAACCCTGTCGTCATGCCCGTAAGCCCCGATGAGTGCGCGGTCAAAGCCGACGTCGCGCGCGGGATAGGCGGGAACGGCGGACAGCTCTGCGGAAAGGAAGTCCTCTTCGCACATGCCGTATTCCTTGTTGAGATAGTCGAGCACGGTGTATTTGATCTTCTTGCCGGCCTCGCCGTCCGCGCAGGGAAGCCCGCCCACGACGACGTTGAGCTGTTCGCCCTCGATCAGCTTGCCGCCCTTTTGCATCATCTGATCGGCGCCCAGGTGGGGCAGAAGATCATCGATATAGAAGACGGGATCCTTGGGATTTTCCCCCACGTTGATCTGAACGCGCGTGCCGTCTTTGAGCACCACAACGCCGTGCAGGGCGAGCGGGATCGCCGTCCACTGATACTTTTTGATGCCGCCGTAGTAGTGCGTCTTCAAAAAGCACAGCCCGCTGTCCTCATACAGAGGATTCTGCTTGATATCCACGCGGGGCGCGTCGATGTGCGAGGCAATGATGCGCATGCCGTCCGTCTCCAGATCGCGCGTGCCGACGCGGAACACGACGACGGATTTGCCGCGGTTGACAAAGTACTTTTTGTCCCCTGCCGCAAGCGCATCTCCGAAATGATACTCCGTAAAGCCCTTCTCCTGCGCCATTGCGACCGCGACGTCGCAGGCCTCGCGCTCCGTCTTGGCGGCGTCAAGAAACGCCTTGTAGCCCTCGGCATAGGCGTAGATCGCCTTGCGCTCTTTTTTGCTCGCTTCTTCAAAACAGTTCTTCTTCTCATAGGCAAGTTCGCCGTAGCGCTCTTTTGCCTTTTCTTTTTTATCAGCCATAGCCGGTACTCCTTTCTTTTATTTTCGCAAATATTATAGCACGTTGCACGCGCTTTGGCAAACAAAAAAGCCCCCGCGAAGGGGCTTTGATGCCTTGTTATACAAGCTCGATCACAGCGACTTCGGCGCCGTCGCCGCGGCGCTGACCCATCAGGTAGATGCGGGTATAGCCGCCGCCCTGACCGATCTCTTCCTTGCGCTGCGCATACTTGGGCGCGATCTCGTTGAACAGCTTCTCCATCAGGGGATGCTGCACTTTCGCCGTGCGCTTTTTGTAATCGCTCTTCTTTTCGTTGAACGCCTTGATCTCCTGCAGATCATACGTCTTGGCCATGATGGCACGACGGGCTGCAAGCCTCTTGGCGCCGTCTTTGATCGCGGTCGTCCTGATCTCTTTGCCCTTCTTGTCCTTGGCGACGACTTCGTATTCCACGACGTCGTCGTAGGTGTTCACCGCCTTGGTGATGAGCTTTTCAACATACGGACGGAGCTCTTTCGCGCGGGCAGCCGTCGTCTCAAGTCTTCCGTACCAAAGGAGCTGGGACGCCTGGTTGCGCAGGATCGCAAGGCGCTGCTCCGTCGTTTTACCCAATTTGCCGGGCATAATTTAATCCTCCTTTTTTGCGAGCGAAAGACCGTATGCTTCGAGTTTCTGCATGACTTCGTCGAGCGACTTTTTGCCGAGATTCCGGACTTTCAGCATCTCGTCCTCCGTCTTGCTGATCAGGTCTTCCACGGTATGAATGTTGGCTCTCTTCAGACAGTTGTAGGAACGGACGGAGAAGTCCATATCCTCGATCTTCATCGAGAGAATCTGCTGCTGCTTGTCGTCGTCCGTCTTGACGAGAATGTCCATATCCTTGATGGTATCGGACAGGTTGACAAACAGATTGATGTGATCCTGCATGATCTTCGCCGCGAGCGACACGATCTCTCTGCCGGAGAATGTCCCGTTCGTCCACACTTCGAGCGTGAGCTTGTCGTAGTCGATGTTCTGACCGACGCGCGCAGGCTCGACGTTGTAGTTGACTTTCTGGACGGGCGTATAGATGGAATCGATGGGGATATAATCGATGACGGGCTGTTTGTTTTCCTTGGCAGGCTTGTAGCCTCTGCCGCGCCCGATCGTGATCTCCATGTCGATCTTTCCGCCCTCATCTACCGTGCAGATGTACTGATCGGAATTGATGATCTCGACTTCCGCGTCCTGAGAGATGTCCGCAGCCGTGATGACGGCGGGGCCCTCTTTGGTTAAACGCAGCGTCTTGGTATAATCCTTGTCGGTGACTCTCGTCTTGATCGCGAGGAGCTTCAGGTTGAGAATGATCTCGGTGACGTCTTCTTTGACGCCGGGAAGCGCAGAAAACTCATGCTTCACCGTGCCGTCCATGAACTTGATCCCCTGCGCCGCGGCTCCGGGAAGTGCGGACAGAAGGATTCTTCTTAAGCAGTTGCCGATCGTGAGACCGAATCCCTTTTCAAGCGGCTCAACGACGATCTTCGCGTACGATTTGGCGTCGTTCTCCACGACCTCGATCTTGGGCATGTCCATTTCGATCATAAAGCTACCTCCTTCGGATTGATTACTTGGAGTACAACTCGACGATCATGTGCTCCGCGATCTGGGTGTCGATGTCCTCCCTCTTGGGAAGCTCGAGAACTTTTCCTTCCAGTTTTTCGAGGTCGCCTTCCAGCCACTTGGGAAGATTTCCCGCCTTTGCCGTCTTGACCTGCTCGAAATATTTGTTCTTTGCCCTGTTCTCTCTGACGGCGATCACATCACCGGCTTTGACGATATACGAAGGGATATCCACTTTCTTTCCGTTGACGGAGAAGTGTGCGTGGCTGACGAGCTGGCGCGCCTGAAGACGGGTCGCCGCAAAGCCCAGACGATACACCACGTTGTCGAGACGGCGCTCCAGGAGCGAAAGCATGTTTTCGCCCGTGATGCCCTTCATGCGGTCTGCCATCTCATAGTAACGGTGGAACTGCTTCTCGCTGACGCAGTAGATGAACTTTGCTCTCTGCTTTTCGCGGAGCTGCAAGCCGTATTCAGAGACCTTTCTCGACTTTCTGCCCGACGTGCGGATGGACTTTTTGTAGCAGCCGACGACCGCGGGATCGAGTTCGAGGAATCTGCACCTCTTCATTTTATGATATTTGTTGATTGCCATTGTCTACCTCTCCTTACACTCTTCTGCGCTTGGGCGGACGGCATCCGTTGTGCGGGATGGGCGAAACGTCGGAGATAAGCGTTACCTCCAGCTCGCAGTTCGCCAGCGCGCGGATCGCAGACTCTCTGCCTGCGCCGGGGCCCTTGACGTACACTTCGACAGAACGCAGGCCGTGCTCTTTTGCAGCCTTTGCAGCCGTTTCTGCAGCCATCTGCGCTGCAAAAGGCGTGCCCTTTCTCGATCCGCGGAAGCCGAGCGACCCGGCACTCGACCAGGAAATCGCGTTGCCGTTCATATCCGTGATCGTCACAAGCGTATTATTGAACGTGGACTGGATATGCACCTGCCCCCTGTCCACCTTTTTGAGTTCCCTCTTCTTGCGGGAAACCACTCTTCTCTTATCTGCTGCCATGACGCTCTCTCCTTACTTCTTCTTGTTCGCCACCGTGCGGCGCGGTCCCTTGCGGGTACGCGCATTGCGCTTGGTGCTCTGTCCGCGGACGGGCAGGCCCTTTCTGTGGCGGACGCCGCGATAGCACCCGATCTCCATCAGGCGCTTGATGTTGAGGCTGACTGCCCCGCGAAGTTCACCTTCCACCGTGTAGTTGTGGTCGATGTATTCTCTTAACTTGGAAACGTCGTTCTCGTCGAGATCCTTGACGCGCGTATCGGGGTTGATGCCCGTCGCAGCGAGGATCTTCTTCGACGTGGTGAGACCGATGCCGTAGATGTAGGTAAGCCCGATCTCTACCCGTTTTTCTCTGGGTAAATCCACACCGGCAATACGTGCCATTGAAATTCCTCCGTGTTTTTCGGTAATGATTTTGATGTATCGAAATACGGCATCGGGGGAAACAGTGGAAAATATTTCCGCCTCGAAACCGTTTGTTTTCCCTTTGAACGCGCAAAACAAGCAGATCAAAGCACTCTTTTGTGCCAAAATCTGCTTTTTCTGCCGTATTTTTACGGTTTTTTATCAAACCGCGGAAAAAAGTATATCACAAATCCCCGCGGTTTGTCAACCGTTTTTAACCCTGTCTTTGTTTATGGCTCTTGTCTTTCGAGCAGATGACCATTACTTTTCCGTTTCTTTTGATGACCTTGCACTTGTCGCACATGGGTTTGACGGAAGGACGTACTTTCATTGTTTGTTCTCCTTATTTGCGTTTTTAAGGTGATTGGGCGCCGCCGACGGAACAGGTTCCGCGCGGATGATGCGATGCTGCAACGATACCGCGACAATGAATTGCGACGGAAATTCACACAAAGGTATTCGGGAAACAGTTCCGCGTCATTTCCGAGGATTTTGCGTGGAGTTCCGAGCAAGTCAAGGAGCGCGAGCAGTTCCCGACGGGAGTTTACAAAGACGTAAATGACCGAGGGAATGCGCATGCGCGACAATGAATTGCGACGGAAATCCGCACAAAATCAGGATTTGCTGCGCCAGGTGATCCTGCCCTTCGTCAGATCGTAAGGGCTCATCTCCAGCTTGACAGCGTCCCCTTCGATGATGCGGATATAGTTCATTCTCAGCTTGCCGGAAATGTACGCCGTGATGACGTGTCCGTTGGTAAGCCGTACCTTGAACGTGGCGTTGGGGAGGGCCTCGATCACTCTGCCCTCTGTTTCAATAACGTCGTCTTTGGACATATCTCCTCCGAATGATTACAGGGTCAGGATCTCCGCGCCGTTTTCGCGGATGACGATGGTGTTCTCATAGTGCGCCGCAGGCTTTTTGTCCACGGTGACGGCCGTCCAGCCGTCGTCCAGAACTTTTACCCGCCAGCCGCCGGCTGCGATCATCGGCTCGACGCACAGCACCGCGTTTTCAGGGAGCCGGGGGCCCGTGCCTTTTCGCCCGAAATTGGGGACGGCGGGATCCTCGTGCATCTCCCTTCCGATCCCGTGGCCCGTATAGGAACGGATCACGGAAAAACCGTTGCTCTCTGCATAGCGCTGTACTTTATAGCCGATATCATAGAGCGGCGTTCCGGCCCTGAGTCCCTCCATCGCCTCGAAGAAACATTCGCGCGTGACGCGGACAAGCCTCTTCTTTTCGTCGCTCACTTCGCCGATGCAGAATGTGCGCGCACCGTCGCCGTGAAATCCGTTTTTATAGGCGCAGAGGTCGACGCTGACGATGTCGCCCTCTTCGATGACTCTGTCGTCCGGGATCCCGTGCACGACCACTTCGTTCACGGAGACGCACGCAGATGCGGGATATCCGCAGTAGCCCAGGCAGCTCGGCTCGGCGCCGCTTGCCTTGATGAACTTATAGACCATCTCGTCGACTTCCTTGGTCGTCATGCCCGCTTTGATGCGTTCACCGACGAACTCCAGGCAGTCCCTGACGATGCGGCAGGGCTCGCGCAAAAGCGCGATCTCTTCCTCTGTCTTGGCTTCGATCATGCCCTTTTCGCGAGGTCATCCAGCAGGACTTTGACCTGCTCAAACAGAACTTCGGCGGGGGCCTCGGTACCCGTCACGTTGAGGATGACGCCCTTTTTCGTGTAGTAGTCGATCAGGGGCGCGGTCTGCTCCTCGTACACCCGCAGGCGGCTCGAGACCGTCTCGGGATTGTCGTCCTTTCTCTGATACAGCTCGCCGCCGCAGCGTGCGCACGTCGTGGCTCCGCCCAACGTGGAGACATGATAGCTCTCGCCGCACTCCTTGCAGACGCGGCGTCCGCAAAGTCTGTCCATGAGGAGATTGAAGTCGATGTTGATGTTGACAACGCCGTCGATCTTCGCGAACTTATCCAGCTCTTCCGCCTGGAAGAGGTTGCGGGGGAAGCCGTCCAGAAGATATCCGTCCGACTTCGCCACGTCTTCCCAGGTGAGGCGGTCTTTCACGATCGCGCAGGTCACTTCGTCGGGAACGAGCTCGCCCTTGTCGATATACGACTTGGCAAGTTTCCCGATCTCCGTGCCGTTCTTGATGTTTGCGCGGAAGATGTCGCCCGTCGAGATGTGAACAAGTCCGTAGCGCTCCGCGATCTTGGTTGCCTGCGTGCCTTTGCCTGCGCCGGGGGCGCCGAGCAGAATGAGATTCATAACCTTCCTCCCCTATTTTCTTACTTCAGGAATCCCTTGTAGTTTTTCATGAGGATCTGCGACTGAAGCTGCTTGTCAAACTCCAGAGCAACGGATACGACGATGAGGATACCCGTCGTCGAGAAGACGTTCACGAGGTCGTCGCCTGCCCACGAGAATGCGATCGAAGGAACGAACGCAACCAGCGTGAGGAAGATCGCGCCGAAGAGCGTGATGCGCTTGTTGATGCGCGAAAGATATTCCGCCGTGGGCTTTCCGGGACGAATCCCCTGAATAAAGCCGCCGTTCTGCTGAATGTTGCGGGAGACATCCTCGGGATTGAACTGGATCTGCGCATAGAAGAACGAGAACGCAAAGATGAGCACGCACAGCACAAGGATATACCAGATGCCGTAAGTCCCGTTCTGGAAGTTTGCCGTCCACCACTCCAGTTCGTCCGACCAGGCCGGTACAAGGCTCATGATCATGGACGGGAAGGAGATGATCGCGTAGGCGAAGATGAGGGGCATGACGCCGCTTCCCGAAATCTTCATGGGAATGACGGAGGACTGCCCGCCGTACATCTTGGTCCCGCGCACCTGCTTTGCATACTGGACGGGGATCTTGCGCTCCGCCAGGTCAACGTAGACGATCGCAAAGAAGATGACGACCGCAATGACCACGAACGCGAGGATGCTCCAGAGCTCGTTGAGATTGCTGGGCATATCGGTGAACGCCGTCTCGAACTTGCCGACGATGGTCGTACCCGCCGTGGAAAGGATACCGATGAAGATGATCATCGAGATCCCGTTGCCCACGCCGTATTCGGTGATGCGCTCGCCGATCCACATGACCAGGCAGGAACCTGCCGTATAGACGATGGTCATGAAGATGCCCGCGACCCACATGGAGTCAAAGAAGTACGCCGTGTTGATCGCGCCTTCATTCTGTCCGAACAGCACGATGATACCGACAGACTGAATGATCGCAAGAATGATGGTGACCAGCCGCGTGATGTTCGTGATCTTCTTCCGGCCCTCTTCGCCCTGTTTGGAGAGGCGCTCAAGGGCGGGAATCCCGACCGTCAGCAGCTGCATGATGATGGACGCGTTGATATACGGCCCGATACCGAGCGCAAAGAGCGTGCCGTTTGCGAGCGCATTGCCCGTGATGCCGCTCATGAGCGAAAGGAAGTCATTGCCCGAAACTGCTTCGGAGAATGTGTCCATCGTCAGGCCGGGAATGGGAATATAGCAGCCCACGCGGAACAAAAGCAGCAGAAGAAGGGTCAGAATGATCTTCTTTCTGATGTCCTTGTTCCGGAAGGCGTTTTTCAAAGTTTCAATCATGGATCCGCTCCCTATCGAAGCCGTCCGTTAACGGACGAATGCCGAGACGATCAGACTGTCTCGGCGGTGCCGCCTGCCTTTTCGATCCCCTCTTTGGCGCTTGCCGAGAACTTTGCGGCGCGCACCGTGAGTGCGACCGAGATCTCGCCTTCGCCGAGGACTTTGAGGCCCGCGTTGTTCTTGACGTCCTTCGCCAGCCCGTTGGAGAGCACAAAGCCGTAATCCACGACGGTGCCCGCAGGAAGATCCGCAAGCGCGGAAAGATTGACGATGACGTACTCCTTACGGAAATGATTGTTGAACCCGCGCTTGGGAATGCGGCGCGCAAGCGGCATCTGGCCGCCCTCGAAACCGGGACGTACGCCGCCGCCCGAACGCGCCCACTGACCCTTGTGGCCCTTGCCCGACGTTTTGCCGAGCCCCGAGCCGATGCCGCGGCCGAGACGCTTCTCGGTAGTTCTTGCTCCCTCTGCGGGAGCGATCGTATCGATTCTCATAGCTGAACTCCTCTTAAACGGTCTCCACCTTGACAAGGTGCGCGACCTTCTTGAGCTGACCCTGCAGCGCGGGGGTGTCCTCGAACGTCTTTTCCGAGCGGATCTTCTTCAGACCCAGCGCGGCAACGGTCGCCTTGACGGACTCCACTTCGCCGATCGTACTTTTGATGAGCGTGACTTTCACCATATCTTCACCCTCCTCAGCCCACGATCTCTTCCACGGACTTGCCGCGCAGAGCCGCGATCTCTTCCACCGTCTTGAGCGAAGCAAGGCCGGCAATGGTCGCCTTGATGCAGTTGCCCGCATTCTGCGTGCCGTGAGACTTGGTGCGGATGTTCTTGACACCCGCAGCCTCCATGACCGCACGGACGGGGCCGCCCGCGATCACACCGGTACCGGCTTCGGCAGGGAGCATGAGCACCGCGCCCTTCCCGAACTTGCCCAGCACTTCGTGGGGGATCGTCGTATCCACGATGGGAACGTTGATCATGTTCTTCTTTGCGGCCTGGGTCGCCTTTTCGATCGCTTCGGGCACTTCCTTGGACTTGCCCTGACCGTAACCGACCTTGCCGTTGCCGTCGCCGACGACGACAAGCGCAGCAAAACGCATGTTCTTGCCGCCCTTGACGGTCTTGCTCACGCGGTTGATCTCGATGGTCTTTTTGATGAGACCGTCGTTTTCCTCCTGTCTCCTCTGAGGTCTGTTTTCTCTTGCCATTTTCCGTTCCTCCTCAGAATTTGAGTCCGGCTTCGCGCGCGCCGTCCGCAACTGCTTTCACACGTCCCGTGTAGAGGTATCCGCCGCGGTCGAACACGACCGTCTCGATCCCCTTTTCCTTGGCACGTTCGCCTGCCGTAACGCCTACGAGCTTGGCGGCTTCCGTCTTGGTCTTGCCCGCGAGCTGTTCGCGGATCGCCTTCTCCATCGTGGAAGCGGACGCGATCGTCACGCCCTTCACGTCGTCGATGACCTGCACATAGATGTGATTCAGGCTTCTGTAAACGTTCAGGCGGGGCGTCTCCGCTGTTCCCGAAACCTGCTTGCGGACACGGGCGTGGCGACGCTGACGAACCGCGTTCTTATCGATTTTCGTAATCATACTTCACGCTCCTTTACTTCTTGCCCTTACCGGAAGTCTTGCCTTCCTTGTGCTCGATGTGCTCGCCCTTGTAGCGGATACCGTACCCGTGGTAAGGCTCGGGCTTGCGGATCGCGCGCAGATCTGCCGCGACCTGGCCGACAAGCACCTTGTCGACGCCCGAAACGCTGATCTCCGTGGGCGAGGGGCACTCGATCTTGATGCCCTCGGGGGAAGCGAATTCGATGGGGTGGGAGAACCCGACGTTGAGGACAAGTTTGCTGCCCTGCATCGCCGCCTTCCAGCCGACGCCCTTGACTTCAAGGCTCTTGGTGTATCCTTCCGAAACGCCCTTGACCATGTTGGCGATGAGCGCGCGGTACAGGCCGTGAAGCGCGTTGGTCTGCTGCTGTTCGTCAAGCGCGACGACATGCACGTGGCCGTCTTCGTTCTTTACGTCGATCGCACCCGTGATCTTCTGGCTGAGCGTCCCCTTTGCCCCCTTGACGGTGACAACGGAATCCTTGTATTCGACGCTCACGCCCGCGGGAATCGCGATACTCATTTTACCGATTCTCGACATAATTCCCTCCTTAGTAGACGTAGCAGAGCACTTCGCCGCCCACATTTGCGGCCTTTGCCTGCTTATCCGTCATGATGCCTTTGTTCGTGGAGACGATCGCGATGCCGAAGCCGCCCAGCACCTTGGGCATGTTCTGCGCGCCGCTGTAGGTACGCAGGCCGGGCTTGGAAACGCGCTTGAGCCCGGAGACGACGGACTTGCCGTCCTCCGTGTACTTGAGCGTGAGCACGAGCTTTGCCTCGTAGCCCTCTCCCGTCTCCTTGACGTCTTTCACATAGCCCTCTTCGAGAAGAATGCGGGCGATCTCGCGCTTCATGTTGGACGCGGGGATCTCCACGGTCTCCTTTCTCACCGTGAGAGCGTTTCTGATTCTGGTGAGCATATCTGCGATGGGATCTGTCATTTCTCTCAGCCTCCTTACCAGCTCGACTTCTTCACGCCGGGGATCTGTCCCTTGTACGCGAGTTCTCTGAAGCAGATACGGCAGATCCCGTACTTGCGGAGCACCGCGTGGGGGCGTCCGCAGATCGAGCAGCGGGTGTACGCTCTCGTCGAGAACTTGGGCGTCTTTTGCTGTTTGTTGATCATTGACTTCTTTGCCATATCCGTCTCCTCACTTCTTGAAGGGCATTCCGAGCGCCCTTAAAAGCTCTCTCGCTTCCTCGTCCGTCTGCGCCGTGGTGACGATGCAGACGTCCATGCCTCTGATCTTTTCCACCTGATCGTAAGTGATCTCGGGGAAGATCAGCTGTTCTTTGAGTCCGAGCGCATAGTTGCCCCTGCCGTCGAATGCCTTATCCGACACGCCGCGGAAGTCGCGGACGCGGGGAAGCGCGATGGAGACGAGCTTGTCGTAGAAGTCGTACATTCTCTTGCCGCGCAGCGTCACCTTGAGACCGATGTTCATGCCCTCTCTGACCTTGAAGTTTGCAACCGACTTGGTCGCCTTGCGGTAGATGGGCTTCTGTCCCGTGATGAGCTTGAGCTCATTTTCGATGATCTGCATGGACTTCTGATTGTCCTTGATGTCCCCCAGACCGGTGTTGATGACGATCTTTTCGATCTTGGGAACCTGCATGACCGACTTATAGCCGAATTTCTTCATGAGGGCAGGTACGACCTCTTTGTCGTAATAAGCCTTGACCCTGCTGACGGTCACTTCGGGCGTCTGGGTTTCCGCAGCCTTGGCTGCCGTTTTCTTTTCTGCCATGACTTAACCTCCGCCCTTATTTCTCTTCGCCTTCGGGCGCCGTTTCTTCTGCTTTCTTGCTGCGCTTTCTCGTGCGCTTCTTGGGCGCCTCTTCCTCCGCAGCTGCCTGTGCCTTCACTTTCTTGACGTACGCCTTGTCGAGGGACGCGCCGCACTTCTTGCAGACGCGCACTTTCTTCCCGTCGATCACGGTATGCGCGACGCGCGTCGCCTTGCCGCACTTGTCACACACGACTTCCACATTGGAGACGTCGATGGGCGCCTCTTCGGTGACGATGCGGCTCGTTTCGTTCGCCTTTCTCGCCTTCTCGTGCTTGTGGACGATGTTCACGCCCTCCACCACGACGCGGCCTTCGGTGGGATAGGTCTTCAGGACCTTGCCCTGCTTGCCCTTGTATTTGCCCGTAAGAACGAGCACGTTGTCGTTGACTTTAACTTTCATTGCGCTCCTCCTTACAGAACCTCAGGTGCCAGCGAGATGATTCTCATATAATCTTTCTCGCGCAGCTCCCTTGCGATGGGCCCAAAGATACGGGTGCCCTTGGGCTGTTTCTGGTTATCGATGATGACTGCGGCATTGTCGTCGAAGCGGATATAGGTCCCGTCCGGACGGCGGATTCCCTTCGAGCTTCTGACGATGACCGCCTTCACGACGTCGCCCTTCTTCACGGCGCCGCCGGGGGTCGCAGTCTTGACGGAAGCGACGATAACGTCGCCGATGTTGCCGCTCCTTCTGAAAGAGCCGCCCAGCACGCGGATGCACATGAGCTCTTTCGCGCCCGAGTTGTCCGCCGCTTTGAGTCTTGTCTGAGGTTGTATCATATTCGTTCTCCTCCCGCGTTACTTCGCCCTTTCGACGATCTCGGCGACGCGCCAGTTCTTGTCTTTGCTGAGCTTGCGCGTCTCGACGATACGCACCGTATCGCCGACGCCGCACTCGTTCTCTTCGTCGTGCGCCTTGAAGCGGCGGGTGTAGGTAATGGTCTTTTTATAGAGAGGGTGCGGGCGCTTCTCGGAGACGGCGACCACGACGGTCTTGTCCATCTTGTCGGAAACGACGATGCCCACGATCTCTTTTCTCAGATTTCTTTCCATGTCTTGCCTCCTCACTTCGCCTGACGCGCGCGCAGTTCCGTGTTCACGCGGGCGATGTCCCTCTTGCACGTTCTGATCGAGACGGGGTTTTCCAGCTGTCCCGATGCGTGACGGAAGCGGAGGTTGAAGAGCTCGCTCTTCAGATCCTGCAGCTTCTTGGTGAGTTCGACGTCGGTCATATTATGAAATTCGTTGCCTTTCATCAGGATTCACCGCCTTCTGCCGTTTTCTCGGCGGGAACTTCCGCCTCTTTCTTGATGAACTTGCACTTGACGGGCAGTTTGTGCGCCGCCAGCCGCATTGCCTCGCGCGCCACCTCTTCGCTGACGCCGGCCATCTCAAACATCACCCTGCCCGGCTTGACGGGAGCGACCCAGTACTCGACGCCGCCCTTACCGGAACCCATACGGGCCTCGGCGGGGTGACGGGTAATGGGCTTGTGGGGGAAGATGTCGATCCAGACTTTACCGCCGCGCTTGATGAAACGGGTCATTGCGATACGCGCCGCCTCGATCTGGTTGGACTTGATCCAGCCCTGCTCTTCGGCCATGAGGCCGTACTCGCCGTATGCGATGAAATTACCTTTCTGCGCGCTGCCCTTCATGTTGGGGCGGTGCTGCTTTCTTCTCTTCACTCTCTTGGGGATTAACATTATCTGCCTCCTTCCGCCTTCTTTGCGGCTTTCAGGACTTCACCCTTGTAGATCCAGCACTTGACGCCGATCATGCCGAACGTCGTGTGCGCTTCCGCAAAGCCGTAGTCGATATCCGCGCGCAGCGTCTGAAGGGGAATGCTGCCCTCATGATAGTGCTCGCAGCCTGCGATCTCGCGCCCGTCGAGACGGCCGCTGACCTGCATCTTGACGCCCTTGACGCCCGCACGCATCGTCCTGCCGATCGCCTGCTTGAGTGCACGGCGGAACGCCATACGCTTTTCAAGCTGCGCTGCGACGCTCTCCGCGACCAGCTGCGCATCTGCATCGGGTTTTCTCACTTCCGTGATGTTGATGCTGACGGGCTTGCCCTTCGTGATCCTGACGAGGTCCTTTTTGATGACCTCGATCTCGGAACCGGCCTTGCCGATCAGAACGCCGGGACGGCCCGTGTACACGGTGACGACGACCCTGCCCGCCGCACGCTCGATGAGAATGCGCGAAACAGCCGCCGCGTAATACTTCTTTTTCAGGAAAGTACGAATGGAGTGGTCCTCTTTGAGAAACGCGGAGAACTCCTTTTTGTCGGCGTACCACTGCGTATCCCAACCCTTGATGATGCCTACTCTCAGACCATGAGGATTGACTTTCTGACCCATGTTAGATTTCTCCCTCCGCTTTCTTGACGTCCAGAATGACCGTGATGTGACTCGTTCTCTTGAGGATCGCATGTCCTCTGCCCTTGGAGACGGGCTGCATTCTCTTGAGCATCGTGCCGCCGTCCGCATAGCAGGCCGCAACGTACAGGTCTCCCCTGTCCATGCCCTGGTTGTGCTCCGCATTCGCGACCGCGCTCATCAGCACCTTCTTGGTGGGAGCCGCGCCGCCGTTGACGCTGTTATCGAGGATCGCCTGCGCTTCACGCACGCTCTTGCCGCGGATCAGATCGAGCACCGTGCGCACCTTGTAGGGAGAGACGCGGACGTACTTCGCGACGGCGTAAGGACGCGTTTCTCTCTTTTCTTCCACGCGCGCCGTCTTCTTCTTCATATTCGTCGCCATAGCTTATCTCCTTACTTTTTCCCGGGCGCGCTTGTCTTTGCGGTGTGCCCTTTGAATGTTCTCGTGGGTGCGAACTCACCGAGCTTGCAGCCCACCATGTCCTCCGTCACATAGACGGGAACGTGCTTGCGGCCGTCGTACACGGCGATCGTGTGACCGACCATCTGGGGGAAGATCGTCGATGCTCTCGACCAGGTCTTCAATACCTTCTTTTCGTTTGCCTCGTTCATCGCTTCGATGCGTGCAAGCAGCTTCGCTTCGACGTAAGGCCCTTTCTTAACGCTTCTCGACATGGTATCTCCTCCCTTAATTGATCCTCTTCAGGATGAACTTGCTCGTCGGATTCTTCTTCTTTCTCGTCTTGTATCCGAGAGCGGGCTTGCCCCAAGGCGTCTCAGGACCGGCATGACCGACGGGCGATTTGCCCTCGCCGCCGCCGTGCGGGTGATCGTTGGGGTTCATGACCGAACCGCGCACCGTGGGACGGATGCCAAGGTGGCGCGTCTTGCCGGCCTTGCCGATGCGGATGATCTCGTGCTCGACGTTGCCGACCTGACCGATGGTCGCGCGGCACGCCGCGGGAATGAGACGCATTTCGCCGGAAGGCATCTTGATCGTCGCATAGGCGCCTTCACGCGCCATGATCTGTGCCGAGATGCCGGCGCTTCTTGCGATCTGGCCGCCGCGGCCGGGCTTCATCTCGATGTTGTGGATCGTCGTACCGACGGGGATATCCGTAAGAGGAAGCGCGTTGCCGACCTTGATGTCGGCGCCGGAACCGCTCATCACCTTGTCGCCCACGTTGAGGCCGACGGGCGCCAGGATATAGCGCTTTTCGCCGTCCGCATAGACGAGGAGCGCGATGTACGCGCTGCGGTTGGGATCGTACTGAATGCTCGCAACCTTTGCGGGAATGCCGTCCTTGTTGCGCTTGTAGTCGATGATGCGGTACTTTCTCTTGTTGCCGCCGCCGATGTGGCGCACGGTGATCTTGCCCGCGTTGTTCCTGCCGCCCGATTTGCGCTGATCCTCCAGGAGGGCGCGCTCGGGTTTCGCCTTGGCGATCTCACCGTAGGCGGGAACCGTCATGAGACGGCGCGCGGGAGATGTGGGTTTATATCTCTTGACTGCCATGTTTCCTTATCCTCCGCTGTTACGATAACGAGTTGAAGTGCTCGATGGCCTTGGAATCCGCCGTAAGCTGCACGATCGCTTTTTTCGTCGTGGGCGTATATCCCTCGTTCCTGCCCATTCTCTTGAGCTTGCCGGGGCAGGTGACCGTGTTGACGCTCGCAACGCGCACGCCGAACATCTTTTCGACGGCGATCTTGATCTGCGTCTTGTTTGCCGCTTTCGCGACCGTGAACGTGTAGCGCTTGTCCGCGATCCCGTCGTATCCCTTTTCGGTGAGGACGGGCTTTAAGATGATATCCTCGGGTACCATTATGCGTACACCTCCTCGAGTTTTTTGACCGAGCCCTTGGTGAGCACCACGACGGCGTTCGCCACGATCTCGTAGGTGTTGATCTCGCCCACGGAGATCGTCGTAAGGGTGGGCAGGTTGCGCGCCGCGAGAATGACGTTCTCATCGTTTTCGTCCATGACGACAACGGTGCGCTTGTCCAGCTTCATCGCCTTGCGGAACGCTTCCATCTCCTTGGTCTTGGGAGCGCTGACTTTGAGTTCGTCCACAACGAACAGTTCGCCGTCGGCGACCTTCTTGGAAAGTGCGGAGATGAGCGCGCCGCGCTTTGCGGTGAGGTTCATCTTCTTGGAGAAGTCACGGCTCTTGGGAGCGAACACAACGCCGCCCTTCGTCCACTGAGGCGCGCGGATGGAACCCTGGCGCGCACGGCCCGTGCCCTTCTGTCTCCAGGGCTTTGCGCCGCCGCCGCGGACTTCCGTGCGGGTCAGCGTGGATTTGGTGCCCTGTCTCTGATTGCAGAGGTAGGTGACGACCGCCTGATGGATCAGGGGCTCATTGTAGTCCGCGCCGAACACCTTGTCGGAAAGTTCGATGTCGCCGACTTCCTCACCCTTCATGTTGTATACTTTCACGTTTGCCATGATCGTTCTCCTTATGCCTTGACGCTCGTCTTCAGCGTGACGACGCTGCCCTTGACCCCGGGGATCGCGCCCTTGACAAGGATCGCGTTGCGGGCGACGTCCACCCGCACCACTTCGAGGTTCTGAATGGTGACGTTTTCCACACCGTACTGACCTGCAAGGTTCTTGTGCTTGAACACGCGCGAGGGCGAGCTGTTTGCACCCATGGAACCCGGTTCCCTGTGCACAGGGCCGACGCCGTGCGTCTCTTTCAGGCGGTGCTGGTTCCAGCGCTTGATGACGCCCGTGTAGCCGTGGCCCTTGGTGACGCCGGAAGCGTCCACCTTGTCGCCTGCCGCAAAGACGTCCGCCTTGACCTCGTCCCCCACTTTGTAGCCCTCGACACTGTCGAGGCGCACTTCGCGCAGGACTTTGCAGGGGGCGACCCCGGCTTTTTTGAACTGACCGAGATCGGGCTTGTTGAGCGCCTTCTCCTTGGCGGGAATGAATCCCAGCTTGAGCGCCGTGTAGCCGTCCGTCTCGGGCGTTTTGACCTGAACTACGGGGCAGGGACCTGCCTCGATGACCGTGACGGGAATCACTTTCCCGTCTTCCGCAAACAGCTGGGTCATGCCAACCTTGCGGCCGATGATTGCTTTACCCATGTAAAGTTCACTCCTTCTTTGATTTTATTGCTTGGATACCTGCTCGGAAGTATCGCTGCTTACAGTTTGACTTTGATATCCACGCCCGCGGGCAGGTGGATGGAATCGAGCAGCTTCGCATTGGGCGAATAGATGTCGATGATGCGCTTATAGGTGCGCATTTCGAACTGCTCGCGCGAATCCTTATATTTATGCGGGCTTCTCAGGATGGTGACGATCTCGCGCTCGGTGGGAAGCGGAATGGGGCCGGAAATCTTCGCCCCTCCCTTCTGCATCGTCTCGACGATGCGGCTTGCAGCCTGATCCACCAGCTCGTGATCATACGCCGAAAGTTTGATTCTGATCTTCTGACTTGCCATAACTTACTCCTTTTTATACTAACTGTGGATTTGCGTGTCAACGCACCCGTGCGTATCGAGGACCCTCATCAAAAAAACACGCGTTGTTTTTGCGGTGTTTTCTCGCAAAAGCCTTCGGTTAGTCGCAGGAGTCGCGCTCCCACATTTGTCAGCGGAAATTATCTGCCGAGGGGCTTTCGTCCTCGCTTTTTCAGTAACTTCCCGCCTCAACCCTATACGCCGATGTGCGCAGCAAAAGACCTGCCGCTTTGACACAGCTCGACTACTATACCATTTTTTACAACCGAAGTCAAACGTTTGACGGCATTTTTTGTAAATTTTTCAGGGTTATTTCGCATTTTTTTGCGGAATTTTGCCTGATTTCCGCTATCTTGTATTCATTCCCCTTTCCGGCACAAGATATAACAGTCCGGAAAAATTTTTTTCCGGATGCGGAAAATAATTTGACATCTGCGCGCGCCGCGGGTACAATTTCGGATATGCGGTACTATCGGAAAAAACTCTCCGCCTTTCCCGTGTTTGAATGGCTGGAGACGGGGATCGTCCTGTGTGTGACGGGCGGCTTTCTGGACGCCTATACCTATGTGACGCGCGGGGGCGTGTTCTGCAACGCGCAGACGAGCAACCTCATCTTTCTGACGATCGGGCTCGCCTCGGGAGACGGCGTCAGCGCGATGCGCTATCTCATTCCCGTGCTGCTGTTCATTGCGGGCGTCTTTGTGAGCGAACTCTGTCTGCACCTGGCAAAAAAGAAGCGGGAAGAATTCCGCGGGCACAGCTATGTGCTTGCAGGCGAGATCGCCGTGCTGATCGTCGTGGGATTTCTTCCCCCTTCGGTGCCCGATATGATCGTCAACGCACTCGTCTCGCTCGCCGCGGCCGTTCAGTTCGACAACTTCCGCAAAGTGGAGGGAAAGCCCTTTGCCACGGCATTCTGCACGGGCAACATGCGCTCCGCGACCGAGCACGCGATGCATTCCGTGGCGGAAAAAGATGCCGGCGCCCTCAGAGTGACGGCAAAATACGCCCTTCTCATTCTCGCCTTTCTGGGCGGCGTGCTGGCCGGATACTACGCCTCGCAGGCGCTGAACGGCTATGCCGCGTTCCTTGCCGCAGCCATGCTTGCCGTCGTGCTGGCGATCATTCTGGCAGGGAATTTCCTGCAGAAACGCATCCGTGCCGGAGAACAGGCGACGGACCAACCGGCCGCTTCCGAAAATCAACCGCAATAAGGAGGAATCACATATGGCAGAAAGAACAATCCATGTGACCGGAAAAGGCATGTTAAGGCTTGCGCCCGACCTGATCGGTCTTACCCTTTCGACGTCCGCATCGGACGCTGATTATGCGCAGGCCGTGCAGACGGCCGAGCAGAGCTCCGCATGCATCGCACAGACGATCGCCAAGACGATCGGACCCGATCATATCCGCTCCGCCGGCGTACGGGTGGAGCCGCGCTATGAAAGCGTGACGGAAAACGGCGTGCAGACGCGCCGCAGGACGGGATACACCGCGACGCACCGCCTGAAAGCGGAGTTTCCCGCCGACCCCGCCCTGTTCGCAGACGTGCTGAAAGCGCTTTCGGACAGCGGCGCCTCCCCCGAACTTTCGGTGGAATACACCCTGGCCCATGCGGAGAAAGCGCGCAGACGCGCCGCGGCGCTCGCCGTCAGGGACGCCAAAAAGCGCGCCGAAGCTCTTGCCGCGGCGGCGGGCGTGAAGCTTGGCAGCGTGCGCACCGTCGAAAGCGGCGGGCACGGCGCCTTCCCCGCCGTGCGCGCCATGGCCATGCGCGCAAACGATCTTTCCGAGCTCGCGCCCGAAGAGATCGAGATCGCGGAAGAAGTGACGGTCGTCTTTGATATCGACTGAAAAAGCAGCCGCTTCCGAGCGGCTGCTTTTTGTTTTGTCAGTTGTTTCCGGCCGTCAGATCGGTCTGTTGCCGATGCGAACGGTTGAGCAGTTCGGTCATGCACAGCAAAAATACGCCGAACAGTGCAAGCCAGAGCGGGAGCCAGGCGATATCGGTGTACTGTGCGATCAGCCCGAAGAGCGGCGGCATGAACGTGGTCCCGATGTAGGCGAACGCCATTTCCACGCCGATGACCGCCTGCGAATTTTCCGCCCCGAAGTTAAAGGGCGTGGAATGAATGATCGCGGGATAGATGGGCGCACAGCCGAAGCCGACGACAAGGAACCCCGCAATGGACACGGCATACGACCGGACCGGGAGCGCAAGCAGCACAATGCCGACGGCAATGATACAGATCCCGATGCGGATCAGCCGCCTGTCCCCCAGCTTTTCCGAGACGAACCCGCCCAAAAATCTGCCCGCGGTGATACCGATGTAGAAGAGCGAACCGAGCATGGCGGCGATCTCCGTTCCCACGCCCTTGTGCTCCGTGAAATAACTGCTCGCCCACTGCATGGACGTCGCCTCCAGCGCGGAATAGCAGAAAAACGCGATCAGGATAAACGCCACCCCTTTCAGGCGGAGCGTCTGCGGCAGAGTGAGCGGTTTTTCGGCCTTCCCCTCCGCCGTCCGCTTTTTCCAAAGCGGGAGGCTGAACAAAATCAGCGCGGTGATCCCGAACTGAATGTAGGAGACCAGGGAATAGCCGCCCGGCCAGCCGCTCTCTCCGGCGAGTGCGGCGCCCATGATAAAGGGACTGACGAGCGCGCCCGCACCCCAGAAGCAGTGCAGCCAGCTCATGTGGCGCGCCTTGTAGTGGAGCGCGACATAGTTATTGAGCGCGGCGTCCACCCCGCCCGCGCCAAGGCCGTAGGGAACGGCAAGGACGCACAAAAGCCAGAACGTGCGCGCAAAAGAGAACCCGAGCATTGCCCCCGCCGTCAGAAGGATACTGATCACGGTGACAAGGCCCGTTCCCAATTTCCGCGTGAGGAAATCGGAAAACAGACTGGACACGACCGTCCCCGCCGCAATGATCATGGAGACGATCCCCATGGCGGAGAGCGGTGCGCCGAGATCGACGTGCATGGCCGGCCATGCGGAGCCGAGCAGGGAATCCGGAAGCCCCAGACTGATGAATGCAAGATAGATGACTGCAAGGAGCAGAGAAGCCATAAAACACTTTCCTGAATAAGATTCGCACTATCCTAACATTTCCGCACGAAAAAAGCAAGGGAAAACGCACCGTTCCATTTGATAAATTTTTAGATTAACATTAAAAACAAAAGAGCAGTGTACTTTTACTCTATCAGAAACTGCTCTTTATAATAAAATTAAGTTGTGCATGGGAGATCTGTAACTAAACGATAATAATTATATTAGGATTTCCACATAACGCCAATTACATTTTTAACTGTTTAAAGTATTCTTTAAATCTATGATTTCCTGCTTTTTCTTTACAATTATTTTATTTATGTTTATAATATCATTTTCTAAATTTGATATTAATACTTGTATTTCATTATTTCTCCTTAATGTTATATCTAAATCTTGTGCTTCAAGTTTCAACTTATCTATTTCTTTATACTTATCAGAACTATTATTTCTCAATTCAATAATTTCGTTTTGAATTCTATTAATATTAGCTTCTACTTCTTCTCTTACTTTTCTTTCAGTTTTAATTTGTTCTGCCATCATTGAACTAAAAAATTCAAAATGACCACAATTCAAACAAATATAAGAGTTACAATCGACTCTATTTTCAATCTCATAAAAATTTGATTCACCCGCTATTCCAACACTCGTTAAAATTAAAGATGTTTTCTGCGGAAATTCTACTTCTACTAAATCTGCACAACCGCATTGACTACATTTCATAAGTCACCTTTTATGAATATTATTTTTTGGAATATTATCCTAATAAGAATTACTAACTTTCTTGCTTTTTTCAATTCTCTTCGGTGATCACGATGAGGCGGTGAGAGAATTCGTCGAACCAGCTGAAGGACAGATTGAGTCCGACGCGCATATAATATTCACCCGTGTGCACGCTCTGGTCCAGCGTATTGCGATAGCGGCGCTTTGCGTCCAGCCCTTTCAGGCGAAGGAACCGGCTCTGCTCGGGCTCTTTCAGCTTGTTCATGAACAGCACCAGCGAAGCGCTCTTATCCTGCGATACGCACTGCATACACATATCGTTGCCCTCGTACGGAGCGCGCAGATGATAGAGCGTCCCGTCCGAGATGACGGCACGGTGATATTTTTTGTAGATCTCCGCCATACGCGCAAGATCGGCGATCTCCTCCGGCGTAAGGCGGTTCGGGTTCATCTCGTAACCGTAAGTGCCGAACAACGCAAGCGCCGCCTTGGTGGCATAGGGCGCGACCTTGCTGTCGTTGACGTGCGAACCGATGCACGAGAGCGGATAGCCGAGCGAGGTGTTGAACTGAATGTCGATGCGCTGGGCAGGATCGGATTCGTCCGAACACCAGATCTGCGGACAGTAGTACAGCGTTCCCAGATCGAAACGGCCGCCGCCCGATGCGCAGCCCTCGAACATGATATGGGGATATTCGCTCGTAAGACGGCCGAGAAGCGCATAATATCCCAGCACGAGGCGATGGTAGACCTCTCCCTGCCGTTCAGGGGGCAAGGCCTGCGAAATGTGTTCGCTGACGATACGGTTGTAATCCCACTTGATGTAGTCGACGGGATATTCGTCGAGGAAGGCCTTCATCTGCGCATAGAGATTCCCGACCACGTCGTCGTTCGCAAAATCGAGATGCAGCTGATGCCGCGCGAGCGAGAGCTCCGGATCCCCCCAGCCGAGCGCATATTCGGGATGCGCGCGGAACAGGTCGCTGTCGGGATTGACCATTTCCGGCTCGAACCAGATGCCGAATCTGAGTCCGCGCTCGCGGCAGTGCGCCATGACGCGGTGAAGGTCGATCTTCTCCCTGTTGACCGTCCAGTCGCCCAACCCTGCGCAGTCTGTATTGCGCGCGCCGAACCAGCCGTCGTCCAGCACGAAAAGCTCCGTCCCGATCTTGCAGGCGTCGTCGATGTACGACAGGATCAGATCGGTATCAAAATCGAAATAGCAGCCCTCCCACGAATTGAACAGCACGGGCTTATAATCGCGGTCCGCCGCATACGTCATCAGGTTTTCGCGGATGAAACGATGGAACGTCTGCGACATGCGGTCGGTCCCCTCCGCGGAATACGCGATGACGGCCTGGGGCGTGTCGAACAGTTCGCCGGGCGCGAGTGTCCACTCGAAATCTTCGTCATTGATCCCGTACGTGATGTGCAGGGCGTGCGACGGCCCCGTAAAGGTGCGGAACTTGAAATTGCCGCTGTAGATGAGGTTGAAGCCGATCACCTCGCCGTGATCCGTCGTAGCGCCGCGCTCTTTCAGATAGACAAAGGGATTCTCCTCCGCGGAGGAACGGCCGAGATTGGAGGAGACCTCCTGCACGCCGTCTGGAACGGGATTTTCGGCATAGTCGCGCTCCTTTGCCCAGCGGCCGTGGAAGTGCACAAGGTCGTAATCCATGTGCGGAAGATCGAGCTGCATGGACATGGCGCGCGTCAGGCGCACCTTCTTCCTGCCGATATTTTCAAAGCGGAAGCTCTTGACGAGCACGTCCTTGTCCGCAAAAATGGTCAGATACAGATGTGCGCGCACGCGCAGCCGCTTGTCCTCGAGCACGATGTCCGCCGTTTCGCAGGCACCGTGTGCATGGGGAAGCCCCTCCAGTTCGGGAGCGCCCCTGACGATCTTGTGGCGGCAATAGCGGAAATCCGTGACAAAGGAACCCGAAGCGTCCCGCACGATGACGGGCGCGCCGCGCTTGTCGGACCGCCCGTGCGGAGAGATCTCCAGCGGGGCGTCCGCCCTGTAATTGTCTGCGAACGTGCGCTCCTTCCCCGTCGCCATGTCGTAATAGGACAGGGCGCCCCCCTTGCCCCTTGTGCTGAGGAGGTCGGTGTAGTCCGAAAGACGCTTCCCGAAATACAGGGTTTCGGGATAGCCCGCATCGTTGAAATAGACGGCATAGCCGATACTGTCGTTGTCGAGCGCAAGGATCCGCTCCTGTCTGAAATAACGTATCATGTTTTCCCTCTTAGTATTAAAATTCGATTTCAAGTCCGTCGTAGGCAACGACGAAATGATATTTTTCCGCGATCGCACAGAGTTCGTCGTGCGTGCAGCCGCCGTTGTGCGAAAAATGATTTGCCACAAAGACCGTATCCCGATCGGCAAGCCCCTCCCGCCGCATGCGCGCCGCGATCTCGCGGTCGGTCTTCAGACACATATGGTTCTGCCGCCAGCCCTGCTGTCCCCCGCCCGTACAATCGAGGGAGACAAGATCGAATCTGCCGAACGCCTTCAGCGCCTCCCATACCGGTTGACCGAACTCCCCCGTATCGTGCGCATAGAGAAGGCGTTTCCCCTCCTTTTCGATCGCATAGAACACGGGAGAAGTGGCCGGAACATGATCCGCAGGCAGCGGCAGAATGCGGTATCCGTCCACTTCAAACGGTTCAAACGGCACGACAAGCTGCGCCGTGATGCGGCCCTGCATGGGAACGCCGGTGCAGGCGATCTCCCGTTCGATCCGCCGCAGTCCGTCCTCCGCCGCATAGTAACACATCGGACGGTTGCCGTGGCAATAATCGGGCCTGCCCATGGCGATATCTTCCGGATAGAGATGATCGCTGTGGCTGTGCGTGATCAGACAGTTTCCGATCATGTTCCAGTCCAGCCCGAACTGCCGGGAATGCCACACCGTGTCGGGGGGAAAGTCGAGCAGAAGCCTTCCGTCCACAAGCGCCTGGGAGCGCGAACGCAGGTTGCGTCCGCCGGCCGCACGCGATGCCGTACAGACACGGCAGTTGCAGAACAGCGCGGGGATCCCCTCATAGGCGGCCGTTCCGAGATACAGAATCTTCATGACGGTCTTATAATTTCGTGACGATGATGCCGTCCTCTACGGTGCAGTCATAGAACGAAGGTTCATAGCCGATCTTGCCCGTGTAGCGCGCGGAGACCGTCTTTTTGAAGTCGGCAACGCCATCCTTTTGCACGACGGACACGGTGCAGCCCCCGAACCCTGCGCCCGTCATACGCGATCCCGCGCATGCGGGATGCGCCTGCGCCGCCTCGGCAAGCGTATCCAGCTCGACCCCCGTCACTTTATACAGATCGCGCAGCGACGCATGCGAAGCGTTGAGAAGTTCGCCGAGCGTGCCCACGTCGCCGCGCTTCATCGCCCCGGCGGCGCGGCGCACTCTGTCGCACTCTTCGACCACGTGACGCGCGCGGTCCCTGACCTTGCCCTCGCCGTCCAGCACATGCGCGATCCGCTCAAATGCATCGGGCGTGAGCTCGGCAAGGCAGGAGATGTCCGCCTTGGTCCTGAGCAGTTCGAGCGCGCGCTCCGTCTCGGAACGGCGTTCGTTGTACTTGCTCTCGACAAGGCTGTGCGGCTTGTTGCAGTTGGCGATGACCAGCGTATAGTCGCCCAAAAGAATGGGGACGTATTCGCGGACGAGCGTCTTGCAGTCGAGCAGGATCGCATTGTCCTTTTTGCCGCACGCCGAAGCATACTGATCCATGATGCCGCAGTTGACGCCCGCGTACTCGCGTTCCGCCTTCTGCGCAACGAGCGCGATCTCGACCGGATCGAGCGGTTCGCCCGCAATCGTGGCAAGCGCCGCGATCGTGGAGACCTCGATCGCCGCCGACGAGGAAAGCCCGCTGCCGAACGGGACCGTGCAGTCGTGCAGCATGTCGCAGCCGATCACCTTGTGCCCCGCCTGCTGCCAGAGATAAGCGCAGCCCGCGGGATAATTGGCATACTTCACGTCCTTATACTCGCCCAGACGGCCGATATCCAGCGTGATGCGCGCGGGAATATCCGTCCAGGCAAGATTGATCCGATCCGTTCCGTTGGGACGGATATAGACGGTATTTTTCAGGGAGAGCGCCGCGGGCATGACCTTGCCGCCGCAGTAATCGACATGTTCGCCGATAAGGTTGACCCGGCCTGCCGCCGACACTCTGTATGCGTAATCTTTTTCGTTAATCATGAACAAACCCTGCCTTTTCGATCATAAACTGTGCCGTCTCCGCCTGAGTTTTGAAGACGGCGGTATTTCCGAGAATGCGTTCGCAGACGCTTGCAAGTTCCTTTTTGACCGCCTCGTGCGCCGTCTGTTCGGTAAAGACGGGGCCCATCGCCTTCATTTCGCCGAACACCATGGCGTAGTCCGCGTATTTTTCGGGAAGCTCCCCGCCCGATACGAGCAGAGCTTCCAGATCGGCGAGCTCTTCGACCAGGCGCCCCGGCAGAATGAACAGGCCCTGCGCCTCGATGAGCCCGATGGACTCCTTTTTGATGACATGAAATTCGGGATGCGCATGAAAGACGCCGTCCGGATACTGTCCCGAAGTGATGTTGTTGCGCAGGATCAGATTCATCTCGTACCCGCGCTCCGTTCTGACGACGGTCGGGCTGACGGCGCTGTGCACGCCGTCCTTGTCCTCGGCGATGATGCCGCGCGCCCTGTCCTCATACGAGCACCACGCCGCCCGCACGATCTCCGCAAGGTCGGCGACGCTGCGCGCGTCCTTCCCGACGAGGCGCACCGCCGTCCCGTACCAGTCCACAACGCCCGCCGCGACGTCGGGAAAATCGGGATGCCTGAGCGGAACGGAAATGCCGGCGCGGTGCAGCGGGAGCGTCTCCCCGCCGCCCTGGAAATGATCGTGGGCAAGCACGCTTCCGCCGATGCGCGGCAGCGCCGCATTGCAGCCGATAAAGTAGTGCGGGAACAGATCGACGAATTCCATGAGTTTCACGAACGTTCCGCGGTCGACGTGCATGGGAGTATGCTTTGCATTGACCGCGATCCCGTGCTCATGAAAATAGCCGTAGGGAGAGAACTGCCAGAACCACTCCTCGCCGCCCAGTTCCAGCGTGACGGTGCGGAGCGTCCGCTTGTTGCGGCCGAAATACCCCTCGTTCTCGCGGCAGATCGTGCACTTGGGATATCCCCCCTTCACGCTGTTGCCGCTGACCGCTTTTTTGGGGTCGCGGAATTCGGGCTTCGCACGGTTGATCGTGACGATCAGCCCGTTTTCGGCGGTAAAGCGCGGATTTGCGTCCAGCTTTTCCTTTTTGACATAATCGGAGAGCACGGAGTAGGAATACAGCCACTGCGTCGCCTCTTCGGACGAGAGGGCCATGTGCGCCGCGAACGCCTCTTCCACCGCTTCGGGCGGAAGCATGAGCGCGCCCATCACACTGTCCGTGAGCCGCTCCGGCTGTTCCGCCGACGCGAGCCCCGCGCGCGCGCACGCGTCCACGAGCGCCCTTAAAAGCTGCGAGACGGTCTGCCCGCCGTATTCCCGGCCCGTTCCCTCGTAGCTCTCCAGCCCGACAAGATCGAGCACCGTGTTCCGCACAAACGTCTCGTTGCGCGCCGAAAGACCGAGCTTCGCGCGCGCATAGGCGATCAGATCATCGACCGCATCACAGACCTCTTTCATGAATGCCTCCGGTTTTTTGTCCCCAAACATGACAAAAAGACGATAGAAACTACCGCCTCTTTGCCAAAACTATATTGGGGGAATGAAGATATAAGCGTTTTTTCAACAGGTCACCGTTTGCGGACACCGTCGGCGATAAGGTATCTGGCCGGTCGTCCGTTCCTGTCAACGATAATCATTATACCTGACGCAAGGGGTTTTTTCAAGCAACGTATTGTCTGATTTTAGACATTTATTGACATTATCCGCTTGACATTTGAAATGTTTTAGGTTATGATAAAATAAACGGGGGCAAAACATATGATCGCAAAAAGAGAGATCTGGCGCTATCCGGAAGAAGCAAAAGTGTGGGTGGGAAAATACCGCAACTCGCACAATCTGCTGCACTGGCACTATGACTGCGAATTTGTCTATGTGGAAAAGGGCTCGGTCGATATCTTCTGTGAAAAGAAAAAACATTCGCTACATCAGGGCGAAGCACTGTTCACGGACAGCGGCCAAATCCACTATCAGCGCGCCTGCGAACCGGACACGGTGCTCATCGTCATCATATTCGACTACAACATCATCCGTCCGTTCCTTGAAAAATACCAGCTTGCCAGCCCGAAACTGTTCAACAGCTATCCTGTTCCCGCCTATTACGAACGCCTGCGCCGCATTCTGACGCAGCGCCGCGCCTTTTACGGCGAAGAGGCGACGTGCGCCGTGTGCGAGATGATGATCGAAGTGTTCCGCGGCGAACAGCTCGTGCACCGTCTGGAAAACGACCGCGCCGAGGAGGCGTTCAAAAAACTGCTCGAAGACGTGCATGAACGGTATGCCGATTATACGTTTGAAGAGGCCGTCCGCTTTATGGGCATGAGCGACGCCTATTTTTCGCGCTATTTCAAGGCCATGGCGGGCACCACCTTTTCGCAGTATCTGAACTACGTGCGCACGGACAACGCGGTCCGGCTTCTGCTTTCGGGCAACGACATGACGATGACGGAGATCGCCGAAAAGTGCGGATTCGCGACGATCCGCAACTTTAACCGCATCTTCAAGGAACTCACGGGAAGCTCCCCTTCCCGCCTGCCCAAAGATTACGTGCTGAGCGAAAGGTTCTCCTATCCGAGCGAGAAGTCCTTCAGCCCCACGCTGTACGACTGCGAGCTCATTGAAAGCTCCGAACAGAATGAATAGCGGAAAACCGGGAGAGAAACGCTCTCCCGGTTTTATTCTTCCTCCGGCTCGATACCGATGACGTTTTCAAAGTCGATGGCCGTGCCGTCCTTTATGACGAGCCGCCTGAAAATGCCGTCCGCCCTGGCGATCGTCCCCGTGTACACTTTGTAAGCGCCGCCCTGTTTGCGCGCGTCCTCCTCAAAGTAGACAATGCTTGCTCTGCCGCCCCGTTCCAGAACGGTGCGCAGCGTCTCGTCGAGCTCGGCAAGCCGCGCCTCGTCCGGCTCCTCCTTTTCCTCCGTAAAGCGCCCCGTCTCGTCGATGATGTCCCCGTATCCCGTCAGAGCGGCAAACGGAGCGAACTGCGCCGCGCGGTCGGCGACCGGCATGTGGGGATGGGAATCGGACACATGGTGCGGCAGATCGATGATATCGTCATAGTTCTTCATGCCTTGTGTCCTCCGATGGTCTCGTTCCGCTCCTTGGCCGTGGCGCCCTCCTCAAAATTCATGCCCTTGAGAATGGCGTTCTTTCCGTACTTGCCCTTGATCGCGATCAGGGCCTGCTGGCGGCGTTTTTCCCGTTCCAATTCGGCCTCCTCCGCCTCCCTTCGCGATTTTTCCGCCTCGTAATCGGAAAACAGGCTCATCTGCTCGAAGGCGGGCGGCTTTTCCTCTCCCTCCGGGACGACGTGCGTCGCCGTGAGATACAGCCGGCGCACCAGCAGGGCCTGATCGACGATCTTATCGAACAGGGCCGCGACTGCCTGTGAGATGAGTTTTTCGGACGAGGTCTGCCGTCCGAGGTTGTGCGTTCCGTGCGCGTGCTTGGGCATGCGCCTGCCGTAGCGGTCGGTGGTGAACTCTCCCCGATAGTCTCTGTTTTCCACGTCATACCCCACCGTCATGACGATCTGATCGGTGACGAGCCCCTTTGCCACCAGGTCGAGCGCAAGCCCCTGCGCCATTTCGGCGGCGACCAGCTTTGCCTTTTCAAAGGGATACGGGCACTGCAGCACCTGCCCCGCGCCGATGCTGTTCGACCGGGGGCGGTATGCCTTGATGTCTGCAATGGTACACGGTTCCCAGCCCCACGCATGGTCGATGAGCAGTTCCGCATTGACGCCGAACAGCTGGTAGAGCAGGTCTTCATGATAATATTCCCCAACCTTCCCGACCGAACAGCGCGCGATATCGCCCATGGTGTACAGCCCGACCGACGCCAGTTTGTCCGCATACCCCCTGCCCACGCGCCAGAAATCCGTGAGCGGACGGTGATCCCACAGCGTGCGGCGATAGCTCATTTCGTCCAGCTCCGCGATCCGCGCACCGTCCTTGTCGGGCGGGATATGCTTTGCCCCGACGTCCATTGCCACCTTGCACAGATACAGGTTTGTCCCCACTCCCGCCGTCGCCGTGATCCCCGTCTGCGAGAGAATGTCGCGCATGATCGTCTTTGCAAATTCCCGCGCCGTCATGCCCGCCGTTTTCAGGTATGCCGTCGCATCGATAAAGACCTCGTCGATCGAATAGACGTGGATATCCTCCGGCGCGACGTATTTCAGATAGATCTCGTAAATTTTGGCGCTGTAGCGCATGTAATAGGACATGCGGGGCGGCGCGACAAGATAGTCCACGGCGAGCGCGGGATCCTGCTTCAGCTCGGTATCGTCGGCGGAACTTCCGCGAAAAGTATGTCCCGGCGCAAGTTTTCTGCGCATGCGGTTGACTTCCGCCACTTTCTGCACGACCTCGAACAGGCGTGCCCTGCCCGGGATCCCGTACGCTTTCAGCGAGGGCGAGACGGCAAGGCAGATGGTCTTTTCGGTGCGGCGCTTGTCCGCCACCACAAGATTGGTCCTGAGCGGGTCAAGCCCGCGCGCGACGCACTCCACGGAGGCATAAAAGGATTTGAGATCGATCGCGATGTAACTCTTCATAACTGCCTCCTGCTTCCATTATACCATATTTTGCCCATACGGAAAAGAAAAATCAGGCAAATTCCGGAAAAGACAAAAACGGCCTCTGCACCGACGCAGAGACCGCTTTTCATTTACTTGCAACTTACTTGCTCATGCCTTCCTGCACGGCGACCGCAACCGCAACGGTTGCACCGACCATGGGGTTGTTGCCCATGCCGATCAGACCCATCATCTCGACGTGCGCGGGAACGGACGAGGAACCCGCAAACTGCGCATCGGAATGCATTCTGCCCATCGTGTCCGTCATGCCGTACGATGAAGGACCTGCCGCCATGTTGTCGGGGTGCAGCGTTCTGCCCGTGCCGCCGCCCGATGCCACCGAGAAGTATTTGACGCCGTTTTCGTTGCACCACTTCTTGTAGGTGCCCGCAACGGGATGCTGGAAACGGGTGGGATTGGTGGAGTTGCCCGTGATGGAAACGCCGACCTTTTCCAATTTCATGACCGCGACGCCCTCCGGCACGTTGTCAACGCCGTAGCACTTGACCTTTGCGCGGGGACCGTCCGAATAGGCGACCTCGTTCGTGACCGTGACCGTCTCGGTATAGGGATCGAACACCGTCTCGACATAGGTGAATCCGTTGATGCGGGAGATGATGAAAGCAGCGTCCTTGCCGAGGCCGTTCAGAATGACGCGCAGCGGCTTTTTACGCACTTTGTTCGCGTTCATCGCAATGGAGATGGCGCCTTCCGCCGCCGCGAAAGACTCGTGTCCCGCAAGGAAGCAGAAGCAGTCCGTCTCCTCCGAAAGGAGCATCTTGCCAAGGTTCCCATGGCCGAGACCGACCTTGCGGTTTTCGGCAACCGAACCGGGAATGCAGAACGACTGCAGGCCGATGCCGATCGCCGCCGCGGCGTCCGCCGCCTTCTTGCAGCCCTTCTTGATCGCGATCGCCGCGCCGACCGTGTACGCCCACACCGCATTTTCAAAGCAGATGGGCTGCGTGCCGCGCACGATCTTGTCGCAGTCGACGCCCTTGGAAAGGCAGATGTCCCTGCACTCTTCGATCGAGGAGATGCCGTACTCTTTGAGCACGCCGTTGATCTTATCTACTCTTCTTTCGTATCCTTCAAACAGAGCCATTTCCTTGTCCTCCTTACTCTTTGCGGGGGTCGATGTACTTCACCGCACCCTGCTCTTCGGCGAACCTGCCGTAGTGGCCCATCGACTTCGTCCACGCTTCGTTGGGCTCCAGACCCTTCTTGATGAAGTCGGTCATTTTGCCGAGGGACACGAACTCATAGCCGATGACCTGGTTGTCCTTGTCGAGCGCAAGGCGGGTGACGTAGCCCTCCGCCATTTCGAGGTAACGCACGCCCTTCAGAGCCGTGCCGTACATCGTGCCGACCTGCGAGCGGAGCCCCTTGCCGAGGTCTTCAAGACCTGCGCCGACGGTGAGCCCGTCGTCCGAGAACGCCGACTGCGTTCTTCCGTAGACGATCTGCAGGAACAGCTCGCGCATTGCCGTGTTGATCGCATCGCACACAAGGTCGGTGTTGAGCGCTTCCAGAATGGTCTTGTGGGGCAGGATCTCCGCCGCCATGGCCGCCGAATGCGTCATGCCGGAACAGCCAATCGTCTCGACGAGCGCTTCCTGAATGACGCCCTCCTTGACGTTCAGCGTAAGTTTGCAGGCGCCCTGCTGCGGCGCGCACCAGCCCACGCCGTGCGTGAAGCCGCTGATGTCCGTGATCTGCTTTGCGCAGACCCATTTGCCCTCTTCGGGAATGGGAGCAGGGTCATGCTTGGGGCCCTTTGCGACACAGATCATCTCTTCCACTTCGCGTGAATATTGCATCTTGTATCCTCCATAAAAAACTTTCAGCCCGTACGGGAACCTTTCTGCACTATTTTACCATATCTGCACAAAAAAGACAAGAGGTTGTCCGCAATTTCCGCACGCGTTTTTACACAAATTTCTTTCTACATCAGCCGTCCGTACCGGCGGACATAGATCTTTTTGACCGCCCATGCCGCAATAATATAGAGCGTCACGATGCAGACAAGCACGATCCAGTATTCTGCCGGCGGCGCCGTAAAATCCACCGCCCCGCCCAAGGGCGTCAGCGGAAGCGCCGTCAGCACGATGAGTCCGCCCGCCGTCAGAGCACAGACGGAAAGCGCGGGACGGCTGGCGCGGGAGAACCGCTCCGTGCGCAGCAGATGCAACACGAGCATCTGCGTACACGCCGACTCGATAAACCAGCCCGTCCGGAAGAGCGCGGCAAACTGTTCCTTCCCGGCCGCGCCGAGTGCGGAGTAGGGTGCGCCGCACGCGTTGGGGCAGATCGCAAAGAACAAAAGAGCGTACGTCAGGATATCGAACAGGGAACTGACCGGGCCGAACCACAGCATGAACCGCATCACGGACTTTGCGTCCCACGCGGCCGGGCGCGCAAGGCTCGCCGCGTCCGCCCTGTCCCACGGAATGGCCGCGCACGAAATATCGTATGCGAAATTCAGGATCATGAGCTGCAGCGCGAGCATGGGCAAAAAGGGAAGAAACGCGCTTGCAACGAGTACGGAAAACATGTTCCCGAAATTGGAGGAGGCCGTGATCCTGACATACTTCATCATGTTGACGTACGTCCTGCGCCCCTCCGCGACGCCGTCCGCCACCACCGTCAGGTCCTTTTCCAGAAGAATGACGCCCGCCGCCTCTTTGGCGACGTCGGCAGCGCTGTCCACCGAGATCCCGACGTCCGCCGCGCGCATCGCGGGGGCATCGTTGATCCCGTCCCCCATGTACCCGACGGCATGGCCGTTCTTTCTGAGAAGCGCGACGACGCGCGCTTTCTGTGCGGGCGAGAGCTTTGCGAAGATCGCCGTTTCCTCCGCCGCGGCGGACAGTTCCTCGTCCGACATGCCGTCGATGTCGCTTCCGAGCAAGACGCGGTCGGCACGCAGGCCGACTTTTTCGCAGATGCAGGCCGCCACCTTTTCATTGTCGCCCGTCAGGACCTTGACCGCGACGCCCGCCCTCTTCAGCCGGCGGATCACGGCGGCCGTCGTGGGCTTGGGCGGATCCAGGAACGCAAGCAGCCCGACAAGCGTCATGTCCCTTTCGTCCGCTGCCGTGAGCGGGGCGGGCGGATCGATCCGGCGGGCGAGCGCAAGCACGCGCATTCCCTTTGCGTTCAGGCCGTCGGCCAGCGCGGCGATCTCCCGGCGCAGCTCCGCCGTCAAAGCGACCGTACCGCCGCCGTATTCCGCATGCGAAGAGACGGCGAGCATCTCCTCCACCGCGCCCTTGGTGACGAGGATCTCCCTGCCATTGCGGTCCTGCACGACGACGCTCATTCTGCGGCGCTCGAAATCAAACGGGATTTCGTCCGTCTTGCGGTAAGAATACAGGAGCTCCGCGTCCAGCCCGCCTGCGGCGCACAGTTCCTCCGCACGGGCGATCACGGCGGCGTCCATCAGATTTTTCAGCCCCGTCTGATGATTGCTGTTGAGATAGGCATAGCGCAGCACGCGCACGTCCTCTTTTCCCGTCACATCGAGATGCAGTTCCAGCACGACCCTGTCCTGCGTGAGCGTGCCCGTCTTGTCCGTACAGAGCACGTCCATTGCGCCCAGATTCTGGATCGCGTTCAGGTTTTTGACGATCACTTTCTTTTTCGACATCGCGACGGCGCCCTTGGCAAGGCAGGTCGTCACGATCATGGGCAGCATTTCGGGCGTGAGCCCCACGGCAACGCTGACGGCAAACAGGCCCGCGTTCAGCCAGTCGCCCTTTGTGAATCCGTTGATCAGAAAGACAACGGGAACCATGACGAGCATGAGGCGGATGAGCAGCCCGGATACGGCGTCGACGCCGCGGTCAAACGCCGTCTTTTCCGGCTTTTGCGTGAGCGCTCCGGCCGCCTGTCCGAGCTGCGTGTCCCTGCCGACCGCCACCGCGATCCCCGTCCCGCTGCCGCTGAGCACATTGGTCCCCGCAAACGCGAGGCACGCCGATTCAAGCGGCGCGCTCTTTTCCGCGGCGGCGCATTTTTCCGCAGGAGCGCTTTCGCCCGTCAGGGCGGACTGCGACACGAACAGATCTTTCGCCGCGAGGATCCGCACGTCGGCGGGAAGCATGTCGCCTGCGCTCAGTTTTACGAGATCGCCGACCACGATCTCCTGAACGGGAATCTCTGCGGCGACGCCGCCGCGCACGATACATGCCGTCGGCGCGATCATGGAAGAGAGCCGCTCCGCCGCCCTGCCGCTCCGCGTCTCCTGGACAAAGCGCATTCCGCCCGAAATCAGGACCATTCCCGCAATGACCGCAACCGCGAACGGATTGCGCTCGGACGGCGCCGCAAACACGACGTCCGTCAGCAGCGTAACGACTGCCAGCGCGACCAGGATCAGCGTGAACGGATTCAGGAATGCCCCCGCCAATCTGCGCAGCGTCCCCGAAGCGCGCTTCACCCGGATCGCGTTGCTTCCGTACTGCGCACGGCGTGCCGCGACTTCCTCCGGGCAAAGTCCGCCCTCCCCCGTGCCCAGCCACGAGCAGACGCGCTCTGCGGGCATCTCGGCCGCTCTGCGGACGCGGTCTGCCGCCGCAGGGCGGGAAAGCCTCTCCGCCGAAGCGGAAAATACCGACCTTGAAATTTTCTTCATAACTACCTCCTTTGATGCACAAAGAGGTAGCCGAACCGTCAGTCCGTCGCTTTGCGGGCATGCAGCAGACAAACGGCGTGCAAAAGTCCGCCCGACGACGCACTGCGACTTCGACTGCCTTCGTTCATTGCTGCATACCTCCTGTTTTTTTCAAAAAAATAACCGCGCGCCCGACGGCGCGCGGAAAATGACGACTGTCCGCAAAGAGTCCACCGTTCGAGCTTTGACTTCGCGGGGCGATGAAGCTGTGTTATGCTGCGCCTTGTCCTTCGACGCCGCCTGTTCAAACCTGCGCACGATGTCTCCATCGTTTTGCGGCAACAGCCCGTATCCCCGTAGTAGCCTTACCTACCGGATATTCTTTTGTGTCTTTATATTACTCCACAGAAAAGATTTTGTCAACCCTTTCGGCAAAAAATTTTACAGTTCGATGTGCTCCACGTCGTCGCGCCGCGAACGGCGGTAGAAGACCGCCTTTCTGCCGATGACGTACACCACCTCCGCCCCGAGGAGCTCGGCGGCGTTCTGCGCCATGGTATCTGCGTCCGCCTCGGCCGTGGGCAGAACGTTTACCTTGATGATCTCGCGCGCGTCGAGCGCCTCCGAGAGCGTCCTTAAAAGGTTTTCCGAGATCCCGCCCTTGCCGATCTGCGTGACGGGCGAAAGGTTGGCCGCGATGGACTTTAATTTGCTTCTCTGTTTGCTTGTCATATCCTGTCTCCTGATATTTTTGCCGTTGCATTACGGAATGTATTCAAACTCCACTTCGCCGACGATGACGGTGTCGCCCTCCTTACAGCCCAGCTTTTCCAGGGCCTTGAAGACGCCGCGGGTCTTGAGCATGCGGTGAAAGTACGCCATCGAATCGGGATTGCTGAGGACGACGTTGCGGCACAGAAGATCGACCAGCCCGCCCACGACCACGAATGCGCCCGTCTCGTCGCGGAAGATCTCAAACTGCCAGGTGTCCTCTTCCTCGAACGCAAACTCGTCCGAAGGGATTTTTTCGGCGGGCGGAAGCGTTTCAAGCAGTTTCCAGATCATATCCAGAAGTTCCTTCGTCCCCTCCCCCCGCACGGCAGAAATCGTGCACACGGGTACATCGGGACAGGCCCTTGTGAAGCGCTCCGCGTTCTCCTGCGCGCCGGCGCAGTCGCATTTGTTGAGTACGGCGATCTGCGGGAGCGAGGCAAGTTTTTCCGAATAGGCTCTGAGCTCGGCGTTGATCTTTTCGTAGTCGTCCAGCGGGTCCCGCCCTTCGGTGCCCGCAATGTCCAGAACATGGCAGATCATGCGCGTGCGCTCGATGTGCCTTAAAAAGTCGTGTCCCAGTCCGGCGCCCTGCGCCGCACCCTCGATGAGGCCCGGGATATCGGCGACGACGAAGGAATTTTCATAATACTTCACCACGCCGAGATTGGGCGAGAGCGTCGTGAAATGATAGTCCGCGACTTTCGGCCGCGCGGCCGAGATCCTGGAAAGCAGCGTCGATTTTCCGACATTGGGGAACCCCACCAGCCCCACGTCGGCGATCACTTTCATTTCCAGAATGACGGCATGCGGCTTGACGCGCATGCCCTTCTGCGCAAAGTTGGGCGCATGGCGGCGCGCCGTCGTGAACCGTACATTCCCCTTTCCGCCGCGCCCGCCGGCGAGCAGAAGAAGTTTTTCGCCGTTTTCATAGACGTCGCAGATGATCTTGCCGCTCTCCGCGTCGCGCACGAGCGTGCCGCACGGAACTTTGAGCACGACGTCCTTCCCGCGCTTGCCCGAACACTGGTTGGAGCCGCCGCGTTCCCCGTTTTCCGCGCAGAATTTGCCCGTAAAGCGATAGGCGAGAAGGTCATGCACGTTTTCATCGGCCACGACGTACACGTTTCCGCCGTCGCCGCCGTCGCCGCCGTCCGGCCCGCAGGCGGGCTTCCCCTTGTAGGCCTTGAACGAATTCATGCCGTCGCCGCCGTCGCCCGCCTTCACGGTGATGCGCACTTTGTCGGTAAAGATCTTGTTATCCATACCCAAAGTATACCAACTTTTCCCGCAAAACGCAAGACGTTTTCTCCGCGCAAGGGGACTCCGTGAAAAAAATTTCGGAACTATATTGTGAAAATATCGCTTTTTCTGTTAGAAAACGCTTTCACTGCGGTATAATAGAGAAAGGAGGAGTCCGCCATGTTCGATTATCTGCTGTTTTTACTGCTGCTGATCCCGTGCCTTGCTTTCTCGGCATGGGCTTCCGCGCGCGTCAGCTCGACGTATTCCAAATATGACCGCGTTCAGACGCGTTCGTGCATGACGGGCTACGATACCGCAACGCGCCTTATGCGCAACCGCGGCGTGACGGACATTGCCGTCAACCGCGTGGAAGGCAAGCTCACCGACCACTACCACCCCGCAAGAAAGCAGGTCAATCTTTCGATGAGCACCTACGGAAGCGCGTCCGTTGCGGCAGTCGCCGTTGCCGCACATGAAGTCGGGCACGTCATGCAGAGCCGCACGGGCTACGTCCCCTACAAGATCCGCAACGTGCTTGTGCCCATCGCAAACATCGGATCCCGCCTGGCTCTGCCCATCGTCATCGTCGGGCTTTTGCTGGACATTTTCTGGGAGACTGCTCCCTACGGCGAATGGGCCGTCTATGTGGGGATCGCGTTCTACGGGCTTTCGACCCTGTTCATGCTCGTCACGCTGCCCGTGGAGTTCAACGCATCGCGGCGCGCAAAAAAGATGCTCGTCGAGGAAGGGATCCTGACGCAGGAAGAGGTCCCCGCCGCAGGCAAGGTGCTCTCCGCCGCAGCGCTCACTTACGTTGCGTCGCTGCTCATCTCGCTCCTGTACTTCCTGCGGTTCGCACTCATCTTCGTATCGCTTGTCAGAAGAGACTGAAATATACATCCACAAAAAAACGCGCCGCAAAGGGCGCGTTTTTTTATGAAAGCCGTCTGGCGATCGCGTGCAGGAATGCTTCGGAGGAAAGTTTCTTCGGCGTGACGCCGTCCCTGTGAAAGAGCGGGACGAGATCGCCCGTCATCTCCCCTTCTTCGATCGTTCTCACCGTCGCGCGCTCCAGCCGGTCGGCAAATGCCGCAAGCTCCGCGTTGCCGTCCAGTTCGCCGCGCTTTCTGAGCGCGCCTGTCCAGGCGAAGATGGTCGCCACCGAATTGGTGGAGGTCTCCTCCCCCTTCAGATATTTGTAGTAGTGCCGCGTGACCGTGCCGTGCGCCGCTTCATACTCATATTTGCCGTCGGGCGAGACGAGCACGGAGGTCATCATGCCCAGAGATCCGTAAGCGGTCGCGACCATATCGCTCATGACGTCGCCGTCATAGTTCTTGCACGCCCACAGCAGGCCGCCCTCCGACCGCACGATACGCGCAACGGCGTCGTCGATGAGGGTGTAAAGATACCAGAGCCCCTTCGCCTCGAACTGTTCTTCGTACTCCTCGTACACTTCCGCAAAGATCTTTTTGAACTGACCGTCGTACACCTTGGAAATGGTATCCTTGGTGGCAAAGATCATGGGCAGGTTCTGTTCGAGCGCATACCGGAAGCAGGAATGCGCAAAGGAGCGCACCGACTCGTCGCAGTTGTGCATGCCCTGCACCACGCCCGAGCTCCCGTTGAAATCGTGCACGAGCTTTCTTGCGACCTCGCGCCCTTCCTTGTCCTCGGTGACGAGATACACCTTGTTTCCCTCGGCGGCGAGCCCGTCCACGGCGGAATATACGTCGCCGTAAGCGTGGCGCGCGAGCACGATGGGTTTTTTCCAGGTGGGCACATAGGAGCGGATCCCCTCCGCCACGATGGGCGCACGGAATACCGTTCCGTCAAGGATGCGGCGGATGGTGCCATTGGGGCTCTTCCACATTTCGTGCAGGTTGTACTCCGACATGCGCTGCACGTTGGGGGTGATCGTCGCGCACTTGACGGCCACGCCGTATTTTTTGGTCGCCCGCGCGCTCTCCACGGTGACGGTGTCCCCCGTCGCGTCGCGGTTGGGCAGCCCCAGATCGTAATACTCCGTCTTCAAATCGACATAGGGAAGAATGAGCACGTCCTTGATCATCTTCCACAGAATGCGGGTCATTTCATCGCCGTCCATCTCCACGATGGGGGTCGTCATCTGAATTTTCGCCATACTTACCTCGGCAGACTGATTGGCGCGTGCGGAAAACCGCCGCGCGCGTCTGCAGGTATTATACGAAATTTCCCCGCCGTTTGCAACCTTTTGCGCCCGTAAAAATCCCGCTCGACAAAATTCCCGTTGTGAGCGTCTTTTTTTCGCGGGGCGCATCGAGCAGCGCTTCGTCGAGGAGTGCGACGAAAAACCTGCGGATCTGCGCAAGTGTGTCGCCGAACAGATATCCCGCAAGCGAGCCGGGCACGGTATTGAGTTCGTTGAAGAACACCTCTTCCCCGACGACAAGGAAATCGGCGCGCACAACGCCGCGCATGCCGAACGCTTCATACAGGCGGCGGGTATCGTCCGCAATGCGCGAGGAGACCGCTTCCGGAAGCTCCGCCGGCATGCAGGAGCCCTTGCCCTGTTCGTACTTTTCGGCATAGGAGAGCAGTTCCCCGCCGGAGAACACCTCCTCGCAGGGGGAGACCCTGACCTGTCCTTCCAGGCGGCAGGCCGCACAGTTGACGTCGCGCTTTTTCGCAAAATAGCGCTCGATCAGGGCGGCGCTGTCCAGTTCGAACGCGAGCGCGAGCGCGTCCGCAAGCCCCCCGCGCTCCCTGACGACCGTGAGGCCGATGCTCGATCCCAGCCGCGCGGGTTTGACGACCAGCGGAAACCCGAACGCCTGAATGCGGGAAAGCACTTCCTCCGGAGCGGTCACATAGTCGCGTTCGGAGACGGCAAGGGAGGGCGCGGCCGCGATCCCAAGGCCGCGTGCGGCGATCTTGGTCAGCGTCTTATCCATAAACAGCGCGCTCTCCGCAGCGGAAGGCGAAGCGGACACGATCCTGTTCCACCGGAGCAGCGCGGCCAGCGTGCCGTCCTCCCCCATGCCGCCGTGACAGCAGTTGAGCGCAACGTCGATGCGGATGCACGGCTTTTTTCTGCCGGCGCGCACGAGCGCGCCCCCGGAGAGCGTGACGGGCGTCCCCTTCACGGCGCCTGCAAATTCCTCCACCCCCTTCCACTCCCCCAGCAGAAATCCGCCCGAGGGGGGCAGGTATACGGGAAAGACCCGGTAGCGCGTGCCGCGCAGCAGATTGACGGCGTACATGCCCGTGATGACGGAGATCTCCGATTCGCTGGAATTCCCGCCGAAAAAGACGGCGACGTTTCTGACGGCCGCGCCGGAAACTGTCTGATGCGAACTTTTTTTCATAAAAAAACCTCCGAAGAATTTTTCTTCCGAAGGTGTTTCATTGGCATAATTTTGTTTTTGCCCGCGCCGTGCACGGATTTTCAATAGCAGTCGGGCAGATCGTTCAGGAACAGAACGCAGTCCCCCGCGGCAAGTTCTTCCGTGAGCGCCGTCTGCGCCGCTTCCAGCGTGGGCACGATGCGCAGTTTTTCCGCATCGCCGCCCGCCTCCAGATAGCCGTTTCTGACATCGAGGACGAGCGTTTCCCCCACGAGCAGGACAAGATCCAGCCCGACGAGCGAGGCGCCCAGCTCCATATTGACCTTTTCTTCCAGCTGGCCGAGTTCGACGATGCCGGGCGTGACGACCGCCTTCCGCCCGTCGGCGAGCCGGAGCACCTCGACGGCGTTCTTTGCGCCCTCGGGATTGCAGTTGTATCCGTCGTCCAGAATGATCAGGCCGTTTGCGTCTTTCCGTTCCAGTCTGTGCGGGACGGGCGCGACCCTGCGGATCCCCGCCGCGATCTCTTCCGCCGTCATGCCGAGCGTGTGGCACAGCGCCGCGGCGAGCGCGGCGTCCTCGGCGGCGTGCCGTCCGAGCACGGGGATCTCCACGGGAAACCTGCCGTCCGGAAGCCGGAGCGTGAAACGCGTGCCGTCCAGAGACAGCTGCACGTCCTCCGCATCGAAGTCCCGCCCCATGACGAGCGATTTTCCCCCGCCCATATCCGCGGCCGAGCGTCCGAGGACGCATGCGGGGACGCGGCGCGCCAGTTCGCCCTTTTCCGCCCTGATCGCATCGAGCGAGCCGAACGTCTGAACGTGCTGACAGGTGACGCCTGTCACGACCCCTGCCGTCGGGCGCACCAGATCGCAGAGCGCAGCGATATCCCCCTTTCGGCGCGCGCCCATTTCGGCGAGAAAAACATCGCAGTCCAGCCCCCCTTCGTTGACCGCCTTCGCGATGCCGACGGGGGTATTGTAAGAAGCGGGCGTCGCAAGCACGCGGTACTTTTCCGAAAGCATGACGGCGGCAAAATTTTTGACGGACGTCTTGCCGAAGCTCCCCGTGATGCCGACTTTGACGCAGGGCGAGGCCGCAAGCGCCGCCGCGGCGCGCCTTACAAATTTGTTCGTGTGCGGCACCTCGTACGCCTTCATGCACAGATTGACGAACACGAGCAGCAGGGGGCAGACGAGCGGCACCAGGCAGAAGGGAACGAACCTGAGCAGGTACACCCAGTCCGTCGCCGCGGCGTCGGCGATCGCCGCCAGCGCAAAGCCGAGCCCAATGTCGGCGGCGCACAGCAGGACGGCGTACGCAACGCCCAGCCGCACGGCGCGCATGGTGTTTTTCAGGGGAACTTTCAGGGCGTGCCGCTGTTCCGCGGCACAGTACAGAATGCAGATGCCCGCAAAGGGAAGCACGCAGATGAGGTTGGCGATCCGATAGCCGGCAAAGGAGAAACAGACACAAAACAGCGCCGTCAGAAGCGCAACGGCGAGCGCGAGAAGGGACGCCTTTTTGCGCTCGATGTTGCGGGAACGGTAATACCATTTCAGAAACGCGCGCCCCGAATATCCCTGCTGCTGCAAGATGGCGATCAGCCGCACGGAGCACATGAAAAAGGCGTACCCCGCAAGCAGACCGCCGATACAGATGGCAAGAATGGTCGATATGTTCATTGAAAAAATTCCTCCGTTGCCGCGTTGAACGCAAGCGGATTGTCGAGAAACGCGAAATGCCCGCACCCCTCCAGCCAGAACACGCCGCTTCCCTTCACGCAGGAGAGATAGACCCTGACGGACGCGGGCGGAACGGCGGTGTCCTTGGTGCCGTTGACGAACAGCACGGGACGGGAGATCTTTGCGGCGTCTTCGCGGAGATCCTCGTTGACGATCTTTTTATAGCTCTCCCGCATGACGGGAGAGAGCGTGCGGTATTCGCTGCTGCCGAACCGCTTTTCCGCGAAGCGCGGGGCGATCTTCCGGACGGCGCGGTATGTTTTTACCCGCACGTGATAGGAAAATGTGCGCCGCGGCAGGATGCCGGCGCAGCCGGCGAGCACGGCTCTGTCGAATACGTCGCCCTGCGAAAGGCACTTGACGGCCACCCTGCCGCCGAACGAATGCGCCACGACGTGCGGGCAACGTATGCCGAGATACCGAAGCGCTTCGAGCGTCCAGGCGGCGTAGTCGGAGACCGACCACGCGGCGGGAAGGGGCTCCGCCTGTCCGAACCCCGGAAAATCGAGCGCCGTCACGCGGAACCGGCGCGAAAAATAGGCGATCTGGGGAGCAAAACACTCCTTGCTGGCGAGATACCCGTGCAAAAACACGATGTCCTTTCCCTCGCCCCGCTGCACATAGGAAAGCCTCAAACGAGCTCCTTCATCATGACGACGGCGTCCTCGCCGTCCGCGTAGTAACGCGAACGCGCATACAGCCCGTCAAATCCGTGCCGAAGATAGAGCATGATCGCCGGAGAATTGGAGACGCGCACTTCCAGAAAAACGCGCCTGGCCCCCTTTTCGCCCGCGATCGCAAGCAGGTCTTCGAGCACCCTGCCTCCCCGTCCGCAGCGGCGGTACATTTCGGACACGCCGATCAGCTGCACCTCCGCGTCCTCCCCGAATACGCTCACGCCGCCGTAGGCGACGACCGCATTGTCCTCTTCGAGAAGAGAACCGTAAAAATGCCCCGAAAGAAAGGATTCGGCGAGCGCGCGATGATTCCACGGGTCGGAAAAGCACTCCTTTTCGAGTGCGGCGATCGCAGGAAGATCGGAATACCTCCAGGGCCGCCCGTTCATCGCTTTTCCTCTGCGGAGGACTTTCTCAGATACAGCGCCTCCAGCGCGTGCGCGCCGCACGCCTGCGCCGCCTTCTGCCGTGCGGCCTCCGCAAGGCCTGCCGCCGCGTCCGCCGTCTGCACCCCTTCAAACAGGGGCGCGTGCGCAACGGGCACAAAGCCCTGTGCGATCTTTTGCCCGACTTCTTCCCGCGACAGGAAGGCGGGCGGAAGCACGGTCTCCGTCCCCCGGTATCCGCAGGCGTAGAAATTGCCGTGCCCCGCGTCCACGAGGCAGAGCTTTTTTTCGCTCTTATCAGCGTATGCAAGCGTCTCGAAAGAGGTGAGTGCCAGGGCGGGCCTGTCGCAGGCAAGGCAAAGGCCCTTGACGGTCGCAATGCCGATGCGGATCCCCGTGAACGAACCCGGCCCGACCACGCACGCAAAGAACCCGCAGTCCGCAGGCGAGAGCCCCGCGCGGGAGAGCGCGCTGTCGATCTCCCCCATGAGCATGACGGAGTGCTGCATCGCGCAGTCCGCGCGGCGGAGAACGACGCGCACGTCCTCATTCACGGCGACGACGTTCAGCGCCTTTCCGCTCGTATCGATGGCAAGAAACTTCATGTGACGATCTCCCTTTCCCCTTCGCCCACCTTGCGGATCGCGATCCTTTTGCAATCGGCGGGCAGAAGAGGCGCGATATTTTCGCTCCACTCGACAAGGCAGATCTTTCCCGCGTCAAAATAATCGGAAAATCCGAGCTCTTCCGCCTGACAGACGCTTCCGATCCTGTAACAATCAAAATGGAACATGGGCGCATAGCTGTTCACATAGGCATAGGTCGGGCTTAAAACGTCCTCTTCGACGCCGAGACCGCGCGCAATGCCCTGCGCGAGCACCGTTTTGCCCGCGCCCATTTCGCCGTCCAGCAGGACGACGTCGCCTGCCTGCAGCGTCTTTGCATATGCCTGCGCCCACGCGAGCGTCTCCTCGGGAGAGCGGGAAAGAAAAATCGCCATATCACGGGTATTATACCGCATACGGCGATTTTTGGCAAGGAATTTGCACGGATTCAACCCGCAAGCAGATAATGCAGGACGGCAAAGAACACCAGGACGAGCACGACGAGCGCAAACCCGACGACGACCATTGCCGTGGACAGCCGCGCGCTCGCTTCGGTGTCCCGATTTTTGGGCGACAGCTTGCCGTTCAGGCGGTTGATCGCCCGCGAAATATGCTTGTAAACGGGCAACGTGATCAGGGAAGCGACCAGACAGCGCAGCAGGTTAAAGGGCAGAATGGACGCCCAAAGATAGATGCTGTAAAAATTTTCCTGCGTGCAGTCCGGGAAGAGCGGCGTCATCATGCCGAGAACGGGCTCCCAGCTGCCGCCGTACATCAGATAGACATAGGCGGGCACAAGTGCAAAGCGATTGAGCAGCACGGCCAGCGCCGTGGACACCAGCGAGCCGACCGTAAGCCCCAAAAGCGCGCCGCGGAAGGTGCGCCGCCGCTGATAGATGAGCCCCACGGGAATGACGAGCGCGAACCCGACAAGGATATCGGCCGCGTCCCCCACGAACATCGTGGACGTGGAGACGCACACCAGTTTGATGAGCACCATCATCACGACGATGACGCAGCCGGAGAGCGGACCGAGCGCAAACGTGCCGATCAGCACGGGGACATCGGAAAAGCGGAACTCCAGAAATCCGGGAAAGGCGAACGGCATGGCGAAATTGAAGATGTACAGAACCGCCGCCAGCGCCGAAAAGAGCGCGATCATTGCAATGCGCGTGGAAGAAAAGTACTTTTTTGCAGCCATAAAGAAACCCTCTGAAATGTTTATTTCGGATACTCTTTGTTCCGCCGCACGTGTACTTTACAAAAAAATGCGCCCCGCAAAGGGGCGCAGAAAATGCCGCGTTTCTTTCTTTTCTCATCCGGACTATGACCGTCGGTACGGGAATCACACCCGATCGGGAGCTTGCGCTCTTCGCAGACTTTACTGCCGGTGGAGACTTTCACTCCGCCCCAAAGAATATTCGATTGCAATCATTATAGACCTGTTTGCCGCGCCTGTCAAGTATTTTTTCACAGAACGGGAACGCAGCCTTTACCGACTGCAGACAATGAGAACCGGCCTTCCGAAAACGGAAGGCCGGATTTTTTATCTGCGGTGAATTATACTATTAAGTGCAACAGTGTGGAGAAAAAAAGGAGTTCATACAAATCTGTGGTAAAATAGAGTTGCGAAACAAAATTTACACAAAGGAG
>CAJFRT010000007.1:0-69303 GCA_904419525.1 Candidatus Gallimonas merdae
TTGGGCAAACGAGAGAAATGCTGAAAGGATTGTTCGACAAGCTGCCGAAAGGCGCAAGACCGATCTTGCATTCCGACCAAGGCTGGCAATACCAAATGAAAGAGTTCCAAAGCCGACTGAAAGAACACAATATTCTGCAAAGCATGTCACGAAAAGGCAACTGCCTGGACAACAGCGTGATGGAGAACTTTTTCGGGCGGTTAAAGGTGGAGATGTTTTACGGCGAAAAATTTCAGACAGTGGACGATTTCGTCCACTGTCTGGAAGAGTACATTCATTACTGGAACAACGAGAGAATCTCTCTCAAATTAAAAGGAATGAGCCCGGTTGGGTACCGAACTCATTCCCAAACAATCTAATTCTTTTTTGTCCAAACTTTGGGGTTCACTTCAAAAGACAGGTCTTTTTTTTGAGAAAGCGGATCAATACATGCCGCCCATATCGCCGCCGCCGGCAGGAGCCGCGGGAGCGGGAGGGGTGGGGATATCGGTTACAATGGATTCAGTAGTCAGCAGAGTCGAAGCGACGGACGCCGCATTCTGCAGAACGGAGCGGGTGACCTTTGTGGGGTCGATGATGCCGCTCTCTACCATGTCCACGTAGACGTTCTTCAACGCGTCAAAGCCATAGGTTGCAGACTTCTTGGCAAGGATCTTGTCGACGACGACGGAGCCGTCCACGCCTGCGTTTGCGGCGATCTGGCGGACAGGCTCTTCGCATGCCTTCAGGATGATGGAAGCGCCCGTTCTTTCGTCGCCCGAAAGGGTGGAGACCAGTTTTTTCAGGACAGGGACGCAGGAGAGAAGTGCGCTGCCGCCGCCGGGGACATAGCCTTCTTCCACGGCCGCGCGCGTTGCCGCAAGCGCGTCGTCGATCCGGAGTTTCTTTTCCTTCATCTCGACTTCGGTCGCCGCACCGACGTTGATGACTGCAACGCCGCCCGCAAGTTTTGCAAGGCGTTCCTGCAGTTTCTCCTTGTCGTAGTCGGAAGTCGTAACTTCGATCTGAGCCTTGATGGAGGCGATGCGTGCCTTGATGGCTTCTTTATCGCCTGCGCCGTCGATGATCGTGGTGTTGTCCTTGTCGACCTTGACCTGGTTGGCTCTGCCGAGCATATCCATGGTGACGTCTTTGAACTCGTAGCCGAGGTCGGAAGAGACGACCGTGCCGCCCGTCAGAACGGCGATATCTTCGAGCATTGCCTTTCTTCTGTCGCCAAAGCCGGGCGCCTTGACTGCAACGCAGTTGAACACACCCTTGAGCTTGTTGACGATGAGGGCCGCGAGAGCGTCGCCTTCGACGTCCTCTGCAATGATGAGCAGTCTTGCGCCCTGCTGAGCAAGGGGCTCGACGATGGGCAGGATCTCCTGCAGATTGGAGATTTTCTTGTCTGTGATGAGAATGTAGGGGGAATCAAGAACTGCTTCCATCTTATCGGTATTCGTGACCATATAAGCGGAAGCATATCCTCTGTCGAACTGCATGCCCTCGACGGTGGTGAGCTCGGTCGTCATGGACTTGCCTTCCTCGACCGTTATGACGCCGTCCTTGCCGACGATCTCCATCGCCTTGGCGATCAGTTCGCCGATCGTGTCGTCGCCGGCCGAAATGGAGGCGACCTGCGAAATTGCTTTCTTTCCGTCTACTGTCTTGGAGATGGAACGGATCTGCCCGACGGCCGCGTCCACAGCCTTTTCGATGCCTTTTCTGAGGATAATGGGATTTGCGCCGGCGGCAAGGTTTTTAAGGCCTTCGCGGATGATCGCCTGTGCGAGAAGGACCGCCGTTGTGGTGCCGTCGCCTGCGACATCGTTCGTCTTGGTGGAGACTTCTTTGACGAGCTGAGCGCCCATGTTTTCAAAAGGATCGGGAAGCTCGATCTCTTTTGCGATCGTCACGCCGTCGTTGGTGATGAGGGGAGCGCCGTACTTTTTATCGAGCACAACGTTTCTGCCCTTGGGACCAAGCGTGATCTTGACAGTGTTTGCAAGAACATTTACGCCTGTCTCGAGCGCCTTTCTTGCGTCATCGCCGTATTTGATTTGCTTTGCCATGATATTCACTCCTGAAGATTGATATTTTTAATTTGTTTCTGTTCAATGAATGGTTCAGGCGGGGAATGCCTGCTTTGAGAAGATTCCCGGCTTGCCCGGAAGGTCACTCAACGATCGCAAGAATGTCGCTCTGCTTGATGATCGTGAACTCTTTGCCGTCTACCTTGAAGTCGGTGCCCGCATACTTGGAGCAGAGCACTTTGTCGCCGACCTTGACCTGCATGACGACTTCTTTTCCGTCTACAACACCGCCGGGTCCGACGGCTACGACGACGCACGTCTGAGGTTTCTCCTGCGCAGAAGAGGGCAGGTAAAATCCGCTCTTGGTCTTTTCCTCGACGGTAACCGCTTCAACGACTACCTTGTCGAACAAAGGTTTGATGTTCATGTTGACCTCCGAAACAATATGTTTTTTGTTATCGCATATATTATAACCACGAGACGGGGCGCATCAAACACTTTTTCGGGAATTTTTCGGAAAATTAAGCAGGAATTTCCCGTTTTTTTCTCCGTGCGTTGACAGTACGCAAAATTTTGTGTATAATTGACGGAGAGGTGAAGCGCATGGAGAAATGGGATAAGCGGTTTATGGATCTGACGGAACAGGTGGGAAGCTGGTCAAGCTGTTTCCGCCGGAAAGTCGGTGCGGTTATCGTGCGAGACAAGCGCGTCATGACGACGGGCTATAACGGCGCCCCTGCGGGGATCGCGTCCTGTATCGAACGGGGGGAATGTCTCAGGGAAAAACTTGCGATCCCGTCCGGGACGCGGGCAGAACTGTGTTACGGCGTGCATGCCGAACAGAATGCGATCATTCAGGCGGCAAGATACGGCATCAATATTCAGGGGGCGACGCTCTACTGTACGCATCAGCCCTGCGTGATATGTGCAAAAATGATTATCAACGCAGGGATCGCTCGCGTTGTCTATAAAGAGGGATATCCCGATGAATTCTCTCTGCGTCTCTTTGAAGAGGCGGGAACGAAACTTGAAAAATATGAAGATCTGGAATAAAGGAGAAACTATGGCTAATCCTGTCGTGACATTTGAAATGCAAGACGGAACGTCCTTCCGGGCAGAACTGTATCCGGAGGTCGCTCCCAATACGGTGAACAACTTTTTGTCCCTTGTCGGGAAAGGATTCTATGACGGGATCATCTTTCACCGCGTGATCGCGGGGTTCATGATCCAGGGGGGAGACCCCAAGGGCGTCGGAACGGGCGGCCCCGGCTATCATATCAAGGGAGAATTTGCTTCCAACGGCGTCAGGAATGATTTGAAACATACGCGCGGCGTGCTCTCTATGGCGCGTGCACAGCATCCCGATTCCGCGGGTTCGCAGTTTTTTATCATGCATGCCGATGCGGACTATCTTGACGGGCAGTACGCCGCCTTCGGAAAGGTCATCGAGGGAATGGACGTCGTGGACGCCATTGCGACGACGCCGACCGATTTCCGCGATAAGCCCCTCAAAGAGCAGAAGATGAAAAAGGTGACTGCGGAGACGTTCGGCGCAAGCTATCCTGAGCCTGAAAAAGTTTAACAAAGTATTATGTCAGACATAATACTCGTAAAATGACCTTGATTTGACTAAATTCTGAATTTTTGACGTGATAAAAGATAAGGATACCAACATGATTGACAATACGATTTATCAGAATCCCCTGAATACACGGTATGCGAGCCGCGAGATGCAGGAAAATTTCGGTGACGAGAAGCGTTTCCGCCTCTGGAGAAAGCTTTGGATCGCGCTTGCCGAGTCGGAAATGGAACTCGGACTTCCCGTTTCACAGGCACAGATCGATGAAATGAAGGCGCATGCCGAAGACATCGACTATGAGCGTGCGGAAAAGTACGAGCGTGAGGTGCGCCATGACGTCATGGCGCATGTCAAGACGTTCGGCGACGCCGCTCCCTCGGCAGCACCCATCATTCACCTTGGGGCAACCAGCTGTTTCGTGGACTGCAATTCCGAGCTGATTATCATGAAGGACGGGCTGGATATCATCCTTAAAAAGCTCGTCAACGTCATGGACAAGCTCAAAACGTTCGCCCTGAAATATAAGGATATGCCTACGCTCGGATTCACGCATCTTCAGCCCGCGCAGCTGACAACCGTCGGCAAGCGCGCAACGCTGTGGCTGCAGGATCTCATGCTGGATTACGAAGATCTTGTCAATCTTATGGATCACTTCCGGCTGCGCGGCGTGAAGGGAACGACCGGAACGCAGGCAAGCTTTCTCGATCTCTTTGACGGGGACGAGGAAAAGGTCAGGGAGCTTGAAAGGCGTGTCGTTGCGAAAATGGGCTATGAAAAAGTCTATGGCGTGACGGGGCAGACCTATCCCCGGAAATTTGATTATAATGTCCTTTGTGTTCTCTCGCAGATCGCGCAGTCCGCTTATAAGTTCTCCAACGATATCCGGATCCTGCAGAACATGAAAGAGGTCGAAGAGCCCTTTGAAAAGTCGCAGATCGGTTCTTCGGCAATGGCCTACAAGCGCAATCCCATGCGCTGCGAACGCATGGGGTCGCTGGCGCGGTACATGCTCTCGCTTCCGATGAACAGTGCGGTCACTGCTTCCACGCAGTGGTTCGAGCGTACGCTCGACGATTCGGCCAACCGCAGGATCGTCAATGCACAGGCATTCCTTACAGTGGACGCCATTCTCAATATCTATATGAATGTCGCGGACAATCTCGTCGTCTATGACAAGGTCATCGCAAAACATATCGCGGCGGAACTTCCCTTCATGGCGACGGAGAACATCATGATGGAGTGCGTCAAAGCAGGCGGAAACAGGCAGGAACTGCATGAAAAGATCCGCGTCCTTTCCATGGAAGCGGGCAAGAACGTCAAGCTCGAAGGGAAAGAGAATAATCTGATCGACCTGATCAGAAAAGACGATGATTTCAAAGCCGTGCATGACCGTCTGGACGATATCCTCGATGCAAAGAAGTTTGTCGGGCGGGCGCCGCAGCAGACGGCGGAATTCATCGCGCGGGAGATCGATCCCATTCTTGCGCGCCATAAGGATCTGCTCGGGCAGAGCGGCGAGGTTCGTGTCTGACAAGTCAATAAATGTCCATAATCTGACAACAATTTGCTTGTCTTTCCACATAGAATAGAGTATCCTATCCTTGAACAGAAAAGGTTGAAAGGAGGTCGAAATGACAGTTCTTGTAACGGGCGGCGCGGGCTATATCGGTTCGCATACGGTGGTGGAATTGCTGACGGCGGGCTATGATGTAGTTGTTGTGGATAATCTCTGCAATGCGAATGAGGAAAGCCTGCGGCGCGTCAGGGAGATCACGGGGAAGGACCTTGTTTTTTATCCCTATGACGTGCGGGACAGAGAAAAGCTTGAGGAAATTTTCTCGGCGCACAAAATCGATTGGGTCATTCACTTTGCCGGGCTGAAAGCAGTCGGCGAAAGCGTCCAAAAACCGATCGAATACTACGACAACAACCTGGTCTCCACGCTGGTGCTGCTTGAAACGATGAAAAAGTTCCAGGTCAGGAACTTCGTGTTCTCTTCTTCGGCGACGGTGTACGGCGAGCCCGAACGTCTGCCGCTCGACGAGGATTGCCGCCTTTCGACGACCAATCCTTACGGAACGACAAAACTGATGCAGGAGCAGATCCTCAAGGATCTGTATCATGCCGACCACGCCTGGAACATCGCTCTGCTGCGCTATTTCAACCCTGTCGGGGCGCATCCGTCCGGGCGGATCGGCGAAGATCCGAAGGGGATCCCCAACAACCTGATGCCGTATGTCGCGCAGGTCGCAAGCGGAAAACTTCAGAAGATCGGCGTGTTCGGCAATGATTATCCCACGCCGGACGGTACGGGCGTGCGGGATTATATCCATGTCGTCGATCTTGCGCGCGGGCATGTCGCTGCCATCAAGTCGCTGAAAGAGCCCGGCGTTCACATTTATAATTTGGGGACGGGTAAGGGTTACAGCGTGCTCGATATGATCCATGCCTTTGAAAAAGCGTGCGGGAAGAAGCTTCCCTATGAGATCAAGCCCCGCCGTGCAGGCGATATCCCCGCGTGCTATGCTTCCAGCGCAAAAGCGGAAAAAGAGCTCGGCTGGAAAGCGCAGTATGACCTTGAGGATATGTGCCGGGATCAGTGGAACTGGCAGAAAAACAATCCGAACGGCTACGAATCCTGAAAAAAACCGCCCGCACATGTTTCGCGGGCGGTTTTTATAATCTGTGTCCGGATCGCGCAAACTTTCCGGTATGGAGTACAAAAAAGTCTGCGTGGAAGTGATAGCGCGTTTTTCGGAGAAAGGGGGCGTTTTCCCCATGGAGCTCTTCTGGCCGGACGGCAGCAGATTTTCAGTGGATCGCGTGCGCTCTGTGGAACGTGCGCCGGCCCGCGTCAATGCTGTGCTGCCTGTCCGCTATATCTGCGTGATCCGGGGAAGAGAAAAATTTCTGTATTTTGAACCCGACCACATGCGTTGGTTCGTGGAAGTGAAACAATGACCGGGAGGAAGAAAGATGCTCCGTTCGCTCGATGCGGTTCTTGGATTGAAGATCCATGCATTTTTCGGATATATCAAAACATTGCGGTATGGCTATCGTGACACGGACGGGCGTATCCATGTCATGAATGTGTCGGATGATTATGGCGGGGAGAAAGAACGGTTTCCGTATGCCTTCTCATCGCCGGAAGAGGTCGTGAAAGACAATTGCGGCTGGTGTTGGGATGTCGCCAATCTGATCCTCGTTTATTGTCGGTTTCATAGACTCGACTGTAAGAGTTATTTCATGGAATACCGCACGGAAACGTTTCATCAGACGCATACGCAGGTCTTTGTCCGTTATGATCACCTGTGGTACGAAGCCCCGGACAATTCTTCGCCGGCAACGTTCGGCAGCGTCGGCTTTCCCGATCTGCGGGAATGCGTCCAAGCCTTCGTCGGACCATTTGTCAGTTATCTGAAGAGCGTTCTGCAGGAAAATTATGCAGAGGAAAATTTCCTGCTCAGAGAATTTTCATGTGAGATCGGGCGGGGCATTTCGAACGACGAATATCTTGCCCTTGTGCGCGGAGAGAAAGAAACGGAGCAAAAGAGCTGACGGGGGCGTCTTGCAGGAACTGAATGAAAATGAAAACCCCTGAGTCTGAAACAGGCACAGGGGTTTTGGTGCGGTCGACAGGAATTGAACCTGCATGGTGTGAACCACAAGATCCTTAGTCTTGCGCGTCTGCCAGTTCCGCCACGACCGCATCTTCGCGACAGCTTTGTTATTGTACCGCAATCCAAAGGAAAAGTCAAGTTTTATCCGTAGAAAATTTCATAAATTTTCCGAAAATCGGAAACTTTTTTTGCATATGTCCGCGTTTCGGGATAGGGGATCTCGGAAAGGATGTTTCCGTCGGCGGAATATGTTTGATCTGCAAGCCAGCGGCGCACGGTGCCTTCGCCTGCGTTGTAGGCGCAGATCGCCGCCCTTTCGTCGGGAAACCGTTCCAGCAGATAGGCAAGGTACATGCAGCCAATCGTTACATTATAATTCCCTTCCAGCAGTTTTTCTGCATGGAACTCCATTCCCTGTCTGCGGCAGATATATTCTGCGGTCGAGGGCCTGATCTGCATGATCCCGACGGCTCCTGCGCGGCTGACGGCAGTTTCATCGAAATTACTCTCTGCTTTCATGACCGCATAGGCAAGCGAAGGAGGAATGCCGCTTGCGCGTACCGTTTCCGCATAGGGGCGCGGATAGGAGGCGCGCAGCGCAACAGCAAGGCCGCATATCAAAATAAACGCTGCGCAGACGGCAGCGATGATCCTGCAAGGTGTCTTCACTTCTAATAGAGTATGTGCAGGATGGGCGCAACTTTCCGCGCAGCGGTCATTCTGATCTGATGGCTTGCAGAATCAGCTCCGCTTTTTGCTTCAGGGCCGCTCTGTCGCCGTCGTTTTCAACGATCAGGCATTGTTTTTCTTCCAGCTTGTCCGGATCGAACTGTCGCTGTATCCGGGCGAGCGCATCTGTTCGTGTCAGGCCGTCCCGTTTGCTGACGGCCGAAATGCGTGTCTCTTTGTCCCGCCGCAAGGCGATGACGGCGTCGAACAGTTTTTCATAGCCGCCCTCGAACAGGAGGGGGACCTCTGCAAAGACGGTGGTCGGGAACCTGTTCATGCGTCCGATCAGCTCCTGCATGATGCGAGGCTGCGAAAGTGCGTTCAGACGCGCGCGCGCCCGCTCATCGGAAAAGACTTTGCGGGAAAGTTTTGTTTTGTCAGGCAGACCGTCCGTCAGACAGTCCGGAAACAGGCCTGCAAGCTCGGATAAATAGGAGGGGTCTTTCCAGAGTTCCCGGTTGATCTCATCGCAGGAAAATACGGGGTATCCCATTTCGCGGAGAATGCCGCAGAATTCCGATTTTCCGCTGCCAAGTCCGCCGGTTACAGCGATTTTATTTGGCGTCATACCAGCTCTTTCCGGTGGAGACTTCTGCGATCAGCGGAACTTTGAGCGCGAGAGCTCCCTCCATTTCCTCCTTGAGTACTTTGATCGCTGCCTCCGTTTCCTCCTCCGGCGTATCGAGAATGAGTTCGTCGTGTACCTGCAGAACAAGTTGTGACGCCATTTTTTCACGTTTCAGGCGTTCGGCGACGCGGAGCATCGCGATTTTGATGATATCGGCGGCGCTTCCCTGTAAGGGCATGTTCATGGCCGCACGCTCTCCGAACGTGCGCTGATTGTAGTTTCCGGATTTGAGTTCGGGAATAAAGCGTTTTCGGCCGAGAATGGTCGTAACAAAGCCGTTTTCCTTCGCTTTTCGGACATTTTCGTCCATGTACGCTTTGACTTCCGGATGCGTTGCGAAATATGCGGAGATATATGCCTGCGCTTCTTCGGTGCTGCAATTCAGGTCTTTTGCAAGGCCGAATGCGCTCATGCCGTAAATGATGCCGAAATTGATGGTTTTGGCACGGCGCCGCAGATCGGGGGAGACTTCTCCGTGGGGCAGATGGAAGATCTTTTCCGCGGTCGCCGCATGAATGTCCTGCCCGGTGCGATAGGCCTCTACCAGCACCTTGCACTCCGAAAAATGAGCCAGGAGTCTCAGTTCGATCTGCGAATAATCTGCATCGACAAAGACGTTCCCTTCGCGCGCAATGAACAGCTTTCTGAGTTCTCTTCCCATTTCTGTCCGGACGGGAATATTCTGCAGATTGGGATTCGCGCTTGAAAGCCGTCCCGTTGACGTCATCGTCTGGTAATAGGTCGTGTGAATGATTCCGCCTGCCGCAAGAGGACGGATCCCGTCCACATAGGTGGACTGCAGTTTCTGCACTTCGCGGTATTTGAGGATCAGACGGGCGATCTCGTGTTCTTCGGCAAGTTTTTCAAGCACTTCAGCGCTTGTGGAATAGCCGCCGCGGATATTTTTTTTGATCCCGCGCGCACTGTAACCGAGTTTTTCAAACAGGATCTCCGAGAGCTGGAAAGGAGAGTTGAGGTTGAAGGAAGAGACGCCCGCCAGTTTGAATATCTTTTTGGAGAGCGCGTCCATTTCACCCTTGAAACGGTCGGAAAAGACGGGAAATTTGCTCATGTCCACCCGCACGCCCGTGCGCTCCATATCGAGAAGGACATAGGAAAGGGGGAGTTCCAGTTCCCGGTAAAGTTTCTTTTCCACCTCACCTTCGCGTTCGGCCGCTTCCCGGTAAGCGAGGAAGAGCGCAAAGGCGCAGTCTTCTGCGGGAAGGGAGAAGTCCTTGGCAAGTTCTTTGGCGCCCGACGGTCGGAGATTGGAATCGGAGAGATAGCGCAGAAGGGAGATGTCCTCCGCATCGCATGAAAGCGGAACGCCTACGCCGTCCAGAAAGTGGGCGGTCGCCTTGATGTCGGTCAGGATCGCCTTTTTCCCCTCTGAAAAAAGAGCCTGCAAAAGGGGCCGGAGTTCGGGGAGAAAGAAGCCCGGAACAAGAAAGTTGTCGCGCAGGCGGAACAGATATTCGGATTTTCCGTCTGAAACGTGGACGCCCTCTTCCTCGACGCTGAACGAGAACGTTTTCAGCTGCGAAAATTGCGTTGTCAGCGCGCCGAGGTCTGATTCCTTACAGTCATAAAACTCCACATGCGTTTTCTGCCTCTCCGGAAAGTAATTGCTTTCCACAAGGGAGCGGAATTCAAGTTTCGCAAAGGCCTCGCGCGCTTTTTCGGAAAACGGGATACGGATCTCACATTCATCGAGGGAAAGCTCGACGGGGACGTCCGTGACAATGGTCGCGAGTTTGCGTGAAAGGTAGGCGTCGTTGCGGGATTCACGGAGTTTTTTCTGGACAGAAGCCTGGATCTCATCGAGATGCGCATATACGCCGTCGAGCGTCTTGTATTGCTGCAACAGTGCCAGGGCGCCCTTGGGGCCGATCCCTCGCACGCCGGGAATATTGTCGGACGAATCACCCATCAGAGCCTTGAGTTCGATGACCTGAGCAGGGGTGATCCCTTCTTTTTCGTAAAAATTCGCCTGTGTCAGACGTTCCAGGTCGCTTACGCCGCGCTTTGTCATGCAGACGCTCACGTGTTCATTGATCAGCTGGTAGCTGTCTCTGTCGCCCGTATAGATCAGCGTTTCCGTTTCGGGGAATCTGTTGGCGATGGTTCCGATCAGGTCGTCCGCTTCAAATCCGGCTTTTTCAAGAATACGGATGTCCATGGAGGAGAGCAGATCTTTGAGGACGGGGACCTGGACGACAAGATCTTCCGGCATAGGCTTTCTTGTTGCCTTGTAGCCGGAATACATCTTATGGCGGAATGTGGGAGCATGTACGTCGAACGTCACAACAAGGTAACGGGGATTTTCGTCTTCGATGATTTTGAAAAGAAGTTTGATAAATCCGAAAATACCGTTGGTCGGAAGCCCGTCTTTTGTGGAAAAGACGCTCATCGCATAGTAAGCGCGATTCAGGAGACTGTTGCCGTCAATGAGAATGAGTTTGTCCATGCAGCTATTGTAGCATGCTTTGCGCATTTTTGCAAGAAAAACAAAAAAATCACTTGCTTTTTCTGAAAAACTATACTATAATTTTAACACTTGACGCCGTCGTGGTGAAACTGGCAGACGCAACAGACTCAAAATCTGTCGGGGGCAACCCCGTATCGGTTCGATTCCGATCGACGGCACCAAAAAACCGCAGGAGCTTTTGCTCCTGCGGTTTTTTGTGTGTTGCGGCGGAATCGAAAATTCAATCGATTCCGTGCGAGGCATCGGCGAAGAGCGGGGCATGCAAGTGACGGGAATAATTTCCGATGCCGAAGCTCCCGCACAGAGTGCGGGCTCGACGGCACCGCGGTTTTTTGTGTGTTGCGGCGGAATCGAAAATTCAATCGATTCCGTGCGAGGCATCGGCGAAGAGCGTGGCATGCAAGTGACGGGAATAATTTCCGATGCCGAAGCTCCCGCACAGAGTGCGGGCTCGACGGCACCGCATGGACACTTTTTTAGCGTTATATTCCGTACTTGATAAATTTTTAGACCAAATCGAGCAAAAAACACCCTTTGAAGGGTGTTTTTTGCTTTCATTCTGCAAGGACAAGCCGGTCGTTTTCTTCCCGTACTTCAACATAATGCGGGCGTTCCGCGCCAGACGGATTGTTGGGCATGTGATAGGTGACGCAAAGTTTTCCGTTTTTTGAAAACAGCATGCCGTGCCCGCCGTCCTGTCCGATCAGGGGAACGGGAATGTGCGTCCAGGGACCTTCGATGCGGTCCGCCGTCGCCATGCCCATCGCATAGCCCTTTTCTCCGTTGCTCGACCAGAGCATCAGCAGTTTTCCGCTCTTCAGGCGGTGCAGAAACGGGCCGTCCGTCACAAAGTTTTTTTCGTCAAAACCGCGCGTCCAGGGCGCCTGCGATGCGCGGAACAGAATGCGGACGGGACCTTTGATGGTCAGGTCGTCTCCAAGCTCGGCCAGTACCATTTCGCCGTCCCCGCACTGAGTCCATTCGTGGCAGAACACCGTATATCTCCTGCCGTCTTCTTCAAAGTAGGTCGCGTCGAGGCAGTCCCATTCGGGCGGGGTAAGGGGGTCGGGGAGGGGGATAAAAGTGCCGTCCGGCGTGTCGCACACCAGGATATGCGATTTGCGGTGTTCGCCCGCCCGGAAAAAGGAGGCAAACATATAGAATTTTCCGTCGATCTTATGGACTTCGGGCGCCCAGTAGTTTTCGTCCGACCAAAAGGAGGGAGAGGGACGGAAGACAGGCTTCCGGACGAAGTTTTCTCCGTCTTCGCTGACATAGACGTCAAAACCGATTGCTTTCCCGGACCACGAACCGGCTCCGCCCGTGGTGCCGTACAGATACAATACGCCGTTTTCCGTCAGGATAAAGGGGTCGCGCAGATTGATTTCATTCAGTTTCATGGCTGGATCCTCATCTTTTTTCATAGATTATACAGGGTTTGCGCGGAATGTCAAGATATTTTCTTTATTTTTTCATCATGCTACTTCAAGGTAATGGGAAGACTCCTTTGAGAGTACGAAAAAAAAGCGGCGCCGCTGTGTCGGCGCCGCTTTTCGATTGAAAATTTTGCAGCGGGAAAGAGAAAGGGGCTTCGCGCGTTGAACGTCGGAACTCCGGCGGAAGATTTTCGGTGAGGAGTTTTTATTATTTAATTTCAAAATAAAATATTTTAGAAAATCATAAAAATAATTTTCGGCTATTTTATTGACAAAACGAAAATCTCTGCTATAATATGGACAGAGACTAAAATGGGAGGAGCCGCGCCGTGCAAACGGCGGTCGGGCGGACTGATGGCTATGTTGCATTACACATTGGACGCAAAGAAACGGGGCGTTGAAGTTTCCCGTGAGTTGTATGGTTTGTTCTTTGAGGACATCAACCAGGCTGCGGACGGCGGTCTGAATGCCGAAATGGTAATCAATAATTCTTTTGAATTTTCATATTTTTCCTATGATGATTATAATGCCGGAAGCGCGGTGGAAGCGCGCGGCGCGAATGGGTTTTACTGGGATATTTATGGCGCCGGGCCGAGAAAACTTTGCAAGACAGGCGGCATGAATGCAAACAATCCCACATATCTGCTGCTGAATATCGGCGGGATTTATCATCTGGAAAATCCGGGCTACTATACAAACGGCGGGTACGATATGTACGGAATGCCCGTCGTCAATGGGGAGACCTATCATTTTTCCATGTGGGTCAGGCGGCTTGGGTTCAAGGGAATTGCCAAGGTGTTTATCCGCGGGGCGCACGGACGCCATACGACGATCGGCGAAATTGCGACCCCGGAAGGCGATGAAGGGGACTGGATCAAAGTTTCCGCTTCCATTGTCGCGGAAAAAGACACGATGGGGCGCCTTTGCATTGTCTTTGAGGGAAACGGAAAACTCGGTGTTGACTATGTTTCCCTGCTCCCCGCCACGACCTGGGGCGATCCGGACAAATACCGCAACGGGAAACTTTCCCCACGCCTCGTTCAGGTTCTGAAGGACTGCCATCCCGCGTTTGTCCGCTTCCCCGGCGGTTGCGTCGTGGAAGGAGACGTCTCGTTCGATTATCAGTATAAATGGCGCAATACCGTCGGCCCGCTTGAAAGCAGAAAGCAAATCCCGAATCTGTGGAGATATATGCAGTCCTACGGGGTGGGCTTCTATGAGTATTTCTGCCTGTGCGAAGATATCGGCGCAACGCCTCTTCCCGTATTGCATTGCGGCGTGCTCTGTCAGATCCGCATGGGGGAACAGCGGCAGACGGGCTATCAGCGCATTGTCCCCGGAACGAGCCGTTTCCAGAGCGAAGTCATTGACAATGTGGCCGATCTCATCTATTTCGCAAAGGGCGACGTTTCTTCCAAGGACAGGAACGAATCTTATTGGGCGAAAGTGCGCGCCGATATGGGGCACCCCGCGCCTTTCGAGCTGAAATATATCGGTATCGGAAACGAGAACTGGGGATATGAGTATTTCGACAATTTCGCTTCCTGTCTGCTCGGCGTCCGGCAGTATATGTATGCGGGGCGCATGACGGATCTTCTCAAGAAGTTCGACATCACGGTCGTGACCTCTGCAGGCGTGGATATCCGCCCTCAGGATACCAACGACAACTGGAAGCTGATCAATGAAAAATACCGCGACATGATCGTGGACGAGCATGTCTATAACTCCTACCAGTGGTTCATCGATAATACAAAGCGCTATGATTGCTATGACCGCACGGGCGCCAAGGTGTTCATGGGCGAATATGCAATGCATACAATGTCCGACGGCAGGGGGCGTCTGAACGGGGACAACAATCTGCGCTCCGCGCTCTCCGAAGCCGCGTTCCTTACGGGCTGCGAGCGCAATTCCGATGTGGTGAAGATGACGTGCTATGCGCCGCTCTTTGCTTCCACTTACAATTATCGCTGGACGCCGGATATGATCTGGTTCAACGCGCGCGATGTCATGCTGACGCCGAACTATTTTGTGCAGCAGATGTTTGCTTCCAATGTCGGGAAGTACACCCTGACGGGCGTTTCCGAGGTCAATGACGACAATTCGGGCGGACTTCTGTTCGGAGGGCACCGCACGGCCAGTGCCGTTGCGAGCGTGACGGTAAGGGACATCGCTGCGGGCAAGGAGCTCTATCATCATTCGTTCAAGGACGGCATGGGGGGCTGGAAAGTCTATCCCAACTGCCGCGGCGGGCATATCGAGAACGGCGAGCTGATCGTTGAGGAGAGTGACGCATTCAACGGATTCTACTACGATGAGCAGAAGTTCGGCGACTGCGAGATCGAGATCGCGTTCCGCAGGCTCTCCGGCGAGCAGAGCTTCATTGCCGGCGCCGGGGTATCCGATGTGCGCGATGCGGGCACGATGGACAGCGCGGGATTTTCGATTTGCTGCCAGTACGGCAAGAATCATAAGGGTTACGATGTTTCGTTTGACAAGCGCGTGGACTTCATTCGCACAGTCTGCGAGATGATGGGAAAAGACAAGTTCCTCGGATACAGTCCGGAAGGGAACATCATGAAGCTCAGGTACACGCGCAAGACGTTCTCTGCAGAAATTTTCAAGGACGGAGCATGGCACGAAGTCCTCTTCAAAAATATCTGGAAAGTCAACGAGCGCGTTTTCCAGTCTGCCACGGTGGACGATGACGGTAAGATCTATCTGAAGATCGTCAATGTGTCCGGAAGCGATGAAACGCTGGAGGCAGACCTTATCGGGTTCGGACAGAAGAAAAAGGCGCGCGTCACAACGCTCTGGCATGACGACGTGACTGTCATCAATGAAATCGATGTGCGTGCCGGCAAGGTCCACAATATTGAGCCCGTTGAAAGCGAGATCCGCATTCAGAACAATGTTCTGCGGGCTCCCGTCAAAAACAACAGTGTTTCGGTGTATGTGATCGAGTAAGTTTATATGGAATTCAGCCCCGCGGGAAAATCCCGCGGGGTTTTCATATTCCGGCGTCTGCGGCATATCATATACCATGCTGGAATTTCTTCCGCCCCGTCTCCGCGATGCCGTGCGGCACGTCAATCTGAATCTTCTGTATGAGCTTCGCGTGCGGGCGGACAAGCCGCTGCGCGCCAATCTCGGCGGAAGGTTCTGCTATCTGGGGGAATTCGGGGAGACGGATCGGGAGAGCGATGCGCTCCGGCCGACGGAAGCGGAAATTTCCGATACCTTGTTTGCGGCAAGCGGTTACTCCGTCTATTCGGTCGCGGAACAGATGAAAAAGGGATTTCTGACAGGAGAAGAGGGGGAGCGCATCGGGATCGCGGGCAGCTATGTCTATGAGGACGGGGGCGTTCTCTCCGTTCATGCAGTCACTTCGCTCTGTATCCGTGTGCCGCATGCCGTTGAGGGCTGTGCGGAAGAAATTTACAGCCGGTGTCTCTCCGATCATATGCGTTCTCTCATTCTGCTCTCTCCGCCCGGCGGAGGGAAGACGACGCTGCTGCGCGACCTGACGCGGCTTGTGTGCGAAAAAAGACTTCTGAATGTTCTTGTGAGCGATGAGCGCGGGGAGCTATCGGCGGGAGATCTCGGGAAGACATCGGACATCGTGCGGTTTGCGGACAAGCTGACTGCGTTCACGGCCGGGATCCGCGCAATGCGGCCGGAGCTGATCGTGACGGACGAGCTCCTTCCGGAGGATTATGCGGCGGTCAGCCGGGCAATGTGCAGCGGGATCTTCGTGTTTGCTTCCGCGCATCTGGTGCGTGTAAGCGATGTTCCCAAGAAAATATTCGATCGCTACATTTTGCTTGACGGACTTGGAAAGATCGGCAGGATCTGCGGGGCGGACGGAAATGTTGTGGCTTAAGATCATTGTCAGCTGTGCCATTGTTGCATTCGGAATAGGGATCGGATATCTTGCGGCCGGAAAATATCGCAGCAGAAAAAAATTTTTTGCACAGCTGTATGACTTTAACGAGCGATATCTGAGTGAACTTGGCTATTCGCGCAAGCCGCTCCCCGTGTTTTTGAAGGAATTCCCCGCAACGGGGGACTTCCGGAAATCTCTCGAAGGGCTTGCTTTTTCGCGGGCGCCGGATCTCAGGTATCCGTATCTTACCGCCGATGAAAAGAAGGAGTGCGGCGATTATTTTTTCATGCTCGGCCGCGGCGATGCGCAGTCGCAGAGCGGATATTTTGGTGCGCGCAGGGAGCCGCTCGGGGAAAAGAAGGCGGCGTGCGAAAAGGAGGCTAAGGCAAAGGGCGAGCTCTACATTAAGCTCGGCCTTCTGGCGGGGCTTGCTTTCGTAATTCTCATTATCTGAATGGATATTTCCGTTATTTTCAGACTTGCGGCGATCGGTATTATTGTTACGGTCGTCTGTCAGGTCCTAAAAAAATCCGATCGCGATGACATTTCGACCGTTGTTTCGATCGTCGGCCTTGTCATTGCGCTCACCATTGCCGTGACTATGATCGGCGATCTGTTTGAAACGGTACAGGATATTTTCGGAGTCACATGACCGCGCAGATCTTTCAGCTTGTGGGAATCGCGCTGATCACCGCGGTTGCCGCGATCCTTGTCAAGAGTACCAAACCCGAACTTGCACTTGCCGTCACGATCGCGGGGAGCGTCATTCTCCTGCTGTTTGTATTGGAAGTGTTCCGCGGAAGTATCGGTATTTTTACGGAGATCGCGGAGATGACGGGATTGGACGCTGCGATCGTAAAGACGCTGCTGAAGATGGTCGGCATCGGATATCTTGTGGAATTCGGCGCGGGGATCCTGAATGATTTCGGGCAGAATTCTCTTGCGGACAAGTTGGTGTTCTGCGGAAAATTACTCGTGCTTATTCTGGCTGTACCGATTCTGGAAAGTATTCTGGAACTCATAAGCGACTTGTTGGGGCTGATCGCATGAAAAGAACAGGCTTCATCAGAAGACGCCGCATTCCGTGCGCTCTTATCGCCGCGTTTGTCATACTGCTTCTGATCCTTGTCGGAGTGGCCGGCGGTCCGGTGGCTGAGGCGGATGCCTATACGCCGGAAGAGGAGGCTGCGCTGGAAGAGCTGCAGGACAAGGTGGACGAACTCCTTGAGGCGCTTGATACGGAAGAACTGCAGGCCTATCTGGATTCTCTGACGGAATTCAGTGGAATGGACATCAAAGAAACGCTTTCCTCCGTCATTACGGGCGATTTTGCGCTTGATTATTCTTCGCTGTGGCAGTCTGCACTTGCACTTGTCTTTAATGAGGGAAGGGCAATGCTGCCTGCGTTTGCCGTTGTGCTCGCGGCCGCATTGCTTTGTGGGATCCTGAATTCTGCAAAAAATGGATTTTTACAAAGTACTATGTCTGACATAATTAACTTTGTTACTTATATTGCGGTCGGTGCGGTGGTGCTTGCGGTACTGACGGGCGTATTGCAGACGGGATTTTCCGCAATGGGGAGCATGCAACGGCAGATGGAGATCGTCTATCCCGTTTTGCTCACATTGATGGCGGCAAGTGGAGGGTCGGTTTCGGCGGGGGTATTCCGTCCGGCGGTCGCGTTTCTCTCGAGCGCCGTGTGCGAAATGTTTACGGCCATTGTTTTGCCCGCTTCCGTCGTTGTGATCGTACTTGCGTTTGTCGGCAATCTCTCCCCGGATGTCCGGACGGAAAAGCTCGGCGACCTGTTCAAGAGTATCAATAAATGGCTGATCGGCCTTACGCTCGGCCTTCTGACGCTGTTTCTGACCGTGCAGGGGATCGCCTCTTCGCAATACGACGGGCTGTCTCTGCGCGCGATCAAGTATCTGGTATCGGGATCTGTTCCCATCGTCGGAGGATTTTTGTCGGGCGGGCTTGATCTCGTTCTGGCGGGAAGTGCCCTGATCAAAAATGCGGTCGGCTCCTTTGCGGTCTTTCTGCTTTTCGGCGCGCTGCTGCGTCCCGTGCTGCTGTTTGCGGCCTTCCAGCTGTTTCTGCGCCTTTGTGCGGCGGCGACGGAACCGGTTGGCGGAAAGGTCTCTGCCTTTCTCTCGCGTCTTGCGACGGACAGCGGATTTTTTCTGGCCGGGCTTCTGTGCATCGCATTTTTATATTTCCTGACGCTCGTCCTGCTCGTCTGTTCTACGGGGGTGATCTTCTGATGAAGGCATATATCCTGAGTATAGCCGGCGTTGTTCTGTTCGCCGCGGTCATAACGATCATTGCTCCGGGCGGAAAGATGGGGAAGTTTCTCAAGGGCGCCGTCAAGCTGGTCATTCTGTTTGTCATGGTCTCTCCGCTTGTATCGATCTTTTCCGAAGGGGAATTTGCGTTTGAAACGGCGCAGATCGGGACAGACGAGGAATACCTTGCCCATTGTGCCGATCAGCTCTCCGAAGAAGACGAAGCCGCGATCATCGGTTATTTGTCGGAAGAATACGGCGTGACGGCCGAAGCGCAGGTGAACCGCCGCGCAGACGGGGAGTTTTCCTATGAAAAAATTCTGATCAAAATCACGGATTTCGGCATAATCGGGCAGGACGAGCATATACATATTAGCGAAGAGATCGAAAAGATGCTGGAAGCGCGCTACGGTTGCGATGCGGAGGTCACATGAAAGAAGCTTTTCGCAGGCTGTGGGCGAATAAGACGGCGAAGATCCTTCTCGTGGCCGGGGCGGCGCTCGTTCTGCTGCTTGTCAGCTGGCTGGTCTTCGGAAGGGAGGAGACAAGGGCCACTTCCGGGTTTGTTCAGACAGAGCAGGAAGAGCGGCTTGCGGCGATCCTTTCCGAAGTGGAGGACGCCGGAAACGTTTCCGTCATGATCACGCAGGAAGGGGGCGTCCCGGTGAGTGCGATCGTCATGTTTGACGGCCCGGACGGGATTCTTGTCCGGCTCCGACTGACGCAAATCACCGCGCGGGCTCTGGATATTGCCGAAAACAGGGTGCTTGTCTGCCCTTCGGACACTCGGAAATAATTATTTTTATGAAGGAGATAGAACTATGTCCAATACGAAGAAAATTGCCTTGATGTCTACGTTGGTGCTGTTGCTTGCCGTGACCGCGATCTGCAATTTCGTGCTCGCTGGCACGCAGACGCAGGACGTCAATGCAGACGTGGAGGCAAATTATTTCACGACCTATCGGGCCGACCGCAATTCGACGCGCAGCGAAGAATTTGTGCAGCTTGACAGTGTGATCTCTGCCTATGAGGAAGGGACGGAAGAGCATAAAGCGGCTCTCGAGCGCAAGCAGGAGCTTGTCGAGATGATGGAAGATGAGCTTGTGATGGAGTCCATCATCAAATCGATGGGATTTTCTGATGCGGCAGTCGCGATCGGCGATTCCGACAACATCAATGTCTTTGTCAATTCGAGCGAGCTGACGGACGAAATGGTGACGAAAATTTTCTATGCGCTCGAAGTGGAGCACCAGATCCGCGACGGAAACATTATAATTATGCCTGTTTATGCGGAAAGTTGAAAAAAACAGTGGTAATTCAGGAAAAGATGTGCTATAATAGTTCCGGTAAAGGAGACTGTTATGGCAAGCATCAAGTATAATCCCAACGGTCAGAAAGGTAAGATCACCTATAATGCCGATATCGTAAGCGGGATCGTCGTTCTGAGTCTGCAGGAAACAGAGGGGATCGAGCTGGTTCCCTCAAAGAACAAAGGCATCAAGGTATGCTTTGAAAAGGAAGGCGTCTTTGTGGACATCTCCGTCATTGCTTACTATGGCTATAAAGTTCCGGAGCTTGCCTTCCGCATTCAGCAGACGATCAAACAGATGGTCGAGTCCATGACAAAATACAAGATCGCCAAAGTGGACGTGCACATCACCAGCGTCATTTTCCCTGTTCCGAAGAGCGAGCCGGAAGAGCCCGCGGAGACGGCGGAAGAGGCGGCGAACGCATAAATGAAGAACGGCAACGTTCCCTCTCGCGTGCGGGAGGGAACGCTTCCATGAGGAAAACGATATGAGAAGCGATGCCCGCGAGGCGGCATTTAAGATTATTTTTGCCGATTTATTCGGCGGCGACGGGGAAAAGAATTTCCGCGCCGCGTTATACAAACAGGCGCACCTGAGCGAAGAGGAGTGCGCCTTTGCGGAACGCATCGTCGATGCGTTCTTTCGCCATAAGGAGGAGCTTTCGGCGGAGATCGCTTCTTCCGTGACGAGATTTGCCGATTACAGGATCTATCCGGCCGACCGTGCGGCGCTGCTTCTGGCGCTTGCCGAGATCAGGTATCTTGACGATGTCCCGCCCGTTGTCTCCGTCTCTGAGGCAACGGCGCTTGCGCGCAAGTATTCCACGGAGCGCTCGGCGGATTTTGTGAACGGCGTGCTCGGAGGGATTATCAACAGATGACGCTTATCGACGGGAAGAAAACAGCGGCAGAGATCCGCGCGGAGCTCAGAGAGGAGACCATGCGCTTTGAAGCCCGGTATGGAAAGAAAGTCGGGCTTGCGGTCGTTCTTGTGGGGGAAGATCCCGCCTCGCAGGTATATGTGCGCAACAAGATCCGGGGCTGTGAAGAGGCCGGGATCCGTTCGTTTGCTCATTTCCTTCCGGCCGATGCTTCGCAGAAAGCCGTGGAGGAATTGGTCTGTTCTCTCGCCGCCGATGACGCGGTCCACGGGATTTTAGTGCAGCTTCCGCTTCCTGCGCATCTCGATGCCAAGCGTATCCTCGCCTGTATTCCGGCGGATAAAGATGTGGACGGCTTCTCTGCGGAGAATCTCGGAAGGCTTGCCTTACAGGAAGAAGGGACGGTTGCCTGTACGCCGCTCGGCGTGATGGAACTGCTTCGGCGGAGCGGGATCGGGATTTGCGGAAAGCGCGCCGTCGTGATCGGAAGAAGCAATATCGTCGGGCGGCCCATGGCGCTTTTGCTGCTCAATGCCGATGCGACCGTCACGGTCTGCCATTCCAAAACGCCGGATCTCGCGCAGATCTGCGCGCAGGCAGACATTCTGGTTGCCGCGATCGGCAGGCCCCGTTTTGTCACGGCAGATATGGTGAAGGAGGGGGCGGTCGTGATCGATGTCGGGATCAACCGCGTGGACGGGAAACTGGTCGGCGATGTGGATTTCGAGCATGTCGCTCCGAAGACGTCGTTCATTACGCCCGTACCGGGCGGGGTCGGGCCCATGACGATTGCAATGCTGCTGAAAAATACGCTCGTATGTGCGGAGAGGGCAATGCGATGAATTTTCGTGCGCAGTATGAAATCTACCGCTCGCATTTTGAACAATATCTTCAGAATATGTGTGTGGGTATGAGTTTTAAGCCAGACGTTCTCACGGAGAGCATGAGCTATTCTCTTCTTGCCGGAGGGAAGCGCGTGCGCCCCGTGCTCTTTTTTTCTGCTTTGGAAGCATTCGGAAGATCTTTTTGCGGCGAAGAACCGCTTGCCTTTGCGCTTGAGTGTATCCACACGTATTCCCTGATCCATGACGATCTTCCCGCTATGGACAACGATGATTTCCGCAGAGGGCGCCCGTCCAATCATAAGGCGTTCGGCGAGGCCAATGCCATTCTTGCGGGGGATGCGCTCCTTTCCTATGCATTCGATATCATGTTGTCCGAATGCAGCCGCGGGACGGAGTATCTTCGGGCTGCGCAGGTGCTTTCCCGTGCGGCCGGAGCGGCGGGAATGGTCTCGGGGCAGTCGCTCGATCTGCTTTGCACGGGCGGAACGGGCGGAGAAGGGGAGCTCCGTGAAATTTATCGGAACAAGACGGGGAGACTGATTGCGGCGCCTGTGGTCATGGCGGCCGTTCTGGCGGGCGGAGACGTGCGTCGGGCGGAGGAATTCGGCCTGGCGCTCGGCGACCTGTTCCAGCTGACGGACGACATCCTCGACGCGGTCGGAAGCCGGGAAGCGCTCGGGAAATCGGTCGGGAAAGATGTGCAGGAGGACAAGCTGACGGCGGTCAAGGTCTACGGTCTTACGGGCGCGCGGGAGCAGTCGGAGGCGTGCGCGGACAGATGTCTTGATATCCTGCATACTATGGCGGGGACGGACACCGCATTTTTGTCGGAGTTCGTCGGCTATGTATCCCGTCGGGACAGATAGAGGCTTTGCATGGAAGATTTGGTACGCGGGGAGCTGAAAGAGGCTTCCCTTTCCCAACTCAAAGAGATCTGCGAAAGACTGCGCGGGGAAATATTCCGCACGGTCTCTGTGCGGGGCGGCCACCTTGCGTCCAATCTCGGCGTGGTGGAACTGACCGTTGCGCTTTACCGTACATTCAATTTCCCGACGGATAAGATCGTGTTCGACGTCGGGCATCAGTGTTATGCGCACAAACTGCTTTCCGGCCGTGCGCAGAAATTTTCCACGCTGCGCAGCCGCGGCGGGATCTCCGGATTTCCGAAGCGCAGTGAGAGTCCCTTTGACTGCTATGAAACGGGGCATGCCGGCACGGCTGTTTCTGCCGCGCTCGGCATTGCGAAGGCGCGTGATCTGCAGGGGGAGTCGTTTGATGTGATCGCGCTGGTGGGCGACGGCTCCTTCAATAACGGCCTCATTTATGAAGCGCTCAACAGCCTGAAAATCCTGTCCACGCGCGTCCTCATCGTGCTGAACGACAACGGAATGTCGATTTCTCCCACGGTCGGGGGGACGCATGAAGTGCTTTCCGAAATCAAAGGGGGGCGCGCTCCGTCGGAAGATATTGCGCTGTTTGAGCGTTACGGATTGCGCTATATGGGCGTATATAACGGAAATGATCTGGAAGAACTGCTTCCCGCGCTTGAAGAGACCAAGGAAGCTTTGCGCGCGCAGAGCGTTCTGCTCCACGTGACAACGCGCAAAGGCCAGGGTTATGCTTTCTGCGAACGGGAACCGGAGCGCACACACGGATTTTCTCCGAACGGGGCAGGAACGGAATATTCCGCGGCCCTTGGGGAAGAGCTCACTGCTATGGCGGGTGAAGATCCGCGTATCGTTGCGGTAACTGCGGCGATGACGGACGCCCTGGGGCTGAGGCCGTTTTTTCAGGCGTTTCCGGAGCGGGCGTTTGATGTCGGGATCTGCGAGGAGCACGCCTGCGTTCTGTCTGCGGCCCTTGCGGCCGGCGGCATGCGGCCGTACTATGCCATTTACTCGACGTTTTTGCAGCGTGCCTATGATGAGATCATTCACGATATCTGCGGACAGGGGCTTCCTGTGACGCTTTGTATCGATCGCGCCGGCGTGACCGGTGCGGACGGGGAGACGCATCAGGGCGTGTTCGATCTCTCATATCTTGCGCCGATTCCCAATCTCACGATCGCGGTACCGAAAAATATTGCGGAATTTCGCGCCATGCTCCGCATGAGCGCGTCGTATGGAAAGCCGCTTGCAATTCGTTACCCGCGTGAGGGAAAAGAAGGGGCTTCCAATGCCATCGAAATCGGGAAATTTGAAATTTTGCATAGTAGTACGTCAGACATAATCGTGTATGCTGCCGGGGAGCGCTGCATTGCTCTTGCGGAGCGTATTCTTGCTTTGGCCCAAAAAGAGGGAATGGATTTTACAGTCGTGAACGCAAGGTTCGTCAAACCCGTGGACAGTCAGATGATTCTTTCCAGACGGGAAAAACAGGTGATCACATTGGAAGATAATGTCCTGACGGGCGGGCTCGGCGATGCGATCGCGCGGGTTCTGCGTGGTACGGAAAAAAATCTGCGCGCGTTCGGATATCCCGACATCTTTATTCCCCACGGCTCTGCGGCCGAACTTGCAGAGGAGTTCGGGCTCAACTCCGAAGAAATTCTGCGGTACATCAGGGAATGCCATGCGCGCGGATAGCTATTTTGCGTCCAGGTATGGTTCAAGGACGCGTGCAAAAGACATTCTCAAGCGCGGGCTTGTTCTGCGTGCGGGAAAACCGCTTTCTCCTTCCGATGAAGTGCATGAAGGGGACTGTTTTCAGTTTCTCAGCGGCAAAGACGGCTATGTCTCCAGGGGCGGTTATAAATTGGAACGCGGGCTGGACACATTCGGCGAGACTGTGGCGGGAGATGTTTTTGCGGATCTGGGTGCAAGTACGGGCGGGTTTACCGAAGTTCTGCTTGAAAGAGGTGCCGCCCGTGTCTATGCCGTAGACGTCGGCGAAGCGCAGCTTGCTCCGGTTCTTGCCGAAGATCCCCGCGTGAGAGTGATGGATCATACGAATGCGCGGTATCTGACGGCGGACAGCTTTCCGGAATCGCTTGACGGCATTGTCTCCGATCTGAGTTTTATCTCTCTCAGGCTCGTTCTTCCTGCGGTGGCAGGGCTTCTCGGCGCGGGGAAACGGGCGTTTGTGCTCTTCAAACCGCAGTTTGAATGCGGCGGAACGGGCCTCGGGAAGGGCGGGATTTTGCCGGTAAAGTATCACCGCGCATTGCTTTCGGATTTTTATGATTTTTGTCTGACGCTTTCGCTGGCGCCCCGCGCGATCGTCAATGCGCCCATAGCGCCCCGTAAGAATATCGAATATGTTGTGTTTTTGCAGAAGAATGCTTCGCCGCTCGGACGGGACGACTTCCTGAATGCGGCAAAATTTTCTGTGGAAAATGACGGCCGGATTTAGAAAAGTACTTGCATATATACAGCTTTTATTGTATAATGGTGTCGCATGAAAATCGGTATCTTTTACAATCGCGATCAGGCGGATCTTTCCGTCGCGGAGGATCTGGCAGCGCAGATCGGAGCTGCCGGACATGAGGCCGTGATCTTCTCGGAACTTGAGGAAATCGGGGGAGTGGACAGGCTTCTGGCTCTCGGGGGAGACGGTACGATGCTTCGCGCGGCCAAGCATGCCTCCGCTCTTAAAATTCCGCTCCTCGGGATCAATTTCGGCCGCCTTGGATTTCTGACCGAGTTTGAGCGCGAAGAATGTTCCTTGGCTGTTCCGCTTGTGCTCGATGAAAATTGTGCGCGGATCGAGCGTTCCATGCTGGAAGCGGAGCTGAACGGCAAGACTTTCGACTGCCTCAATGAACTCGCCCTGCTGCATCCGGTTGCTCCCGGAAAAGAAAACAAGGTCGTGACGATATCCGTTACGATAGACGGAAGCCACGCGGGTGAATTTGTCGCGGACGGGTTGATCGTGACGACGCCGACCGGGTCTACGGCCTATTCGCTTTCGGCGGGCGGGAGTATCATGACCCCCGATTGCGCGACGTTCCAGCTGACGCCTGTCTGTGCATTTTCCATGCGAAGCCGTCCGATCGCCTATTCGGACAGGAGCGAACTTGGTTTCTCCTTGCCGCAGGGGGCGCTCGTTCTCTACGGAGACGGTGTATATCTGGGGGAGGCAGGTGCGCAGGACAAGCTGATTGTCCGGAAGTCGGCGCGTACCGCAACCTTTTTGACGCGGGGACTGAGCGAGTATTTCCGCCGTCTCACGCAAAAGATCAATTGATAGGAGTTTGAAAATGTCAAGAAATCTTCGGCATGAAGCCATTCTCGCGCTGATTGCGGAAAAAGAGATCGAAACGCAGGAAGAACTCTGCGAAGAACTTGCGGCGCGCGGTTTTTCCGTCACGCAGGCAACGGTCTCGCGCGATATCAAGGATCTGCGCCTGTTCAAAGAGCGCGGGAAAGAGAAGAGATTCCGCTACGTCGGCGCGAAGGAGACGGAGGGCGAGCTTCCCAATAAGATGCGCTCGCTCTTTCGTACCTGCGCGGTCAAAATCAGGGCGGTGGGTAATTTTGTCGTTGTAAAGACGCTTCCGGGAAGCGGGGCGAATGCCGGCGTCGTGATCGATGAACTTGCCTATCGCGAGGTCGCCGGTTCGATTGCCGGGGACGATACGGTCCTGCTCATCTGTGAGACGGCAGAGGACGGAAAAGCGGTTGCGGACAAGCTCTCTGCGATCGTAAAGGGCTGATATGCTGCAAAGACTTGTTATTCAGAATGTCGCGCTCATCGGGCAGGCGGAACTGGAATTTTCCGATGGGCTGAATGTCCTGTCGGGGGAGACGGGCGCAGGAAAGTCCGTCATTCTCGACGCGATCGATTTCGTGCTCGGTGCAAAAGCGGACAGGAGTCTGATCCGTTCGGGCGAACAATTCTGCTCCGTGCGCGCTGAATTTTTGAGCGCCGATCCCCGCATTGCCGGGCTGCTTGAAGAATTTGATATCGAGGCGGAGGAAACCCTGGTCCTTTCCAGGAAATTTACGGCGGACGGCAAGAGCTCCTTCCGGCTGAACGGCTGTGCGGTGACTGCCGCCATGGTCCGGCGGCTGACTTCGATCCTGGTGGACGTTCACGGACAGAGCGAGCACTTTTTCCTGCTCAAAGAGAGCAATCAACTGCGTCTTTTGGACGATGTGGCCGGTGATGCGGTTGCAGAAATCAAAAAAACGCTCGCCGGTCAGCTTTCCGAGCGTCGTTCCATTCTTTCCGATCGTGAAAAGCTTGGCGGGGATGAGGGAGAGCGCGAGCGCAGGCTGGATATTCTCAAATTCCAGATCGATGAAATTTCCGCAGCGGAACTCAGGGAGGGGGAGGAGGAAGAACTCACCGCGTTCCGTGAGAAATTCCGCAATGCGGAAAAAATTCTCGATGCCCTCGGTGCCGTCAGGCAGTTTCTGAGCGAGGACGGCGGGAGCGCGGATACGCTCCGCGGGGCGGGCAGAAGCCTGTCTGCGATCGTGCGGTTGGACGAACGGTATTCCGCGCTTGCGGACCGACTCGAAAATGCGGCCGCGGAGGCGGAGGACATCGCTGACACGGCAGAAAGCCTTCTTGAAGAACTGGATATAGACGAGCGGGAAGCGGAGCGTGTGGAAGCGCGGCTCGACGAATTGCGCGCCCTCAAAAAGAAATACGGCGGCTCGGTTGCGGAAGCGCTCGCTTTTTTGGGGCGGGCGCAGGCGGAATACGAGATGCTTTCGGACAGTGCGGCGCGTTTCGAGCAGCTGGGCGAGCGCCTGAAAAAGCTCGATGATGAAATTTACGGGACCTGTCTGAAGCTGACAAAGGCGCGCAAGGAGGCGGCGCAGGGCTTTACGAAACGCGTTGCCGATGAATTGCGGACGCTCAATATCCCTTCTCCCCGATTTGAAATTGCTTTCGGGGAATATACACGGGACGACGTTCCGCATGCGACGTCCGAGGGGTTGGGAAGCGTTACGTTTTTATTCTCGGCCAATGCGGGCGAACCGCTGAAGGAACTCGGCAAGATCATCAGCGGCGGCGAAATGAGCCGGTTTATGCTTGCGATCAAAACGCAGCTTTCCGCGGTCAATGCGATAGGGACTTATATTTTTGACGAGATCGACGCGGGCATCGGCGGAAAGACGGCGCGCGTCGTCGGGGAGAAGTTCTGCAGGATCGCGAAGAATGTACAGATCATAGCGGTTTCGCATCTCGCGCAGATCGCTGCCTTTGCCGACCGTGAATTTTACATTGAAAAACGGGAAACGGACGGCAGGACGTTCTCCTGTATCCGTACGGTGGAGGGCGCGGACAGGGTTTCGGAGATCGCGCGTCTCATCGGCGGGGATACGGAGAGTGAGACGGCGCGCCGTCATGCAGACGAGCTGCTTGCCAATGCTGCCGCTTACAAAAAGTCCCTTTCATAACCTTTTTCAAAAATCGCATAGAAGATATTCGGCTTACGCAAATTAACTTCTGTATATGACACGGAGGTTGGAATGCGTAAGCTGAAATTTTTTATCGCCGGCGCACTTCTTGCAATTTGCGTAGCGGCCGGAAGCGGAGGGCAACTGTCTGCTTCGGCGGCAGGAACGCAGTATTATCTGGGGGGCATGACTGCAGGCTTTTCTCTGTCGGCAAACGGCGTGGAGATCGTCGCGTTCAAAGAGGTCTCTTCGGAATCGGGCGGGGGATGCCCTGCGGCTCAGGCGGGGATGAAGACGGGGGATCTCATTGTTGCCGTGGACGGGATCCATACGCGCACGATCGGCGAATTGGGGGACGCTCTTGCCCGCAGCGGCGGGAAAGAGACGCAGTTTCTCGTCAAGAGAAACGGAGAGAGTATGGAGATGTCGCTTGTTCCGCTGAAAGACAGAAAAGACGGAAAATATAAGATCGGGATCCTCATTCGCGATACGCTCTCCGGGATCGGAACGGTGACCTATATCGAAAAGGAAAGCGGAAGATTCGGTTCCCTCGGCCATGCCGTCTGTGATGAGAGCCATGCTTCACTTGCGCTTGCGGAGGCAACGGTCTATCGCTGCAGCGTTGTCGGGGTCAGCCGCGGCGAGCGCGGAAGGGCGGGCGAATTGAAGGGGCTTCTTCTGAATGATTCGCCCATAGCCGACGCGGATAAGGTCTGCGAGACGGGGCTTTACGGAAAATTCTCGGACGGGTACGACTTTTCATCGGCCAAAACGGTCGAAGCGGCGCCGATTTCGCAGGCAACCATCGGGAAGGCGGTCATCTATTCGACTGTGGACGGGATCGAACCCCGCGAATATGAGATCGCGATCGCCAAGGTGGACGCGGGGAATAAGAACAATAAAAATTTCGTGATCAAGGTGACGGACGAGGAGCTCCTTCGCGAGACGGGCGGAATCGTGCAGGGAATGAGCGGCAGCCCGATCGTGCAGAACGGGAAACTCATCGGTGCAGTCACGCACGTTTTTCTGAATGATCCTACGCGCGGGTACGGGATCGGGATCGAAAAGATGCTCGGAAACTGACAAATTCCGTCATGAAACGCAAAACGGGGCGCATATCATACGGTATGCGCCCCGTTGATTGTCTGCAGGAGACGTTTATGCGTGCGTGGGAACGGAAACGGACTCTGATCGCGTTTGCCGCTCTCTTTGTCGTGTGTTTCATTGTCGGCATGTCTCTCGGCGGTTCCGCTTCCGCCTATCATCTCAGGCTGTGTACGCGCTATCTGCGCGATGTCTGTTATACGGACCGGAATATATTTGTGGTTTTTCTTGAACGGGCGGCCGGCTGTTGTCTGCTGGCGGCCTTTCTGCTGTTTTCCGGGGTCCATCCGGCATGTCTTGTTCTGCCTCCGCTGTTGATTGCCTACCGTGCCTATACTTTCGGGGGTTGTATCGTCGTCTTTTTCTCCGTCTATCGCTTTGCGGGCGCGCTGATCGTCTTTACGGTATATCTGCCCATTCATCTGTTTGTCGATGCCGTCCTTTTATGGGCAACGGCGCTCTCTTGCGGACGAGCGCCCTGTTTTTGCTTTTGCAGATCGGATTTCTTTGCGATTTTGCGTGATCTCGCCGTGCTTGCCGCCGTGATGCTTGTCATCTGTCTGACGGAGATGATCCTTTTGCTCGTAATTGTGCATCCGGTCGGAAATCTGATGTGATGTAAATAATTTTGAGGCAGACGCGCAAACTGCAGGTATGAAAAAAGTTTGGATCTGTGCTGCCGCAGCCCTTGCGCTGGGGGCGGCAGTCATGACGGGAACGGCGGGAATAAGCGCATCGGCGGAAGAAGTGGTTACGGACTGCAAGGCCGCATATCTTATGGACGATGCGAGCGGAGTACAGATGTATGCAAAGAATGAAACGGAGCGGCTTCCGATTGCAAGCATGTGCAAGATCATGACGCTTTTGTTGGCGCTGGAATCGGAGGAGGCGGGGGAACTGTCCTTTGATGAGGAAATTTCCGTCTCGGAACGGGCCGCGGGAATGGGGGGATCGCAGGTGTTTTTGGGGGCCGGTCTTTCCTACCGCGCCGATGAGCTTCTGAAGAGCATTGCCGTCTGTTCGGCAAACGATTCCTGTGTTGCGATCGCAGAGCGGCTTTGCGGCAGTGAGGGGGCTTTCTGCGAAAGGATGAATGCCCGTGCAAAGGAGCTTGGGGCGGAAAATACGCTCTTTGCGAACTGTACGGGGCTCCCCAAAGAACCGCAGTATTCCTGTGCGCATGACGTTGCGCTCATGTTGCGCGAACTGATCCGCCATGAAAAATATCATGAGTATTCAAGGATATGGCTGGAGGATTTTGCGCATCCGGACGGAAGGACGACGCAGATGACGAATACAAACAAGCTGATCAGGCAGTATGACGGCTGCGACGGCGGAAAAACAGGGTTTACAAACGAGGCGGGCTTCTGCCTTGCGGCTTCCGCAAAACGCGGGGAAATGCGCGTCATTTCCGTCGTCATTGGTTCTGGGGATTCGAAAGCGCGGTTTGCGGCCACAACTTCGCTCCTTGATTATGCTTTCGACAACTTTGAAAGCAAGACCTACCTTGCTTCCGGAGTGGCAATGGACGAGATCGCTGTCCGGGGAAGCGAAAGAAAATCGGTTTCTGTGATGCCCAAAGAATCGCTGAGCGTGCTTCGCCGCCGCGGTGTGGAAGAAGATTATTCGGTCGTATATGAGCTGGACGAGGAAATTTGTGCTCCACTTGCGGCCGGTGAGATCGTGGGCCAGGCGATCCTGCTTCGGGACGGCGTTGAAATTGCGCGTACCGATCTTCTTTCCTGCGATGATGCGCCGCGGTTTTCCTGGTGGGAGGCCTACCGAGAGAATGCACGACACTGGAACAAAGCATAAAAAATACAATTTTGCAAAGTAATATGTATGACATAGTATATGCTTTTCGCATTGCTGTGTCATTTTTTTATTGACCGAACCTGAAATGATATGGTATAATGTCCGTATGTTCAATACAAGAGATACATTGAAAATCAATGCCAAAGGCCACCTGGAGATCGGCGGCGCGGACTGCGTGGATCTGGCGGCAGAATTCGGTACGCCGCTTTATGTGTTCGATGAAGCATACATTCGCCAGATGATGCGGATCTACAGGGACACCATCGCGGAAGAATATGACGGAAACGGACTTGTGCTGTATGCGTCCAAAGCATTTTCCTGTACGGCTGTCTATGCGATCGCCAGACAGGAAAATATCGGTGTGGACGTCGTGTCGGGCGGAGAACTCTATACGGCGATGCGGGCCGGGTTCCCCGCAGAGAAGATCACGATGCACGGAAACAACAAACTTCCGCACGAAATTGCGGAAGCGCTCGATTGCGGCGTCGGAATGATCGTTGTCGACGCCTATTCGGAAGTCGACCTGATCGAAGCGGAGGCGGAAAAGCGCGGCATCGTGCAGAATGTGCTGATCCGGATCAATCCCGGCGTGGAGGCGCATACGCACGCCTATGTGCAGACGGCGACGCCCGATTCCAAATTCGGTTTTTCTGTTGCAAGCGGCGCCGCGGAAGCGATCACAAAGTATGCGCTCTCAAAGCCGCATCTGAGACTGAGGGGCTATCACTGCCATATCGGTTCTCAGATTTTTGAAAAACAGTCTTTTGTGCTTGCCGTTGAAAAGAATCTTGCCTTTATGGCGGAGATGAAGAAAAATCTCGGATTTGAGGCGGATTCCCTCAATATGGGGGGCGGGTTCGGCATCTGGTACGCGGAGGGCGACGCCAAAATCGGCGTCGCAGGCTATGCGGACTACCTGCGGGCGCTTCTCTCAACGGTGAGAGAGGGCTGCAAAAAATATGGTCTGCGGCTGCCGTTTGTCTACCTTGAACCGGGGCGTTCGATCGTCGGTGAAGCGGGTATCACGCTCTACACCGTTGGGGCGATCCGCGAGATTCCCGGGATCCGCAAGTACGTGGCGGTGGACGGCGGCATGTTTGACAATCCGCGCTATGCCCTCTATCAGAGCAGATATACGGCGATCCTGGCCAACCGTGCCGCGGAGGAGCCGTCGGAGCTGGTCAGTATTGCCGGGAAATGCTGTGAAAGCGGCGATCTGATCGGAGTTGATTTCAATCTTCCGAAGGCCGCCACGGGGGATATTCTTGCCGTATTTTCAACGGGCGCTTACAACTATTCGATGGCGTCCAATTATAACCGCAATCTGATTCCTCCGGCCGTGCTTGTGAACGGTGGAAAAGCGGAATACATCGTCATGCCGCAGACCTATGAAGATCTGGTGCGCAATGATGCTGTTCCGGAAAGACTGAAATGATGACGGATTGATCGGGGAGGATGACTGCATTGCGCTTTTTTTCGTAAAAATCAAAGATAAAACCCGGCTGTCCCGTATTGCGGCGGCCTTTTACGAAAATTTACAGGATCTCCCTGCGGTTTTTGCATGGGGATCCGACGGAGGCATGCTGTGTCCTTGATTCAGCTTGATCATATCACATTTTCATATCCGGGCGGACTTGTGCCCGTGTTCGATGATCTTTCTTTGCAACTTGATACCGACTGGAAAATGGGGATCATCGGTCGGAACGGTATCGGGAAAAGTACATTTTTTGCACTTCTTTCGGGGGAGGTCAGGGGCGAAGGCCGCCTGACCTGTGATCAGGATTTTATACGGTTTCCGATTGCGATCTCCGATGAAAATGCATGCGGGTACGAGTTATCCTGCGAGTTTGTCCCCGAACGGGAGTTCTGGAAAGTGCTGCGCGAAGCCGATCTTTTAGGACTTTCCGCGGAAGTATTCTATCGTCCTGTTTCGACGCTTTCGGGCGGAGAGCGCACGAAGCTTCAACTATCCATTGTTTTTGCGGCCGACGGATTCGTGCTCCTTGACGAGCCGACCGATCACCTCGATCGGGCCGGACGGGAGGCGTTGGCGCGGTATCTGAGCCGGAAGCATGGATTTTTCCTTGTCTCTCATGACCGCGCGGTGCTTGACGGGTGCTGCGACCATATTCTTTCCTTTGAAAAGAGCGCGGTCCGGGTGACGCACGGGAATTATACGGTGTGGCGGTCAGAGCGCGATAAACAGGAACAGGCGGACAGATCAAGGAAAGATCAGCTTGAAAAAGAGCGTGTGCGCCTTCGCGAAGCGGCAAACCGCATCGCGGACTGGTCAGACCGGGCGGAGGGCGAAAAGTTCGGAACGCTCAGTTCCGGCTTACGTGCCGACCGCGGCTATCTGGGCGCCAAGGCGGCGCGGGTCATGAAGCGCGCAACGGCGGCACGGGACAGGACGGCGCGCGCCGAGTCGGAAATTTCCGGCCTTTTGAAAAATATTGAAGAGAACGAACCGCTTTGCCTTTCGCCTGAGAAGTTTTTCCGCGAAAGTCTGCTGTCCGTCCGCGGTTTCTCTGTATGCATTGGCGAAGAGATCATTTTAAGGGATCTGTCTTTTTCCATGCGGCAGGGCGAGCGTGTGGCGCTCGCCGGGATAAACGGCGCGGGGAAAAGTACGTTTCTGAAAGCCCTTGCGGGGGAGATTCCTGCCGAAGGGGAAATCGATCTTTCTCCGAGACTGAAAATATCCTATGTGCCGCAGACGTTTATATACGACGGAACGCTTGCCGACTATGCGGCGGAGTATTCGATCGATGAGTCCTATTATAAGGCGATCCTTGCGAAATTCGGATTTGCACGGCATGATTTTCCCCGCCGTCTTTCCGAAATGAGCGAAGGACAGAAGAAAAAAGCAGCTCTGGCGAGAAGCCTTTGCGAAAGGGCGCATCTGTATCTTTGGGATGAGCCGCTCAATTATCTGGACATTCTTTCGCGGGAACAGGTGGAGAATGAGATCCTCGATTCGGGAGCGAGCCTGTTATTTGTGGAGCACGATGCCGTTTTTTCGGAAAAAATCGCGACCCGGACAGTTCTGATCGGAAACGGATCAGAGAAATCCTGACCGATTTTTGCTTTTTTCTTGACATTTCCTTGCTATTTTTTCGGAGATCCGATATAATATAGAGAACATGGCAGATTACCTGATTGAACTTCTTGCGAGTCTGTGTGCGGTTATCATTGTGCTTACTCTGCACGAATTTGCGCACGCCTTCGTTGCATATAAATGCGGCGACCCGACCCCAAAATGGAACGGGCGCCTGTCTCTCAACCCGTTCCGGCATTTTGACCTTGTGGGACTTTTATGCTTTACCTTTGTCGGATTCGGCTGGGCAAAGCCTGTTGCGATCAATCCGGACAATTTCCGGAAATACCGCCTCGGAATGGGGCTGACGGCAAGCGCGGGCATCGTCATGAACTATCTGACGGCTCTGCTCGTCTATCCGCTCTATCTGATCGTCTGGTTTTATATGCCGTCGGTGCCGTTTGTCGCGGACCTGCTTGAATACTTTTTCTATTTTGTATTCGCTTACAGTCTGAGCTTCTTTGTTTTCAATCTGCTTCCGCTGTATCCTTTGGACGGATTCCGTATCCTGGACGCTTTCAACAAGCGGAGGGGCAAAATTTACAGATTTTTGCGCAATTACGGGCAGTATATTCTGTTCGGGCTCATTGTCGAGAGCTTTCTCTGTCAGCTTCTGGTGCGTTTCGGCGTTCCGCAGATGGCCATGTTCAACATTCTCGGCTGGTTCATGCGGTTTGCAACGGACATTCTCGGCTGGCCGATCACGGCGCTTTGGGGGCTGATTCCATGGTAGATCAGGACAAAATTCAATCTATTCGTGAAAAATTTGATTCCAACGTCGATTATACGACCGTTCTGGATAACTTTGAAGGCCCGCTCGATCTCCTGCTCTTCCTGATCAACAAAGAGGAAATCGAGATCAAAGACGTTTTTGTCTCGCAGGTTACGGAGCAGTTCCTCGATTATATGAAGGGGCTTCCTTATCTTGACGTGGACAAGGTCAGCGAATATCTCAACATCGCGGCGACGATCATCAAGATCAAGGCACAGGCACTTGTTCCGAACATCGAAGAAGATCCGGAAATCGATGCGGAAATCGAGGAGGACAAGGCCCAGCTCATTCGAGCGCTTGAGGAATATAAGCTCATCAAGGAAGAGACAAAGAAGCTCAAAGAGCTTGAGACGATCGGATATTACTTCAAGGAACCCGATAAAGACGTCGGCGAAACGCGGACTGTCTTCACGCTGGATCATCTTACCCTGGACGGGCTCATCACTGCGTTTTCCCAGCTCATGCTCAAGCGGGAAGAGGATCTGAAAGAAGAGGAAGTGCGCGAGATCCCGCGCGATTCCTTTACCGTCGAACAGAAGATACAGTTTGTCCTTGAAAGCCTGGAAGAGCTGAAAGAAGTCAAATTTGAAGAGCTATTTACCAAGGATTATACGAAGTCAGAGATCGTTACGACCTTTCAGGCCATTCTTGAGCTTCTGAAATATCAGTTCCTGCGCGTGAAGCAGGAGAACACTTTCGGCGAAATTACGATTTCGCTCAATCCGGACAGGGACGAGGAGGCAGGACTTGGAACAATTGACGAATACGATTGAGGCGATTCTGTTTGCCTCCGGAAAGAGCGTTCCCATTGCGGACATTGCTGAAAAACTCAACGTCACCGAGGGCGAGGTCAGAAAATCTCTGAAAGCTCTGCATGAACGCTACGGAGAGGACGGCGGGATCGTTCTTCTCGAGTTCAACAAGAAGGCGCAGCTCGGCTCCAATCCGAAGTACAAGGAAGGCGTGGCCGCGGTGCTCAATCCCATCCGCGAAAAGGAACTGACGCGCACGATCCTGGAAACCGCCGCGATCATTGCCTATAAACAGCCCATAACGCGCACGGAGATCGAGCTTCTGCGCGGACTGAACAGCGATTATGCGGTCAATGCATTGCTGGAGCTGAAATTGATCTATCCCTGCGGGAGAAAGGACGCCGTCGGACGGCCCGTTCTGTTTGCAACGACGGACGAGTTTCTCAAGCGCTTCAAGCTCAATTCGCTGGAGGATCTGCCCGATTACGATGCCCTGATGGCTGCGATCACCCGTCCGGACGATGACCACGATACATATCTCTATGCGCGCGACGAGCTGCAGGAGGAGACGCCCGATCAGGAACCGCCCAAAGAGAAGAAACGGGAAGAAGAGTCCGACGGGGAATCCGGCGGCTATGAGATCCCGGACTTCCTGAAAGGATTAGACGATACGGACATCGTGAAGATCGATTGAAATTTCATAGTTTTCGGAAATTCGCCCATATTACGGTTATGGGCGAATTTTTTGTATATTCGTTCTTTTTGGGGGCGCTGCTGTTTCTGTTTCCGATCTGTGTCAACGCCGATGTCTATCTCGACACGCACGAAAATCGCGGATGGTTTTCCGTCTCGCTCTATCACCGGCTGCGTCTGTTCGGCGGATATGCGGAATTGCGCGGGGAAGGGTTTGTCTTTCATCTGACAAAGAAAAAGGCAGTTGTTCTTCCCTATGCCGAATTGGCGGCCGCCCGGAAAAAGTTCGAGGTGACGAAGGGATTTCAGCTGTGCAGGTTTCATCAGATCCTGGAAATAGGAGGCGCGCAGGATGCGCGGAGTATTTTTCTTGCGGCGGCGCTTTCGGCGGCAGGGGGAACGGCGTATGCACTTCTTCACGAGCAGAATGCCGGATTATCCTTTCGCAGCAGGGCGATCTTCCACAATGAGCCTTGTCTGAAAGGGTGTGTCCGCATTGCTGCGGTCATGAACGGACTTGTGATCAGCATCGCATTCATGAAAAAAACTTTGGAGGAGATATTGAAATGGATGAAAAAAAGAAAATCGACAGTATCCTTGAAAAGACTGCGGAAAAACTTACGGGCCTCGTCGATGTGAACACCGTGATCGGAAAACCTGTTCTGACGGCGAGCGGAGCACAAGTTATTCCGTTTACCAAGGTGACGATGGGATATCTGTCCGGAGGCGGGGAGTACGGCGATGTCAAAAAAATAGACGACGGAGAATGCCTGCCTTTTGCCGGGGGCGCGGGAACGGTGATCAATGTGAAACCAGCGGGATTTCTCATCGACGACGGGAAGGAATGCCGGATCGTCCGCATCACTGATGATGTGATCGACGGATTGATCGAAAAGGCGGGAGATCTTCTCGGGAGACTCGTCAGGAAGGGGGAAGATGCATAAAAAGCGGCTGCCGGTCATACTTTTAGCGGCGATCATGCCCATTTTTATGCTGATGCATGCAACCGTTGCCGCATCTGCCCAGGCGCCGGTTTCCCGTGCGGAATGCGTGGTTGAGGTCTCTTCACGCCGACTGCTCTCAGAACGGAATGCCCAAACGCCGCTTCCCAATGCGAGCACCACGAAGATTCTGACGGCGATCCTCATCATCGACGACTGCTGTCTGAAAGATGAGGTCGAGATCCCTGCCCGTGCCGCTGGAACGGAGGGGTCGAGTATCTATCTGAAGGCGGGTGAGCGTTACACGGTGGAAGAACTTCTGTACGGCCTGATGTTGCGCTCCGGGAACGACGCTGCGGTGGCGCTTGCGCTTCATCACAGCGGTGATATTGCGTCTTTTGCGCAGGCAATGAATGTGAAAGCGGCGATGCTCGGTGCGGAGAACAGCTATTTTGTCAATCCGCACGGGTTGCCTGATGAGCGTCACAGGACAACAGCCCGCGATCTTGCGTTGATCGCTGCGTATGCGATGGAAAATGAAACCTTCCGTACGATCGTCTCAACGGAATATTATGCGCCGCGCGGCTGGTACAACAAGAACAAGATGCTCGCCTCTTATGAAGGGGCAAACGGCGTCAAAACGGGATTCACGACGGCGGCCGGAAGATGTCTTGTGACGAGTGCAGAAAGGAACGGAATGCCCCTCGTTTCCGTTGTTCTCAATTCTCCGCAGATGTATGAACGGACAGCGGAACTGCTTGACGAGGCCTTTTCGCAGTACACTCTGACCAGGCTGACGGATTACGCGATGTTTCCCGCCGGGGTGGGCGTCCGCGAGGATTTTGTCTATCCTCTGAAAGAGGAGGAGCGGTCGCAGGTACGGACGGAACTCCTGATCCAGGATCCTTTGCCGGATAAGAAAGGGGCGATTGCGGGTTATGTCGAAATTTTTCTTGCAAATAACTTGATTTTTTCACAGAATTTGTATATCATGGAAGAACGATAATTATTCGGGGAATTTCCATGCGTATCAATAAGTTTTTGGCGGAGCAGGGAGTCGCTTCCCGCCGTGCAAGCGACGAGATCATTGCGGCAGGCCGTGTGACGATCAACGGGAACGTTGCGAAGGCGGGGGACGATGTCACGGGAGAAGACGTCGTCATGCTCGACGGAAAGACGCTTTCGCACAAGGTAAAATATGAATATTATCTCCTCAACAAACCGAAGGGATATCTGTGCACCGTCTCCGACGACAAGGGAAGAAAAACCGTCATGGATCTTCTGCCCGCAGGCGCGGGGCGCGTGTTTCCGGTCGGCCGTCTGGACTATGATACGGAAGGAATGCTCCTTCTCACCAACGACGGCGACCTTGCTTACCGTCTGACCGCACCGCAGAGCGAGATCGCCAAGACCTATCTGGTGCGCGTTGAGGGAACCATGACGGACATTCAGCTCAATCGTCTGCGCGCCGGCGTGGAGATCGACCGCGGCGTCGTGACAAAGAAGTGCAAAATCACTGTAACGGAAACCAACAAAAAATTCACAAAACTGCGCGTCGTGCTCACCGAAGGGAAAAACCGTGAGATCAGAAAAATGTTTGAAGCGGTCGGAAAGCAGGTCGTATTTCTGAAGCGCCTCAAGATCGGCGAGCTCGCACTTACGGGACTTGACCGCGGCGCCGTGCGGAAGCTCTCTCAGGAAGAAATCTATTATCTGAAAAATCTGTAAAACAAAAACCCCGCCCGGGCGGGGTTTTTCTTTGATTTGAGGATTACCGGAATGAGCGGAGAAGGCCGACTACCTTTCCGAGGATCGTCACTTCGTCGAGGACGTAATCGGAAAGTACGCTGTTTTCCGGGTGAAGGATGAATTTTCCGTTGCGGCGAAAGAAGCGTTTGACGGTAGCGCCTTCTTCAATGCCATCGTCGAACATGGCCACGACAATGTCGCCGTTTTCGGCTGTCTCCTGCTTCCGGACAACAATTTTGTCTCCGTTGAAGATCCCGGCCTCGATCATGCTGTCGCCTTTGACCGTCAGAAGAAAGAGATTGTCTCCCGAAAATTCTGCGGTGGGCAGCGTGTAATAGCCGTCATAATTTTCCGTGGCAAGAATGGGAGTACCTGCAGTGACTGTACCGATGAGGGGGACGCGCACCGTTCCGGTGTTGGCAAGTGCAACGGCGCGTTTCTTTCCGTCCGTCTTCTGAAGCAGGCCCATCGCCCTGAGACGGTTGACATAGTCGTATGCGGTGGCGGTGGATTTGATCTGCAGCTCGGCGCAGATATCCCGGACGGTGGGCGGAAAGCCGTTTTCATCGGTATAGCGATCGATAAATTCAAGTACGACGTCGAGTTTGCGTTTGTCGAGCATGGCAGAATCTCCTTATGTGTTCATTATAACACATTCCTTTTTAAATTGCAAACATTTGTTTTTACTTTTTTGGAATTATTTTTTGTCTTTTCTTGATTTTTCCGAAAGAATCAGGTATACTGAATACAGCCAAAGAGGAGAGATGCTGAAATGTACCTGGGGAGTTTTCTGAGATCGCTGTTTACGCCGAGAAAGTTTCTGAGTGCGATCTACTTTCTTATGAATATTGCGCTCATCTTTCTTTTGTTCGGGTGGCTCTCCCTGTTCGATTTCGGGACAGAGCTGGATTTTTTGTGGAACGGACTGGTCGGCCTCGGAATTCACCTGGTCATTCTGCTCGTTTCACTCAGCCCCGTCGGGGAAGCGATCACGCGCTTTCAGATGGGGGCAAAAAAGGAGACGGACGAACGCGCGCTCAAGCTCTTTCAGGAAGTCTATGAGCGCGCCGGGGAGCATTCTTCCAGACTGAGCAGGCATGTAAAATTGTATCGCATTCAGCGGAATGAGATCAATGCCTTTGCGCTCGGACATCGTACCGTCATCGTGCTGGACGGATTGATGTCGTGCAGCGATGCACAGATCAGAGCCGTGCTTGCACATGAGTTCGGGCATATCGCGAACGGGGATTCCGATATTACGCTTGGGATCCGCGTCGCAAACAGCATTCTGACGGTCTTTCTGTTTATCTATACGCTCATTGTCAATCTGATTGCGGTCGTAGTAGGCATTCTGTCAGAAAGTGTGGGGGATATTGTGCGGATCGTCCTGCTGTGGGGCGTGAATTTTGTCTATAGTCTGTGGGTCGGGCTCGGATATCTGATGGACAATGCGAGCTCCAGAAAGCAGGAGTATGCCGCCGATGCGTTTGCGGTGTCCTGCGGCTACGGAGCTGAACTCCATGCGTTTCTTTCTGCGCTGGATCCGTCGCCGCAAAAGATGTCCCTGCTTTCTCTGATGTCATCGACGCATCCGGATACCGTACGCAGATTGCAGAGGATCGAAAAAAATATGGAGGCTGCCGCCTGATCGGGCAGCGCAGGAGTTGTTATGGAAAAAAAGATGTGCGTTCTGGATGAAGAGAAGGAATGCGACGGATGCCTTGAATGCGAAGTGTGTGACCTTGATCCGAATAAGATCTGCGACAACTGCGGGAAATGTCTGGATATCAAGGAATATGCGGCGATCCGTATCGACAAATTGTATACGGATCCCGATGAATATGAGCGGGAAGAGAAAAAGAGGACGCATTGAACGCAATTTCGATAGTTTTCCCACAATAAAAAAGTATAGCGCATTATACCTTGTGAGCAAGACAGTGCGCTTATTTTTTTGATTATTTATTCTGTAATCACGACAAAGAAAACGGCAATTTAACGGAGAGAATATATGACAATAAAAGAAATCAGGTTTTCGGAACGCATCGCAGTTCAGTTGATTACGCTTTCAAAAGAATGGGAACAAGAAAATTCTTGTTATGGTTATCATAGAAATAATTCGGATGATTTCAAAGATAAGCGGATCTTTGTTGCAACGGACGGAGAGTTGATTTGCGGATATTTATTCGGTCATAATTCAACAACTGAGAAAGACACCTCGATTTATAAAGCGGGAACCGAATATTTTGAAATTGACGAGTTGTACGTTAAACCGCAATATCGAAATTGCGGAATCGGCCAAAAACTTTTTAGATACGCTGAAAAGGCGGTTTCACCCGACATGAACCTTATTATGCTTATTACAGCCACTAAAAATTTTCGTGCGATCCTGCATTTCTATATAGATGAGCTCGGCATGGACTTTTGGAGTGCAAGCCTTTTTAAAAAAATATGATAAATTTCTATTTATTATGCAATAAAACGAGCAAAAAATCTGAAAAATTTTTGCTCGTTTTTCATCTTTATTGGAATTGCCGTTGAAGTGTTCCTTTTTTATTTCAGATAGGGACGGAATTTTGCGGCATGTTCTGCGGGGATAACTGCCAGAATGTGAGAGCCGTCGTCCGTGTAAGATACTTCGCGTTCCGTCACGAGCGATCGCAGCGCAGCATATTTCGACGCATTCGCATAGGGAACGAACAGTTCTGCTTTGATAAACCGCCGTTCCAAGGATTCAAAGATTCTTTGCTTCAATAATACAAGCCCGCGCCCGTATTTTGCTGAAATACAAATCCAATCTTTGGGGAAATGCGTGTTTTCCTGCGCCTGATCGCATTTGTTCATGACAACGAGATAGGGAGATGAAAAATCCATGCTGCGCAATGTTTTGAGGGTTGTCTCAAGCTGAACTTCGTAGTCCCCGCCTGCATCGCAGACGATGAGGGCAAGATCGCACTGCAGGGCGCTTTCCAGCGTCGAGCGGAATGCCTCGATGAGATGATGCGGGAGATCGCGCAGGAATCCGACGGTGTCCGTAAGCAGGAAATCCATGCCGTCTATTTCAAGTCGGCGCGTTGTCGGATCCAGCGTTGCAAAAAGGGCGTCCTGTACAAAGACCTCGGCGCCCGTAAGGGCATTCAGAAGCGTTGACTTTCCCGTATTGGTATAGCCGACGAGCGCAACGGTGCGAACGCCGTCTTTTTTTCTGCGGTCAGTCTGGAGACCTCTTCTTTGCCGGGTTTTGGCAAGTTTTTCCTCCAGGGAATGTATGCGCGTACGGATATGTCTGCGGTCCGTTTCCAGCTGTGTTTCTCCGGGCCCGCGCGTTCCGATGCCGCCTCCGAGACGGGAAAGGGCGCCTCCCTTGCCTTTCAGCCGCGGATAAAGATATCGCAGCTGTGCGAGTTCCACCTGCAGTTTTCCTTCGCTGCTCTCTGCCCGCAGGGCAAAGATATCGAGAATGAGCGTCGTCCGATCAATGACCTTTTTCCCTTCGAGCGCCTCGGAAAGATTGACGGTCTGTGCAGGGGAGAGCTCCCCGTTGAATAAGATCGTCAGATCGAGTCCCGCCAGCCGTTCCCGCAGTTCTGCAATTTTACCCTCGCCGAGATAGGTCGCAGGATTGATCTCACGGATCTTCGCGTACATCGTGCCGGCGTAAGAAGCGCCGGCGCTCTCGATCAGAGCAACTGCTTCTGCGTGCAGCGCGTCCGCCGACTGATCTGTGACAGGCTGAATGATATAGACATTTTCCGATGTCATGAATCTTCCTCCGAATGGTGGAGTTTGACGGCGTCTGCGACCGAACGACGGTGATCCTCCGTGATGGCGGCATAGTGTTTCCGTGTCGTGTTGACGTCCCTGTGACCGAGCACATCGGCCACAATATAGATGTCTCCGGTCTGACGATACAGCGCCGTGCCATATGTGGAGCGCAGTTTATGGGGGGTGATCTTTTTGAGAGGGGAAACGATTTTTGCGTATTTTTTTACGAGATTTTCCACAGCCCGCACGGAAATGCGCCTGTACTGAAGGGACAGAAAGAGGGCGTGTTCGTCGGGGGGGATACGCGGATCGTTTTCTTTCTCTGCGAGGTATGCGGCAAGTGCATCGCCGACTTCTTCGGAAAAATAGAGGATTGCTTTGTTGCCGCCTTTCCGCGTCACAATAAAGGAATTGTTGGAGAAATCGATACTTTCGTTATTCAACCCGACAAGCTCGGAGATACGGATCCCTGTTCCAAGGAAAAGGGTGAGGATCGCACTGTCGCGGATCTTTGTTTTTTCATGATAGCCGCTCGCGTGCGGAGAGAGGCCGTCTCCGTATTCTGCGGTATCCAGAAGGGAAGTGACTTCGTTGTTTTCCAGTCGGATAATTTCTTTTTCGTGCAGCTTGGGAGTAGTCACTTTTGCCGTTTGATTGACTTCGATCAAGCCCTTATTGAAGAAATACTTGAACATGGAGCGCACAGAGGAGAGCTTGCGCGCCTTGGCGCGTTCGTCGCAGGAAAGGCGCTTGTCTTTGAATCTGTAGTTGGAAAGGTAACTCAAAAAAATCTCGATATCCGTGTCTGTCACGCTCTCAAGGTCTTCCAGGGTGAGTTCCGCGACCGCTTTCCCGCGGAATTTTCTGTGGATCAGAAAATCAAAGAAAATACGCAGGTCATACACATAGTTCAGGCGCGTGAGAACACTTGTGCGCATTTCAATTCCGCGCAGAAAATCCTCGCAGAAAGGAGGGAGTTCTTCAAGGAGCTGGTCGATCTTGTCAAGGTTTTTCAGGTTGCGTTCCTGATAATAATCGGAATTGTTTTTACTGATTTTCGGCATACCGCTATTATAGCACATGAAAGAGGATTCGTCAATTTTACGAAGAGTTTCAAAGGGGAAATAATAGAAAAGAACCGATAAAGAGTCCCAGAAATCATTTAAAGAAGAGAAAAATTCGTGAGAAAGGGAGACATAAAACTATTCGCAAAACACAGGTTTTGCGAATAGTTATGGGTAAAATCGGGCTTGATAAGGCAATTCCTTTAAATTTTGGGCGTTTTTGCCGAGCTTCTGCCGAAATTACTGGATTTGTAAAATTCATCTTGACAGAGATTTTACAGAGAATCTAAAATTTGAGTTGTATAATATCAATGAAAAAAAACGGCATTTTATTGCCGTTTTTTTCTGAAACAATTATAAACAGACATTGATACTGCAATACTATGTCAGACATACTATTTGATTTTCCTGAAGAGTCCATAGGATTTCGGCCTGCATTCCAGGCGATCGGAAAAAATCGTATCCGTGAGAAGCTCACGGTAAGTTCCGTCTGCATGAATGGAGTATTCCCCGTGGGAATTATTTACCCAGACATAGATGGCTTCTTCGGCGGTTCTGCGCTCATACACAAGGCATCCGCTGTCTGCAAAGATCTCCCTGTATTCACCGTTGCGGAAAACATCTGATTGTCTGCGGATCTGACCGAGTTTTTGGTAAAAAGCAAGCAATTCCTCGTCTGTATTGATCCAGTCAAAGCAGCGGCGGCAGAACGGATCCTGATAGCCTTCCATAGCGTTCTCGTCTCCGTAATAGATGCACGGAACGCCCGGTAAGGTAAATTGCAGTACGGCGGCCATCATGACCTGTTGTTTTGCACGTGCTTTATCACGTTCGGTCATGAAAGTGACGGCCATTTCGTCCTTTCCGGAGCACGTTTTTCCGCCGAACACGGTGAGGATACGCGGCGTATCGTGCGTTCCGAGAATATTCATGAGGCAGTCGACTGTTTCTTTCGGATAATTATCCAGGAGCATGGACAGTGTTTCGCGCAACTGAAAAGTTTTTCCTGTCTGCACAAAATGGATGATGGCATCTTTCAGCGGATAATTCATGACGCTGTCCAGTTCGTTTCCCTGGAGGTATTTCCGGCGTTCGCTGTAGGCAATTTTATTGGACGCATCTTCCCATACTTCACCGATGATGACCGCTTCGGGAGAAACTTCTTTTACGGTCTTACGAAGTTTTTCCAGGAAAAAATCGGGAAGTTCGTCGGCGACGTCAAGCCGATAGCCGCTGATCCCGTGGTTTAGCCAATGTTGAAGGACGCCCTCCTGTCCGAAGATAAACTGCTGGTACGACGGCGATGCCTCGTTGACTGCCGGCAAAGTGTCGATTCCCCACCAGCTGTCATAGGTATTCGGAAAACTTTGAAAATGATACCAATCATAATACGGCGACGACTGCGACTGATAGGCGCCGAGGCTGTCATAGTGCCCGTACTTGTTGAAATAACGGCTGTCCGATCCCGTATGATTGAGCACGGCATCCAGAATGATGCGGATCCCCCTCTTTCCCGCTTCTTCTGTGAGCCGGTCAAAGTCCTGTTCCGTTCCGAGAAGCGGATCGATTTTGAGATAATCGCCCGTGTCGTAACGGTGATTGGAGTATGCTTCAAAAACAGGATTGAGATAGAGCACCGTGACGCCGAGGGACTGCAGATAATCGAGTTTTTCCGTGATTCCGTTCAGATTCCCTCCAAAGAAATCATTGTTGAGGACCTTGCCCGCTTCATTGGGCCGATAAGACGGAAGGCCTCCCCAGTCATTTCTGAGAATTTTTCCTTCACGGACGGGATAATCTCCGTCCTTGTTGAAGCGATCGGGAAAGATCTGATACATTACGCCGCCCTTCATCCATTCCGGCGTATGATATTCTTCATCGTAGACGGTGATCTGCCAGCTTACCAGATTTACCTGCGGCATAAATGCGCCGTTGCGGAAGTTTCCGCAGCCGAAATATTCATCAGCGATGCGGAAATAATAAAAATAGAGACCGGTCTGATGGAAACGGAGCGTCACACAAAATCCGTTTTCAGTGCGATGCATTGAGAGCGGCGTACGCTCTTTTCCGTCCTGCCAGAATACAAAACGGGCATCGAGTGTGTCCGGCATCTTGTTTGAATCGGTCCAATAAAGCCGAAAAGTCACCAAACTGCCGCGCGGAAAAGCTCCCGTGCGGCTTTTGCAGGCTTTATCCAGTGGGTTGAAATACAATTGCATAGAGGTTCCCAACGCATTGAGTGCGTTTTACTGATTGAGCTGTTTGAGATTCCAGATATTTTTTGCGTAGTCCCGGATGCTTCTGTCGGCGGCGAAATATCCGGAAGCGGCAATGTTCATCAGCGATTTCCGGTTCCAGGAAAGTTTATCGCTGCGATAGAGCGCCGTCACTTTTTCCTGCGTCTTACGGTAAGATTCGTAGTCGGCCAGGCACATATAAGGGTCTGCAACCGGAGTACCGCGAAGCAGATAATTTGCAATTTCGGCAAACGATGTTCCGTTGAATCCCACAATGAGCGATTCGATGATCTTGCGCATTTCGGGATCCTGGTTGTAATAAGAGCTTGAATTATAACCGCTGGCCCAGATCTCGTCCACCTCATCTGCCTTGAGACCGAAAATGAAGATGTTTTCATCGCCGACCCTCTGTGCCATTTCGACGTTTGCGCCGTCAAGCGTTCCGATCGTGAGCGCGCCGTTGATCATGAATTTCATGTTGCCCGTACCGGACGCTTCCTTTCCGGCCAAGGAGATCTGTTCGGAGATCTCGCTTGCAGGCATGAGCGATTCCGACATCGTAACATTGTAGTTTTCCATGTAGACGACGTTGAGCTTTTCGTTGATTTTCGGGTTCTTTTTAATGTCTTCCGAGAGGAAGCAGATGAGTTTGATGATCATCTTTGCCATCTCGTAGCCGGCTGCGGCCTTGGCTCCGAAAATATATGTCTTGGGCTGAACGTCAAGATCGGGGTTTTCGCGGAGCGCATTGTATTCAGCGATGATGTGAAGCGCGTTCAGAAGTTGCCGCTTGTATTCGTGCATGCGCTTGACCTGGACGTCAAAGAGCGTATCGGGATCGATCAGAACCCCCTGCTGCTTTTTTGCAAGCTGTGCAAACTGGCGTTTTTTGATTGCCTTGATTTCGCCGAGACGCTTTAATACGCTTTTATCGTCGGCGAATTTGCGGAGTTCTTCCAGTTTTTCGGCGTGCTTGTCATAGCCTTCGCCGATGCAGTCCGTGATGAGCTCGCAGAGCTCGGGATTGGACTGATTGAGCCAGCGTCTGTGCGCGATTCCGTTGGTGACATTGCAGAATTTTTCGGGCGTATAGTCATAGAAATCCCGGAAAATGCTTTCCTTGATGATGTTGCTGTGCAGTTCTGAGACGCCGTTGACACTGTGGGATCCCATGACGCAGAGATTGGCCATGCGCACGGTATTGTTGGCAAGCACTGCCATGCGCGAAATTTTATTCCAGTCTCCGGGATAGCGAGCCCAGAGGTCTTCGCAGAAACGGCGGTTGATCTCTTTGAGAATGGCATAGATCCTGGGCACGCGCCTTGCGATCAGATCTTCCGACCAGGTTTCCAGCGCCTCTGCAAGCACGGTGTGGTTGGTGTAGGCGCAGGTTGCCGTTGTGATATTCCACGCAACTTCCCAGCTGAAATAGTTCTCATCGACGAGAATGCGCATGAGTTCGGGGATCGCCAGCGCAGGATGCGTGTCGTTGATGTGGATCGCGGCCATCTGCGGAAGCAGTGAAAGCGATCCGTAGCGCCGCTTGTGATCGGATACGATGCATTGCAGTGACGCCGAGACGAGAAAATACTGCTGCTGAAGGCGCAGGGACTTCCCTTCGTAATGATTGTCCGAAGGATAAAGAACTTTGGAGATGAGCTGCGCTTCGGTGTCTTCCCGCATGACTTCGGCATAGTTGCCCTGCGAGAACAGCTGCATATCAAATTTCTGTACCGCACGCGCACGCCAGAGCCGGAGCGTGCTGACGGAATCGGAATCCTTGCCCGATACCATCATATCATATGCGATCGCCTCCACTTCCCGCGCGTTATGGTAGATCGTTTCCATTCCGTGATCCGTCCACTTTTCTTCGAGTGTTCCGTCGAATCGCACAATGAAACGCTTGTCGGCACGTTGAATGAGCCAGGATTCGCCGCCCGGCAGCCAGACGTCGGGCAGTTCGATCTGCCAGCCGTCCACGATCTTCTGCTTGAAAAGGCCGTACTGATAGCAGATGGAAAATCCCATTGCAGGATAATTCTGCGTTGCGAGCCCGTCAAGGAAGCAGGCGGCCAGGCGTCCGAGCCCCCCGTTTCCAAGCCCCGCGTCCGGCTCCTCTTCGTACAGATCTTCAAGACTGACTTTAAATCCCTTGAGCGCGCCGGAAAGCGCATCGTAGATCCCAAGGTTATAGACGCTGTTTTTCAGAGAGCGCCCCATCAGGAATTCCATGCACAGGTAATAGACGCGCTTGGCCCTTGCGTTCTTGGTGCGCAGATGAAATTTCTGATGCTTTTCAGCCATGATGTCCCTGACACTCATGACGACCGCTCTGTAAATCTGTTCGCGCGTGGCTTCCTGCGGGATCACGCCGAAGTAGCGCGACAATTTACCTGTGATGAGGCGCTGCGCCTCCTGTTCGGTCAGTTTGTTCATTGGATTGTATCTCCTGAAAAAATTATCACAAGTTGAAATGCCCCTGCCGCAATTTCCGGGCCGAGGGCAAAAAAACGGAGGGGCAAAGAAGCTACATAGGAAAAGCACTCTGCCCCTCTTCCTGTCTGTCCGTTGCCGGACACAGCATCTTTGTTATTTGAGCATACCGAGATAGAGCCCTTCGTAATACTTCGCCGAGGTCGCCCAAGAGAAATCCGTCTCCATAGCTTTCTTCTGAAGCGCGGTCCATGCGTTCTTGTCGCGATAGACGCCGAGTGCTTCATTGATCACATAGAGCATGTCATATGCGTTGTAGTCGTGGAACGTGAAGCCGTTCCCTCCTGCTCCGTACGGCCGGATGCTGTCGCGCAGGCCGCCCGTTTCGCGCACGATAGAAATCGTACCGTAACGCGATGCGATCATCTGGGAAAGTCCGCACGGTTCGCTCTTGGAAGGCATCAGGAAGAGATCCGCACCCGAATAGATCTTGCGTGAAAGATCGGAGTTGAACGAAATAATGGATACGACTTTCCCCTGATATCTGCGCGCCAGATCGCTGAAATAGTTTTCATATGCGGAGTCCCCTGTTCCGAGCAGGACAAACTGAACGTCCTGGCGCAGGACCTGTTCAATGACTTCCCGCACGAGATCGAGCCCCTTGTGCGCCACAAGACGCGTGATCATGGCGATGATCGGCGTGTCGGGTTTGACGGGGAGATTGAGCATTCTCTGCAACTCTTCCTTGCAAACCGCTTTGTTGGACAGATTTTCCGCGTCGTAGTTCGCAAACAGAGACTTATCCGTCTTGGGATTGTAGTAGTCGACGTCGATCCCGTTGAGGATCCCGCAAAGTTTGAACTCGTTCCTGCGGATGATTGGATCAAGGCCGTGTGCATAATAAGGATCCTTGATCTCACCTGCATACGTCGGGCTGACGGTCGAGAAGCGTTCACTGCATTCGATCGCCCCTTTCATGAGGTTGATGCACCGATCATATTCGACCAGATAACGATAGCGGTTGGAGATCCCGAACAGATCTTCCAGGATATCCAGAGAATATTTCCCCTGATACTCAATATTATGAATGGTGAATACGGAACGGATAAACTGATACTCGGGACGGAAACAGTAGATCGTTTTCAGATAGATCGCCGCGAGGGCAGCCTGCCAGTCGTGGCAATGCAGGATATCGGGATAGAAATTCAGGAAAGAAAGAATTTCCATGACGCCGCGGCAGAAGAATGCGAACCGTTCGCCGTCGTCATAATAGCCGTAGCAGCCGGGACGTTTGAAGTAATATTCATTGTCCACAAAATAGAATCGGACATTGTCCTTTTCGTATTCAAAGATCCCGCAATACTGATTGCGCCACGACAGCGGAACAAAGATATTGCCGATGAATTTGAAATCCTTCCGGAATTCCTTTTTGATGTCCTGATAGAGTGGGACAATAACGCGGACATCATAGCTTTCGTCCTTTGCGATCGCCTTGGAAAGCGAACCGATCACTTCCGCAAGTCCGCCCGTTGCAATAAACGGGGCTGCTTCGGACGCAACGAACATGATTTTCTTTTTGGGCTCCACCCGGACTTCGGGAGTAGCTGCAGGTTCCGGGGCCGCTTCGGGAGTTTCCACCACCTCTACGGGAGGAACATTGACGACCACGGGTTCCTCCGCCGGTGTTTTGACGGGAGCTGCCGTTTTCGTTGTTTTTGCCGTATTTTTCTTTGCCGTATTTTTGCTTGCTGCCATGGATTTGACCTCCTTATCATTCCCCTTTTCGCGCAATTTTACCGCAATGCGGTGTATGTTACAGCATTCTTCCCTTTGCGATGAAGTAAGGCAGTTCCTCACAGCCCGCAAGGTGGCGCCTGTCGCGGATCACGACATTTTTGTCCGTAATGACGCAGTCGAGCTGAACGCCCGTGCCGATGACCGTATCCTGCATGATGATGGAATTTTTGACGACGCTTCCCTTTCCGACTTTGACGCCGCGGAACAGAATGCAGTTTTCAACCGTTCCTTCGATCTCACAGCCGTCGGAAATGAGCGAGTTCTTTACCTGCGCGCCGTCAGCGTATTTGCTAGGTGCAGAATCGCGGACCTTTGTATAGATATCGCGTGCCCCGAACAGTTCGTCGCGGACGTCCTTTTGCAGAAGTTCCATACTGTGCTGATAGTATTTCTGCAGGGAATCGACTCCCGCGTAGTATCCTTTGAAGTTATAGCCGTATATTTTAAGGGTATCGACGTTCTTGCTGAGAATGTCCCTTCCGAAACTGGAAAGCCCCCTCGTCACCGCGTCCTGGATAATGTTGATCAGAAATTCGCGGTTGAGCACCATAATATTGATATAGACGTTGCTCTTGGATTTTGCTTTGAGTTTGGGGTTGATTTTCAGTCCCGTGATACGGCCGTCCTCAGCAGGAGTGAGTGTGACAAAGTATCCGGAATCGACGGGCCCCTCTTCTTCATGGTACACCATCGTGATGTCCGCGCCCTTCTCTTCGTGATACGCAATGACCGAGGAGATGTCGATGTGGGCAATGCCGTCACAGTCGGAAATAACCACATAATCCTCATTTCTGTGCGTCAGGAATCCCGTGATCCCTTTGAGCGCTTCCAGGCGGTTGGTATAGGGCGCGTCCGTCTCGTCCGAATAGGGAGGAAGCAGAATGATCCCGCCGTCTTTCCGGGCCAGATCCCAGTCTTTCCCGCTTCCGAGATGGTCGAGGAGGGACTGATAATTGTACTTTGTTACAACGCCGACCGTCGTGATCCCGGCATTTACGAAATTGGAAAGAGTAAAGTCGATCAGACGGTATCTGCCCCCGTACGGAATGGAAGCCATCGTCCTGTGACGGGAGAGCTCCGGGATATTTTCGTCATGCACATTGGAAAAAATTACGCCTACAGTAGCCATTGTCTTACTCCCCCTTGTAATCCTTGTCAAGGATCTGCCCGCCGGCGACAACTGCGCCCGCGCCGATCGTGATGTTTCTGCCGAGCACGGCAATGCCGGCCCCTTTTTCTTTCTCTTCGCCGACGGTCGCCCCGCTCTCGATCGCGGTATTCTCGTCTACGATGGAATATACAACTTTTGCGCCCTTTCTGACGACGCTACCTGCCATGAGGACGCTGTCGATCACTTCTGCGCCTTCTTCGATGATGACATTGCTTGAAAGAACAGAGTTGATCACCGTTCCCTGGATCTCGCAGCCGAGCGAAATTAGCGAATTTCCGACGACTGCCTTGTTCCCTATGTATTCGGGCGGAGCGAGCGGATTGCGCGAATGGATCTTCCAATCGGGATCATTGACGTCAAACGCAGGTTCTTCGCCGAGAAGATCCATATTCGCCTCCCAGAGCGAGGAGATCGTTCCGACGTCCTTCCAATAACCGCTGAAGCGGTAGGAATACATTTTTTCGCCGGCATTCAGCATGGCGGGAAGCACGTCCTTGCCGAAGTCCTTGCTGGAATTGGGATTTTCGTCGTCTTCCGTGAGATATTTGAAGAGCTTGCTTGCCGTAAAGATATAGATCCCCATCGAAGCAAGATTGCTCTTGGGCTGTTTGGGTTTTTCCTCAAACTGATAGATGGATCCGTCTTCGTTGGTGTTCAGGATCCCGAAGCGGGAAGCCTCTTTCATGGGGACTTCGATTGCGGCGATCGTGCAGTCCGCTCCCGTGGCCTTGTGCGCCTTGAGCATCGCTTCATAGTCCATTTTATAGATATGATCGCCTGAGAGAATGAGCACATAATCGGGATTGTATTTTTTCATGAACGCCATATTCTGGTAGATCGCGTTCGCAGTCCCCTCAAACCAGGAAGATTTTCTCTTGGCCTGATAAGGCGAGAGAATATGGACGCCGCCGAACGAACGGTCCAGATCCCAGGGCTGGCCGTTTCCGATGTACTCGTTGAGCTCAAGCGGCTCGTACTGTGTGAGGACGCCCACGGTATCGATGCCCGAATTGATGCAGTTCGAGAGCGGGAAATCGATGATGCGATACTTCCCGCCAAATGCGACCGCAGGTTTTGCAATGTTGTTCGTGAGCGCATACAGACGGCTTCCCTGTCCGCCCGCAAGCAACATTGCCACACACTCTTTCTTTCTTTGCATAAAGAACCCCCTAATCAATATGTTTTTACTATATTTTCTTCGGCTTGTCTGCCGCAGATGCCTTGGTCGTGCCTGCCGCCGGCTTTGCACGTTTTGCCGTTGTTTTCACCGCTTTCGGCTCCTCCGGTTCCCGTTCCAGATACAGACAGGTCATTTTGGGCATGTCGATGGAAATGGAATATTGCTTTCCGTGCGCGGGCTTCCTGACGGCTGAGAAGATGCGCTTGGAGATCTTTCCGTCGCCGCCGTATTTTTTATCGTCGGTATTGAATACCAGTCTGTATTTTGCGCGCTGTGATACGCCGAGACGATACCCCGGCATGTCCGCGCCGGAGAAACAGACGATTGCAATGATTTCTCTGCCCGCTCTGTCCCTGCGGACGAATGCGACGATGTTTTTGTCTGCATCGTCGGGAGCGAGCCATTCAAACCCGTCCCAGGAATCTTCTATTTCATAGAGCGCGGCATTCGTGCGGTAGAATTCATTGAGTTCTTTTACCATCACGGAAAGTTTTCCGTGCAGTTCATAGGTGTCGCGCAGGAAGAATTCAAGCCCTTCGTGATAGTCCCATTCCTTGAACTGGCCGAATTCATACCCCATGAAATTGAGTTTCTTACCGGGATGCGCCATCATATAGCCGAGGAACGACCGGACTCCGGCAAACTTTTCCTCATATGTTCCGGGCATCTTGTTGATGAGAGAGCATTTTCCGTGAACCACTTCGTCATGCGAGATGGGCAGAACATAGTTCTCGGAGAATGCATACATCATGGAAAATGTCAGTTTGCTGTGGTTATAACTTCTGAAATAGGGATTGAGACAGAGATATGAGAGCATATCGTTCATCCATCCCATATTCCACTTAAAGTTGAAACCGAGCCCCCCGACGGAACCGGACTTTGTGACCAGGCCCCATGCGGTCGATTCTTCGGCGATCATCAGCGCGTAAGGATAGCGCAGGAAAACGGCCTCGTTGAGCTTTCTCAAAAAGGCGATCGCCTCCAGATTCTTATTCTCGCCGTAGATGTTGGGGACCCATTCTCCCGGGCGCTTATCGTAGTCCAGATAGAGCATGGAAGCGACGGCATCGACCCGAAGCCCGTCCACGTGGTATTTGTCGAAGAAAAAGCAGGCGTCGGAGATCAGGAATGAGAGCACTTCGTTCCGACCGTAGTCAAAACGGCGTGTCCCCCAGCTCTTGTGCTCCATTCTGTCCCACTGACTGCTTTCATACAGCGGCTGGCCGTCGAATTCATACAGGCCCGGCGCATCCTTGGGGAAATGTGCGGGGACCCAGTCGAGAATGACGCCGATCCCCGCCTTATGGAACTCGTCGATCAAATACATGAAATCTTTCGGCGTACCCATACGCGACGTGACGGCATAATAGCCGGTCACCTGATAGCCCCACGATCCTTCAAACGGGAATTCGGTCACGGGCATGAATTCGACATGCGTATAGCCCATCTCCTTGACATAGGGAACAAGTTCCCTTGCAAGATCGAGATAGGAATAAAAGTTTCCGTCCGCATGACGTTTCCATGAGAGCAGATTGACTTCATAGATATTCATGGGAGAGGCAAAAATATTCCTTTTGCCGATCTCTTCAAAATAAGACTTGTCCTGCCAGTCGTATCCGTCAAGGTCATAGAGCTTGGAGGCAGTGGCCGGAGGCGTTTCGGTGTGGAAGCCGACGGGGTCTGCCTTCATAAGCTGTCTGCCGTCCGCCGCGGTGATGCAGTATTTATAGGTATCGTACTGCTTGAGTCCGGGAATAAAACACTCAAAACTTTCGCCGTCCACCATGCGTTTCATGACATGGCTTTCGGGATCCCATTCATTGAAATCTCCGACGACGGAAACGCTGCGCGCATGCGGCGCCCAGACGCGGAAGATATATCCTTCCTGCCCTTCGCGCACTTCTTTGTGAGCGCCGAAGAGTTCATAAATGCGATCGTTCTTTCCGTGGTGGTACAGATACAGCGGAAAATCTGCCGCATTGTCCGGAGCTTCGTTTTCGCGTGTTTCTTTTTTCAGCATTTTGTCTCCTTCAGAAACCTGTCGTTCCCCCTGCCTTATTGTACAGACGGAAGATATCGCCGTACATCGGTCTTATTATACTATATTTTGCGTCCGGTTTCAATACCCAATTTGCAATTTTTAGCGTTTTTTTGCAAAAAATTTATTGCGACAGAGATGATGTGCAAGAAAAATCCCCTCGGAGAATTCCGGGGGGATGAAATTTACTTTGTTTCGCTGTATTTGTCTTCCTTATTCCAGGAATACAGTTCACGGAGTTCTTCGCCGACTTTTTCCAGCATATGCGAAGCTTCCCTTTCACGGCATGCGTTGAAGTGCGCACGTCCGCCGCTCTTGTTTTCAGAGATCCATTTGGAAGCAAATGTGCCGTCCTGAATTTCGGTCAGGACCTTTTTCATCTCCTTTTTTGTTTCGTCGGTAATGAGCCGTTTGCCCGTCTCATAGTCGCCGAATTCAGCCGTATCGGAGATGGAATAGCGCATCTTTTTGAACCCGCCGTTATAGATCAGGTCAACAATGAGCTTCATTTCGTGAATGCATTCAAAATATGCGTTGCGGGGATCGTATCCTGCTTCGACGAGCGTCTCGAACCCGGCTTTCATGAGCGCCGTCACGCCGCCGCAGAGCACGGCCTGCTCGCCGAAGAGGTCGGTTTCCGTCTCGCATTTGAATGTCGTTTCAAGAACGCCTGCCCGTGCGCCGCCGATTCCGAGCGCGTATGCAAGCGCGACGTCCATCGTATCGCCGGAGGGATCCTGATAGACGGCGACAAGATCGGGTACGCCGTGTCCCTCCATGTATTCGCTGCGGACGGTGTGACCGGGTCCCTTGGGAGCGATCATGAATACGTTGACGTCCGCCGGGGGAACGATCTGTTTGAAGTGAATGTTGAATCCGTGCGCGAATGCAAGGTATTTTCCCTCTTTCAGGACGGGCGCAACGCTCTCTTTGTAGATGTCCGCCATCTTTTCATCGGGAGTAAGCATCATGATCACGTCTGCCTTTTCCGCCGCTTCGCGAACGGAATAGACCTCAAATCCTGCTTTTTCCGCAATGGGCCACGTCCTTCCGCCCTGATTGAGACCGATAATGACACGAATTCCGCTGTCCTTGAGATTGAGCGCGTGTGCGTGCCCCTGACTTCCGAACCCGATGACGGCAACCGTCTTGCTTTTGAGCCGTTTCAGATCGCAGTCTGCCTCATGGAAGATGCGCGCTTCCTGTGTTTCGGGATCATAAATCTTATGTGCCATATTCAGTCCTCCGTGATGTTTGCTTTTTACGTTTCAATTATACCCCCGCTTTGCGGTTTCCGTCAAGCAAACGACGATCATTTTTCATGCAAAATCCCCGATTACGGCTTTCAATTTCTCCGATTGTTGCATTTTCGGGGAGATTGTGGTATGATATTTCAAAAAAATCGGGGACATGCGTATGAATCGACTTCAATCACTGACAGTACTGCAAGGAATTCTGAAAGATCCGTTGATTGCAGCTTTTGCGCAGGGGGATAAGACAGCCTTTCTGCGCCTCTGTTATGTGCGCGGTGCAGAAGAACATTTTATCAAGCAGCTTTCCGATGTCGTGCTGACCGATGAAAACGCCTTTTCCAGAACCTGTGCAGACGGAAAACAGCCGTCGGAGCTTGTCCGGGCGGCCTATTTATCCGATCTTCGCGCGATCCGTCAGGCGCTTGACGTGCCTGAAGAGGGATTCCGGCTTGGGGAAACGCCTGAACTTTTTGACGGCTGGGACGAAGATTGCGTTGCGCGGCTGGCAGATCACTATCGCAGAAACGGCTGCGGGAGATGGCTTTCTCATACGGCGTTCCGCTATGCGGACGGAGAACTGCGCCCCATTCTTACGCCTTCCTCCGTGTCGCTCTCCGATCTCAAAGGTTATGAGACGGAAAAAGCCGAGGTGCGGGACAATTTTGAAAATTTTGTCCGAGGACTGCCCTATTCGGATATGCTCCTTTACGGAGATCGCGGCACGGGGAAATCTTCCACCGTGCACGCGATGATCAATCTGTTTGCGGAAAAAAAGCTGCGCCTTGTGGAGATCGACAAGGAAAATATTCTTTCCCTCCCTCATCTTCGTGCCATGCTCTCCGCCGTTCCGATGAAATTTGTCGTCTTTATCGATGATTTTTCGCTCCGTGAAGACGACGACCGCGTCTCTACGCTGAAAGCCGCTTTACAGGGCTCCATGGAGGGACATGCCGGCAACGTAATGATCGTTGCGACAAGCAACCGGCGCCATATTGTGAACGAAAGTTTTACGACACGGATGAACAGCATACACGCGGGAGACAGCGAGGAGGAGCTCCTCTCCCTCTCCGACCGATTCGGGATCACCGTGCTGTTCGCTTCGACGGACAAGCGGGAGTATCTTGCGATCGTTCACGCACTTGCATCTGATTTCGGGATCAGAATGCCGTCCGATGAACTGGATCTGTATGCCGAGAGATGGGCGCTCCAGCGCGGGGGCCGCTCTCCGCGCCGTGCCAGACAGTTTGCAGAGTACGTTTTTGCCTGCGAGAGCAAGGGAAAGGCCGTGCAGGTCTGATCAATCGAGGAGCCCGCGGACGATCTCGTCGATATCTCCCGCGCCCAACACAAGGATCAGATCGTCCTTTTGCGCGGTTTCCGTCAGGCGGCGCCTGAGATCGGACGGCGTCTGAACATATTGCGCTTCGGGAATACGGCTGACAAGGGCCGGAGCGCTTCCCTCAAAAAAGAACGGTTCCCGCGCGGCGTACGTGCGGTAGATCAGAGGGTTTTCCGCACGTTTGAGCACAGCGACAAAATCTGCCATCAGATCGCGGGTACGGGTATATGTATGCGGCTGAAAGACGACGCGCACCGTACCGCGGCACAGTCCCTCTGCCGTAGACAGTGCGGCGGCGATCTCGGCCGGATGATGTGCGTAATCGCAGATCATCGGAATACCGTTCAGCGTGCCGATCCGCTCGAAGCGGCGTTTTACTCCGCGGAACTCTTCCAGCCCTTCGGCGATCTCGCGCGGAGAAATTCCGGAGAGCCGTGCCGCAGCATAGGCGGCGAGTGCATTCTGAACCTGTACTTTTCCCAATACATGAAGACGGATCCGCGCGACGGGAATATTTTTTTCGGAGAGCGTAAAAGTATAGTATTCCCCGTCCGAATAAAGTTTTGAAGCACGGATATCGCCCGCATGCAGACCAAAGGAAAGCGCGTGCGGGATGCCGATCGCATTTGCATCGTCTGCATTTACAATGGCCGACTTTGCGGCCGCAGCGAATTTTTTGTATGCCTCCAGCAGATCGCCTGCATTTTTATAGCAGTCCGTGTGGTCGAGGTCGGTATTCAGGATCACGGCGATCTCGCTTTCCAACGAAAGAAAACTGCGCCGGAATTCGCAGGCTTCTGTCAGAAAATATTCGTTGCCCGTCGAACGGTAATTCCCGAAATCGAGATCTTCCCCGCCGATGTGACAGGTGGCTTGCTTTCCGGCATGGAAAAAGACGTGAGCAAGCATCGAAGTTGCCGAAGTCTTCCCGTGACAGCCTGCCACAGACAGTACGTGAGGATACTCTCCTGCGATCATACCGAGAATTTGCGCGCGCGTGAGAAGCCGTTTCCCCTCTGCACGCGCTTTTTCCAGCATTGCGGAGTGAATGTCAACGGCTTCGGTATATACAACGGTGGGCTCCGTTATCTCTTCTTCACCGACAGTGACTGCGATGCCGCGCTGCCGGAGTTCACGGACAAAGACGCTTTCACGGGCGTCGCATCCCCGCACGCGGATCCCCCGTTCGGAGAGCAGTCCGGCAAGCGCACTCATGCTCACTCCGCCGATTCCGACAAAATAGACTCCGCCTGCACATGTTTCAAGAAAAGAAGGCATACCGCATTTTATGTAAAATCCCGTAAAAGCGTGTCACACAGCCCCTTAACATAATTTATTTTAGAAAAAAATTGATAAATTTTGGAAAAACCTCTTGCAAAGAGACGAATTTCGTGATAATATAATGAGTACAAGGAGGCATTTTTCAGGGGGATACACTTATGAAAATCGATGATGTACGTATTCGGGAGATCCGCAATCCCGCAGGAAAACTGAAAGCAGTGGTGTCTGTCACGATCGACGAATGTTTCGTCGTGCATGATATCAAAATCTTTGAACGGGAAGACGGCTTTGCCATTGCAATGCCCAGCCGCAAGACTACGGACGGAAAATATAAGGACATAGCACACCCCCTTAATTCGGAGACACGGGAAATGCTGCAGAGTATTATCCTTTCTGAATATCGCCGTTTTCTCACAGGGGACGGGATTTCTGCGGGGATTGCAGCCGAGGCATAAATTCCGATACAAATCAAATGCAACATAAAAAGGCGCGTCCATTGGGACGCGCCTTTTTATGCTTGCTTTCAGGATACCGGCACTACGTTTACTGCACGGAGTTTGCCGCTGTCTTTGGGATCGGGCTCGGTCTCAAATGTGACTTTCTGCCCTTCCTTCAACGTGCGGAATCCTTCCGTCTGAATTGCCGAGAAATGGACGAACACATCATCGCCGCCTTCGTCGTTGGCGATGAATCCGTAACCTTTTCCGTCGTTGAACCATTTAACAGTTCCGTTCACTTATATTACCTCCTATCGGCGCGCAGTGTAAACGTACGCACACACGCACCGATGCGTCACGAGTCATGCTTATCCACGCCGATATCAATTATACTCCTCATTTAAGAGCTTGTCAAGACCCGTTTTGAAATATTCTGCTTATTTTTTCAAATAATTTTCAAGAAGAAGTGTATTTGTTTCAACGAAATCGGAAAGTTCCTCCGGTTTAAGGGGCCGGTAGTTCATGAGGGCAAGATAATAGATCTGCATTGCGGCTTTCTTCTGCGCCTCTTCGCCGGCAGATCTTAGCGCCTGGACCGCCCCGTTTGCGACGTTGACAACAAGCGTGATATCCGCAGGGGATTCTCCCATGCCGTAAAAAGCGTGCATTTCACTCAGCCTGCGTGCAAATTCGGCAACATTGACGACAGCGGGAACTTTTTCGTCTTTAAGTTTTTCCGTCTTGACGGTCACATGCTTTCCGTCAAGCGCCTTTTCAAAGACGGATTTGAGTTCGGAGTCCTCTTCGCTCTCCTCTTTCAGCGCGCCGGCCACGTCGGCATCGATGCGCAAAAATCTCACGCGGGTCGGGTTTTTATACTCGAGATAGCTCAGAAAATGCGGGTCAATGTAGGTGTCGCAGTAGATCGCGTCCAGTCCCGCGTCACGGAACATTCTGATATACTGCGCCTGCTTGTTTTCATCGGAGACATAGTAGACGGCCTGCGGCTCTTTCCCGTTCTTTGCGTCCTCTTCGGAGACCTCTTCTCCGTAAAACGAGCTGACGGGATGATATTCGCCCGCAAGATTTTTGTAGATGATGATATCTTTGACCTTTTTATAAAAGTCCTCATCTTTCAGGCAGCCGAACTTGACGAACGTCGCAAGGTCGGGCCAGCAGGTCTCATATCGCTCCTTATCGTTTTTATAGAGCTCTGTGAGTTTGTCGGCAACTTTCTTTGTGATGTGTTTTGCGATCTTCTGCACCTGTTTGTCATTCTGCAGGAAAGAGCGGGACACGTTGAGCGGAATATCGGGGCAATCGATCACGCCGTTCAGAAGCATCAGGAATTCAGGGATCACTTCCTTGATGTTATCAGCGATGTACACCTGATTACAGTACAGTTTGACTTTTCCGCGTTCCAGTTCCACCTGTTTTTTGACTTTGGGGAAGTACAGGATCCCTTTCAGGCGGAAGGGATATTCCATGTTGAGGTGGATCCAGAAGAGCGGCTCGTTAAAATCGGAAAAAGTCTCGCGGTAGAAGGATTTGTACTCTTCATCGGTGCATTCCTTGGGCTGTTTCAGATAGAGCGGGAATGTAGTATTGACGGGTTTGTCGTCCTTTCCCGTGGGATTGAGATAGATCTCATACGGCATGAAAGAACAGTACTTATGAAGAAGTTCCCTGATCTTTTCCGCCTTCAGGAATTCCTTCTCGTCTTTTGCGATATGCATCACGATCTTCGTGCCGCGGGTCTCCTTATCGCAGTCACCGATCGTATAGGTGGAATTGCCGTCCGACTGCCAATGCACACCCGTTGCGCCGTCGCGGTAGGATTTCGTATAGATCTCGATATCTTCGGAGACCATGTAGGCAGAATAGAATCCCAGCCCGAAATGGCCGATAATCCCGTCCCCACCCGCTTTTTCATATTTGTCGACGAAGTCTGCGGCACCGGAAAACGCGATCTGAGTGATATACTTTTCGACTTCCTCTTCCGTCATGCCGATTCCGTTATCCTCAACGGTCAGGGTCCCGGCTTTGGCGTCCGTCGTTACCGTGACGCGGTACTGCTCCTCCGCAGCGGCTTCTCCGAGATCGACAAGTTTTTTATGCTTGGTGATCGCGTCCTGAGCGTTTGCGACGATCTCCCTGAGGAAGATGTCCTTTTCAGAATACAGCCACTTTTTGATGATGGGCATCATGTTTTCGCTGGCAATGCGGATATTACCCTGTTTTTCCATAAATTGTTAGCTCCTTATTGATGTTCAAAGCATATATAAACAAAAAAATCCGCCATTAAGCGGATTTTTAAGAGATTTATTGATTTATTTGTTCTCGTCGTTTCCGAGAAGATCTGCGATGGACGCGCCGCTGAAGCCGCCTTCGCTCCATTCTCTGTATTCGGCTTCGTCCGCATAGTCGCTTGCCGTGCGGCGATTGCCCTTATTGCGCTGACGAGGACGTCTTTCGCGCTCTTCCTCGCCGTCTCTTTCGCGGCTGGCGCGGTCGTCCCAAGGACGGGGCTGAAGCGCCTTGATGGAAAGCGTGATCTTGTGCGCTTCGGGATCAAAAGCAAGAACTTTTGCATCGATCTCCTGACCGATCGTCAGAGCGGAAGTGGGATTTTCCAGCCATTCATGCGTGATCTGGGAAACATGGACAAGGCCGTCGATACCCTTTTCCAGTTCCACAAAAGCACCGAACGGAACGATGCGGACAACTTTGCCGTGGACAATGTCACCCTCTGCATAGCGCTCTGCAGCGGTGTCCCAAGGACGGGGCTGAAGCTGTTTATAGCCGATAGAAACTTTCTTGTTTTCGCGGTCGATCTTCAGGACTTTGAATTCGTAGCGCTTGCCGATCTCAAGAACATCGGTCACTTCCTTGACGCCGGTCCAGGAAAGATCGGAGATATGGGCAAGGCAATCGAAACCGTTGACGGAAACGAAAGCGCCGAAAGAAGTGACTCTTTCCACCTTTCCTTCCACGATGTCGCCGACCTGAATGGAATCAAAGAATGCAGCTTCGCGCTCGGCCTTTGCTTCTTCCCTCGCCTTCTTTTCTGCTTCAAGGATCACGCGCTGGGAAGCGATGATCTCCTTTCTGCGCTCGCGGCGGATCTCAAGCATTTTCAGGCGGAGCTTCTTGCCCACCATCTTGTCGAGCTCTTTGACGTATCCGGAACGGATCTCGCGTGCAGGCACAAATACGGAATAGGTGCCGAGCTCGGCGGTCAGGCCGCCCTTATTGAAGCCAGTGCAAACAACGGAGAATTCTTTGCCTTCCTCGATATCTTTGAGGAGCGACTCTTCTTCCTTGACCTTTCTGACCTGTTTTTCAGAGAGTTTGACGGCGGGCTTCGTCTCGATCACCATGACATCGATATTTTCACCCACTTTCGCCGCATATGCTTCGCGGCTGAACTCTTCGCAGTCAAGCTCAGATTTATCGATCAGGATATCCGCTTTGCCGGAACCGGAAACATAGACGCCGTCGTCCGTAGCGGAAACAAGCTTCACGGTGAGAAGCTGTCCTCTCTTGTAATGCGAGCCCTTCTCCATTTCCGCGATCACTGCGTCCATGGCGGACTTTTCTTCAGCGGGAGCTGTCTGTGCAGGCGCCTCTTCCGACTGCTCGGGAGCGGCTTTTGCCACCTCTCCGGAAACATCGGCACTGTTTGCCGCTTCTGCGGCAGGAGCTGCCTGCGTTTCCGCTTCGGGAGCAGCTTCGGCGGGGATCGCCGCTGCCGGTTCCTCTGCGACGGGAGTTGCCGTCTCTTCGGAGACCTGCGTCTCCACCTGTACTTCCGCGTTGTTTTCTGCCATCTTTTTGAGAACCTCCGAGGTCTGCCAATCGGGAGTGCTTGCTCCCGCTACAATGCCGACCCTTTTACAAAATTTAACTTTTTCATATTGAAAATCGTCCGCATGATTCAGGCGGTATACCTGATTGCAATACTGCGACGCGATTTCCGCAAGCTTGTTGGTATTGCTGCTGTTCAGCCCGCCGATCACAAGAACGGCGTCCGATTCGCGCGCAAGGCGCGCAGCATCTTTTTGCCTGCTTACAGTAGTATAGCAAATTGTCTTAAAAATCTCAACTGTTTTTGGACGTACTTTTTGAATATTTTCCGCGATTTTTGAAAATCTTTGCTCAGAAAAGGTGGTTTGCGAGAGCAGAACGACGTTTTTTCCCTCCAAAACAGAGAAATCCTCGTCCTCAGAGGCAAATACATGCACGTCCCCCCTGCCCCAGCCGACGAGGCCGATGACTTCTGGGTGCTCTGCATGTCCGGCTATCGCCACCGTTTTTCCGGAGGAGGAAGCTTCTGCCACGATGCGCTGGGCATTGCGCACGAACCTGCACGTACAGTCCACGATGCGGATCCCGCGTCGGGAGCATTCTTCATAGGTCTTTTTCCCGACGCCGTGAGAACGGATCAGGAGCGTCGCTCCGTCGGGGACTTCTGAAAGCTTTTCTGCTGTCGGGATTCCGCGGGCACGGATCCGGCCGGTCACGTCTTCGTTGTGAATGAGCTCGCCGAGGACATAAGTGTTTTCTGCAGAGACGGTCATCGCCGTCTCTACCGCTCTGCGGACGCCGGTACAGAATCCGCAGTGCGCGGCAACAACGACTTTCATTTTCTCTTTGCCCTCTTTTCAGACCGCCGGGCACGGAACTGCGAACGGAGATCGTAAAGCAGACCCGCAAGCTTTTCGTCGGCCTGTGCATATTCTTCCGACGACAGTTTCTTTCCGTAATATTCGGTGAATTCAAAGGGCTCTCCGATGACGACGTGCGTCATGCGGAATACCTTCGGCCGGTTGCAGATGACGATCGGTATGATCGGGGTGCGGGTCTTGATCGCAAGCATGGCAGCCCCGCCATGAAAGGGCAAAAATTCTTCATCGGAAGTTTTGTTCCGTGTTCCCTCCGGGAAAAGCGAAAGTTTTTCTCCGTTTTTCAGGACTTTCATTGAGTCCATGATCGTCCTTACGTCGGATCCGTCGCGCATTGCGCCGATGACTCCGAGCCGACGTGCGACATAGCCGAGGACCGGCGCGTGGAGAATGGGATCTTTGGCCATAAAATGGATCCCTTCCCATGTGGTGTGCGCCGGGTAGAAGACGTCAAAAATGCAATAGTGGTTGCTGACGTAAATACAGGCTCCGGGGCCCACTTTTTTCTTTCCGTGCAGTTTGAACGGGAAGATCAGCCAATGGATCGGATAGAAGATCACCCGAAGGACGTTCATGAGGTGCATGACATGGCGTCCTTTTTTGTTGGCAGGAAAGAGCAGACGGCGCTGTTTTTCCTGCTTTTCCGCCCTCTTTTTTTGGTTTCTTTCCTTTTTTTCAAGTTTTTTCAGACGTTTTTCTTCCCGGCGTCGCTCTTTTTCCGTCGTCTGTGCGGCAGCTTCCTCGCTCATCAGATTTTCTCCTGCATTTTCCGTTTGATGGTTTCCAGAACCTGATCGATCGTCATATCGGATGTGTCGATCAGAATGGCGTCCTCTGCCTTTTTCAACGGCGCGACCTCGCGGGTGGAATCCTGTTTGTCCCGCGCGGCGATCTCGTTTTTGAGGGTTTCAAAATCTACCGATTCACCTTTGGCAGTCAGCTCTTCATAACGCCTTTGGGCACGGACTTCCGGGGTGGCGGTCAGGAAAAATTTGAAGTCCGCATCGGGAAGAACAAACGTACCGATGTCGCGGCCGTCCAGCACGCAGGACATTTTTCCGGCGATTTCACGCTGTTTTTCCACCATTTTCATGCGCACGCTCGCGTGACGCGAGATCGTGGACGCCGCCATCGTGACTTCAGACGAACGCAGGCAGGAGCTTACGTCTTCGTTTCCGAGCATCGTATGCTGCACGCCGTCGCGGTATATGACGGACAGCTTCAGGCCGCGCATCAGATCGCATACCTGAACTTCGTCTTCCACATCGATGCCCGCACGGATCGCCGCAAGCGCACAGGCACGGTACATCGCGCCCGTGTCAAGATACAGGATATGATAGTCATTGGCAAGAAGTTTCGCGATCGTGGATTTACCGCTGCCTGCCGGCCCGTCGATTGCAATATTATATTTCTGGGCGAGATCTTTGCGCAGGATCCGCGCACCCCGCAGATAGACATGGTGCGGCGTGATATTTTTTTCCACAAAGAGCATCACGCGGATGCAGAGGGCAAGTCCGCCCTCTATTTCAGGTTCCTGGGCCGAAAACAGCGAACAGCTTGCAAATCCCGCTTCGCGCGCCGCTTTGGCAGGATAAAAGGAATGAATGTCCGATGTGCTTGAAAATACAATGCTGAGCACCTCGTCCCGCTTGAGTGCGTTCCTGCTTTCGATCTGCTCCAAAAGTTCTGCAACTGCGGCACGGATCTCTTCCGCGCTGTCGGTTGCGATCGTTGTTGCCCCGCGAATTACTGTCATAAGGATCTCCCGTTTATCTTCTGCTGTATTTCTATCATATTGATTTTGTCGGAAAATGTCAAACAATCCTGAAAAATATTCCATATTATGTCTGACATACTACTATGTAAAATATGAGATTATGCATTTAATCCTGCAAGATAACCCGTACTGAATGCGATTTGCATATTAAATCCACCAGTATAGGCATCACAATCAAGCACTTCCCCGCAGAAAAAAAGCCCCTTTACACGTTTGCTCTGCATTGTGGCCGGGTCAATTTCCCGCACATCCACGCCACCGGAAGTAATGACCGCTTCCGTGAATCCGCGCAGGCGAACGGGATCGAGAGAAAATGCTTTCAAGGCCCCCACGATCCGTCTGCGCTCTTCTTTTGTTACGGCATTGGCCTGTTTTGATGCAGAAACGGACGCGGCCCGCAGAACGATCTCCGTCAGACCTGCGGGAAGCAACCCGCGCATGACGTTTTTCATCTGTTCGTTTTTACGATCCGCGAAATCGCGCAGGAGCCTCTCTTCAAGCATCTTTTCATCGAGCGCAGGCTTGAAATCGATTGCAAGGCGGATTTCGTTCAGGGGGATCCGATTGATCCGGGCCGAGAGAGAAAGGACGAGCGGGCCGCTGATCCCATAGTGCGTGAACAGCAACTCGCCAAGCTGGGAAAAAATGACTTTTCCGCTTCTGCGCGCTGTGAGAACGGCGTTCTTCAAAGAGATCCCCTGGGCGGGAGCGACGTCCTCTGCGAGTTCAATTCCGACGAGAGACGGAACGGTCGGTATAATGGAGTGTCCCGACTCCTGCGCAAAGCGATAGCCGTCTCCCGTTGCACCCGTGGACGGATAGGAAAGGCCTCCCGTTGCAACGATGACGGCGTCGCATTCGTAAATCCCCTTTGCCGTCTGAACCGTGCGGACTGCTCCGTTTTCCTGTCCGACAGAGAGAACTTTTTCATTCAGACGGATCTCTGCGCCCGCATCGCGGCATGAGCGCTCAAGCGTCTTTGTGACGTCGCTTGCGTGGTCCGTCACGGGGAAAACGCGGTTTCCGCGCTCCACTTTCAGGGAAAGGCCGTGCTGTTCAAAGAACGCCATTGTATCGGCCGAAGAAAAACGATATGCCGCCCGCGTCAGAAATTTCTCTCCGCGCACGACGTGTGCGAGAAATTCGTCGGGCGGGCAGTCATTGGTCAGATTGCACCGCCCCTTTCCCGTGATATAGATTTTTTTGCCGAGTTTTTCATTTTGTTCGAGGAGCAGGACGTTTTTACCCGTAGAAGCAGCCGTATATGCTGCCATGAGTCCGGATGCGCCTCCGCCGATTACAATAATGTTTTTCATTTGTCTGTATTGTTACCGCCTTCCTGATGCGGGGAGCATCCCTCTTTTTTAACGCCCTTTGAAACCACCGAGCCGTCGGCATCGATAATTTCCAGTTTGAATTCGTCTTTTTTTGGTTTACGTTCTATCTTGGTTGCCCGATGAAACACACGCTCAAACCATGCCAGGATCGCGTCCGATTTTTTGTACAGAACAATAAAGAGAAGGACAACAAGAATCCCGAAAATCGCCCAGATCAGCAGCCCCCACCACGTTGTAAAAGGAATTATGGAAATTGCATAACTTGTCGAAAAGATCGAGAGCACACGGGATATTAAAATGACGGTCAGAAAGAACCAGACGGACATAGAAGACAGCCCTGCAATAAAGCAGAGCACGTCGTCCGGGAATACGGGCAGAAGAAACATGGCGGACAGAAAGAGTTTATCTTTCCCTTTGATTTTTTTCAGCCATTTATCCAGCGTTTCCTGACCGACGATCCATGCAACCACACGATAACCCGCGTATCGCCCGATGAGAAAGGCCACAAGGGAGCCGATCATAATTCCGAGGAGGCTGTAAAGACTGCCGACCAACGGGCCAAACAGCGCGGCTCCGGCAACCACAGTCACTGTGCTTGGAATGGGGAGCAGGACGACCTGGGCAAACTGCAGCAGGACAAACAAAACGGACATCCAGCTGCCGGAACGTTCCAGATATTCTTCAAACTGCTTTGCATCGCGCAGAACCTCAATAAATCCCGTTTCAAAGAGAGCGTAGGCAATGGCGGCCGCAAATATCAGTAAAAGATACGCGATGATGCAAAACCGGTATATGATCTGTTTTTTCAGGAAATACGTGATGTAATCAACGGACAGGAGTACGGCATTGACGACTGTTCCGCCGGTCAGAACGAGAAAATAAAGCGCCTCTTTCCATGTGTCGCGGAATGTACCGATTGCAAGGACAAACAGTGTCTGAAAGATTGCAGCCGTCAGGGCGAGACAGATGATGTGCGCGATAGCTCCCTTACGGGAACGCGGTTTGTTTTTCATTTCCTTCTCCCTTGCATGACTTCAATCTATTATATCCAAATAATTCATGAATTAGTCGCAAGGCAACGGAACAGCGCCGCGCGCAAGTTCATCGCAGCGATTGTTGAGTTCATTGTCCGCGTGGCCCTTGACCTTATGAAAACTGACCCGATGTTGCCTTGTCAATGCAAGAAGCGTTTGCCACAGATCGGCGTTCAGTACAGATTTTTTATCTGCTTTTTTCCAGCCGGCCTTTTCCCACCCCTGCACCCAGTGTTCCTGAAAGGCATTTACAATATAGGCCGAATCGCTGTAAATTTCTACAGCACATGGTTCTTTGAGCGCGCGCAGCCCCTCGATCACAGCAGTGAGTTCCATGCGGTTATTTGTCGTTTCCTGCTCCCCGCCGGACATTTCTCTGCGGTGCGGGCCATATAAAAGAACTGCCCCCCAGCCTCCGGGTCCCGGATTGCCCGAACAGGCGCCGTCCGTATAGAGTGTTACTTTTTTCATTGGGAAAGTTCCTCTGCCCGTAAGGCTGCCGCCGAAACGGCACGGACAACACTCTTTTCAAAGCCGTCATTGCGGAAGCTGTCCAATGCCGCAATTGTTGTTCCGCCCTTGGAAGAAACTGCGGCAATGAGCTCGTCAAGAGACTTTCCGGAAGTCTGTGCCATGGAAAGCCCTCCCGCAAATGTCTGGTAGACGAGTGTTTCAGCCTGATCCTGACGAAGTCCCTGCTCGACGGCGGCCTCAATAAAGGCACGAAGGAACAGGTAAACATAGGCGGGACCGCTGCCGGAGACAGCCGTCACGGCGTTGAGAAGGGACTCCTCCGTTTCAATGACTTTTCCGACGGAAAGAAAGAGACCAAGAACAAATTGGCGTGCCGGGTCGGAGAGTTCCGATGCATCGATTGCCGTCATACCGACGCCGATGCTGCAGGGAAGATTGGGCATGACGCGTGCAATCGCCGAAGCGTTTGTTTCGCGGCGGATCCCCTCTTTTGTCCTGCCGGCCATAATGCTGATGATGACGGGAAAAGGTTCGCCGCGCAGTTCATCGGCAACCGCCGGGAAGGTCTGCGGTTTGACGGCAAGCAGCAGATATTCGCAGGTCCGCACTGCGTCGCGGTTGTCCGCGGAAACAGCGATTCCCAGCCCCGCGAAATATTCAAGGCAGTCTGCGGAAGGATCGCAGACAAGAATATCGTCCGTAGACAGGATCCCTTTCGACAGTGCACCCAAAAGGATCGCGCGTGCCATAAAGCCGCCCCCGATTACGCCGAGGGTTCTGTGTTTTTTCATAAGGAAAACTCCTTTTTTTGTGTTTTTAACGGGAAAATTCTTGACGAAAGTTTCAGAATGCGCTATAATATCCTTTGCACACAGGGGAGTGGCTCAACGGTAGAGTAGCGGTCTCCAAAACCGTAGGTTGCGTGTTCGAATCGCGTCTCCCCTGCCAAAGCCGTCTGCGACAAACGCAGGCGGTTTTCTTTTGCGATTCTCCACGCAGCGCGGCGAATGCCGCGCGGTTGCGTGTGACG
>CAJFRT010000007.1:69326-168760 GCA_904419525.1 Candidatus Gallimonas merdae
GCGCGGTTGCGTGTGACGCGATCGGCGCAATGCGCAGCGATCGCTGTTCCGTCGCTCCGCTCCTTGCGCTCGCGTCTCCCCTGCCAAAGCCGTCTGCGATGAACGCAGGCGGTTTTCTTTTGCGATTCTCCATGCAGCGCGGCGAATGCCGCGCGGTTGCGTGTGACGCGATCGGCGCAATGCGCAGCCTGAACTATTCTAAGGAATAATTTCTTACAACGAGTCTATTTTATATCAACAGGCAGAAAATGTCAAACAAACGAATCCGATCGGATACAAGGTGACGAAAAAAACACAAAAGATTCCCGGTATAAGTGTGCCGGCCGACGAAATCGTCGGCCGGCAAATCCTTATTTCTTTTTTCTGACGGCTCTTCCGCCGGTCAGCAGGATCATTTTAACTGCATCCATGGAGAAGTCATGCGCTTCCACGACAAGCGGCTTATCGATGAATCCGCGGGCGAGTACTTTCAGGGAGTCAACGTTTTCAGAGATGAGTTTGCGTTCCTTGATGAGTTCAAGTGTCACGACATCATGGGGCGCAAAGTTCTGTGAAAGCGTATCGATATTGATGATTCCCTTTTTTACGCGCTCTTTGCGGACAGGGACATTCTGCGGCGTTCGCTCTGTCCGCACATCCGCTTCGGGAATCTTTTCCGGGACCGCTTCCGTTTGCTCAGCCGGTTCGGAAACGGGTTCTTCAGGGATCTCCTCCTCTTCTTCCAGGTACATCGCGGCGACCTCATCGGTCATAGCGCTCTGCGCTTCCCGCAGTGTGATCTTTTCCCGAATGAGGGTCGCGATATCTGCCTTGACATATTCCGCATCTTCAGAGAGTTCCTTATTGGAGAAAACCCTGACAAGATCCTGTTCGATCAGCGCTTCCGTCGTCTCATAAGGAAGGCGGAATTCATGGCTGACGACTTCTCCCTGCTCCAGACCGTTCTGTGCCGCGACCTGCGCAAACAGATATTTTGCATAGCGCAGCTTGCGGTCGGAAATGACTTTGAGAAGCATGGGCGTCTTTTCGTACCGCTTGATCTCCGACATATCCAGCCCGTGGTACTTGGTGTCCTCATATGCCTTGGGATCCAGCGCGTAGGCGACGCAGAGCTTTCTGCCCTTGAACAGGACGGATGCAAGCGTCTTTCTTCCCGAATAGACGCGCACCTGCTTCCAGCTCTCCTTGGTCTTGACCTTGGGATAGGAGGCAAATTCGTCCATGAGCTGTCCGAATCTGTCCTGAATCTCTTCAGGCGCCTGAATGAGCTTCGCGCGGAAGCTGTAATTGTAGCGGACAAGGATTCTCCTTCCGTCAATGATCGTGATGCCGGATTCGATGCTCCCGACGTTCTCTGCTTCGCTCTCTTCTTCGGGTTCTGCCTCTTCGGGGAGTTCTTCTTCCTCCGCTTCGGCAACCGCAAGTTCTTCTTCGGGTTCCGCTTCTTCGGGGAGTTCTTCTTCCTCCGCTTCGGCAACCACAAGTTCTTCTTCGGGTTCCGGCTGAACTTCTTCTACGGGCGCTTCTTCCGTGACCGGAGGCACATCTTCCGCAACGGGCTCCGCTTCGGCGATCGGCTCTTCCTGCTTCTTTCCGGAGCGCTTTGCGAAGAGCACGATTTCCACAGCGGCAAGCGCCGCGACTGCGGCGGCAAGCAGGGCAACGCCTGCGATCTGCCAGGCCGTGATGGCGAGCAGGCCGAACAGAGCGGGAGCCGCAAAGCTTGCCGTTACAGTTCTTCCGCTTTGATGCGGTTCATCGGGCTGATCGCCGCCTCCATCGACAGCCCCCGCTTCCGACAGCTCCCCGGAAGAGGTATCTTCTGTCGCAGGGATATCAGTCTCATCGACAGCCACCTCTCCTTCGGTCACTTCCCCCGCAGAGATATTTTCTGTGGCAGGCGTATCTTCTGCCGTTCCCTCAGAATGAGCATCTGTGCTGCTTTCGGGATCACCGTTTCCGTCGTCCGGTGTCTGCGGCCCTTCCGGAGAATCGGGAGGCGTTTCCTTAGATTTAGGCGTGCTTCCGCCCGAAAGGAAATAGGCTGCAAGAATGATCAGCTCCACGCCGAGCGCCGAAGCAAGGCCGATCATTGCCCAGACGATGGGATCCAACCCGTCCTGAATAATGTTCCACTCAAGCGTCAGTTCGCCGGTTGTTCCGTCGCTCCAGGCATAGTTATCGGCATCGCGCAGGAAGACCGTCACGCTGTATGCACCCTCATCGGTCGCCTGCAGGGAGATACTGTTGTCCGCATTCGGGACGAGGCCTGTTCCGACTCCCGCGCCGCGCACACCGATGAGCGAAAGATCGATCGGAATGCGGATATTCTGCGCTTCACCCGTTTTTACGGTATCGACGGAGAACGGCGTGTCGTCATTGTCGACAGTCGGTTTATCAATGAGGGCGCGGGCGATCGTGAACGCCTCGGAACTGCCTGTGTCGCTCAATACATAGTTTGTCGCATTGATACGCGCCCTGACCGTGTAGCTTCCTGCGGAGACAGGCGCTTCCGTCGAATTCCATGTCGTTCCGTTGTTTGCCGTGCCACTGTATACGAGCGTGACGTTCAGCGAATCTCCACCGGCAAGGCCGTCCGTGATGCGTACAGTTGCCGATTTTGCCGTACCGTCATAGGTCAGGTTATCGCCGAGCGTGATCTCCACAGTCAGTTCAGCAGGCGTGATCGTCAGCGTGCCGCTGCGGAATTCGATGGAATAGTTCTTGTTGTCCCAGTTTCCGGTGATGACATACGTCCCCGTATTCCACTCACCGCTCATGTCCGAGACGGTGAGCGTGATACCAAGGTTGCTGTAACTTCCTGCGGTCTGCACCGTGTAAGCCGTCTGATCGAGGACGGGCATGCCCCCGCTGTACGCAAAGCTCTGATTTCCGATGACGATCACGAGCGATGCGGAATTCATGACGAGAGATGTCTGCGTTCCGTTCAGAATATAATTGTCGTTTGCTTCACGGAAAGAAGCCGTTGCGGAGTAAGTTCCGACATCGCAGAACTGCTTGCCGTCGCCGATGGTGACAGTAAGAGCATGCGACATCTCGTCGACATCGACATAGTAGGCCGTGACCGTCTGTTCGCTTCCGTTGTAAGTGAACTGCGTCTGTTCCCAGACAACATCCACCGTGACGGGAAGCAGCCTGATCCGCACAGAGATCGCTTCCGGAGTTTTATAGTTGCCGCTGGTCGTGGAGAATGTGGCCGTGCGGGTCACAGTTCCGTCCGCGACATTGGTCACGCTTCCGGAGTACTCGACATGAAGATCGACGCCGTCAAGCCCGACGGACAGAGCAGAGATGACAGGTGCATGCGTCTTTCCGTCGTAAGACATGGCGTACACGCCGTCTTCGGACGTCCAGCCGGTCATGTCAAATGCCATATCGGCGTATGTGGCCCTTGCGATCTCGAATGCGACCGGTTCGGATTCCACACGTTCATAGTTGTTTGTCTGAGCGGCAACCGCAACGACGAAGTAACTGCCTGCACGGGTGGGAATCGTAGCGTATTGCTGCGATTGTTCATACGACCAGATCCCATCATTGGAAGCACCGTAATAATAGTAGGTGATGCTTCCGCCGCCGGGGACGGTCTGCGAGCCGCCGATGCTGTAAGTCGGTTCGTGTTCCGCCGTTCCGTTATACGTCCAGCCGTCGAGATCTGCTGTAAGCACAAATGTGGCGCGCAGGATATGGAATTCCTGTTCGGCGGTACCGCCGTAATAGTTGGCCGTTGTCTGGACGGAAACCGTCAGGCGATAGGTACCGGCATTTTCAGGCGCATCCGCACTGTTCCAGGACGATCCGTCGTAGGCGAGTCCGGTGTAGAGATAGGTGACCGTCTGTCCGTCCTCTTCGTAGTAGCCGCTGACCTGAGGCTCCGCCTTTGCCTGTCCATACGTCCAGTCGCCGATCGTGACGGCAAAGGTATCGTCAACGCTCTTGCGGTCGATCAGGAACGACGTCTCTTCTGTCCTGAAGCTGAAATAGTTGACGGTCTCAGCGATCACGGCGTACACCGAGTAAGAGCCTGCCTGGGTCGGGATCTCCTGCGTCAGGGCATAATCTTCCGAGGCGTTGGTCGTGCCTTTGTAATAATACGTTACAGCGCCGCTTCCCGGATTTTCTGTCAGAACAGGAGTCTTTTCCTCTTCTCCGTAGACCCAGTCTTCATTTGAGATCTCGCTTGTAAACGATGCACGGGCGATGTCAAAAGTCTGTTCATAATCGAAAGCGGTGTAGTTTTTATCACCGTGGAACATGACCACGACATGATAGTTGCCCGCATTGGCCGGTGCCTCGGTTTCGGGTTCTTCCTGGGAACCGTACGGCGTTCCGCCGTTGTCCGCACCGTAATAGCCGATGGTGTAGAGCGAATCGTCCAGACCGCCGACAAGAACGGACAAACCTTCCCCGTATGTCGTTCCGGAAACGGATACAGTGACGCTTCCGTCCTCGCCGAAGATCGATTCGCCCTGTGCCTGCTCGATCGTGAACTCGAAGTATGTCGGCACGCCGGAAGCACCCAGCCAGGCTTCGAGATAGTTCTCCGTTCCTTCGACATAGGCGGCCACGTAATATACACCCGCTTCGGACGGCACTGCATCCAGCCGGTTGTATGTGCCGTCTTCCAGAACAAAGTACGCATACTTTGCGTCCACCTGTCCGACGCCGCTGACCGTTACGCCGGACGGTTCATTGGCTGCTTCGCCGTAGGTCCAGTTTTCGATCGAGATCGTCCCGTTCAGGACCGGCGTCCCCTTCTCGATCTTCCAGACGATGTCGCGTCCTTCCGTGCCGCCGGCTTCATCGTTCCAGACATAGTTCGGATCGATGATCGTGACGACGCCCGCATAGGTGCCGACATTCGTTGCCGTTACGGAAAGGCTTCCGTCCTCGCCCGTCGTAAGCTGCAAGCCGGTGATCCAGGTGACGGTGCTGATGTAGTTTACGATCTTGTTGGTCTGCGCTTCGCCGTTATAATTTGTAGAACTCTGCTCGAACGTCGGGATATCGATTGCGCGCGGCGCGATCGTAAATTCGGCCGTTGCAGATGCCCCGCCGTAGTTTTCCGTGCGCAGAACGCTGATCGTAACTTTGTACGAACCGGCGTTGACGGGCACGTCGGACGAGTCATATCCTCCACCGTCCGTGGACTGGAACCGATAGACGTACTGCCCTTCCGCCGTCACGCTGAACGCAATGAACAGACTGCTTTCCGAAGGGTTCTGCGCATATCCGATGATCTGATTGCTGTCAAGATCTGCCGTGTCGAGATATGTCCAGCCGTATACCCCTTCGCCGAGCGTGCGGTTGATCGAGATCGTCACGCTGTTTCTCTGTGCGTCGATCGAGAAGACAAATACAAACGTGATGTCTTCCGAATCTTTCCAGGTGTAGTTATCGGGATCCGCAAGCGTGATCGAAACGCTGTATTCGGAGGCCGTCGTTGCGGTGATGGTGGGATATCCCGTAACAGAATCGGTGCCATAGGTACCGCCGCTCGACACGATGCCGGTGAAGATTTCAGAACTGAAACCATTCATCCAGGCTTCCGAACGCATATTTGCAAGAATCGCCGTCTGCGGTTCTCCCGTAAAGAGCAGGGAGTTATCTTCGATGGGCTCGCCGTCCACGGTCCAGGCAAGATCGATCGCATATTTGTTGACATAGAACGCGCAGTTGAATGTCTGATCGTTCCAGTCGTAGTGCTCGCCGTCCTCGGCATGGCCCGCGACGAAGAATTTGACATAATACCAGCCGGCGCCGTTTTCACGCGCGGTGACGGACTGCACGAACGCTTCGTAAGCCTCATCGGCGCTTTCGTACAGCGAGGCGTCGAGAATGCGTTCGCCCTCCGTTTCGCCGTTGCCCAGATAGATCCCCTCCAGGCTGGCTTCGCCGAACCGGACCTGCTGCGTGGAGCGTTCGCCGCTGCTTGTTGTGCCGTATTCCAGTCCCGTCCAGCTGAAATCGGTCAGTTCGTTGGTGGCTGTTCCGATCTCCACCTCGAAGGCGAACTGCGTGCGGACATAGCATTCCGTGTCGCCCGAAGCAGCGACGATGTAGAAGTAATATGTGCCGCTCTCGGAGACGTGCATGACCTTGAACTGATCGGCCGGAATGCCGCTTTGGGTGTCGCCGGGCGTCTTGGTCACATAGAAGGTGACGGAAAGTCCGTTCTTCGATGCAGCGGTCTCCTCGGAGAGCTGATAGGAAGCGAGCGCCTGATGCTGATTTCCGTCATAGATCGCGGGCTCGCCGGCGCCGTAACCGCTGTAAGTGATGTCCTCTTCCCCGAATGTGGCGGCATCCACCGTATAGACCCCGGCATTGGAGGAACCTTCGCCGTGATCGGTGTTGCCGCGGAAGGTGACGGCATAATTGTCATTCAGCGGCGTGCCGAATACGACATAGCTGCCCACGATCGTTGCGGTATCGATTCCGCCCTCCACTTCAAGGCGGACAACGGGATTGTCAAGCAGCAATGTTTCCCCGTTGGGGCCTGCATCGGCGTCCGCGGCGGAAAGGCGCGTCCCCTCGGCAAGCTGCGCCGTGAGCGTCGTCATCTCTGTGCCGTAATCGGAACGGACGTCACCGATCGTGACGATGATCTCGCGGCGGGAAACGGTGAACGTTCCGTAAGTTCCGTCTTTGCTGCCTGTGAAGGTGATGATATAGTTCTTGAGAAGTTCTGCATCTGCCGATGCCTCGGCAACAAGGTAGTAGGTCCCGACGGCCGTCTGCTCGGAGACAAGGCTGCCGTCCGGGGCGATCATCGCCGTGACAATGATGCCGATATCATCGACAAATTCATGGCTTCCGCCGGCGTAGTTCCACCATTTCCCCTCCGCACTCTGCGCTGCGGGTGCGGTATCGCCGTAGGCCATGCCGTCGTCCGACACCTCGATGTAGATCTGACGCTCGTTGATGACGAACTGTTCGGAATCGTCGCTTAAAACATAGTTTCCGAATTCGTTATCCACATCGTCGAATTTTGCGTAGAACTCATAGGATCCGACCGTCTCAAATGCAGCGGGAGAACGTCCGTCGTCGATTGCAAGCGTGACGTCGGAATCATCGACGTTCCGATAAACGGGTTTGATGTCCGTCTTATGGTCTTCGCTGTCGTACGTATACTCCGTCTCGCCCCAGTCCACATCGACGGAAAGAGGCGTTACGGCAACGTAAACCGTGACATCGTCGGGGGCATGATAGTTGCCGCTGGCCGTCGTGAAAGTGATCGTGATTTCCTTGTAGTAATATTCAACGTCGTTTACCGTGATCGTCTGATCGGTGTCGCGGACATTGATCTTACCCGTTGTCCCGTCGGCAAATTTCGCTGTCGGACTGCTGTCGTCCGCACCGATGATATGCGTGCTCAGATATTCGTTGGAGAAAACAGCCTTGTGCTCTTTGCCGTCGTAGGTGTAGACAAAGATGAACTGCTGACCGCCGGCGGAGAACTCGATCATGCGCCCGCCGTCCTCTGCCGACAGGAACTGCGTGAGATCGATCGCCGAATATTCTGCCTTGAAGATCTCAAAGCGGGTCGAGGCGGACGTGAGCTCATAGTTCTGGTTGTTAGCGCTGACCGTCACGCGATAGTAACCGACATCGGTCGGCGCCTTGTTGCTGTGATATCCTTCGGAAATGGGATTCCCGTCCTGATCGACGGCGCGGTACGAATAGACAAAGTCGAAGTCAACGCCTTCTTCAATGTCCGAATTTCCGCTCTCATCGTAGATGGAGGCAACATAACCCTTGGGAGTGCCGTCGTACGTCCAATAGCCGGAGCCTGACCCTTCGGGCGTCAGTTCGATCCGGACGCCGCGCGCAAGCACCTCGTATTGGCCCGCAGCGATTCCTTCATACGATTTGGAACCCGTAAACGTGATGTTATAGTTGACAGAAGTTCCATCCAGAAGCGATGCAACGATCACATAATCGTCTCCAGCAGGCGCCCGGAGCTGATCGTCGCTGTTTGCCGTATAGTCATAGAACGGATTTTCAGGAACTCCCCAGTAGGGACCGAGCACGGAGAGCGTGATCAGATCGTTCCACGCGCCGTCCTTGGCATAGATCTTTTCCTCGCTGGTGACTTCGGCGCTGACGGGGTTGAAGGGATTTCCGTAGGTCGAACCGACGTTTTCACCCTTGGTATCGTTGATATGAATGGTGATCTCGCGCCGTGCGACAGTCAGAACGCCCTCTTCAAGAGAGATATTGTAGTTGAGCGTGTCGAACACGACGCTGCCCGCGCCGAGCGTGATCGGATAACTCTCTGCGTCCATACCGATCTGATATGTCCCGGCCGCAACGGTGAGAAGAAGGTTCCCGCCTTCGTCGGCAAGGCCCATTTCGCGGAGAGATTCGCCGAACGGCCGTTCCTGCGTCCAGCTTCCGGCTCCGTACTGATAGGACAGCGTATAGTCCTTCTCCGTGTCGAAGTCATAACCGTACGTGATCGTACCGTCCGCCTTGATCGAGAGTTCGTATTGCTTGATCACGACCTGGAACGAATACTCCTCGGAATTCTGCGTGCTGCTTCCGTAGTCATTGTGATTGGGAGCGGCGATATAGAAGTAGACGGTATATGTGCCCGCGTCGGTGAGCGTCAGATCGGTCTCCCATTCGTCTTCTTCCGAAAGACGGAAATACCAGGTCGCCGTCTGATCGTTGCGCGTGGTCACGTGATAGCCGGTATTCAGGACCGCGTGCGCTTCGGAGTCATAGATGCCGTTATACGCCTCATAGACCGCCTCCTGCATATCGGCAGCCCGAATGGCATACGTGGAGGAACCCTCTCCCGTATAGACAAACTCTACGGTATAATTGGCGTTGTGTTTGGAGCCGCTGACCGTATAATTGCCGACAGCGGTATCGCGCTGCAGCGTCACGCTCGGCGTGAATGTGACGATATCGCGCACGCCGTCGTCGATCAGATCGGAAAGCCCGCCGGCGATCGCCTCCTCATAGACGCGGTCGATGCCGATATTCTCGTCATAGTAGATGTTGTCGAGGTCCGGAACCGTGATCGTTACGTGACGGGGCGACACGACAAGTTCATCTGTGACGATTGTGATGCTGTAGTTGGTCAGCTCCTCCGTGTTGAGAACGGGAGAAATGGTATAGCTTGCACAAGCGCTTCCGGGAATATAATCTTCTGTTCGATAGCCGGTGACCTGCAGAAGCTGCTTTTCTTCATCGCTTGCGGCTTCCGCCCAGCCGGTGATCTCCGAAGAATACCTGTCCGTATCGATCGCGTCGCCGTAATGGAACACATCGTACGAATTCGTGACCGTGACGGTAAGTTCCTTTTGGGCGATCGAGAACTCTGTACTGCCGTTCTGCGTCAGGCGGTAGTTTGCCGTCTGCTCGCCCGTTCCGAGCCGGACCGTGACCGTCCATTCGCCCGCGTCCTTCGCGCAAAGGTCCGTGTCGTACGCAAATTCGCCGCCGCTCCACGTATAGGAGTAGGTATAGACGAGCGTATCGCCGTCAAGGAGCCCTGCGGGATCTGTTCCGTTATCCTTGGAAGGCGTCACGGTGATCTGCACGGCCAGCGCATCGTAGATCTTGGTGTTGCCGTTGAGGCCGCTCGAAACCGCAAGGCTGACTTCACGCTGTTCGACGTTCAGCGTGGTCTCCGGAAGCGTAAAGGTATAGTTGGGCAGATTGGCACCGAGGCTTGTTACCGTGACGGTATATTCCCCGACATTTCCCGCCGTGCGGCCGGGAACGTAATCCGTTCCGTCCCTTCTGGTCGCAAAGGTCGGATCGATTTTGAGAGATTCTTCATCTTCGGTTCCGGCAAAATTCCCGATCGTGAGAGAATACTCCGGCGCGGCTTCGCCGTAAATGGTCATATAGCCGTCCTGCGCGAATTTCACCGTGAGCTGTCTCTTCTGGATGGTGAATTCCTTGGAGTAGCCGTTGCTGTCTGCCAGCTCGTAGTTTGCGGTGTCCTCCCCTTCACCGAGCGTGACAACGACTTTCCATTTGCCCGCATCCTTGGCAAACGCCTGACTCTGAACGCCCACCGGGGTGCCGCCCTTTGTATAGGTAAACACATAGACGAGGGTGTCTTTGTCAAGTTTTCCGGAAGACGAAGGCGTGACGGTCACTGCGGTGCCGTCATAGACCTTTCCGTCCGGTTCGTCCGTGTCGATCGCAATTTCATCAATGGAAATCTTTTTGGGATCGACTGTCAGCGTGCCCTTGTCGCTGTATATAAACGTATAGTTGTCGGCTTCAAGTCCTTTCGGAAGCACTTGATACGTTCCGACGGGGCTGCCGGAAGCATAGTTGTCCTCCGGTCCGCTGTATGTGAACGCCAATCCGTCCTTTTTGACAACGCCTTCGCCGTCCGTTCCGACCCAGCCGCCCTCGTAGACCAGCTTATATTCGGGCGCATCGTCGCCATAGGAAACGGTCGTGCTCTTCACCGAAACGGTGAGCGTTTTCTGGTCGATATGGAACGCGGCGGAAAGCGGTTCAAGCGTATAGTTCCCGTTCGAGATCGAGACGGTCACGGTGTAGTCGCCGGCGTTGATCGGGGCCTGATCGCCGGTTGCGCCGTAATTGTACGACACGCCGAGTGCGGAGAACGCATCCGGTTCGCCCACGCCGCCGGGGCTCTTCAGAGTAACGCCGTCGTCCACGAGAGCTTCGCCGACGGAGCCGTATGTGAACGTATAGCCGCTCCCGTCCTGATAGCCGCTTCCGATCAGTTCCAGCGTCAGGGGAGCCGGATCGATCGTAAATTCGATCTCGAACGTGGCAGTTTCGTAGTCAGACTGATTGGACGTTTCGATTCTGAGATGCGCGGTATACGTGCCCGCATACTTCGGCATTTCCGTGCTTGCGCTGTCGACATCATCAAACGTCCAGCCGCCGCAGTTGTCCGGGTCAGCGGGTGAGCCGTAGTAGTAGATCGTGGGCGTCATGTTCGCCAGATTGGACGTATCATAGACGGGCGCCTTTACAGATGTTCCGTATTCCCATTCCGTGATGTTGCCTTCAAAATGGAAGTTGACGTCCGGAAGCGTCGTCTTTGTGATCTGATACCACATCCAGATGACGTCATCGTCGGTCAGGCCCTCTTTCTGATCGGAAGCCGATGCAGGATGATCAAAGGCATTACGGTTGATATCATTTTCCGCAAGCGTGATGCTCCACCGGTAGTCACGGGTATTTTTGAGCGTCACGATCACCCAGTAGGTGTTGTAAGTCGTGCTCGAATCATCCTCATATTCATATCCGATGATGCCGCTCATGCTAACAACATACAGATTTTTCGGAACATTCAGCGTGATTTCAGGTGTCCAGACGCTGTTGTTGAACTCTTTTTTACGCTGGAACGAGATCACTTCGCCCGTGACAAGCGTAAATTTTTCGATCTTAAACGAGCAGGAGATATCCGCAGCGCCGCTCAATGTATAGTTGTGCGCGTCCCCGCCTTCCAGTCCGGAAACGCTGACAGTGTATGACCCGGCATGGCGCGCTTCTTCAACCTCTGCCGTACTTTCACCGGTCGTCTCGGTGAATTTATATTGGAACGAGACTTCGTCGCCGCCAATGACGTTGCTGCCGGAAACGACAGGTTGCTTTGCCCGGTTGTCAAAGACAAGGTCTTCCTCTCCCGACCAATCATTGACCGAGAGAACAAGTGGTTTGATTTCAACCGTGCAGATTTCCCGCGTCTCGCCTGCCGCCGTTCCGTCCGCCCACGCAAAGTTGACGGGATCGGAAAGTTTCAGCGAGATCGTGTAAGTGTCGGCGTTTTCCGCGGAGAATTTACCCGTTGCATTGTCTGTCTCATAGGTATATACAGATGTAACGGCAAATTCGAGCGGACGCTTCCCCTCGACGCCCGACGTCCAGCCCGTAAGCGTAACGGTCTGCAATTCGCTGCTGTACGTCAGAGTTGCGTCCTCCGATTCGGGAAGAGCGATCTTGAGCGGAAGGACGTTCCAGGTCAGGGAATGCGTTTCGCGGCCGCCGCCTGTCCACTGATAGTTATCCCCAGGCTTCAGGGTAACGGTATAGTCTCCGTCCGTTTTGACGGAATTTGCTGTCTTTTCGCCCGAAAGGGTATAACCGGGGTTCTCCTCCCCGTCCGGCGTGTCCGTGATTGCGTCGGGCGTTGCGGTGATCGTCTCGTCGTAGTTATAGGTGTTGCCGGCTTCCAGTCCACCGACAAACAGCAGATCTGTCGGTTTGTCGATCGAAAAACGGGCGATCGTCCAGGGGAGCTGATAGTTTTCGGTCGATCCCGTCGAGTCGTCGATCCAGCAATAGTTGCCGTCAAGGCGGAATTCGACCGTATACTCGTCGGCGTTCTGCCCCTCGTAGCCGCTTACAAAGGAGTATGCCTTGTTCAGCCAATCCTGCGACGCCGCATCGAGCTCTACGGTCTGCACCTTGGCATTGTATTCATAGGATTTGTCTGCAAGCACGGGATAAGGCACGCCCTTGCGCGTGATCTGCCACGTGAGTTCATAGGGGTCGTTTTCACCGGGCTCTGCCGCTTCGCTGCCCCAGACATAGTTGTGGCTGAGTTCGATCTTAATGGTGTAGTCGTTGACTGCATTGGCAGAGAGCGCGCCCGTCTGAGGATCGACGGTCGCCGTGTCCGAAGAAGCCGTCATCACGGTTCCGACTGTGTCCTCAGAAACATAGCCGGAAAGCTGTCCTGCCGTCGGGCCGTCGGGATTGAACACCACGGACGGTGCGGTGGGCTTTTCGATGGCCTTGCGCATGATCGTCCAGCCGACACGGGCAGCGGCGGTTTCCCCTGCATCATTGTCCAGCCAGACATAGTTGGTTTCGCCCTTGGTGTTTTCTTTCAGCGTGAATGTGACGAAATAGTTGCCGGCATCGGTTGCAGAAAGGTCGTCGGATTTTTCATAGGCATCGTCTGCGTATGTCTCCTCATCGAACAAAACTTCCTGCACATTTTCATTGTACGTGTAGGGCGCCCCGCTGACCTCGGGAACGGAGATTTTGAAAGGCGTGATCTTCCAGGTGACCTCCGTCGTATCCACATCGCTGCCGTCCTCTCCCCAGCAGTAGTTGAGGTTCGTGAGCGTCACCGTCAGCTTATAGGGGCCGGCGTCCTCCGCGGTCAGCTTGCCGCCCTCGATCTGCAGGCCGCTCTCCTCGGTGGAAGCGGACATGATGTCCGCGTCAAAGCCATCGAGCGTGACGGAGCTGCTTCCGAGCGGAACATACTCCGCGTTCGGAGCCGTCGGAACGGTCAGACCCTTGCGCAGGACCGTCCAGGAATACGTATAGCCCGCGTCCGGCTCCGCCCATACAAGATTCGTCGCGTCGTTGAGCGAAAGGCTGATCGTATATGTGCCGGCATTCGTGACAGAGACGCCGCCCGAAAGCACGGATCCGTTCTGATTGATTTCGATTTTGATCGCGTTCGCAAAGACGCCGCCTTGCAGAAGATCGGATTCGACGACGTCCTGTCCCTCGGCAATCTGATTGAAGCTGTCAAACGAGCGCGACTGGCCTTCTTCGGTAAAGACGCTTTCAGATTCGTTGAACGTCGGTTTTACGATTTTGAGCGGGACGATCTCGAACTCGTCGGAGACGGCGGCATCATCCTTGTCCTTCCACTTGGCATTGTTGCGTTCGCTTTCCTTGATGGTGAACGTGATCGTATAGGTATTTACGTCTTTCTGCGTGTAGTCCCCGGTAATATCGCAGTACCGCTGATAGGTCTCCCAGGCTTCTGAAGTCTCTTCAAGGAAGTTTTCGGCAGACTGCACGACCCCGTTGTAGACGGCAGTCTTGAACGACGGGAGTTTGAGTTCGCGCTGACCGATGCGGAAGTAAATTCTTCCGCTTTCGCCGGCGTTGAAGTTATCCGACTCCGGAGCGGTGACGTACAGCGTATAATCGCCGCGCGCGGTCGGCATATCGGAGGCATCGGACACGCCGTTGTCCCCGTTATAGTGGTAGACGATCTGCGCGCCGCCGTAGTTGTTGGAGACGACGACCGCAGGCGTGGAATCGCCGTGGTTCCAGGTATACGGATGAGAGGAAGAGCCGTTGTTGGTGTCCGGGTCGATCAGGGATTCGCCCTCCAAAGCAACCGCAAGCTCGTTCAGATTCGCCTTTGCGACAGTAAATGTCACATCGACACTGCGGTTATCCCCGCTTGAACTTCCCTGCCATATATAGGCATCATTCGTCAAAGTAATTGTAACGGTATAATCTCCGGCGTCAGTCACGGTTACATATGTCTTTGTGAATGTATCTAAAATCTGCTCCCCTTTCTTCAATCCCGTAATTTCCATATAAGCGGCATTGAATGTATCCTGAAGAGGTTCTGCTTGCTGCTCCTTTCCGACTGCCAACCCTTCCGAAACAGTGTAGTCATACACAATATCTGAACGGAATCCGGGGCTGGCGACTTCGATTCTGCTGACACGAACCCTTCGCATGGGGCTTTGAACAGTTGTCCCGTTCTCCGTGTATGAAACCCCGATTGTACCCCATGAGGCATCATATACAAAGGAGGTGTACGACTGCCCGTCGGAGCCGTTTACGTTTCCGGAAGCATCGCCGTATCTGACATTGAAATAACGGCTATCAGCCAAAGACAATGTGACACTCGGATTTCCCATCGGATTGATGTCGGTCGGATAGTTGATTGTAATATTAAATTTTCCGGCATTCCCGTTTTCTTCCAGCGTGGAATATGCGTCGAAAATTTCATTACTGCTGATCGAAATCGAAGTGGGAGTAAGCGCATGAATTCCTTCGACTAAAACGGTGCCTTCCGCCGTAGCGGTGGTGCCGTTCGCCTCAACCGAATAACGGACGGTCATCTCCTTGGAGAAGGTAGCGATTGAGCCATCGTAAGTGGTCGTTTTGTCCGGTACAAACGTGCCGGTCATCATAATGCTTTCCGAAGTCAAAGGGATTTCTTCGCCGGCATAATTGACACCTACGAAGGACGTGATATAGCTTCCCATCTGATATGTATCGGAATTAGAGTAAATTGTCTCGTCGGGCTCAAAAACTATATCTTTGATCTCTTTGATGCGATTGACCTGTACCGTGAGGTTTACAGATGTTTCATACTCGCCATATGTAACGGTAAAGCGCTGCGACTGGGAAAGAGACCCCGATGCCACAGAAATATCGCCGGCGACCGTGAAACCATCCGTCCCGATTTCGTCATATTCAAGCGCATCTCCAACCTGCTGTCCCTCTGCGTCTACAAGCGTAACAAGGAGCACATCGCCAAGCTGCGCATGGGTCATGCCTGTATATACATCTTTCCCCGATTGGAGCTGTGCGCGAATTCCCACAGCTTCCCCTGCGGCGCGCGCATCGGCGCGATCCAGCGTAAGAAAGCCGAAAAGCGCAGCAAAAAATGCCGTAAACATCAACGCAACGGCTGTAAATGTTCTGATCAATCTGTGTTTCTGTTCTCTCATCCCTCTGCCCTCCAACCGGTAGTTTTCAAATATATCATATGACCCGCAGTACACATCAAGCACTGCGGTTGAATCCGATCGTGTGTTATCCGCGTGCATTTTTCCACACATTTTGTCGGAATAATGCCCGTGAAAGATTATAACGAAATTAAGTTATCAACACTTCATATCCGCGATAACACTCAATTTATATTGAATTTACTTCTATTATATCTCCCCCCTGAATTTTGTCAAGAGAAAAAGCGAAAAAATATAAAATATCATAATATTTTATTACATTTTTTGTTAAAGCAGGTTGAAAATGGTTTGTAATAATACACTTTACGGGTTTTTTGTACATTTTGTAAAAGATTCACACTGTGAATATTGCTCATGTTCAGCCGATGATATGGCACATGCACGCAGAAATTTGACAAACGTATCAGAATACGATATAATTTCAGCCGGAATTTGTCCACAGGGAGCGGTCGTCAGATGATCATCAGCACAGGTATCCGAACAGACATTGTCAACCATTATTCCGACTGGCTTCTGGAACGGTTTCGGGAAGGATTCGTCTATACCCGAAATCCCCTTTTTCCCAACCGCGTCACGCGCTATGAACTGCATCCGGACAAAGTGGACGCCGTACTCTTCTGCTCCAAAAACTACGAACCGATTTTAAGCAGACTGACGGAAATCACCTCTCATTACCGCACTTTTTTTCATTATACGATCACGGCGTACGGAAATGATATCGAGCCGAATATTCCCCCCGCCGACGACCGCGTCAGAACATTGCAAAAACTCAGCCGCCTTGTGGGCCGCGAACGCCTGATGTGGCGTTTTGACCCCGTATTTTTTACAGACAGCTACCCGCCCGAAAGGATCCTTGAAACCTTCGACCGGCTTGCAGAGCAGATCTCGGACTATGTATGCGGCTGTTCCTTCGGATTTGTGGAGGCGTTCTTCTCGCTCCGTACCCGCCTGCCGGATCTCCTTCCCCTGGACAATGAGATCAAACATGATTTTGCAAGACGGCTTTCTTCGATCGCGGCGAGGCATTCCCTCCCGCTGCAGACGTGCGGCTCCAACAATACCTATGAGGAATACGGAATCAAAAAAAGCGGCTGTTATACGCTGGATATGATCGGAAAAGCGAACGGCTGTGCGTTCCGCAGCGCCAGACATCTCGGGAACCGCCGCGGCTGTCTCTGCATCACAAGCCGTGATGTCGGCTGGTATGACAGCTGTCCGAATCTGTGCCGCTACTGCAACGCGAACCATTCCGTGGCGGAAGTCCGCGAAAACATAAAAAAACATGATCCGCATTCCCCCTTGCTGATCGGCGGATTGAATGCAGACGACGAACTGATCGACGGAGTGCAGACCAGTCTTTTGCGGGACGAACGTCAGATCTCCCTTTTCGATTTGTAACAAAACAGCGGGACGCATATCTGCGTCCCGCTGTTTTGTATCATACTTATGAAATCGTAAACATGGACAGAAAGAAGCCCTCATACAGTGCGTCCGGACAGATGCACGCCGTTCCCTCCGGCGACGGCAGCCGCGGAATTTCTGCGGGAAGATCGACCGGAATCATTTCAGCCCCCGTCCTTTGCGCCCGCGCAATGATCTGTCCGTTTTCTTCATTCAGGACAGAACAGGTCGAATAGAGCAGAACGCCGCCCTTTTTCAGCAGTTTCAATGCCTTATCAAAGAGTTTGGCCTGCAAACGCATACAGCGCGCAAGGTAGTCCTCTGAATAACGAATTCCCTTTGCCATGGAAACGGTTCCCGTTCCGGTGCAGGGCGCATCGAGCAGGATCTTATCGAATTTCAGGGCATCGTCAAGGGAGAGCGCGTCCTGCTTCAACACATTCACCCGCGTTGCCCCCTGCCGTTCGAGATTGAATTTCAGCCGTTCGCAGCGGATATGATCCCGCTCGCATGCCGTGATCAGGGCCTTTCCCCCTGAAAGCGCATAAAGTTCGGTCGTTTTTCCGCCGGGGGCGGCAGTCATATCGAGAATATTTTCGCCCGGCTGCGGCCGGAGAAGTATGGGCGGCAGCATGGAAGAAAGGCTCTGCAGATAGATTTCTCCGCGCGCATAGAGCGGCGTCTCTTCCAGCGCCTGTTCGCGGACGCCGTCCGCAATAAGGGCTTCTTCATACCATTCGGCCGAAACGGTTCTGATCCCGTGAACGGCAAGTTCCTGCCGGACAGCCTCCGCCGTAGTTTTGCACGTATTTACACGGAGCGTGACGGGACGCTCTGCCCGAAAGCCCCTCTCGATCAGCGGAAAAAAATCTCCGTACGTATGTTTCAGACGCACGGAGAGAGATTCGGGCAGTCCAGTGCTCATTCGATTGCCGTGACCCATGTTTTCACATCTCCTGCGGGAGTGACCTGCGTTCCGTTTTCAAAACGGATACCGAGGACAGGCGAAACCTGCGCCCCTCGCATTGCTTTTCTGAAATCGCTGGGCGTGTGGCCGAGATCCCCGCCGTGTGTGGCAAAGGGATACACCTTTTTCCCCTTCCAGGAGACGCCGGCCATAAATTTTTTGACTGCCGGAGCGTAGCTGCTCCACCAGACGGGCGTGCCGAGCACGATCGTCTCGTACCTGTTCGCATCAAAAGGAAGCTGTTCGATCTGCGGCATATAGCCGCTTCTGATCTCTTTCTGTCCGAGACTCAGCAGTACGTCGTAATCATCCGGATAGGATTTGACGGTGCGGATCTCCATAAGATCGGCGCGCAGTGTCCGCGCGATCCGTTTTGCGACCGCGCGCGTGTTTCCGCTCAGCGAATAATATACGACCAGCTTCTTCATCTTTTGCCTCCCTTACGGCCCGATTATATCACAAAATCAAAAAATTGTAAAGGGCACATAAAAAAATGCCGCTTTTTTTGCGGCAATTTTTTAATAGAATGTGGCAAGTTCCTGCTCCGGAGGAGCGCAATATGCAATTTCGGAGGCGGACAGCACAGGTCCCTTTTGTCCGTATATGGAGTGATACATGATGTCGATGCGGGCTGTCACCATGACCCAATCGCGCGTCTTGAAGGCAAGATCGGATTTGTGGTGGCAGACAAGGCCGCTGTAAGCGATGTCCGCCTCGCAGCAGGTCATGATGTGGCGGCCAATGACGATCGTTCCCTTTTTCATGCTTTTGTCCACGGCGACAAGTCCCTTGAAACGGACCGTCTTTCCGCGGTACTTCTCCGTCTCCTCCACCAGATCGCGGTAGAAAAACGCATAGTCGCGGTCGGCGATCTCAATGACGGGCGCGTCGATATCGTATGGAAGCGGATCGACGATCTCATCGTATACCGCTTTTCCGCCGAGATATTCATAGACGATCCCGGGGCGGCGGGACATTCCGCGAATAATTTTATGGAACTCTTCCTGTGAATACTCTCCCCGGAAACGGTTGAATACGACCATGTCGGCATATTGTACCTTGTCGTATACAAGCTGACGCATATTCTTGTTGTAGGTCAGAAATGTCGTCGCATCGAAGAACGTCATGACCTGTGCGATCGCCCAACCGTCCGGCATTGCATCGAAGAACTTCTGCAGTTCGCACATGCCGTTGTATTCGACAACAACGCGCTCCGCAGAATATTTCCTGACAAGCGCCGCAAGACCCGATTCGGTCATTTGCCCGATGTCGAGATACTCTACCGCATACGAAGGATTTGCAAAGCGGGAATGATCGTATTCTTCCTCGCCCTCCTCCAGAACGAGCAGCAGCGTCCGCTCGCCCGAATCAAACCGCTCGTCCTCGAGTGTCTCCTGAATGAATTTCGTCTTTCCGGATTCCAGAAATCCGAGAAAGAGATAGACAGGAATTTCCTGCATAGTTTACCCCAAAAAAAGTGCTTTCAGTTTTTCTTCCTCAAGCTGACAGCCGATCACGCAGAGCCGACCCGTTACGCCCGGCGCCCCCGTACGGACATCGGGTTCATCGGGAACATAGTCAAAGTACAGCCAATCGCTGCCCCCGTCCACAATGCCCTTTGCGCGCAGAACCTGCCCGTATTCGCCCGAGGCGAGCGCCGCAAGCAGGGATTCAAGTTCCTCTTTTGTGAACTTTTTGTTGGTCTCAATACCCCAGCTTGTGAAAACTTCATCGGCGTGATGATGCCCGTGCCCGCCGTGTTCATGATCGTGGTGGCAATGCTCCCCATGCTCGTGATCATGGTGGCAGTGCTCATCGTGTTCATGGTCATGATGACAATGCCCCTCATGTTCATGCTCATGGTCGTGATGACAGCAGTGTCCGTCGCCGTCATGCTCATGATCATCATGATGGCAATGTTCCTGCGTCTCATGCGCCAGCTTTTCAAGCTCCTCTTCCAGCGTGTCCTTCCGTTCGATCGCGGCAAGCAGATCTTTTCCGGAAAGTTCATTCCAATCGGTCGTAACGATCGTCGCATGCGTGTGTTCTTTCAGAAGCTCGACGGCCTGCGCAACCTTCTGTGCGTCGTTTGTATGCGAAAGAACGATACAGCCCGCATTTTCCACCTGATCCAGGAAAAATTCCCCGAAATTCTTCAGGTACATTCTGCATTTTTTTGCATCGACGACCGTACAGAACGCATTGAGCTGCGCATTCTGTACGCCGGCGCTCTGTACCGCGCGAATGACATCGGAGAGCTTGCCCACGCCGGACGGTTCGATGACGATCCTGTCCGGGGAATATTTTTCGGCGACTTCACGAAGCGCCTTAGCAAAGTCGCCCACCAAGGTACAACAGATGCACCCGGAATTCATCTCCGTGATCTCGATGCCGGCGTCCTGTAAAAATCCGCCGTCCACGCCGATCTCGCCGAATTCGTTCTCGATGAGTACGACCTGCTCCCCGCGGTATGCTTCCTGAATGAGTTTCTTGATGAGCGTCGTCTTTCCTGCGCCCAAAAATCCTGAAAAAATATCGATCTTGATCATGGTGTTACCTCATTCATATATACCCCGCGGGAAGAACTTCAAAACGCCCAGTTTCCGTTTTTGAAGATCGCCACGCGATCGCCGTTCTTCGTGATCCCCGTGATCTCGAGATCTTTGCTTCCGATCATAAAATCGACATGGATCATGCTGTCGTTGATCCCGTATTCTTTGAGCTGTTCGTTCGTCATATCCTCATATCCGCGCACACAGTTCCCGAATCCGCGTCCGAGTGCAAGATGACAGCTTGCATTTTCATCAAAGAGCGTGTTATAGAACAGGATCCCGAGATTGTTGATGGGCGAATCATATGCGATCAGCGCGCATTCGCCGAGCATCGCCGCCCCCTCGTCCATGGAGACCATTTTTTCGAGCAGCGCCTGATTCTTTTCCGCCTTGACCTCAACAACTTTTCCGTGCTCAAAGCGGACAGAGAAATTTTCGATCAGCTGGCCCTGGTAGGAAAGCGGCTTGGTTGCATATACGATGCCGTCGGCATCGCCCGCACGGGGAGAAGTGAAGATCTCTTCCGAGGGAATATTCGGGTTATAATAGCGCCCTTTCAGATCATTTTCGCCGCCCCCCATAAAGAGCGCATCGGGAAGAAGTCCCACGCGGAAGTCAGTCCCGTTGGAAGATTTATATTCAAGCGCCGTAAGACCAAGCCGGTTGAGATAATCGCACCTCTTGGCAAGGTTATCGTTATGACGGGCCCACTCCCGCACAGGATCGGGGCCGTCCGCGCGGGCAGCCTTCAGAATGGCGTCCCAAAGCGCGTCGACTGCGCGATTGACCTGCATCTGCGGGAAAACCTTTTTGGCCCACGCCTTTCCGGGGACCGCGGCAATGCACCAGGGATATTTGTTTTCCATCTTGTCCCGATACGGCTTGATGATCTTCATGCGCTCGATCGTCACCGTACGCATCTTGTCCTGATCGATCCCGGCGAGCCCGTCAGGATCGTCCGAAATGATATGAAGCATCGCGGGAAGTTCCTTGGTGTACAGCTCCCAGCGGTCCTCTTCCCATTTGGGAACATTGGCGAGCACATCCTGCTTTTCATATTTATATTTCAGCTTGGTAAGAGGCTGATGCGACCACTCCACCGTCACCTTGCCTGCCCCGGCCCGATAGAGCTCTTCCACCGTCCACTCAACGAATTCCGGCTGATCGAGCCCCGCATTGACGATGACACACTGACCGCGCTTGACATTGATCCCGGTCTTGGCAAGCAGTTTTGCATAGCGTTTCAGTTGCAGTTTATTCATAAGAATCCTCCGTAAACAACTTTGCTTTCATTATAGCGCATTCCGATTCAATAGTCAAATTTTTGCCATTATTTACAAAAAAATGCGGGGAATTTCCCCGCATGAAGCATATTATGTCAGATATAGTACTACGCTTTTTGTCTCTAAACTGCGTTTTACATCGATAACACGCTGATTAGAAGAACCGCGGAATTTCAATCGGATATCCTTGAGTTCTTCCACAAAGCGTCCGTCGACAAGCACGTCCAGCAAGGAAATCAGCTCCCTTGTCGTCTCACATGCCGCCTGCTCCTCTTCAATCGTCCCGTCACGGTACGTATAACCCGTATAGCACCAGATATTTTTGGAGGGAAAGCGTTCGCGGACTTCTCTGACGAACGGAAGCAGCGCGCGCTGATTCTCCGGCTCCATCGGATCGCCGCCCAGAAGCGTGAGTCCGGCGATATAATCGGGAGAGAGCGCCGCAAAAATTTCTTCCTCCGTCTCACGGGTGAACGGATTTCCGTAGGAAAAATCCCAGGTCACCTTGTTGAAACAGTTTTTACAGTGTCTTCTGCAACCGGAAACGAAGAGGGAGACACGAACCCCCTCTCCGTTTGCGATATCCGTTTTTTTGATTTCTGCGTAATTCATTACAGATGCAGGACTCTGTCCCGGATTTCCTGCGTCCGGCCCTGATTCCAGAACTGCGTTCCGATATAACCGCATGTCCTGCGCGCAACATTCATCTTCGTCTGATCGCGGTTGTGGCAGTGCGGGCATTCCCAGACAAGTTTTCCGTCGGCGTCCTCTACGATCTGAATCTCGCCGTCGTAGCCGCAGACCTGACAATAGTCGCTCTTGGTATTCAGCTCCGCGTACATGATATTGTCGTAGATGTACTGCATGACTGCAAGAACGGCCGGGATATTGTCCTGCATGTTGGGCACTTCGACATAGGAAATCGCGCCGCCGGGGGAAAGCTGCTGGAATTCGCTTTCAAATTTCAGCTTGGTGAAGGCATCGATTTTTTCGCTGACGTGAACGTGATAGCTGTTCGTGATATAGTTCTTATCCGTGACGCTGGGAATCACGCCGAAACGCTTCTGAAGGCACTTGGCAAATTTATAGGTCGTACTTTCAAGCGGCGTTCCGTACAGGGAGAAATCGATGTTTTCTTTCGCCTTCCATTCCTTGCACTTGTCATTCATGTGCTGCATGACGGAGAGCGCAAACGGCTTTGCCTCCTCGTCAGTATGGCTCTTTCCCGTCATATACTTGACGCATTCATACAGGCCGGCATACCCCAGCGAAATGGTGGAATATCCACCATAGAGCAATTTGTCGATCGTCTCGCCCTTCTTGAGCCTTGCCAGCGCGCCGTACTGCCACAGGATGGGCGCGGCGTCCGAAAGCGTCCCCTTCAAGCGGTTATGGCGGCACATGAGTGCCCGATAGCACAGCTCAAGCCGTTCATCAAAGATCTTCCAGAAGCGCTCCTCGTTTCCGCCCGACGACAGGGCGACGTCCACAAGGTTGATCGTCACAACGCCCTGATTGAATCTGCCGTAATATTTGGGTTTTCCGTTCTCGTCCACATAGGGTGTCAGGAAGCTGCGGCAGCCCATACAGGTATAGCAATGCCCCTCTCCGTTCTTGTCTACCTTATATTTGAGCATCATTTTCTCGGAGATATAGTCGGGGACCATGCGCTTTGCGGTACATTTCGCCGCAAGCTGCGTCAGATACCAGTACTTGCTTCCCTCGCGGATATTGTCCTCTTCCAGCACATAGATGAGCTTGGGGAATGCAGGCGTGACCCACACGCCGGATTCATTCTTGACCCCGCGGATACGCTGGTTGAGTGTCTCTTCGATGATCAGGGCAAGATCTGCACGCTCCCGTTCATTGCGCGCCTCGCCAAGATACATGAACACCGTGACAAACGGCGCCTGACCGTTGGTAGTCAGCAGCGTGACGACCTGATACTGGATGGTCTGGATTCCCTTGGAGATCTCAGCCTTCAGACGCTTTTCGGCGATCTTTGCGATCCGCTTTTCGTCCGTGATGCCGAGCTCTTTCAGCTCGTCTGCAACATCTGCGCGGATCTTCTGACGGCTCACGTCGACAAACGGCGCAAGATGCGTCAGGGAAATGCTCTGGCCGCCGTACTGGTTGGATGCGACCTGTGCAATGATCTGCGTGGCAATATTGCAGGCCGTTGAGAAAGAATGTGGCTTCTCGATAAACGTTCCCGAAATGACTGTCCCGTTCTGGAGCATGTCCTCGAGATTGACAAGATCGCAATTGTGCATATGCTGTGCGAAATAGTCGGCATCATGAAAGTGAATGAGACCTTCGTCATGCGCCTGAACGATCTCACGGGGCAGAAGCATGCGGCGCGTCAGATCTTTGGAGACCTCACCCGCCATATAATCGCGCTGAACCGAATTGACAGTGGGATTTTTGTTGGAATTTTCCTGTTTGACTTCCTCGTTGTTGCACTCGATGAGCGTGAGGATCTGCGCGTCCGTCGTATTTGCTTTACGGACCAAAGCGCGGGAATAACGATAGGTAATATACTTGCGCGCAACCGCAAACGCCTTCTGATCCATGATCTGGTTTTCCACAAAATCCTGGATCTCTTCGACGTTGACCGCACGATTGAGGTCGTTTGCAAGCGCGGTGACCTTTTTGCAGATCAGGGCGATCTGCTCTTCTTTCAGCCGATTGTCCTCGCTTACCTCGTTGTTTGCCTTGCGAATGGCGTTCTCGATCTTGCTGACGTCAAACGCGACTTCTGCACCATTCCGCTTGATGATCTTCATAGCTCTCTCCCACCTTGTTCCTTTCCCATAAAGGGTGTAAAAAGCGTTCCCCTTGTGAGGGAACGCTTTTATCATACATCATATCGTGGAATTTGTCAAGAGTTTTCCACTATATTTTGATAAAATATTTTTCCTATACCACTATATCTTGTGGTGGCGGCGATTTCTGTCGAATTCCGCCGTGAAACAACGGACGCAGAATTTTTCACACGGAAAGCACCCGGTTCAAAGCAGAACAGCTCCGTTGATGACCAAAGAAAACCGACAGCTGAGGAACTCTGCGGCCTTGCGGGAGAGCTGCATCCTTCCGAAGTAAATTTCAAAATAATCCATGACCGAGCAGATCGCAGTGTCGATCTCGATATGCAGCGCGATCACCTTTCCGTCCTCTTCCACTTTTACAAAGGAACGCTCGGCAGCAAGGTTCACCCTGTCGTGGATGTTTGCCTTGAACACATCGCTCACGGCATTTTTGACGCGGCTCTTGTGTACGTCGGCCTTATCCGCAATGATGAGCGCCGAAGAGACATCTGAAACGGGCTGTCCGTACTGCTCGTCATGATTACCGATCGCCATCATGATCTCCGCGGCGTCCGGCGCGCTCATACCGAGCCGGGTCAGAATTTTATATGAGAGGATCGCTCCGGATTGGGCATGGTCCTTGCGGTTGATGCAGTTGCCGATATCGTGCAGATATCCGGCGATCTCCGCGAGCCGTACGCGCTCCTCAGTCTTTCCGAGCGCCCGCAGGATCTCCCCCGACCACTTGCTGACGATCCCCGCATGCCGGCGGGAATGTTCGGTAAAACCGAGCGCTTCGATCTGCTTTTCCGACATCTCCATGATCGCTTCAACTTCGCTGTCGCGGCGAATGGTTGCAAGATCGAGCATGTCAGAACTCCGTTACACTGAGGCTGGCAAAAATTTCCTCGTATTTCGCCTTCGTAAACGATATCGTGTCAAATGTCGTCACCGTTGCCGTACCTGCGGCCACTCCGGCACGCAGGATATCGGGAAGATCTGCACCTTTCTGAAGCATCGTTGCGGCCGCCGCGACCATGCCGTCGCCCGCACCCACCGTGGAATTCACGGCCACGTTGATGCTCTTGCAGAAGTAATTTCTGGTACCGTTTGTGATGACTGCACCGTCCTTACCGAGAGAAAGCAAAACCATCTTTGCGCCGCGGTCGAGAAGTTCCCGACAGCCCGCAAGCATATCGTCCTTATCCTTGAATTCCCTTCCGAGTGTCTCCTGCAGTTCTTCCAGATTGGGTTTGACAAGGTCGATCCCGGCTTCCAGTGCTGCAAACAGCTTGGCTCCTTCCGTATCGGCGATCCTCAAAGAATGCGGATCGACTGTACGGAAAATTTCACGGTAATAACTTGTATCCACGCCGCGTGGAAGGCCGCCGGAGATGACCGTGACATCTGACCGCGAAGAAAAGTTTCGGATCATATGCATCAGTTCGCCGAGTTTTTCACCGGCAACCTGTCCGCCGATATCATTGATCTCGGTCAGCATGGACTTTTTGTCGATGCACTTATAGTTTTCGCGGACTCTTCCGCTGTTCCAGACAAACGCGAAAGGAACCCCTTCCTTGTCGAGCGCCCGCTCGAACATGGCGCCGTTCTCGTTGTACATGAATCCGGTTGCATACGCTTCGCCGCCCAGTCGCGCCACACCGATCGCCACATTGAGCGCTTTCCCTGTAAAAGAAAGCGTCTTGTTCTTGACGATGTTGACCTTGCCGACGTTGAGCGAATCCAGCTCTATGGTCACGTCCACGCTCGGACTCATGCAAACTGTAAGAATCATTGTCGCGAAATCCTCCTGTCGCTTACTCCCTGAGGAAGGGATCATACATTGCGCTGTACATACGCAATGTTATTATATTATGCTTTTTCCGAAATTTCAAGAGCAAGCGGGAAAATTTTTGCAGAAAAAACGCTCTTTTTTGCAACTCGTATCAATCGATTCTTACATCGAGATCATCTGCAAGGTCTCATAAAGCTCATAATTGAACTTTTTCTTCATGGAGACGGCTTCGATAATATCCATATCGATGATCTCGTTTTTACGGATCCCGACCACCCGATTGCCGATCCCGTCCTTCAGAAGGCGCACCGCCTTATTGCCGAACTGAGCCGCAAGCATTCTGTCGGCCATGGAGGGCGAACCACCCCTCTGCACGTGGCCGATGCAGGTAGAACGCACGGAATAGGTCGTCACCTCCTGAAGTTCACGCGCAAATTTTTCCGCACTCATCACGCCTTCGGCGACAATGATGATGTTGGAGTGCTTTCCGTTCGCACGCGAGCGGTTGATGCGCATGACGATATCGTCAAGATTGTAAGAAATCTCGGGAACGACAATGATTTCCGCACCGGAAGCGATGCCGGCATAGAGCGCAATGTCTCCGCAATGCCGTCCCATGACCTCGACAACCGAAATGCGCTCGTGCGAATTCATGGTATCGCGCAGTTTGTTGATGATCTCAAGGCACGTATTGACTGCCGTGTCGAATCCGAGCGTGTAATCGGTATATTCCAGGTCATTGTCAATGGTGCCCGGAATCCCGATCGTAGGGATCCCGTAATCCTCTGTCAGGCATTTCGCCCCGCGGAACGAGCCGTCGCCGCCGATGACGACCAGTCCTTCGATCCCGCGGCGTTCCAGTGTGGATACCGCCTGCTTTTGTCCGTCCACCGTGAGCATCTCCAGGCACCGCGCCGTTCTGAGCTTGGTTCCGCCCCTCTGCACGATGTCTGAAACAGAGCGCATCTCCATGGGCATCATCTTGTCCTCGATAAGCCCCGCATAGCCGCGCTCGATGCCGTAGACCTCCATGCCGAAATAAATCGCCGTTCTGACTACCGCGCGGATCGCCGCATTCATGCCCGGTGCATCGCCGCCGCTCGTCAAAAGTCCGATACGCTTCATCGTCTGCCTCCTGTCAATCTTCCTGTGTGGTGTTTAATTCTATCTTACGCATTATATCAAATAATTTCCGAAAAGCAAAGTTTTTGCGCATACTTTTTTCGGAAAAGTTTTCCCCGCAGTCATAATTCTTCCGACTGCGTGTTTTACACGAGCTTGACGCAGTTCGCAGGAAGAAAACTGCGCAGTTCCGCCGTCAGAGCCCTGGACAAATGTACGGAAAATTCATAGCGTTTTCCGCCGTGAAGGATCTTCGTTTTTACTTCCCCTTCGTAGGCCGCGATCGTCTCCAGAAGCTCGGAAAAGTCCTCTTCACTGAGTGAACGGGCATCCAGCCACAACACCTGTTCACGGACGGTTTCCTCATGCGTTTCGGCCGGCTGCTGTTCTTCGGGCGGTACAAATTCGGTGAGATGATCCAGAATAATGCAGGGCAATTTTTCTGCGGGGGTGTCGATCTTACCCGAAAGCCTTACGACACCGTCATGCCGCAGATAAGGTTTGATCTTCTCATAGACCCGCGGGAAAGCAACGCATTCCACGCTTCCGTAAAGATCTTCCACCGTGACAAAGGCCATGATCGTTCCGCCCTTTGTATTGATCTTTCTTACGGCAGCAACGATGCCCCCCATACTCACCTGGTCGCCCGTCTTAAACTGCTGATAGGTTCTGTCGCCCGTCTCTTCGTCTTCTTCATAATCGGAGAGCATTCCCGTATGGAAAGTGCAATCGGTGAAATATGCCGAATAAGCGCCGAACGGATGACCGCTGACGTAGACGCCGAGAACGGATTTTTCTTTTGAAAGGAGTTCCGCTGTGCTCCACTCTGGAATCTCGGGATAGGAAACCTCGGGAGCCTCTTCCTCAATGATATCTCCGAAAAGGGACATCTGAGCGCCCGATTTCTGTTTGTCGATCGCGGCAAGGCGGCGCATGACCTCTTCGTAAACGGCGTGATACTGCGACCGATGTTTGCCCATCGAATCGAAGGCCCCGCCGAATATCAGGCTTTCCACCATCTTCTTGTTGATGAAGCGGACGCAGCGCATGATAAAGTCGGCAAAATCTTCGAATTTTCCGTGCTGTTCGCGCTCCTCGATCACCTTCTCCATTGCGCCGATCCCGACGCCGCGCAGGGCGCACAGACCGAACCGGAGCCCCTTCCCCTGGACGGAAAAGTAAGCCCGCGACTCATTGACATCGGGCGGATAGACCGCAATGTTCTTTTCCTTCATATAGACAACGTATTTTGCGATCTCTTCGATCTTGTCAATACGATTATTGAGGACGCCTGCCAGGAACTCTTTCGGGTAATACTTTTTCAGATAGGCCGTCTGATACGTGACGACCGCATAGGCGGCGGCGTGCGATTTGTTGAATGCATAGGAGGCAAAGCTCTCCATCTGCGCAAACAGCTCGGCGCTTACTTCGGGCGAGATCCCGCGCGAGGCGCAGCCGGCAATATTGCCGCCTTTGTCAAGATCGCCGTAAATGAACTTGTCCTTCTGCGCCATCAGTTCCGAGCGGTGCTTTTTGGCCATGGCGCGGCGCACGAGGTCTGCCTGTCCGAGCGAGTATCCCGCAAGGTTCTGGAAGATCTGCATGACCTGCTCCTGATAGATGATGACACCGTAAGTCTTTTCCAGAATGGGTTTCAGGAGCGGCGTAAGATAGGTGATCTTCTCCGGCTCGGCACGGTTTTTCAGATAGGACGGAATGAAATCCATGGGTCCGGGACGATAGAGAGAGATCCCCGCGATCAGATCTTCAAGGCAGTTGGGCTGAAGCTGTTTCATAAAGCGCTTCATGCCGCCTTGTTCAAGCTGGAACACCGCATCGGTATCCCCTTCGCAGATGAGCTGATAGGCGCCCTGATCGTTGCATTCCTGTCCGAATGTGATCTCTTTGCCCGTGTCCTCTTTGATATAATCGAGCGTCTTTTTGATATCGGTAAGGGTCGTGAGCGCCAGGAAGTCCATTTTGAGCATTCCGATGGACTCCACTTCCTTCATGTCGAACTGCGTGGTAATATCTTCGCCGTTTCTGGAAAGAGGCACGTTGTCGGCGATTTTTTTGCGGCAGATGACAACGCCCGCGGCATGCATACCGGTCTGGCGCGGCATGCCTTCAAGTTTCAGGCCCATGTCAATGACGCGCTTCAGCGTCTCGTCGGACTCATAGATCTCAACAAATTCGGGATTGCGTTTCCCCTCCTGGTCGGCAAGTTTTTTGAGCGCTTCGTCATGCTTATCCTGATCGCCCTCCGTTTCGGCGACCTTTTTCCGACAGCTTTCAATATTCAGTCCGAGCAATTCGCGGATCGTGGACTTCCCGTCCATCAGTTTAGTAACGCGATCGGTATCCGAATAAGGGACGCTCATGACGCGCCCGACGTCTTTGATGACCGCTCTCGATGCAAGCGTGCCGAATGTGACGATCTGCGCCACATTTTCCGGATGATAGCGGCGGCGGACATATTCGATTGTCTCTCCGCGCCTCTCGGTACAGAAATCCACGTCGAAGTCAGGCATGGAAACACGGTCGGGATTGAGGAACCGCTCGAAGAGAAGATCGTATCTGAGCGGATCGACGTTGGTGATGCCGATCGCATAGGCGACAATGCTTCCGACGCCGGAACCACGCCCCGGCCCCACCGGGATCCCGTTCATGCGCGACCAGTTTATGTAGTCCCACACGATCAGGAAATAGTCCGCAAATCCCATCTTGATGATGATGCCCAGCTCATATTCGGCGCGCTGCATGATCTCGTCCGTCACGGGATCGTAACGTTTGGGAAGCCCCTCCATCGTCAGCCGGCGCAAAAATTCGGGCGAGGGCGTGCCGTCGTCCGCCGTGTAGAGCGGGATCAGCGTCTTATCATAGACGGGCGTGCCGTCCTCCTTCAGATTGAAGGGCGTGTCCGTGTCGGAGACCTTGTCGGCAATGACACGCGTATTGGAAATGGCTTCGGGAAGATTGGGGAAGAGTGCAGCCATTTCATCGCCCGATTTCATGTAGAATTCGTGCGTCTGCATCTTCATGCGCGAAGGGTCGTCAAGCGTGCGCTTGGTCTGAATGCACATGAGGACATCCTGCATTTCCCAGTCTTCCTTGTGGAGGTAATGCACGTCGTTGGTCGCGACGAGCCCGATCTCCGTCTCCCGCGCCAAACGGACAAGAAGAGGCAGGATCTGTTTCTGTTCGGGGATCCCGTGATCCTGAATCTCGATATAGAAATCCTCGCCGAATGCCGCTTTCATGTCGAGCGCGAATTCTTTCGCTTTCTCGTACTCCCCCGCCATTAAAAGACGCGGAATCCGCCCGGCAAGACATGCGGAAAGGCAGATCACGCCGTTTGTGTGTTCTTTGAGTACGGTATAGTCGATGCGGGGACGATAATAATAGCCGTCTACAAATGCAAGGGAATCGAGCTGAACAAGATTCACGTACCCCGCTTTGTTTTTGGCAAGCAGGATCAGGTGATCGGCGCGTTGATCGATGTGTTCGTGATAATCGTCCACAACATAGAATTCGCAGCCGATGATCGCTTTGATCTTATTTTTTTTACATTTTTCGGCAAATTTCAGGGAAGCGTACATGTTGCCGTGGTCGGTCACGGCAACCGCATTGATGTTGTTTTCCTTGCAGTGACGGACAAGCTCGTCCACTTTCACCGCGCCGTCCAGCAGACTGTATTCGGTATGCAGATGCAGATGAACAAAATCCGTCATTGGTACTTTTCTCCGTAAATTTGCATGAGTTTTCGCATTCTGTGATTGAGCCCCCCTTTGCTGACGCCGAGAAGCGCCGCCAGCTCGGCAAGGGAGAGCGTAGGATATTCCAGCCGCGCTTCGGCCGTCTCGCGAAGCGCCGCCGGCAGCGTCTGAAGCACGCCGTCTTCACGCAGTCTGCGCAGCGCCAAAGACTGGCGGGCAGAGGCGATCGCCGCTTTGTCCGCATTTCCGGCCATACAGTTCTGAATGCGGTTTTCATTGTTGCTCTGCTCGCGGGCGGCGGAGACGGCATTGAGTTTTCTGAGGGCATTCTCCGCGCCAAGCACGGATAAAACATCGGAGATCGCTTCCCGGCTCTTGATATAAGCGACGTAAGTATCGCCGCGCCGGACAACTTTTCCGTACAGTTCAAAGGAAGAGAGCAGCTCGCAGAACTCCTCTGCGCGTTCGGAAGTAAAAAAGACGCACTCGAGATGATACCCCGTCGAAGCGCCTCCGTGCGGAAGCGTGCAGCTTCCCCCGCCTAAAAAAGCGGCGCGCAGATAGCAGAGGGCCGCCTCCTCGTCCTCGGCAAGATGCATGTGCAAGGAACCCGTCAGCGACAGGATCTTCCGCGCCTCTTCCCCGCCGCAGAAGATCGTGAGCTTGTCCCGGCGGCGCTTCGGATCGCGCGTTGCTTCCCGCACCTCGGGATGCGCTCCGAACATCTCCGCAAGGCGGACAAAATATTCGGCGACCCGTTCGTTTTCGCTGATGACCTCAAAGCCGTCCTCCGTCAAGGAGGCCCCCGTGGAGAGAAGCGCCGCAAGCGCCGCGGCGGCTCCCGCCCGGGTCGACGGAAGATGGGCAAGCAGATCGCGTTTGATCTCGTTGGTAAAGTTCGTCAATGCAAATCCCTCAAAGATGCTCTTTGCGCCATGCGGCCAGGCGGAACGTCGGCATTTTCCCGTCTATGTTGTCGATGCGTTCGGTCGGAATACCGACGCGCGTCACCTGCTCCTCTGCCCGGACGACGTCTCCGATCCTGTCGATGGAATGTGCGTCCGAATTGATCACGAACCGCACCCCCGTATCGGCGACTTTGGCAAGCTCATCGTCGGACAGGTGTGCTTTTTTGGAGCTGATCTCAAGGTATGTCCCATAGTCGCGGCAGCATTTGGCCACTTCCACGGGATCGGCAAAACAGCAGTAATTCAGATGAGAAATGATATCGACGGGATTCTTTTCGATGGCATTGATGTAGGCCCTTGTCGTCTGACGGACAAGACTGGCGGACGGTCTGATATGCATCTGGCTGCGAAACCAGCTTCCAAGGCCGAGTCTGCTGTCCGTCATCTTTTCAAAATTGACAAATACATGGATCCCGACCACGAAGAGCTCAAAATCCGAAAAATCATGTTCATTAAGATCGCAGAGCCCGGATTCACCCCGGATATTGCTTTCCAGGCCGAGGAGCGCACGGATCCCCGTCTCCTGTTCCGCGGCGCGCAATTCAGAAATATACTGCGGAAGCTCTCTTCGTTTCAGGCCGCGGAAGACATGCGAAAAACCGTGTTCGGTGCAGCCGATTTCGGTCAGCCCCAACTCCTTTGCCCGACGGAAGTTCTCAAGAAAAGTATTTTTCCCGTCCGAATAGACGGTATGCGTGTGATAATCTGCAGTAAGTTTCATGATATCCGTTCTCTTTTGCAAACAAAACGGCTACGGAAGGCATCTGATCTCCCGGCGGAGAAGAATTCCTGTCTGCCGTCTGACTTCTTCTTTGACAAAAGCGATCAGCGAGGAAATATCCGCGCTAGTCGCGCCTTCATTCAGAATGAAATTTGCATGCTGCTCCGAAACGACCGCCCCACCGCGGCGGACGCCTTTCAGTCCGCACCGTTCGATAAGCTCGCCTGCCGACATGCCCTTCGGATTGACAAAAACGCAACCCATACTTCTGCCCTTGGGCAGACAGGACCGCCTTTTGCGAAAATAACAGCTTTCCCGCGCGATGTCCTCAGGACGTGCGATTTTCCCGCGCAAGCGAACTCCGATCACCGCGATCCCCGATAAAAAGACACTGTCTTTTTCGGAAAAAGAGCAATCTCTCCATTCCAGTGTGCGCAATTTTCCGTTTTCGACGCACAGGACACGCCGTACCACATCGGAAAAATGAAGTTCGCGGATACCCGCATTCATTGCGGTGCCCCCGCCCACGCTCATGGGGATCCCGGAAAAAGGCGAAAAGCCGCCGATTCCCGCTTTTTCTGAAAAGGTAAGCAACTTCCCGCCCGTTACTCCGGCGCCCGCAAACACTTCTGTTTCCTGCCTGGCCAAAGAATCAAGGCGGTGAAATCGGATCACAACGCCGTCAAAAAATCCGTCCGAAGGAAGTACGTTGGCCCCCGCGCCCAGAAAACAATGTGCGATTTTCTCGCGCGACAGCCACGTCAGCAATTCGGCCGCTTCCTCTGCACAGCACGGCGCCGCGGCGGCCGCCGCGATCCCGCCGCACCCGATCGTTGTATGGCGCGAAAAATCAAATGCCTTGGAACAATCCAGCCGCGGAAACCGCTCTTTCAGACGGGCAAAAAGCTCCATTTTGATTTCACCTTTTATTTTACCATATTCCGAAGCATATTTCAAACACTTTTGAAATATTTCTCCGCATTTTTTTCGGAGCTTCCGGAGCGCACGGCTTCGGCCGCCTGTCCGAGCGTCTCCCGTGTAGAAAAGACATCGACAGTCCTTCCGGAAGCCCCCTCTGCGGGAAACATTCCGATGTCTGTCAGCGAAGATTGTATGTCGTCCGAAAACAACACATCGAGAAACAGCCGACACTCTTTTTTCATGTCCTCGGATAAGATGCAGACATACTGATACAGATCACAGTATGCCGAAAGTTCATGTGAATAAACCGTTACGCCGCGGCTGTTGAATCGGTTGGAATCCCGCTGCGTTCCAAGGAGATAGCGGAACTCCCCGTTCAGAAAAGAGAGATAAGCGGCAAGCGATTCCCGCTCCGTTCCTTCGATCCCGGAAAAATAGGCGGCCGCACAGGACAGATTGTTCCCACCGACCGAGACAGCCGTTTCTCCGTTTTCGTCAAAATCATCGGTAAGAGAAAACAGATAATATTTGCCGCGGCACCACGGTACAGCAAGAGAATTCCCCGCAAACGTTCTTCCGAGGGAAATGCATCGGACCGCTTCCACTTCAAGACCGACTCCGAAGGAAAGAATATCGGGATATTCCCCGTTCAACATTGCGGCACGGGCACCTTCCACGGTATAACTGATTACGCGATAGTATGTTTCGCCGCTGCTTTTCTCTGCGAGCCTTGCGACACGCTTGAGAAATGACGTTCTGGAACCCTTCCCCCCTTCAAATGTATCGACATTCCAGACGGAAACAATTCTGGCAGTCTCTCCCTGACTTTCCTGCGGCACCGGATAGAATGCCACCGTCAGGATCACTCCGGCAAGCAGAAGAAACGGGAAAGCCTTCCGACATTTTTTCCAAATGTTCTTCATCTCTTTATCCTATGCAGTGCACGACGGAGGAATACCCGGAACCCCCATAAAATAGTTTCGGGAGAGACAGATCTGTCTCTCCCGCAGCCCTCCCGTGCGCACGGCGCGCGAAAGAACCTATATATGAAAGCGCGTTCCGGCGCCACACTCCGTAGTTTGACCGGACAACTGTCAAATATGTATTTCGCAGAAAAAAGAGAGGGAATTCCCTCTCTTTTTTCTGATTCAGCGCTTGCAGAAGCTGTCGCAGCAGGTGCAGTGATCGCAATCGCACGTGTTGCCCACATGAATGGTGGTAAGCTCACAATGCATTCCGTCGCGGTTATACTTGCAGTCCGTAACGCCGCAGGAAACGCCGCTATTGATATTGTTCATGTGCCTTTTCCTCCTTTTCACGCACAAGTATATGCAAATTTTACAAAAATATCGGAAACAGCATTGACAAACACGATCGATCCCTGTAAAATAATATAAAAGGAGGTCGGTATGAAAGTAATCCTCAAAGCAGATGTAAAAGGAAGCGGCAAGAAAGGTGATATCATTGAAGTTTCGGACGGATATGCCAGAAACTTTCTTTTGAAAAAAGGCCTTGCGGAGATCGCTACCGCAAGCGGTATCAACGAAATCTCTCAGAAACGCACCGCAGATGCGTTCCATAAGGCAGAAAACGAAAAAGCACTGCGTGAACAGGCGAAAGAGATCAACGGGAAAGAAGTGACGGTTGCCATTCGTGCCGGAGAAAACGGTAAGGTATTCGGCTCTGTTACAACAGCCCAGATCGCGGCGGCGCTTGAAGCGCTCGGATGCGAAGTCGACAAGAAGAAAATATCCATCAGGGAAGCTATTAAAACGATCGGAGCATTTGAAGCAGAAATACGTTTTATGGAAGGCGTCACGGCAAAAGTAATCGTCAATGTCGTTCCTCTTTCATAAACACACTTGAACAAAATGATAAACGCACCGCTGCAGCGGTGCGTTTAATTTTAGCAATCATTCATATTATGTCAGACATAATACTTTTCAAATCCGTTATTTATGGAAGTTGGATCTCATAAAGTTCCTTTTCAGGCAATTTCTTCGTGGAACCGTCAACAAACTTTTTCAGCTCGGCAGCGCCCTTTTCAACGGGAATATTGACGCCGGCCCCCGCGACACAGCCGCCGGGGCACCCCATTCCCTCGATCAGACAGCCGTTTTTCTTTCCGAGTTTCGCCAGAAGGAGCATCTTTTTGCATTCCTCCAGGCCCTCGGCATGTTCGATCTTGACCTCAACATCCGGGTAGTAGGCGCGGATACATGACTCGACTGCAGAAGCAACACCTCCCGCCACACCGTAACCGCGTCCGGCCGCCGTTGCATCATGGATCGGCTCCTCTTTGCCATAGGTGGCAAAGTCAATGCCCTTTGCCTCAAAAATGGCGGCAAGTTCCTCGAATGTGATCACAAAGTCGACGTCGCTGCGCACCGTACGACGGCGAGCCTCAAGTTTTTTCGCCGCGCAAGGGCCGATAAACACAACGCGGGCATTGGGCCGATTCTGTTTGATCGTTCTCGAAGTCGCGACCATGGGCGTGAGCGCACTGGAGACCTTGTCCACCATATCGGGGAACTGTGTCTTCGCCAGCATGCTCCACGCGGGACAGCAGGAAGTGAGCAGGAACGGGAGTTCCCCCGTTGCTACTTCCGTTGCATAGTGATGCGCTTCTGTCGAGGCTCCGACATCGGCGCCGTGCGCAACTTCATATACTTCCCTGAAACCGATTTCCTTGAGTGCCGCTTTGATTTTCCAGAGCGTTACGCCGGGTCCGAACTGACCGATAATTGCCGGGGCGACCTCCGCCACGACCTCGTCGCCCTTCTTGATCGCACGGATGAGCTGGAAGATCTGCGACTTGTCCGCAATTGCTCCGAACGGGCAGCTGACCATGCACTGTCCGCAGCCGACACACTTTTTCGGATCGATCTGCGCGCGCCCAAGTCCATCGCTTGAGATTGCCTTGACGCCGCACGCCTGCGCGCAGGGACGGATCTTGTGCGCGATCGCATCATACGGGCACGCCGCCTTGCATTTGCCGCATTTGATACACTTTGAGCGATCGATCACCGCTTTCAGCGTCTTGGGGTCGACGGAGATCGCTCCCTTCGGGCAAACCGTCATGCAATAGCGCGAAACGCAGCCGCGGCACTGATCGCTCACTTCATAGGCATTCTCCTCGCAGCGATCGCATGCGGACGGAATCACCTGCATGAGCGGCGGCTCATAATAGTTGTCCGAAATGTTACTTGCGTTCAGCCCGTTAGTAATGTGTGCGGGTCTGTCCTGCGGATTGAGGGACATACCCATTGCGAGACGCACACGCTCCGCGGCGATCGCCCGCTCACGATAGATGCTCTCGCGATACTGCGGCGTCTCCGTGGGTGTAATCTTATAGGGGATCTCCTCAATGTCGCTGGCGACGTTATCCGACTCGAATGCGATCTTCGCGACTTCGACGAACACCTGCCGCCTCAGTTTCCTGACCGAAGTTTCCAGGCCTCTCATATCTCTTTCCTCTCCGATAATACAAGCTTGCAAACGAGGGCAAGGGAAATCCCCCGCCCTCGTCCGCAGAAATTGTTCTCAATTACTTCTTGCGGTTTTTGCGACCGTAGTATGCGTTGAGGTACATCTCCTTGATCTCGCTCATGAGCGGATAACGGGGATTTGCACCCGTGCACTGATCGTCGAACGCGTCCTCTGTCATCTGATCGAGGCGGGCAAGGAACTGCTCCTCCGTCACCTTATCCCCCAGCGCTTCCTTAATGGTCTTGGGCTGGCCGATCGCCTCCTGAAGTTCTTTCAGTTTTTTGATGAGAGCTTCCACAAGTTCATCATCATTCTTGCCTTTCAGGCCAACATAACGCGCGACATCGGCATAGCGTGCCTTGCACTGAGGATATGCGTACTGCGGGAACGTACCCATCTTGGTCGGCTGCTCGGAGCTGTTGAACCGGATGACCTCTTCCAGCATGAGCGAGTTTGCCATGCCGTGCGGGATATGCCAGTAAGAACCGAGCTTGTGCGCCATCGAGTGGCAGACGCCGAGGAATGCGTTTGCGAATGCCATACCTGCCATCGTGGAAGCATTGGCCATCTTTTCACGCGCGATCGCGTCATGCGCACCCTTGGCATAGGCATCGGGAAGGTACTCAAAAATCAGCTTTGCGGCTTCCTTGGCAATGCCGTTCGTGAAGTCGGTTGCCATCACAGACGCAATCGCTTCAAGAGCATGGCTCATTGCATCGATACCGGAACAGGAAGTAAGTCCCTTCGGGATATTCATCATCAGATCGGAATCGATGATCGCAACGTCAGGCATCAGCTCATAGTCGGCAAGCGGATATTTGGTTCCCGTCTTTTCGTCGGTAATGACGGCGAAAGGCGTAACTTCGGAACCGGTACCGGCTGTCGTGGGAATTGCCACGAACAGAGCTTTGTCGCCCATGTGCGGGAACGTATAGACACGCTTACGGATATCCATAAAGCGCATCGCCATATCGTCGAAATCCACTTCGGGGTGCTCATACATCACCCACATGATCTTGGCCGCGTCCATAGGAGAACCGCCGCCGATCGCAATGATGACATCGGGTGCAAAGTCGCGCATCTGCTTGACGCCCTCGTTTGCACATGCAAGCGTAGGATCGGGCGTAACGTTGAAGAATGTCGCGTGAGAGATGCCCTGTGCATCGAGAATATCGGTGATCTTCTTCGTGAAGCCGCTCTCAAACAGGAATTTATCGGTGACGACAAATGCCTTTTTCTTGTTGTAAACCTGCGGGCCGAGTTCCTTAAGAGCAACACCCAGGCAGCCGCGCTTGAAATAAACTTTCTCAGGAGCTCTGAACCAAAGCATATTTTCCTTCCTTTCCGCAACGGTTTTGATATTGATGAGGTGTTTGACGCCGACGTTCTCCGAGACGGAGTTGCCGCCCCAGGAACCACAGCCAAGCGTCAGGGACGGAGGCATTTTGAAGTTGTAAAGATCGCCGATACCGCCCTGCGAAGAAGGAGTATTGATAACGATACGGCAGGTCTTCATGACCGAACGGAAATATGCAATTTTATCAGCGCCCGTCTCTACATTGATATAGAGCGACGAGGTGTGGCCGAGGCCGCCGTCTTTGATCAGCCTGTCTGCCTTTGCGACCGCTTCCTCGAACGTCTTGGCCTTGTACATCGCCAGGACGGGAGACAGTTTTTCATGCGCGAATTCTTCGGAAAGCTCCACGGACTCCACTTCGCCCACAAGGATCTTGCTGCCCTCAGGTGCCTTGAAGCCGGAAAGCTCGGCGATCTTGCATGCGCTCTGACCGACGATCTTGGCGTTGAGCGCGCCGTTGATGATGATCGTCTTTCTTACCTTGTCCGTTTCTTCGGGCGTGAGGAAGTAAGCGCCGCGCATCTTCATCTCTTTCTTGAACGCATCGTAGACATCGGCAAGCACGATCGTGGACTGCTCGGAAGCGCAGATCATACCGTTGTCGAACGTCTTGGAGTGCAGAATGGAAGAAGCCGCAAGCTGAATATCCGCGGAGGAATCGATGATCGCGGGCGTATTGCCGGCGCCGACGCCGAGAGCGGGCTTGCCGGAGGAATATGCCGCTTTGACCATGCCGGGACCGCCCGTCGCAAGGATCATATCCGCTTCGCGCATGATCATGCCGGACAGCGGAACGGTAGGCTGATCGATCCAGCCGATGATATCCTCGGGCGCACCTGCCTCCACAGCAGCCTCAAGAACGACCTTTGCCGCCTCGATCGTGCACTGTTTTGCACGGGGATGAGGAGAGATAATGAGGCCGTTTCTCGTCTTCAGACAGATCAAACACTTGAAAATCGCCGTGGAAGTCGGGTTCGTCGTGGGAATGACAGCCGCAAGAACGCCGATGGGCTCCGCGATACGGGTAAGCCCGAATCCCTCGTCGCGCTCGATCACGCCGCAGGTTTTCGTATCCTTATAGGCGTTGTAGATGTACTCCGAGGCGTAGTGGTTTTTGATGACCTTGTCCTCGACAACGCCCATGCCGGTCTCTTCGACCGCCATTTTTGCGAGCGGGATCCTCATCTTATTCGCCGCAACTGCCGCATGGAAGAAGATCTTGTCCACCTGTTCCTGCGTGTAGGTCGCGAACTTCGCCTGCGCCGCCCTCACACGAGCGAGCATTTTCTCGAGAGATTCTTCATCATTGACGATGAAATCTTTCATGTGCTACCTCCGTTTCCCATAATTATTTTCGTTTTTTATTGATTTTCGGCACCCTCGCCACACAGAGCGGCAAGCGAAACCGCCAAATCCTCATACTTTACGGATACGCCGTCCGGGACTTGCAGATAGACGGGCGCAAAGTTCAGGATCGCCGGAACGCCCGCTCTTACGATCTCGTCGCAAGCCTCCTGCGCCGACCCCCTTGGAACGGTGAGGATAGCGACCCGGACGGAGAACCGAAGAACAATGTCCTTCAGGCGATCCATGGGATAGACGGGTTTTCCGCCCACGGCGCCCACTTTCGCCGGTGAAGAATCAAATGCCGCGATCACGTGGATCCCGTAATTTTCAAACCCTTCGTAAGCAAGGATCGCGCGCCCCAGACCGCCGGCACCGACGATCACGGCGTTCGTCCAGCGATGGTATCCCAAAAATTTCTCGATGTCCTCGATCAGGCGGCGCACCTCAAACCCGAACCGGGGTTTCCCGGGGCGGGAAGCGACCAGTGCGAGATCCTTTCTTACTCCGACCGCCGAAACGCCGAGCGCCTTGGCGACCGCGGCAGAGGAGACATACTCAACCCCCTTCCCCGCTTCGCCTTTCAGATATCTGAGATAGGCAGGCATGCGGGAAGCGGTTGCCTTCGATACCGCATTTTCCGTGTTCCCCATACCAGTCCCCTTTCACCGTCTCATGGAATCGATAAATTTTTATCAATTATAATTTTAGCAGATAGAATCCCCGCTGTCAACTGTTTGAAAGCGATATTTTGCCCGATCACAGACTTTTTTATTTGTCTCTTGCAACAAAAAAACTCCGCCCGGTCAGGCGAAGTTTTTTAACGGTATATCCCATCAGAAATCTTTCAGGCGTTCTTCTACTTTTGCCCTTGCATCGATCAGCTTTTCCAGCTTGGCGCGTTCATCTTCAACCAGCTTTTTGGGTGCCTTGGCAATAAAATTCTGATTGGCAAGTTTCCCGCTGGCGCGTGCGATCTCAGCCGTAACGCGCTCAAGTTCCTTTTCAAGGCGGACTTTTTCCGCTTCAAGGTCGACAAGCTCCCCGAGCGGAATAAAGATCTGTCCCAGCTCGCAGACACGGGAGACGATTTTTTCTCCCGCAGCCGGTCCGTTTTCGGCAAAACTGATGTCACTTGCGCCCGCAAGCCGCTCGATCGCGCCCCTGTTCGCCGCAACCAGCCGGCGGGCCTCCGTTGCAAGATAGACATGTACTTTCCGCGACGGCGGACAGTTGACTTCCACTTTCATCGCGCGCACCGTCTTGATCAGGTCGATGACGCCCTCGAATGCTTTTGCCTCTTTCTTATAGGCAAGCCGCGAATTATAGCGGGGATAGTCCGCCGTAATGATCAGTCCCTTTGAGGTAGGCAGATAGGAGTAAATCTCTTCCGTCACATAGGGAATGAACGGATGCAGGAGCCTGAGGGCATTTTCAAGCACCATCATCAGAACGGCAATGGCGCCGCGCTTCCTCTCCGCATCCTCGCCGTAGAGTGCAGGCTTGGAAAGCTCGATATACCAATCGCAGAAATCGTTCCAGACAAAATCAACCAGCTTATCCGCCGCAATTCCCAGATCAAACTTTCCGAGCGCGGCCGTCACTTCGCGGATGCAGGACTGCAGGCGGGAAATGATCCACCGGTCCGCGGGCTGCAGACGGATCTCGCCAAGCGACGGGATCTTTGTTCCCTTCGTATTCATGAGAACAAATCGGGACGCATTCCAGAGCTTATTGATGAAATTGCGCGACCACTCCACCTTCGCATCGGTAAAGCGGGTATCATTGCCTGGAGCGACCCCGGTCACAAGCGAAAGGCGAAGGGAGTCCGCACCGTATTTTTCGATGATCTCCAGCGGATCGATCCCGTTGCCGAGCGATTTGGACATCTTCCGTCCCTGTTCGTCGCGCACAAGTCCGTGGATCAGTACATCGCGGAACGGCACTTTCTCCGTGTGTTCGATCCCCGAAAACATCATGCGCATGACCCAGAACGGAATGATGTCATATCCCGTCACGAGCACGTCCGTAGGATAGAAATAGCTGAAATCCTCCGTTTCATCCGGCCACCCGAGCGTAGAAAACGGCCAAAGCGCAGAGGAAAACCAGGTATCGAGGACGTCCTCATCCTGAGTGAGATGCGTTCCGCCGCACTTGGGACAGACCGTCGGCGTTTCGCGCGCGCAGATCGTCTCGCCGCAGTCGCCGCAGTACCAGACCGGGATCCGGTGCCCCCACCAGAGCTGACGGGAGATACACCAGTCACGGATATTTTCCAGCCAGTTATAATATATTTTGGAAAAGCGGTCGGGCGTAAATTTGGTCTTCTTTTTGACGACCGCATCGATCGCCGGCTTTGCAAGCGGCTTCATCTTGACGAACCACTGTTTGGACACGATCGGTTCGACCGTGGAATGACAGCGGTAGCAGTGCCCGACGTTGTGCGTGTGCGCCTCGATCTTTACGAGCAGACCGAGCTCCTGCATTCTGGCCACGATGCGCTTTCTCGCCTCGTAGCGGTCAAGTCCCTCATATTCTCCCGCAAGCTCATTCATGGTTCCGTCGTCGTTCATGACGCGGATCACGGGAAGATCGTGGCGGAGCCCCACCTCAAAGTCATTCGGATCGTGCGCGGGCGTGATCTTGACCGCACCCGTCCCGAACTCCGGATCCACATATTCATCGGCCACGACGGGGATCTTACGGTCTGTCAGGGGCAGAGAAAGCGTCTTGCCGACCAGGGCGGCGTACCGCCTGTCCCCGGGATGGACAGCCACCGCCGTATCGCCGAGCATCGTCTCCGGACGGGTAGTCGCAATTATGATCTTTTCGTCGCTCCCGTCAACCGGATATGCAAAATACCAGAAGTGACCCTGTTCCTCGGAATACTCCACTTCCGCATCGGAAAGCGCCGTTTTACAGCTCGGACACCAGTTGATGATACGGCTGCCGCGATAGATAAGCCCCTTCTGATAGAGGCGGAAAAAGGCCTCCCGCACGGCTTTTGAGCACTTTTCGTCCATGGTGAAGGCAAGGCGAGACCAGTCGCAGGAAGAGCCGAGCTTTTTGAGTTGCTCCACGATCCTGCCCCCGTATTTTTCCTTCCAGGCCCATGCACGGCGGAGAAACTCCTCTCTTCCGAGCTGCTGCTTGGAAAGGCCTTCCTTTTTCATCTGTTCGACGATCTTGACCTCCGTCGCGATGGAAGCGTGGTCGGTTCCCGGAAGCCAGAGCGCGCAATACCCCTGCATTCTCTTGAATCGGACAAGAATATCCTGCATCGTCTCGTCCATCGCATGCCCCATATGGAGCTGCCCCGTCACGTTGGGCGGGGGCATCATGACGGTGAACGGAACTTTGTTCTTGTCGATTTCAGCGTGAAAACAGCCGTTCTCCAGCCACTCACGGTAAATTTTATCCTCGAATTCTTTGGGGTTGTACGTCGTTCGCATCTCTTCCATGTCGGTCTTTTCCTGTTCCTGCATTCCTGCTTTCATTGATGGGAGATCTGCGGCGTAAATATGCCGCACCCATACGGGAAAACATTATAAATCATTTTTAACCCATTGTCAATTATTCCGCCGCGGACATAGGATATATTATTCCTTTATTTTTCACGGAGCTGACTATGAAAAAACTCTTGGCAACTCTCGGAGCCGCGGTATTCGCGCTCCTTCCCCTCTCCGCCTGCGGCGAAAGCGGCGACGGACTCACGACGGTAAAAGTCAACGAAGTGACGCACTCCGTTTTTTACGCGCCCATGTATCTTGCCGACTCCCTCGGCTATTTTGAGGAAGAGGGCATCCAAATCGAGCTGACAAACGGAGGCGGCGCAGACGCCGTCATGGCGGCCGTCCTCTCGGGCGATGCGGACGTCGGGTTCTGCGGCCCCGAAGCTGCGATATATGTGCTGCTCGGCGGCTCACAGGACGTCCCCACCGTCTTCGGACAGCTCACCAAACGCGACGGCTCCTTCCTCGTCTCCCGTGTCGATGAGCCGGATTTCCAATGGGAAGATCTCAAAGGAAAAGAAATTCTGGCCGGACGCAAAGGCGGCGTGCCTGCAATGACCTTTGAATACATTCTGCGCGAACACGGCTTTACAGACGCCGATATCAATCTGAATTTCGATGTCGCGTTCAACCTGATGACGGGTGCCTTTGAAGCGGGAACGGCGGATTACTGCACGATGTTCGAACCGCTTGCTTCCGAATATCAGGCCGCAGGCAAGGGTTATATCGTAGCATCTGTCGGGGAGGCCGGCGGCGAGGTCCCTTACACGAGCTACATTGCAAAGCGTTCCTGGCTCAATGATAATGAGGACACCGCAAAGGGATTTCTGCGGGCCATCCTCAGGGGCGTACAGTATGCGCAGACAGAAGACGCCGCCGTGATCGCAGAACACCTTGTCAGTCATTTCCCGTCCACATCCGTGGAATCGCTTGCGACGAGCGTCACGAGTTACCGGAATATCGACGCGTGGGTCACGGATATGGCGATGACTGAGGCGAGTTTTGAACGGCTTCAGGACATCATCGAAAGCGCCGGAGAACTTGACCGCCGCGCCGACTTCGACGCCCTTGTGGATAATTCCTACGTCAAGGAAGTATACGCACAGCTCGACTGAATTACATTTCTGCAAACGAAGGAACCGCCTATGAAAAATATCCTGCGATTTCAGGACGTAACATACATCTATCACACCGTGCGCGGAGAGCTTGTCGCAGCAAAAGACCTCTCTTTTTCGGTGGACGAGGGAGAATTCGTCGCGATCATCGGCCCCTCCGGATGCGGAAAGACAACGCTGCTGTCTCTTGCAGCCGGACTTCTGAAGCCCTCGGCGGGGACGATCGAGAGCCGCGGCAGCTTCGGTTACATGCTGCAAAAGGACGAATTATTTCCCTGGCGCACCATTGAAAAGAATATCTTCCTTCCCCTCGAAATCAGGCATCAGAAATCGCCTGAGCACAGGGAACGGGCAATCGCTCTTGCAAAAAAATACGGCCTCGGAGACTTCCTGAAAAGCTATCCCGCCCAACTTTCCGGCGGAATGCGTCAACGTGCGGCCCTCATCCGTACCCTCGCGACCGATCCGGATATCCTCCTGCTTGACGAGCCCTTTTCGGCGCTCGACTATCAGACGCGGCTGAACGTCTGCGAAGACGTCGCAAACATCATCCGCAGCGAAAAAAAGACGGCGCTCCTGATCACGCACGACATCTCCGAAGCGATCTCCGTCGCTGACCGCGTGCTCGTTCTCACAGCCCGTCCCGCACGCGTCGCACATGCGCACACGCTCGACTTCGGCGGCATTCCGCCGCTGAAACGAAGAGAACAGCCCGGTTTTTCAGGCTGGTTCGAGCGACTGTGGGGAGAACTGAACTCATGAAGAACATCACATATTCCAAAGAGCACGCACGCTTTCTGCGGCGTCGAAAAAAGAATCTTGCCCTGATCTGGACGCTCCGCATCGGCGTCCTCGGCCTGCTTCTCGGCTTATGGGAGCTTGTCACAGCCTGCGGTTGGGTCGACCCCTTTATTATGAGTTCCCCCTCCCGCATCGCAAAGACCATCGCATCGCTCTATGCGGATGGAAGTCTGTTTTACCATATCGGCGTAACGCTCTGGGAAACGCTTGCCGGCTTTGCGATCGCAGTCGTTCTGGGATTCGGGATCGCTCTGCTTCTTTGGTGGAGCGATACATTGCGAAAAGTGTTGGAGCCCTACATCGTCGTTCTCAATGCTCTGCCGAAAATCGCACTGGGACCTCTGATCATCATATGGTTCGGCACGGGAAGCGAAGCGATCGTATTTATGACGGTGCTCGTCGGCATTATCGTAGCGATCATTCACATGCTGTCCGCCTTCATTGAGACAGATCCGAACAAGATCCTGCTCATGAAGTCCATGGGTGCCAGCAAACCGCAGATCCTATGGAAGCTCGTCATTCCGTCCTCCTATCCCGCCGTGATCTCCATGCTCAAAGTCAACGTCGGCATGGCCTGGATCGGCTCGATCATGGGCGAATACATCGTCTCAAGGGCGGGGCTCGGATATCTGATCGTCTACGGCGGTCAGGTGTTCAAACTTGACCTTGTGATGAGCGCGACCTTTATTCTCTGCCTTCTGGCGGCGGGAATGTATGCGCTGGTGGTATTGCTTGAAAAAATACTCGTTAAAAATACAGACCGCTGAAAACACTGCACCAAACACTCCGACTGCCGGGTAGAGCACGCCGATAACTCCGTTCAATCCAAGTCTGGACAATAAGAATGCCGCAAGCAGGATAACGATCTTTGCGGCGTTCTTTTTTTCTCCCGCAAATCGCTCACAGGCAGAGAGAAGCGGAAAAAGCGCAGAAGCCAGTGAAGTGAGGACCGCGCATGCGACGGCCGCAAAAAAAACTTTGCTTCCGCGCATGACGTACAGATAGGGCATCGGTGCAGAAACGGCATCTCCCCCTGCGCCGAAAACTCCGCCGAGAATGATAGCCCCGCACAGAAAGACCGCGCCACTTGCGAGCACGGAAGATCTCACGGGAGCACGAGTATCCCTGCCTGCGTCCATAAAGGCCGGGGCCGCAAACGCCGCATTCATTGTTGCATACAGCAGTCCCCTTCCCGTCTCGCTTGCCGAAGGAAATGCCGCAGTCACAAACCCGGTCCCCGAAAAGAAGATAAAGACAAGAAGCAGCGGAACCAGCAGAACACTCAGAAAGCTGACCCCACGCATTCCGCGGGATAAAAACACAAGGACGATCGCAAGGCCCGCGAGCGACGGCAGCGGCCTGTAAGCGGGCAGCAATTCGTCGAGTCCCGCAAGCATTCCGGCGCACGGAACAAATGCTACTGCAAGGAGCAAACAGGTAACAATATTTGCTCCACGCCCGAAAAGCGCACGCATTGCGCCGGCAAATCCGTTGTATTTTTTCCCGAGGTGCAATAAAAAGGCGCAGACCAAGCAATAGACCGCACACGAAAAAGCCAGGGATGCAAGACTGCCCGCGCCCCCGAAAAAACGAATGAGTTCTGCTCCCGTCAGAAAGCCTGCACCGATGGTCGTTCCGACGAGAAAAAACGCCGTACGCACGATTCCCATCTCTCTTAACCTTATGCGCGTCGTTTCTTTTCTATGTTTTTTAGAAAAAATCATAAAATTATGTCTGACATAGTACTTTGACTATTGACAAATTTTGTCGTTTCGTATATAATGTAAAAAAACAACAGGAGTACGGGCATGGAAGAAAGCGTCGCATTGGAAGAGCGCCCCGAAAAATCCGTCAGTTCGGACCTCATTCGCGGGCACATCAACACGATCATTCTGCGCGCCCTCTATGACGGGGACAAATACGGCTACGAGATCATTTCAGAGATCGAGCGCAAGAGCCACGGACAATATTCACTCAAACAGCCCTCCTTGTACAGCGCTCTCAAACGCCTGGAAAAAGACGGCTATGTCACTTCTTACTGGGGCGGTTCGGTCAGCGGCGGAAGAAGAAAATATTTCTCACTCACCGAGTCGGGGAAAGCCATCTCCGAACAGAATCAATCCGAGTGGGAATATTCGCGCACGGTGATCGACAGCCTGATCTCGGACAAGGATTTTGACTTCTCAAATCCAGCCCCCACCGCCGTAAACATGCGCGTACTGCGAGAAACCACTTCCCGCGTTCCGCGCGGCGAAAGCGATGATGACGAACTGGATTTCGAGCCCTCTTTCGACGATGCGGAAGAACTCGGAAAACTGGAAGCGCATTACAATGAACAGCTCAAAGCCTTGGAGGCACGCAGCGAGGAGCTGACGCGCCGCGAAGAAGCCTTTGAGGAGGAAATGTGCGCCCGCAACGAGGCGATCATCAAGGAGCGCGGCTGGAGAGAGAGCGAAATCGCGGCACGCGAACAGGCGCTGGCGCAAAAGCGCGCCGAACTGGAAACACTTCGCGCCCAGCAAGCTGCGCAGCAGACACGCGAAGAGAATGAACAGGCGGAGGCACTTCGTTCCCGCATTTCCTCTCTGGAATATGAGCTGCGGGAAAGCGAGGCGGCGCTTGAAACCACGCGCCGTCAGAGCGAATCGCAGGCCGAGGCCGACCGTATCCGCATCGATGAGATCCGCGAATCCGAGCGACGCACCTATGAGGAAAAATTTTCCAAAGCCCTCGAAGAAGAACGCGCCAGACATGCGGAAGATCTGAAAGCACAGGAGACCCGTATCGTTGCCGAGCAGGAGGAGCTCTTCCGCAAACGCGAACAGCAACTTCTGCACCGCAACTATCTCGATCTTGTCAATACTCCGCCCACGGAAGAGGAATCGCACGACTATACGTACTACAGCACTCCCGCCCCGCAGGAAGAGAGCGAGCCTCTTGCAGAGGACTATCGCACCGTGGTTCACCGTCTCTATGCAAATGCGGTTTCCGGAGAGACGCCGCCCGCAGCGGAAGATAAGGCGACATCTCTTGACGGAATCGATATCACCGATCTTGAAACGCGCGCCGCGCAGGACGGGATCAAGATCCAGACTGCCGGAAGCACCGTAAAGAGCGACAAAAAGCAATCGGAAAGTCTCGTTCATAAGGGAAAAGCTCTCTTCATGAGCGGAATTGTCACCTTCCTTTTCTGTGTCGCGCTCGGAAGTGTTCTGCTCGGCGTCACCCCCGGCGCAGGACTCCCCGCGTTCTTCCCCTATCTCATCTGGGGAATCGGACTCGCCGTTCTTCTTGTGACGGGCCTTGCCTACGCAAACCGCTACGGTGAAAATGCCCTCCGTAGAACAGGCCCCGTCATTCTCAACGTTGTCGTCGGATATATCCTGCTCGTCATCGTCACGCTGATCGCCGCTCTTTCAGCCAGGGCCGACTTCAATGATCCCGTCCAGCTGAATTCCTGGGTCACAGTTCCCGTGATCGCCTATCTCGGCGTTGTGCTGTTCGGCGTTGTCTATTATCTGCAGGTCAGACCAAAAAAGAAATAAAAAGAACCCGCTTTTATGAAGCGGGTTCTTTTTATATAAAATGTCCTCCGTGCACATATGCGCGGGGGACATTTCGTTTTTCAAAGCCGGTCGAATGCGTACTGAGCTGCCCCATACAGTCCCGCATCGTTCCCGAGGGAAGCGCATACAAGCGCAAGAGGCGCATCCTTTTCCGAAACAAGGATCCTTGCCCGAACAACACGGCGCAGCGGCTCAAGCAGGGCTTCACCCTCCGCAGAAATTCCGCCTCCAATGATGATGGCCTGCGGCCGGAGCATATTGACGACATTGGCAATTCCCTCGCCGAGCGCTCCGATGTACTCGTCCAGAACGCGCTGTGCGGCAGAATCGCCCTCTTTTGCCGCAAGAAATGCCGTGCGTCCGTCCGCCTCGTCAAGCGTACAGGCAAACCGCCACATCGCGCTCCCGCGTTCTTTTTGCATACTCTCGCGGGTGAGACGGATCAGAGCAGAAGTTGCCGCATACCGCTCAAAACACCCGCGCCGACCGCACGAACAAAGTTCTCCGTTCATGCGGATCACGGTATGCCCCAATTCGGCACCCGCGCCGCGGAACCCTTCAAACAGCTTCCCGCCGATGATGATCCCGCTCCCGACGCCCGTACCGAGGGTGATGAGCACGCTGTCCGAATAATCTTTTCCGGCGCCGAATTTGTACTCCCCCAGGGCCGCGGCATTCGCGTCGTTCAGGACAAAGGTCTTTTTCCCGGTATATTTTTCAACCAACTCGCCAAGCGGCACATTATTCCAGCCGAAATTGGCCCAGGAGACGACGACACCGCGCGCGCTGTCAATGAAACCGGGCGATCCGATCCCGATCGCCTGAACATCGTCCATACTTTTCCCTGCCTTTTCCGCCGTCTGCACAGCAAGCTCGGCAAGCGCGACCGCCGTCTTTTCCGCGGGATCCTCCGCAGAGGTAACGACGCGCGATTTCCCTTCCAGTTTCGTCCCTGCAAGCAGGGCGGCCTTGGCGGACATACCGCCCAGATCAATTCCTATGACCATATTTTTCCCTTTTCCTATGAATTTTTATAGACCCGGATCCATTCGGGGATCCGCGCGATCAACTCTTTGTTGTCGGAGGTGCGTTTGATCATCTCAATAAGTCCCGCCGCATTCTCCGTCAGGCCTCTCTCCCGAAGTTTATAGACGGCGGCAAGCTCGTCAGCAGACAACAGCAACTCCTCTTTGCGGGTTCCGGAACGGCGGATATCGATCGCGGGGAAGATCCTGCGCTCGGCGAGATCGCGCGAAAGGAAAATATCGCAATTTCCCGTCCCCTTGAATTCTTCATAGATCACATCGTCCATGCGGCTGCCCGTATCGACCAGCACCGTCGCAAGAATGGTCACGCTGCCGGCCTCCCTGGTATTGCGTGCAGTTCCGAAAAACCGCTTGGGTTCCGCAAACGCGCCGGCGTCAAGTCCGCCCGACAAAGTCTTTCCGGAATTGTCACAAAGATAATTGCAGGCACGCGTGAGTTTTGTAAGGGAATCGAGAAGGATCACGACGTCTTTCCCCTGTTCCGCGTACCTCTTGGCGTGTTCAAGAGCAAGGTGCGCCGCGCGGACATGATGTTCGGCGCCCTCGTCAAACGTCGACGAAACGATCTCTGCTCCGGGAACGCTCTCACGCATATCCGTCACTTCCTCGGGGCGTTCGTCAATGAGCAGAACAATGAGCATCATCTCGCCGTGACGCTCACCGATCGCACGGGCGACACTCTTCAGCAGCGTCGTCTTTCCCGCTTTGGGCGGCGCGATCACAAGCGCGCGCTGACCCCGCCCGATGGGAGCAAACAGATCGAGGATCCGCAGAGCAAGATCGTCCGATCCCTCGGACAAAGAGATCTTTTCTTTGGCATACTGCGCCGTAAGCGCATCGAAGTGCGGCCTCTTTTCATATCTTCCCACCGGAAGTCCGTTGACGCTGAGCAGCTCGCCGACAGCCGCGGAATCGTTCTTCTGGCGGGGTTTCGCCGTGCAGGCAATAAAATCTCCCTCACGGAGAGCCCAGCTGTGAATGAGCGGCGCCGGAATAAAGACGTCCTCCCCCGTTGTGGAGGGCTGACAATTCCTTGCGCGCACAAACCCGTACCCGCCCTGCGTAATATCAAGAATGCCCGTATAAACGGGCGCGTCAAAAAGCGGAGGCGCATCGTTTTCCCCCGATGCGACCTCCAAAATATTTTCCCGCTCGCGCGCATCGGCTTCCCCGATACGCTTGATTTCGGAGAGTTTTTCCAGAATAGACGGATCGATATACGTCTGCTTGGCGGGCGCACCCCGGTTGGAGCGCGGTGCAGGCGCCTGCTTTCCCGTCAGAATATTGACGATCTCACCGATCAGGACATTCTTATTGTTGGATGATGCGTGCCCGACCCCGGATTGCCTGCCGAGAATACGCAGTGTCGATAAAGGCAGGGTCTCGAGAAATTCCCGATACCTCTGTTCCGCCGTTTTCAATTCCATTCAGCTTATTTCTCCCGTTCCATGATGATCACCTTCGTACTCTCTTCCGATATGTCGTCACGGAACAGCTCCAGTTCGCTTTCTTCGAGCTCCTCCACTTCTTCTGTATCGAATTTGTCAGCAAAATCATCGACTTTGTCGACATCGATATTGAGTCCCTTGGTCTTATAGTGCATCGGAATGACGATCGCAGGCATGATGCGGTCGACATATTCTTTGGCCTGTTCGGCATCAATGGTGTAATTCCCGCCGACAGGGATCAACAGAACATGCACGGGAAGAAGCGTTTCGATCAGGGCAGAAGAGCACTCTTCCCCCAAATCGCCGAGATGACAGATCTCCAGCCCGTCCATGCGGAACTTGAAGATAAGATTTTCGCCCCGTTTCATGCCGTTTTCGTCGTCATGATAGCTCTTGATCGCCGTAATATCGACGCCGCCGATCTCATAGGTGCCCTCTTCGTCGAACACGACAGGCTTTCCTTCCTTGCCTTCCACCGCGCCGACGTTGTTGTGGTCGTAATGCCCGTGGCTTACGGTCACCGCGTCCGCCTTGACGGTCGGCATAGTATATCCGATGGCGCCGTATGGATCGGTCACGATCGTAGTACCCGTACTTTCCGTCAGGACAAAACAAGAGTGCCCCAAATATCGTATTTTCATTGTTCCTCCGATATGATATTTACCGCAATTGTCAAGCGGTATATCTGAACCTCTGCAAACATCAGGCGATAGCGGAGCGCGATCCGCCAGCCGTCCCGCATTCTGCGTGCCGCACAGACCTCTGTGATCATGGGTATGCCCCCGGAACCGTCCGGACAACCGATCGACAGTTCGCCCGTTTCGCCCTCAGAAAAATGTGCACGAATGGCGTTCCCGCCCTGTCTGTCCATCGTAAGCGCATTTCCGGACAATTCAAGAAGCACTTCGTCTCCCTCGTCGGAATATACCGCCGTAAAACCGTCTTCCCGCTCACAAAAACTGCCGACAGACGTAAAACGGGAACGATTACCCCCTGCGAACGTGACGATTTCCACCCTGCACGCTTTCATTTGCTATCTATTATAATACAAAAAAGAAAATTTGTAAATGGATTGAAAGCATTTTTGAATGATTATCCTTCAATTCCCGCTGAAAAATTCCCGATAACGGGATTTCCCTTCGCGCATCAATGCACAAAGCTCCTTCTCATCGCTCCGATCGACGGCCGTGCGGAACTGTTCCAGCCTGCAGATCAATCTGCCAATCTCCTCCGAAAGAGGCGCAGAATTCATGCAGAACAGCTCTGCCCAGACCTGTTCGTCCACCGGCGCGACGCGCGTCATGTCCTGAAAACTTCCGCCGGTAAAACCCCTGCAGCCGGAAGCAAGCGGGCTCGTCACGTAGGCATTGGAAACGACGTGCGCCAGCTGCGATGTCAGAGCGATCATTCTGTCATGCTCTTCGGCCGTACATTCGACAATGCGGCCGAATCCCATATCTTTTGCCAGGGAACGAACCGTTTCAAGAGCGCCATTCTCCGTCTGCGGCGCACGGGTCAGAATAAAGTTCGCTCCCCGAAAAAGATCTTCACTTGCAGAACGGATCCCCGACGTTTCCTTTCCCGCCATCGGGTGCGTCCCGACATACTTCCAGGTACGCGGCCTGGAATAGACGACCCGCTCCAAAGGAGCCTTGACACCGCAGATATCCGCCACGATGCACCCTGCCGGAAAATCCGACTCGTCAAGCACACGCATCGTGACACGCGGCGGAAGCGCAAGAACAACGATATCCGCCCCGGAAAAGCCGACGGCCTCGCCGTCGATCATGCGGTGCTCCAACGCATAATCAATGCTTACACGGCTCCGGTTCATTCCCAGAACCGTATGCCCCGCCCTTTTTAAGGAAGCCGCAACAGATGCTCCGATAATTCCAAGTCCGTAGACGATGACCTTCATTGGTTCTCCTTTTTTTAACGTATTATGCGTGACATAGTACTGTTCAAATTAAAAAATTATAGGAACAGCATGAGTGAACTCTTGCTCCGAAGCCCCTTTCTTATCGCAAGATAATCCGGAAAAATATTGCGGACCTCTTTCCAGAAAGCGGGGCCATGATTCATATGCCGCGTATGACAGAGCTCGTGAACAGCGATATACCGCGCCTCTTCGTCCGTCAGAAATGCCGTACGAAAAGAAAACGACAATGTTCCCGAAGTGCTGCAAGAGCCCCATCTCCCGCGTGCCGAAGAGATCTGAATCGATGTATACAAAAATCCATAACGGGCCGCATACTCCGAAACGATCCGGCACATGCGTTCGCGCACCATGCGTTTCAGAAGACCGATCAGAGCAGTCTCCCTTCCCTGTTCCGGGAGACGAAGCGTCTGTCCGGATATTCCCGCGCGGCCCGACGGAACGATCGTATACTGTCTGCCGCAGATTTCCACCGATGCGCCGTCTGAAAAATCTGGACGGCTCCGCTCGATTTCTTTACGGCGGCGCGCGATCCATTCCGAATGTCTGCTTACAAACTGTTGGATTTCATCTGTGCGGGCAGAATTCGGCGCACGCACCACCGCGTCGCCCTTTTCATTGACAGAGAGAGAAAGTGTTTTCCGTTTTCCCCGCAGAACGATCACTGCAAATTCCTGTTTCTTCACCCGAACATTATAGCATATCCGTCGCGCATTTTTCAACAACTTTTTTGCCGCAGGACGCCAAAGACGGGCTTTTTCTTGACTTTTTCATCTGCAGGGACTATAATTTTCACATGAGCGCTTACCAGGTACAACATCTTTCGCCGCACGGCATCATCGAGACAGATGTCCCCGCTTCCAAAAGCATTCTCAACCGTGCGCTGATCCTTTCGGCCTTCGGCAAGGGAGAAATTTTTCTCTCCTGCGGAGACTTTGCTGAGGATACGCAGGCAATGCTCTCCTGCTTCACACAACTGGGAATCGGTTGGACGCGCGAAAAGAACGGGCTCCGGATTGTCGGCTGCGGCGGAAATGTTCCGAATAACCGCGCAGAACTCGATGTCTGTTCCGCAGGAACCGCGGCACGGTTTCTGACTGCGGCGCTTGCTTTTCTCGGCGGAGAATACACGCTGCATTCTTCCTTACAGATGCAGAAGCGTCCCATGGAAATTCTCACAGTTCTGGAACGTTCCGGAGTACAGATCGAGTACTTGGGCGAGCCGGGTCATTTCCCCTTCCGGATGATTTCCCATGGAATTACGGCCGAAGAACTTTCTGTTGATACCGATCTGAGCACACAGTATGCAAGCGGAATTTTGCTTGCCGCGGCCGTCAGCCGTCCGATCAGGCTGCATCTGACAGGAACCCGCACAGACGGAAGTTACATCACAATGACCCTGCGCCTGTTGGAACAATTCGGCGCACAGTGGTCACGCACGGAAAACACCGTCTGCGTCACCCCTTCGGAGCGTGCACCCGAATCGCTTGAGATCGAAGCAGATCTTTCCGCCGCATGCTACTTTTACGCAATGTCGCTTCTTTTATCTGCCTGCGTCCGCGTACGGCGCGTTCATTCCGACACCATGCAGGGTGACAGGAAATTTCTTGACCTCCTGAAATCACGCGGCGTCCGTTTTACGGATACCCCCGAAGGATTGCTCGCCGACGGAAGCAGGGTCTCTGCCTATCGGGGATTTACCGAAAACATGCGTGACTTTTCAGATCAGGCGCTCACTGTTGCCGCCCTCGCGCCCTTTGCCGCAACCCCCACACAAATCACCGGAATCGGTCATATCCGCAGACAGGAGTGCGACCGGATCCACGCCATCGTCAAAAATCTGAATGCGATCGGCGTCATCGCCACGGAGCAGGAGGACGACGTAACGATACTCCCCTCCGCTGTACACGGCGGAACAATCCGGACATTCGGCGATCATCGGGTCGCAATGGCATTTGCTTTGATCGGCCTGAAGGCCGGAAACATCGTCATCGACGATCCGCTCTGTTGCAGAAAAACATTTATAAATTATTTTGATATCCTTGACAAACTGACAAAAACAGGGAGCGCATGAAGCGCTCCCTGTTTCAGTTCTCAGAAAAATATTTTTTTATGATCTCAAACAATTCATCGGATACAACATGTTCGACCCGACAAGCATTTTCTTCGGCAACATTTGCCGGCGCCCCCATTCTGATGAACGCATTGGTGAAAACGCGGTGTTTTTCGTAAATGTCCTCCGCCTTTTTCTGTCCTGCCGCCGTGAGCGTGATATCACCGTTTTCGTCAATGCGGATCAGGCCGCTGTCCTGCAACAGATTGACGGCACGCGAAACGCTGGATTTCGCATAGCCAAGCTCTTCCACGATATCCACCGACCTGACATTTGCCTTGCGCATACGCAAAAGCAAAATCGTTTCAAGATACATTTCCTGTGATTCATGCGTTCTCATCGTTCTACCCTGCCTTTTCCGTGATTATACTATATTTTCTTTTCTTTGTAAAGGGAATTTCCCGATTTCCGTCGATCATACAAAATGATCAGATCAATCTTTCCCGCAACAGATACTCCAAAAATGCATTGCAGCCCTCAGAAATATCCGAAAATGTCTCATCGAAGTTTCCGGTATACCACGGATCCGCAATGGCCCGCGGACGCGCCGAATAATCGAGAAGCAGTCCTGTATGTGCTCGACAGCTTCCCAGAATGCGGCGCATATACCGCAGGTTCTCTGAATCCATTCCAAGGATATAATCCTGTTCCGCCCCGTACTGCCGCGTCAGTAGCCGCGCCCGATGCGGAACAAGTGGAATGCCCTCCGCGGCAAGTTTTTCCCGCGTTCCGTAATGCGGGATATTTCCAAGTTCGTCTGTATGCGTCGCCGCAGAAGAAACGGAAAAACGGCCGGCATATCCTCTCTGCCGGACCAGAAAATCAAAGTAACTTTCTGCCATCGGAGAACGGCAGATGTTCCCGTGACAGACGAATAAAACTCTGATGTGATCTGCCAAAATATCAGACCTCCCCACTTTACTAAAAATACCGCTAAGAGAAAAAACCCGCAAACGGTGTCGATTTTTGTCGGAAAATAGGTTACAAAAGTCCTGGAAATCAAGTATAATACTTTCATGAAAATTTTCTCAGAACGCCTCATCGAGCTCAGGAAAGAACGTGGTCTTTCTCAGGCCACCGTCGCCAAAGACCTGAATGTCAGCCTGGGGATCATCTGCTATTGGGAAACCAACAAGAGTGATCCGACCGCAGGAAATATCGCAAAAATTGCGCGTTACTTTAACGTTTCAGCTGACTACTTACTCGGACTGAGCGACCGCACAGAATAACCGCTAAGACGTCAATTCCTTCAGTTCATTCCCTTACCGCCTTCCTTTTCCTTCGCGACCCACTTGCACACGGCATCGGAAATACGGTTGTTTTATTCTGCCCTCGGGCAGGTTTTTTATTTTTTCAGGACAATTCTTCCGATACTGTTCCGGATTCTTCGGAAATACTCCGCAGCCGCGCGTCAATCCGCTCCGCGCCGGAAATGTCACCGGACGCAGAAAGATATTCCTTCTGTAATTTCAGAAGTTCTGAAAAAACGGGACTGTCTTCCCGGATCACGGGGACATCGAAAAGCAAACCGCGCGGAATCTCTGCCAGGGTGACATCGGTCAGCAAGGACTGCACCTTCATGACCCGGATCGCAATTTCCGTCTCCCCGGTTTTTCCGATCAATTCCGCAAGCACGAGCCCGTCTGTCTTCCCTGAGAGAAATTCTGCGGGCAGGAGCTCGGAAAGCGCCTCGGCAAGCACAGAGGGCGCACATAGTGCAAAGAAAAAAAGCGCCGGGTGCGGCGGGAGCAATCCCCAAAGAAGCAGAAAGATTACCCCGTACATAAGTCCGAAAAGCGGCCCGCCGAGTGACGCCGCAAACAGCCTGACATGTGCGCCGCGCACCTTTCGCAATGCAAATTGCGTTTCTCCGGCAGGCCTCCCCTTTGAAAATTTCAGGCCGTCTCTTCCGACACAGAGCCAGCCGACGCGCACCCGACCGATACGCAGGCCTGCGCACAGTCCGAACAGAAGATGCCCCGATTCATGAACCACATAGGGAAACCCCAGCACCAGCAGGCACGCAACGGCGCCGATGCTGACGTATCCCGCAGTCATTTTTTCTTCTGTTGTCTGCAGCATCGTCATTTCATACCAGATCATGGCAACGGTTCCGGCCACGGCACACAAAAAAAGAACAACCCCGATCGCCGACGCCGCATGACGGGAAATCCTTTTCATATCAGCCCCCGCACGGCAAGATAACCTTCAAGGTTGTCCGCATCGGAAAAATACACTTCCGGGAGATGGAGTTTCTCTACAGCCGCCGAAAGCAAGACAGCCGCACCCGCAATCACATCTGCGCGCCGTAAATCCATGCCGGGAATTTTTTTGCGCTCTTCCACCGGAAGCGATAGCAGGCGTCCGGAGATTTCCGAAAGCCAGTCGCGCGGTAAGGAAAGCCCGTTCAATTTCTTCGCATCGTACTCCGAAAGGCCGAGTCTGATACTTGCAAGTGTAGATGCGGTTCCGCCGATCGCATACATCTGTGCAGGCCCGCAAATTCCGTGCAGAGGGTGCAGCGCATCTTCCACAAAAGCACGGATCTTTCGGGGATCCTGCCCGCACTGTTCCAGAATACGCACCGCTCCGATCGGAAGGCTGACCGAAAAAACGATCTCCCCGCCCCGACGAATGCAGATCTCCGTGCTTGCTCCGCCAATATCGATCATTCCGCCGTCCGAATGCCCGAGCGCGCCGGAAAGTCCGAGCAAAGCCTCCTCTTCCCCGGAGATCACATCAACATTCAGTCCGCACATCTGCCGGACAAGGGCACAAAAATCGCCACCGTTGGCAGCGCTCCTCACGGCCGCCGTCGCAAATGCCAGTACATGCGCATTTTCTTTTTGTCCTTCATGATAAAAATCTGCGACGGCACGCGCTGTGCGCTCCATCGCAGACTGACAGAGCGACCCGCTGGCGGAGAGCCCCTCCGCAAGGCGGGTCGTACATACTTTTTTATACAAAGTACCGTCCGCCCAAAGCATCAGGCGAACGGAATTGGAACCGATATCGATTACTGCGTATTTCATGGGGATCTTGCTCACCTGGAAACGATCCAGCCGCGCTCAATTGCCAGCTCGCGGAGCGCCTCTTCCGACTGAAGAAAATCAAGCGTGATCTCGCCGTTTTTAAGAAGCTCTTCATATCTTGCGATCTCGGCGTCATATTCCGCTTTTCTTTTGTTGGCAATCCCGATCTGCACGAACTGCACGATGAGAATGACCACAAGAAAGAGAATGAGCAAAACTCCCGCGGCAGTTCCGCCCGCCGCGATCTTCCTCATTTTTTCGTCGGTAATACCCGTCTTTCTTTTTCCGGACATCTGTACCGTCCCCTTCGTACTCGTTTCAACCCATTATATATCTTTTTTCCGAAAAATGCAACAATTTTGTGCAAAGTTTTCAGATAGAGGAAAAAGCCGAGTGCACAGGCCAGAAATGTATAAAACCTGAGATCGGGAAACGCAAGCGAAACGGAGACAAACAGATAAAATGCCGCAAACAGAATGCAGAACAAAATATCCGTCACGATCACGACCGGTCTTTTTGCAACGGGAGCACGGATCAGACAGATCAGATCATACATCAATCCGCCTACCACGCCGCAGCAGATGCCGACAAGAAAAACATAAAATTGATCGGTTCCGTTCATTTAAACAGATGAGACGCACCCTTGACGGTCTGCGAAAAACGAATGCTGTCCACGTTCCCGCTCGCCGTAAAATTTCCGCTCCCTTCCGAAAAAGAAAGCACCTTCAGTTTGCTTCCTTCAATGCGCGCCTTTTTTCCTCCGACCGTGAGGCGTATCTCCCGATCGGAGAACGAATCCACACGTTCCACCCCTGTCAGAGCAAGTCTGGATTGGTTTTCAAGTGTAAGAATACTTTGCCTGATTTCATTCTGCATACTTTACTGTATGCCTGTCTACCGAAAAAAATCCGCCTGAACGGCGGAATTTTTCCCAATTCAAATGTATTACGTCTGACATAATACCATGCAAACTTATTGCAATTTGGCTTTTGCACGCGCTTTAGCACGCAATTCGCTGTCAAGAATGCGCTTGCGGATACGCACATTGAGCGGCGTGATTTCAAGGAGCTCGTCGTCTCCGATAAATTCAAGCGCTTCTTCCAGACTGAGCTTCTTGGGCGTGATCAGGCGGAGCGCATCGTCCGAAGAGGAAGAGCGGGTATTGGTAAGGTGCTTCGTCTTACAGACGTTCACGTTGATGTCCTCGTCCTTCGGTGAAAAACCGATGACCATTCCCTCATAGACGGGCGTTCCGGGTCCGATAAAGAGCGTTCCCCTCCCCTGCGCGTTGTAGAGCCCGTATGTGACGGCTTCTCCCGTTTCAAAGGCGACGAGCGATCCCGTGGAGCGGCGGCTGATCTCCCCTTTGTAGGGCTGATATTCAAAGAAGACCGAGCTCATGACGCCTTCACCCTTTGTATCAGTCAGGAATTCACTCTTATACCCGAACAGTCCGCGGGCAGGGACAAGAAATTCCAGCCGCATACGGGAGCCCATTGCATGCATATGAACAAGCTCGCCCTTCCGCTCTCCCATGCTCTGGAAAATCGGGCCGGTATTATCCTCCGGCACATCGACGATCAGACGTTCCACCGGCTCATACTTCACACCGTCGATTTCATGGTAAAGCACTTTCGGGGAGCTCACCTGAAATTCGTATCCTTCCCGGCGCATCGTTTCGATCAGAATGGAAAGGTGCATTTCCCCGCGTCCGCTGACACGGAAAGCATCCGTCGAATCGGTATCTTCCACCCTGAGCGAAACATCGCGCAAAAGCTCGCGGTAAAGTCTGTCGCGCAGATGCCGGGTCGTGACGAACTTGCCCTCCTTCCCCGCAAACGGGGAGTCATTGACAGAAAAAATCATTTCTACGGTCGGATCGGAGATCTTGACAAAGGCCGCCGGCTCCACGCAATCGGAAGCGCAGACCGTATCGCCGATGTTGATCTTCTCAAGGCCGGAAAAACATACGATATCTCCTGCCGAAGCACTGTCGCACGGAACACGGCTCAGCCCCTCGATTTCATAGAGATTGACGATTTTTCCGCGCAGAGAAACTTCCGGGTGATTATAATTGCAGACTACAACGTCCGCATTCTGTTTTGCGACGCCGCGCTCTACTCTTCCAATCCCGATCCGCCCCACATACTCGTTGTAGTCAATGGAGGACACCAGGATCTGCAATGCCCCCTTGTCGTCCATATCGAGCGGCGGGAAGTGCGACAGAATGGTATCAAAGAGCGGTGTCAGGTCTGTTCCGCGCTCATTTTCATCGAGCGAAGACGTCCCGTCTCTGCCGGAGCAGAACACAAACGGGCTCTCAAGCTGATCGTCGGAAGCATCGAGATCCATCAGAAGTTCCAGCACCTCGTCGATCACCTCTTTGATGCGCGCATCGGGGCGGTCGATCTTATTGACGACAATGATCAGCCTGAGCCCCATTTCCAGGGCTTTCTGCGTGACAAAACGTGTTTGCGGCATAGGTCCTTCTGCTGCGTCCACAAGGATCAGGACGCCCGAGACCATTTTCAGGACCCGTTCCACTTCGCCTGAGAAGTCGGCATGTCCCGGCGTATCGACAATGTTGATCTTGACGCCCTTATAATGAACGGAAGTATTCTTTGCAAGAATGGTGATCCCGCGCTCCCGTTCAAGATCGCCGGAGTCCATGACGCGCTCTTCGACCACCTGGTTTTCGCGGAAAGTTCCCGCCTGTTTGAGCATCTGATCGACCAGCGTCGTCTTTCCGTGGTCGACGTGCGCAATGATTGCAATATTTCTTAAATCCTCTCTGACCATAAAAACCTCTGTATTCTTTCGTCCAAGGAGGTATTGTAATACTTTTGGACGCTTTACGCAAGAAAAAATGTGCTTATCGGCGAAAAAAATTGCCCTGCAGGGCAATCATATCTGTTTGGGAGCCATATTCCGATACGTACAGAACCGGATCATATATCCATTGTCCTCCACGGGATCGCTCTCTGCCGTCAACCGGAAATGCTCATCGGCATCGAGATCGGGAACAAACGTGTCGGCATTCCCGACGGCGTCGACCCGGGTCACCAGCACCTCCGAACAGTATGGAATCAGCGCACGATAGACGCTTGCACCGCCGATGACAAAGACATCGTCCGCGGGATATTTTCCGACCTCGCGGAAAAGCTCTTCCGGCGAATGTACAACGATCACGTCTTCATCGAGCTCATCCGGACATAAAACGATATTGGTGCGGTTTTTCAGCGGCTTTCCCTCCGGAAAGGAACGGAGCGTATTCAGCCCCATCACGACCACTTTTCCCTTTGTCGTCTCACGGAAAAACTTCATATCTTTGGGGAGACGGAACATCAGATCGTTATTCCGCCCGATCCCCCATTCTCTGTCTGCATGAAAAATCGCTCTCATATTGCCACCGGAATCTTAGTTGTCAAGGGTGTATACTCATAGTTTTCGAGCCGGAAACTGTCCACGGTGAAATCATAGAAATTATGCACATCGGGATCGACGATGAGTTTCGGCGCGGGCTTGGGCTCATTGCTGATGACTTCCCTGACGATCGGAATGTGCCGGTCGTAGAGATGCGCATCCGCAATGACGTGCACAAGTTCGCCCGCTTTCAGGCCGCTGACCTGCGCAAACATGATCAGAAGCACCGCATACTGCGTCACATTCCAGCCGTTTGCCGTCAACATATCGTTGGAACGCTGGTTGAGGATCCCGTTGAGCGTATCGCCCGAGACGTTGAACGTCATGGAATAGGCGCACGGATAGAGATGCATCTCGTGGAGATCCTCGAAATTATACAGATTGGTCATGATACGCCGCGACGCGGGATTGTGCTTCAGATCGAAGAGCACTCTGTCGACCTGATCGAATTCTCCCTCACGATAGATCGCTTTTTTCCCCAACTGATAGCCGTAAGCCTTCCCGATGGAACCCGTTTCATCGGCCCAGCTGTCCCAGATATGTGAATTCAGATCATGAACGTTATTGCTCTTCTTCTGCCATATCCAGAGAATCTCGTCTACACAGGAACGAAACGCACAGCGGCGGATCGTCTGAATGGGAAATTCCTTACGCAGGTCATAGCGGTTGACGATCCCGAATTTTTTGACGGTATGCGCAGGCGTCCCGTCCTCCCAGTGCGGACGGACATTGGCCTCCGTATCCCAAACGCCGTTTTCCAGAATATCCTTACAGTTCGCAATAAAAATCTCGTCCGCTCTGCTCATCGTTCTTCTCCCTTCAGGTACGCGCCGCAAGAATGCGTTCGCGCGTGCGTTCTTCGCCCAAAATCTGCATGATCGTCCAAAGATCGGGCGAATTTGCCCGCCCCGTCACTGCGATGCGGAGCACCTCGGCGACATCGGACACATTTCCCTTATACGCTTCCGGATTGGCTTTATAGTCACGCATTTCCGCCGCATACCCAAGCGATGCGGCCAACGCTTTGACGTTAGAAAACCACACCTGCGCGTCGTTATTGATATCATAAGACGCAAGGAAACCGTCCAGGATCGCATTTCTTGTAGCATCGTCCACGCAATACGCATCTTTTTGCTTGCAGGCTCCGAAAAAGTATCCGATCTCCTCCACGGCCTGTTTTGCCGTCACAAAATCCTTGCGCCGCTTTTTGCCCGACGTCCCCATGCACAGCGAAAGAACGCGCAGCAGATACTCTTCGTCGGAAAAATAATCCTTTTGTTCCTGCGTGCCGAATGCAAACGTCCACTCCTTGAGAAATGCGGCCATGTCCTCGGCGGAAAGGCGCGAAAGCTCCGTCCGCGAGATATCGTTGAGCTTGTCCAGATCAAACAGTGCGCCGCTCTTGCTCATTTTTCCGATGCGGAACGGGAACTCTCCGAGCGGCTTGTCGGGGAATTTCTGATGCCACTCCTCGAAATCGGAGTTCAGAAGCGTGAGCATATACACCTTGACCGCAAACGGGTGATACCCTTCCTGCCTGTAAAAGGAGAGGGAGAGCTCAGGGTCTTTCCGCTTGGAAAGTTTGCGCTTGCTTTCGCCGTCCATTTTCATGAGCGAGCAATTGTGCCCGTATTTGGGACGGCGGAATCCAAGCGCATCAAAGAGTTCGAGATGAATGGGAAGGGACGCGAGCCACTCCTCGCCGCGGATCACCAGCGTGGTACGCATGAGATGATCGTCCACCGCGTGCGCAAAATGATAGGTCGGGATCCCGTCCGATTTCAGGATCACGACATCCTGGTCGTTCTCCGTGACGGTGACGTCGCCCTTGATCTCGTCATGGAACGTGAATTTATGAGAGGGATCCCCAAGCGATCTCAAACGGATCACATAGGGCTTTCCCGCGTCGAGCGCCGCATAAATTTCTTCTTCCGAAAGATTCCGGCACTTCGCGTATTTTCCGTAATAGCCGGTGATCTCCTTTTTTGCCGTCTGCTCGTCACGCAGTTCGGAGAGTTCTTCCTCCGTGCAGAAACACGGATATGCCCTGCCCTGCCGGATCAGCTCTTTGGCGTATGCTCGATAAATTTCGGCGCGCTGACGCTGATACCAGGGCGCATAGGTGTCGTCCCCACCGATCTCGGCCCCTTCGTCGAAACGGATATCGAAATAATCAAGGGCGGCAATGACTGCCTCGACCGCGCCGTCCACCTTCCGTTTCAGATCGGTGTCCTCGATGCGGAGATAGAGCTTTCCGCCGCTGCGGTGAGCAATGCGTTCATTGGCGATCGCAACGAAAAGATTTCCGAGATGGATAAATCCCGTGGGCGACGGTGCAAGGCGAGTTACCTCAGCTCCCTTGGGCAAATCCCGCGGCGGGTAACGTTTTTCAAAGGATTCAAGCGGCGGATACTCCCCCGGAATGAGTCGTTCTGCAAGTGCGGATAAATCCATATTCTGTCAATTCTCCCGATCAGATAAGTTTGAGCGTATCGGGGGCAATCTCTGCCAGCCCGTTTTCCACATCGTGAACAAGCGCAACGGCGCGCTCCAGCATCGGCGTCTCCACTCCGGCGGCTTTTCCCGCAGCCACGGCAGCGCCGGCAACATAATCGACATCACACCGCTTCCCCGCCCGGATATCCCGCAGCATTCCGGAACGTGTCTGGGCATAATTTTTCATGGCCACGGGAAGAAGCAGAGCCGCGAACTTTCCACCGAAGACCCTGAACAGATCGTGTCCGTTCTGCGGAAGTCCGGTGCATCCGTTTGCACGGGCAACGGCAAATACTTCGCGCATGAGGGAAAGAACGAGTTTTTTCTGCTTTTTTGCAAGCTGAAGAAAGGTCAGTCCGGAGAGCGCGGAAAGCGTGGAAAACGAGGCGTTGATCGCCAGTTTCGCAAAGCGGATCTCCGCCAGGTTTCCGGTCGTCAGCGTCCCGGCATGGGAAAGAAGCGCGGCAAGCACATCGAGCTTGTCCCCCTTTCCGTACGCGCCGAGCGCAAGGTGAAATCCCGTATCGCTCGTCACACGCACAACGCCCGGGGCAATTTTTTCGGCACTCCAGGACAGTGTGCAGCCGTAAACGCGGTCTTTTCCGAATACCTGCGCAAGACCGCTTTCCGGAAGACCGTTCTGTACGGTCACCACGGCGCCGTCATCTCTCAGAAAAGGGCGCAAAAACTCAGCCGCTGCCTGATTTTCGCGCTGTTTGACCGCAAGAATGATGACGTCGTACTGTCCCTCCATCTGAGAAGGAAGCTTTGCGCGCACTTTGGCGCAGCGTGTAAAAGCCCCCTCGATCAATGCACCGGAAGTATTCATCGCCGCAACATGTTCCGCATCGTGCGAAATGAAGTCAAGCGACATTTCATCAAGTAAAACGCCGAGGGACGTCCCCATCGCCCCGGCACCATAAATACAGATTCTCATATTGAAAAACCGGCAGCCGCCGCGATCGCCTCTACCGTTTCGTCGATCGTCTGACCGTCGCAATGCACGGTGACATCTGCATACCGCTCGTAGAGCGGAACGCGTTCACGGTACAGCGCGCTGAGCGTCGTTGCATTCCCCCGCATGACGACTCCGCGCTTGACAAGGCTTGGAATACGGCGCGCGACCTCTTCCTCACTTAATTGAAGATAGACAACCGTTCCGAGCGTCTTCAGATGCTCCATGGCGCGTTCGGAATAGCAGACGCTTCCGCCCGTCGCAATGACGCAGCGCATCGCCATAAGGCCCGCATTCACGCGTTCCTCGATGGCAATGAAGCCCTCCGTTCCCTCCCGTTCAATGATCTCCGAAAGGAGCGCGCCCTGTTCGCCCTGAATGATGAGATCGCTGTCGATAAACCCATAGCCGATCTTTTTTGCGAGCAGAACGCCCGCCGTACTTTTTCCGGACGACGGCATTCCGATGAGAACGAGATTGTCCATATTGATTTAATTATAACGCACGCATATGCAAAAGTCAATTCCGTGCAAACCGCGAATAAGGTTTGTCCGTGAATTTTTTTCTTTTTCACGAGGATTTTTTGAAATGGGCGCGAAAAAAGTTGTCTTTCTTCGGTGGATATGGTATAATTTTCAGCGTATTTTGAAATCATTCGATAAGGTAGCTACATGATCAACTCTTTGCTTGAAGTCGTCAACTTCTGGAACCACTCCTACGAGAATACCTATTATGCGATCAACTATACTCTCGTGATCCTGATGGCGGTCGCCGCGCTTGCTGCGATCATTCTCGTCATGCTTCAGCCCGGCAACTCGCAGGGCATCGATGCGCTCGGCGGAACGAGCGAGACATTCTACGGAAAAAACAAGGGCAGGTCCATTGAATCCAAGCTCAAGATGTGGACGATCATCTGCCTCGCGGTGCTTGCCGTGCTTGCAATCGTCTTCTTCATTCTGCAGATCCCTGCAATCTGGGGCCCCGTCGAATAACCGGCGATCCCCGAATGGTATCGAACAGGAAACGGGCGGCTTAGGGCAGTCCGTTTTTTTCTAAATCAAAAGTTCTTCTTGAAAATCATATGAATGCAAAACAGACACTGCTGCAAAAAATAAAAGACGGCACCTTCGCGCTTCTGACCGACGACGCCATCGCAAAAAAACTGCGTCTGAAAGGGAAAGCCGCGGAAGTCCTCGGAGAAATGCTACGTTCCTCCGTACGCGAAGGCGTGCTCTGCTGCGATCTGCGCGGTCGGTACGGCACTGCGGAACAATTCGGTGCAATTCGCGGAACCATCTCCGGAAATGAGCGCGGGTTCGGCTTTTTCGTGCCGGACGACCCGAACCGCGACGATCTGTTTATCCCCCACCGCGCCCTGCGCGGAGCTTTTCACAAAGATGTTGTGCTTGCTTTTGCAAAAAATGCGGCCATGGGAGACGAGGGTGAAGTTCTGACCATTCTGCAACGCGGATACAAGGAAATTGTCGGCACCTTCCGCCGCGAGCGGACGGGCGGGACGCTGCACCCCGATGACCGAAAATTTTCCACAGACATCTTTATCCCGAGCGACCGCTGCAAGGGCGCCGCAGACGGCGTGAAAGCCGTCGCGCGTATCCGCTCCTATGAGGGCCGAATGCCTGTGGGAGAAATTACGGAGATCCTGGGAGAAAGCGGGGATTTCTTTGTGGAAGAACGCGCACTGATCCGTGCACATAACCTGAAAGAAGATTTTCCGCCCGAAGTACTCGAAGCAGCCGAACGGCAGGCAGAGCGCTCGCCGCTCGACGATCTGACCGGCCGGATCGATCTGCGCGACGATCTGATCATCACGATCGACGGCGAGGATACGCGCGATATCGACGACGCGATCTCCATCCGCAGGGAAGGCGGGAAATTCTATCTCGGCGTCCATATCGCCGATGTCACGCACTATGTCAGATGGCACAGTCCCGTCGACAACGAAGCATTCTCCCGCGGAACGAGCGTCTATTTTCCCGACCGCGTTCTGCCCATGCTTCCGACGGCCCTGTCCAATCAGATCTGTTCGCTCAATGAAGGCGTTCCCCGCCTTACCCTCTCCTGTTTCATGACAATCGACATGAATGGGAAAGTCCTTGAGCGGCGCGTCGTCCCCTCCGTGATCTGTTCCCGCCACCGCATGACCTACAAAGCGGTCACTGCGATCGCACAGGGCGACGCAGAAATGCGCGCTGAATACCCCGATCTCGTGGAATTCGTACAGACCGCCGTCGAACTGACAAAGATCCTGAAGCGGGCCCGCGAATCAAAGGGCGGCGTTGCGCTCGACGTCAAAGAGGCAAAAATTCTATACGAAAACGGCACGATCTCCATTCCCGACTACGAACGGACGATCTCTCACGAGATGATCGAACAATTCATGGTGCTGGCCAATGAGAGCGTGGCGACCATCATGACCGAAAAGGCGATGCCCTTTGTCTATCGGATCCATGAACGACCCGGCGAGGAAAAGGCGCAGGATTTTCTCACCTTTCTGCGGGAAGCAGGCGTCTTTGCAAAATTTGATCCTTCACGGGTCACGCCCGCGGATTATCAGAACCTTCTGCGCTCCCTTGAAGGGTCTCCCCTGTATGCACTTGTCAACCGCGTCATGCTGCGATCCATGATGAAAGCGGCCTATTCTCCGGAAAATGTGGGGCATTTCGGACTCGCTTCCGACTGCTACTGCCACTTCACTTCCCCCATCCGCCGCTATCCCGATCTGTGCATCCACCGCATCATTAAGGAGAGCTTCCTCGCCCCCGAAAAGACGCGGGAAAAATACAAAAAATTCGTCACGGAAGCCGCGGTGCAGTCCTCCGCATGTGAAAAAAATGCCGCGGAGGCGGAACGGGACGTCGATGCCCTGTATATCGTCGCCTACATGCAGGATAAAATCGGCGAAGAATACGACGCGACGATCTCCGGCGTCACTTCTTTCGGGATCTTTGCAGAACTTGCAAACACCGTCGAGGGCCTTGTCCCCCTTGAGACTCTTCCGGACGACAGTTACGAATTTATTGAAGAGCGCTTTCAGCTGCGCGGGACAAAGGAATCCTTTCACCTCGGCGAAGCGATCCGCGTGCGGGTAGCCGGCGTCGACTGGGGAACGCGGCGCGTGCAGTTCCAGTTCCTTGGAAAGACAGATGCGCGCACATAAATTTACCGGATCCAGGCAATCATTATGACGGATAAAATCATTGCGGTCAACAAATCCGCTTCCTTTGAATACTTCATCGAGGAGCGCTATCAGGCAGGCGTCGTGCTGGAAGGCGCGGAAGTCAAATCCCTGCGGGCAGGGAAGGCATCGCTCGGCGAGAGTTTCTGCGAGATCCGCGGCGGCGAGATCTTCCTGAAAAATATGCACATTGCCGTCTATGACAAAAGCGGCGCGTTTTCCACGCGCGACTCGCGGAGAGACCGGAAGCTGCTTCTGAACCGCATCGAGATCTCCAAGATCGTCGGAAAGGTCAATGAGCGCGGCTACACGCTCGTTCCGCTGAAAGTCTACTTCAAAGATGCCCTCATCAAAGTAGAGATCGCCCTCTGCAAGGGCAAACATACCTATGACAAACGTAAGGCGATCGCCGAACGCGACGTCAGACGCGCACTTGACCGTGCCGTCAAAGAACTGAACAATCAGTGAGGAAAAGATATGAAAGAACACATCGAAACATTATGCGTACAGGCCGGCTATACTCCGAAAACAGGCGAGAGCCGGATCCCCCCCATTGTACAGAGCACGACCTTTTTCTACGGCGATTCCCAGGTCATGGCCGATCTTTTCGACCTGAAACGGGAAGGATTTTTCTATTCCCGTCTCGCCAACCCCACCGTAGACGCCCTGGAAAAGAAAGTCGCAGCCCTTGAAGGAGGCGTCTGCGGGATCGGCTGTGCTTCCGGAATGTCCGCCGTCCTGCTGACGGCGATGACGCTCTGCGAGGCGGGAGACAATATCGTCACCGCGAGCGAGATCTACGGCGGGACCTTCAACCTGTTCTCCACAACGCTGCCGAAATTCGGAATCGAAGCGCGGTTCTTCGATGCAGATACCCCGGCAGAAGAGATCGAGGCGCTGATCGATGAGAAAACAAAATTTGTTTTTGCGGAAACGATCGCAAATCCTGCTGTCATCGTGCTGGATTTTGACAAGATCGCGGCTGTCTGCAAGAGACACGGCGTCCTTTTCATCGTGGACAACACGCTCGCAACGCCCGCCCTCTGCAGGCCTTTCGAGTGGGGCGCGAATATTGTCATTCATTCCACAAGCAAATATATGGACGGACATGCCGCGGCGCTCGGCGGCATGATTGTAGACGGAGGAAATTTCACATACAAGAACAATGTCCGCTATCCTGCGTTCAATACCCCCGATGAGAGCTACCACGGACTGGTCTATGCCGATCTTCCGGTGGCATTCGGCACCAAATGCCGCGCTCAGATGATGCGCGACACGGGCGCGGTCATGAGCCCGCAGAACGCATTTTTGACCCTGCTCGGAAGCGATACGCTCGCTCTCCGCATGGAGCGGCACAGCCGTAACGCCGAAAAAGTTGCGGCATATCTTGCGTCCCATCCAAAAATCGAGTGGGTACGCTCTGCCACGCTTCCGACGAACAAATACTATCCGCTTGCCCAGAAATACCTGCCCGACGGAACGGGCGGCATGCTGAGTTTCGGCATCCGTGGGGACGCGAAAGCGTGCGCGCGCTTTATGGAACATCTCCGCATCGCAACACAGGAAACACACGTTGCAGACGTGCGCAGCTGTGTTCTGCACCCTGCCTCCACCACACACCGCCAGCTCTCCGATGAGCAGCTCAGAGCGGCAGGGATCGCACCCAACCTTGTCCGTCTTTCCGTCGGCATTGAAAATGCGGACGATCTCATCGCCGACCTCAGCCAGGCCCTTGACTGCGTCTGAGATCTTCCTGCCAAAGAGGAGTTTCACTTATGCCCATCGTCATCGACCGCAATATTCCCGCCTTTTCCGTGCTGCAATCCGAACGCATCGTCGTAATGGACAAAGAACGGGCGACTTCGCAGGATATCCGCCCCATTGAAATTGCCATTCTCAATCTGATGCCCACCAAAAAAGAGACTGAGACGCAGTTCATGCGCCTTTTGTCCAACTCTCCGCTTCAGGTGAACATCACGCTCATTCATACGGAAAGTTATCGCTCCCGCAATACGGAAGCAGAGTATCTGGGACGGTTTTATCAATCCTTCGATGCGGTCAGGGACAGGCATTTCGACGGAATGATCGTGACCGGCGCCCCCGTGGAAGATCTGAAATTTTCCGACGTTGCGTACTGGGACGAACTGGTACGGATGTTTGACTGGACAAAAACCAATGTCACCTCCACGATCTTTATCTGCTGGGGCGCAATGGCCGCACTTTATCATTTTTACGGGATCCGCAAGTATCCCCTTTCACACAAACTCTTCGGCGTGTTTGCCCACCGCAAGGAATTCTTTGAAACCCCCGATCCGCTTATGCGCGGCATTTCAGACGAATTCCATATGTGTCATTCCAGGCATTCCACCGTCCGTGAATCCGATGTGCGCAAAGACCCGCAATTAAAAGTTCTTGCCACCTCTCACCGTGCCGGCGTCTCCGTCATCAGCAATCTCGATCACAGCCAGGTCTTTGTCCTCGGTCACATGGAATACGACAGAGACACCCTGAAAAAAGAGTATGAACGCGACCTTGCAAAAGGACTGGACATTCACCGTCCGTTCTGCTATTTTGCCGATCAGTCCAATGACAAGATCAACATGAACTGGTCATCGACTTCCAACCTCTTTTATAATAACTGGCTGAACTTCGTCTATCAGACGACCCCCTACCAATTTGATGCCTGACGGCGGGAAGGCGCGACCAGAACACATTTCGCCCCCTTTCTGTGCGGCACTTGAACCCCAACGGCGCAATTGCGCCGTTTTTTTATGAAAATTTCAGAAATCCCGAATAAAACAGTTGACAAGCCGGTCAGGACAGCGTATACTACTATTGAACATTTGAAGAAGTATTCAAATAAAGGAGGCATGCATGGATCCGCTGACAGAAAAATACGGGTGCACAGAATCCGTACGCAAAAATCTTCCGGACGACGAGACCATCTATGACCTGGCGTCCCTTTTTAAGATGTTCGGCGATCCCACGCGCGCAAAGATCCTGTCCTGCCTGCAGATCCGGGACCTGTATGTGGGAGAATTGGCCGAGATCCTGGGCATGAGCGATTCTGCAATCTCCCACCAGCTCCGCGTCCTTCGCAGCGCAAAACTCGTCAAAGGGACAAAGGAAGGGAAAGAAGTTCGCTATTCTCTGGACGATGACCACGTTACCAAGATCATGGAATACGGCCTTACTCACGTCAATGAGGACCGATAAAAAACAGGGAAATTTCCCTGTTTTCTTCTGCAAAATATTTGAACACTTGTTCAAAAAAATAAATATTCAGGATTATAAGGAGACAACTATGAAAAAAGTTTTCAGGCTTGAAGATCTGGACTGTGCCAACTGTGCGGCAAAAATGGAGCGCGCCATCGCAAAGATCGACGGCGTGGTTTCTGTCAACATCAGCTTCATGAGCCAGCGCATGTCCATCGAAGCGGACGACGAGCGGTTTGAGGAAATCATGGACCAGGCCGCCAAAGCCTGCAAAAAAGTGGAACCCGACTGCCGTATCATACGGTGATCCGCGAGGCGATGCATGAAAAGCTCCCTGAGTAAAAAGCAAAAAAAGACGCTGATCCGCATTCTTGTCGCGCTCGCCATGTTTGCGGCCGTCTTTATCACCGACAAGATCATTGTTCTTGGCGACGTTTTTGAAGGTCCCGCGGCATGGGTGTTCCCCTTTTGTCTGTACCTTGTCGTCTATCTTCTGATCGGGTACGACGTCCTGTGGCGGGCGATCCGCAATATCGCCCACGGACAGATTTTCGACGAAAATTTTCTGATGTGCGTTGCAACACTCGGCGCGTTTGCACTTGCCATTTACCGCGGGGCAACGGGACAGGAGATTGAAGGGTTCGACGAAGCCTGTGCCGTCCTACTCTTTTATCAGGTCGGCGAATTTTTCCAAAGCTATGCAACCGGAAAATCGCGCAAGTCGATCGCCGGTCTCATGGATATCCGTCCCGACTACGCCAATGTCAAACGAAACGGCACTGTCGGACGGGTGGATCCGTCAGATGTCCGGGTCGGCGAGATCATCGTCATAAATCCCGGAGAAAAGGTCCCGCTCGACGGAGTCATTGTCAGCGGCATGTCTGCTCTCGATACAAAGGCGCTGACGGGCGAATCGCTCCCCCGTGACGTCGGAACCGGAAGCGAGATCATCAGCGGAAGCGTCAATCTGACGTCTCAGCTGGAAGTCCGCGTATCAAAAGAATTTTACGATTCCACCGTCTCGAAAATTCTTGAACTTGTCGAAAACGCTTCGGAACAGAAATCCAAAGCAGAAAACTTCATCACTAAATTCGCGAAATATTACACCCCGATCGTCGTCATCGTTGCCGTTCTCCTGGCCGTAATCCCCGGGCTTATCACAACGGACTGGTCGACATGGCTCTACCGGGCGCTGAGTTTTCTGGTCGTATCCTGCCCCTGTGCGCTCGTTATATCCATTCCCCTCTCCTTCTTCGCCGGACTGGGCGCCGCTTCACGGTACGGGATCCTCATCAAGGGATCCAACTACCTGGAAAAATTCAATCAGGCGAATATCTTTGTCTTTGATAAGACGGGCACGCTCACCAAGGGAAACTTTGCGGTTGCTGCGGTAACTCCCGCAGAACAACGCGAAGAGATCCTTCGCCTTGCCGCAATTGCCGAACAGAATTCAAGTCACCCCATCGCAAAGTCCATTGTCGCTTGCTATGCAAAACCCGTAGAAAGCGGATACACGCTCACAGATATCGCAGGGGAAGGCATCTCCGCAAAGCGGGAAGGCGATGTCATTCTGTGCGGCAATGAAAAACTCATGGCCGAAAATCACATCGATTTTGTCAGAGCACACGGCCTCGGTACGGTCGTCTACGTTGCCAGAAACGGCAGGTTTGTCGGCGCGATCCTGATCGCCGATGAAATTAAGCCGGAATCCGGGGAAGTGATCGGCGCCCTGAACGCCATGAACTGCCAGACCGTCATGCTGACGGGCGACAATAAGGCGATTGCTGAAAATGTCGCCCAAAACATCGGACTGACGGGCTATAAAGCCTCTCTTCTGCCGCAAAATAAAGTGGAAGAAGTGGAAAAAATGCTCTCAGAAAAGAAAAAAAACGACGTCCTTTGCTTCGTCGGAGACGGCATCAACGATGCGCCCGTGTTAATGCGCTCGGACATCGGCATTGCGATGGGCGGAGTCGGAAGCGATGCGGCGATCGAAGCCTCCGACATTGTGCTCATGAAAGATGATCTGAAAGGGATCCCCCTCGCCAAACGCATCGCAAGAAAAACGATGTCGATCGTTTTTCAAAACATCGTTTTTTCCCTTGTCATAAAAATCGCAATCCTGGTACTGTCCGCATTCGGGATCACCAATATGTGGGTGGCCGTGTTCGGAGACGTCGGCGTTGCCGTACTCGCGATCCTCAATGCCATGCGCGTCAATTCAAAATACAAAAAATAGGATTTCCAACCTGATATTCATGACAAAAAACGAGGCTTAAACCTCGTTTTTTTCTGCCGAAACCGATTCCGGACAATATCAGAAGCTTCGACGGCCATTCAAATTGCCCCTGCTTCATTTTCATGCAACGTACAGTGAATACGCTTCGACTTGCCGCCAGTCCGCAATGCCGCCGGCACCCCCGGCATCGGTCTGTTGACAGTAAAATATGGGTTGTCTGTCAACAGACAACCCATATCCCGATCATGGGGGGAGGCGATCGGAAACCTTGTGGATGATCAGATGCTGTTCCCGTTCTCCCGAATGAGTGCGGCATAATACGCTGCGCTGTCTTTGGGAATACGTTCCAGAGTATTATAATCTACGTAGATGAGCCCGAAACGCTTGGAGAAGCCCTCTTTCCACTCAAAATTATCGAGCAGCGACCAGTAAAAATATCCTCTGACATCGACGCCGTCTTGTGCGGCCCGCTTGAGCTGCGAAAGAAAACTGCGAATATATTCAATGCGTGAAGCATCATGCAATTTTCTGTCAGCCGAAACCCATTCGCTGACGGCAACACCGTTTTCCGTAATATAAACGGGAAGGTGATATCGCTCATAAAATGCTTTCGGCCCGTAATATAAGCTCTCCGGCGTGAACGTCCAGCGCATATCGGTATAAGGCATGTTCATATCCGGCGTTACGGCGCAAATCCCACCCTTTCCGTCCGAAATCACATACTTTCCGTGATAAATATTCAGCCCGAGAAAGTCCGGATCACATTTGATGATGTTCATATCATCAGGGTCGTATGTAAAGTTCGCGCGGAAAGCCTCGGCAAGATTTTCAGGATATTTTCCGAGAATGGCCGGATCGGTGAAGAGTGCATTGTTGAAGAAGTTATCCCCGCGGAGCACAAAATTTTCACGCATGACAAGGTCTTCTTCCGCCTCGGATACGGGCATGAGGACGTCCGTGGCAATGGTCAGTCCGACTTTGACCTCTCCTTTTGCATTGGCACGAATGGCTCGCGTGGCGAGTCCGTTCCCTTTGAGCGTATTGTGCCATGCCGTAAGGGCTTCTTCGGGCGGATACACAAGGAACGGCGCATGTTCTGCCTTATACAGCCCGCAGCCGATAAAGCACTGCGGTTCGTTGACCGTGATAAAATGCTTTACCCGGTCCGAAAACAGCTGTGCGACTTTCGCGGCATACGCTTCAAACCACTTGGGAGAATCCGGATTCAGCCAGCCGCCGCGCAAAAAGAGCTCATACGGATATTCCCAGTGAAAAACCGTAATGTACGGTTCGATCCCCGCTTTGAGCAGCTCGTCGATCAGCTCGTTGTAAAAACGAACGCCGTCAGGATTGACTTCTCCCGTTCCGTGCGGCATCAGGCGCGGCCAGTTCACCGAAAAACGGTACGCTTTCAGCCCCATCTCCTTCATCAGCGCAACGTCTTCACGGAAGCGGTGATAATGATCGCATCCTACCTTCGCCGAATGACGGTTGAATACGAAATGACCGTTCTCGCAGGCGGCATCCCATACCGACCTGCCCTTTCCGCCCTCGTATGCGGCGCCTTCGATCTGGTAGGCGGCAGTTGCCGCCCCCCAGACAAAATCTTTTCTGAAACTCATTTTCTCACCTCAGGAAACTTTGACATCGCCGAGGACAATGTTGCCTGTATAAGGCCCGGCAGGACAAGGCGCTCCGGTTTCCGTCACGACATCATTGGGGGCCCAGCAATCAACCATGAGCATAATATGAGCCACCTGCGCTGCCTGTTCTGCCGTAACCGTCAGAGTCAATTCCATTGTCTCACCGGACGCAATTTCCATCCAGCATACGCACGGATCGCTGTCTACTCCGATCTGCTTCCATGCCGCATCCATAAGCTGAAGCTTGAATTTGGCAACGTCGCCTGTGTTATTTGTAATGGAGAGCGTGACCTTACAGGCTCCGGAAAGCGTCAGATCCGCACTCACATTCTGCCATGCGCCGATCGGCAAGTTATTGAGGGTCACGGTTTTTTCGCTCACCGAAAGATTTGCAGCATCCGTTCCCCATGTGACATTAACGACCGTCCCTTCAGAAACAGGAGGCTGCGTCGCATCGGAGGTGAACGTCATTTCGCCGATCGTCACCGTGCCCGTAAAAGTCGTCTCATCCGGAAGATTGGCGTCCTCGGGCACCCAACAGTCGACCGCCAGCATGATATGCGCCGCCCTCTGCGCTTCATCCGCAGTCAGTGTAAGCACCATGTCCCAGGTTTGTCCGACCGGGATCTCGATCCAGGCAACGCTTGCCGAACTGTCCGCACCGATCTGTGCCCAGCTCTCATCCATCAGACAGAGCTTAAACTTTGCAACCGCATTGGTGTTGTTCGTAATGGGAAGCGTCAGTTTTCCGGCGCCCGTGAGCGTAATATTCGCATTCACATTCTGCCATGCAGTGCTCGGAACAACGTTGTTCAGCGTAATGACTTTCCCATCGATCGTGATCAGCGTAGCATCACTGTTGAGCCCCCAGACAAGCCCGTCCCCTTCCGCAGGGGCAAATTCACCCGAAAACTCCACCGAAACGATGTCGACGTTTCCGCTCAACGTATCCTTATCCGTCGTGTACTCGCCCTGATAGCAGCAATCGAGGAAGAGGCTGATCACAGTATAGACATTTTCATTGCTCAGCTCCACCGTGACTGTCTGCCCCGGCTCGATCCACCCGTATTTACGCGTTTCCACGGCACCGAGTTCTGCCCCGTAAAGCACTTTTTCCGTGCCGTTGTTGCGTAGCGTGAGTTTTACATTCGGCTTACATTCATCTGCAGAAACATCTCTGTAAAGATTTGCCCAAAGATCGGGAGAAACACCGCTGTATTGCACGTTGGCGTCGATATTTTCTCCTTCCTTGATGTCATAAAACGACTTTCCGCTGTCCACCACGCCCCAGGCCACATCGACGGGATCGGGATCATCGGGTTCTTCCGGCGGCGCGATCTCCTCGTTGGTGAATGCCATGGAAACGATATCGACGTCGCCGCTGTGCGGATCGGTCACAGAGGAGTCATATCCGGGATAACAGCTGTCAAGGAAGAGATTGACCGGTCCCGTCATAGCCGCATTCTGCAGCCTGATCTCTGCCGTCGCACCCGGCTCGATATACCCGTACTGCCGGCTCGCCTCACTGTTCCAGTCGATGCCGTAGAGCACTTTTTCCTCGCCGTTATTCTTCAGCTGAATGGTGAGCGTATTGCCCTCCGCCGTTCCATTGATCGCATAGGCAACGCAGCACCACATATCAGGAGCGAGATCTTTGTAGGTAACGTTTGCGATAACGCCGGCCTTTTCGGAAGAGACCGTATAGGCGCCGGCAACGCTGCTGTTCCACCCGGAATCGTTGACGATGGGCTCGGAATAGACGGGCTCATTTTCATCAAAATAGAATTCGGAGGAAAGAATGGTCATCTGTCCGATTCCATCAAACTCCACAGGACCGTGGATATAGCCGGGCGCCTGATCGGAGCCTCCGCCCTGCGGCTGGCTTTCAAGGTTGAAACAAATCCAGATCTGTTCGTCATAATTTCCTTCCATTGCCATCAGGGCGGGCGCCACCCGGCAATAGAGCGTTACGATGCCGGTCTCTTCGTCTTTTTCCACCTTGAAGACGGAAGGATTGTTGGACCAATCGTTGGTATCTTCGTACTTATCGCGGTAATACTGGCCGAACCACTGCTGGTAGTAGCCTTCGCTGCTGCCGGGTTTGACGTTCCCCCACAGACCGACCTGGAACTGCTCCACGCTGTCTTCATACACTGTTTCCCCGATCGTGACTGTATCGGAAGTAAACTGCAGTTTGAGCATGTTGTTGACCGTGCCGTTTTCCATGAAGATCTCGTCATAGGGAACCGGACGATAAAAGCGCGACCAGTCGGCAGGGTGATTGTAGGAAATGATCGCCTCACTTTCGCCGCCGCGGGTCACCTCATAGCCGCACCATGCCTCCGTACGCCAGGTATCGTCTACGGGAGTGACGCCGTCTGCCGGCCGATCTTTGGAGAACCACATGTCCTTGACGTAAATATCCCCCGCATGAATGACATCGCTGTTGGCAATTCCGGGTTCCGGGAACAGGCAGACGTCGTTGGTCACATCGAGAATTTCCCTGTAAATCGAGGGGATCTGGAAGGAGTACGTCGTATAGGTATCCATCGAAACGTCAAAGTACAGATCGGATCCCAGCACGTTCACTCCGTCTTTTTCCGGAATTGGATTGACGATCTTCATGTTGACATTGACCGCGCCGGGCGTAAGGCCGCGCGTTTCAGCGCGCATCGTAATGTTGAGATAGGAGAAATCGGAATAATTCCCGTCGATCTTGACACCGAAATTGCGCCAGGCGTCGTTTTTGGAATAGCCGAGTTTTGTAACGACGGGAGATCCCTCCGCCGCTTCGTCCACAAAACCTTCTTCCACGGTCCACGCATCATTGGTCACGGAGGTGATCCATCCCTGCAGATGCACGTCCTGTCCGTCCCCGTAATAAAAGTTCGTCCCGTTCACGTATTCGCTGGCTTTGACCTCTTCGGCGGAATTGCATGCCGTAAGAACGCCGAGGCCGAGCGATGCCGCCATGAGCGTACTCAATGTAACGAGCAATATGCTTTTCTTTTTCATCGTTTCCCCTCCTTAAAAGTCCATGACCATCTCATAGGCGAGTTTGGGCTGATGATCGGCGTCAAATAAGTAAGGCCAATCGTTGCGGTTCGGCACCGGCATGTTGAACAGATAGCTCGAATCATCGGCAACGCCCCACTGCGTGACGCAGGAGACCTTGTCCTTATGCTTGCGCGCGATCTCAAACACTTTGGCAAAACAGTGCGCCTGAAGTTCTTCCATTTCGGGCGTGAACTCAGTATAGTAAAGAGAAGTGTCAGCGTTGTAGTCATACATCGAAAAGTCCACTTCCGTGATCTGCACGTCAAGTCCGAGTTCATGGATATCGATAATCAGATTTTCAAGCATTTCGGCGTCAAACGAAGTGATGTCGTAATGCGCCTGAATGCCGACGCCGTCGATCTCGCAGCCCATTTCAAGCAGATCCTCAAGGAAGACAAGAAGTTTACGGCACTTATAGGTATTGTTGACAAAATACTCGTTGTAATAGAGCTTTGTCCCCTCGGGCGCGGCTTCGCGTGCTGCCGCGAAAGTGTCGACGACGAGCTGTTCGATCTTCTGATTGGCAGCCGCCCTGTCCTCTGCCGACTGGTTGCGGGCGAGCCCCGCCAGTTCGTGCCAACGCGAGCCGTGGGTCGCATCGTCCGCATAGCTCACACGGAAAAGGTTGGTATCGTCTTCATCTTGATCATCGGTGAGCATCTCGTTCCAGACATCCCATGCGTAGACGGTGCTGTCAAAATGCGCACAGACCGTTCTGGCATGCGTCAGAAGCCGCTCGCGTGCAGCGTCGAACCCGCCGGCATACACCCATGAAGGAACAGCGTCCTTATTGTGCCACGCAAGACAATGCCCGCGTACGCCCATATCGTGTTCCTTGGCAAATTCGATCATGGGATCGGCAAGCGAATAATCAAATCCACCTTCCTCCGGTTGCAGCGAATCCCACTTCATCTCATTTTCACACGTCATGGAGCTGAATTCTTTGGCGAGGTCTTCGTACATCTCGAAATTGCCGTAACTCATCGTCGCTCCGACGAGGAAATAATCCTCATACTTGGAGCGAAGCGTTTCATCGTTATTGCAACCCGCAAAGCCGACTGCGGTAACGGCAAGCATGGACGCCGCAAGTCCTGCGGCAATTACTTTTTTCATGATTTTTCCTCCTCAACAATTTACTCTTTTCCTCCTCCGATCGCTACCCCGCGGATAATGAAACGCGAGAAACAGGCATAGACGATCAGCAAAGGCAAAATGGTCAGGAACACCGCCAGCGCCATAGCGCCGAGGTCGGTGCTGTATCGGTCCGTCTTGATGAGCTGCGAGATCATGGGGAAAGTATATTTTTCCGTACTCGAGATCAACATCAAGGGTCCCATGTAGTTGTTCCACGAACTGACGATACCGAAAATCGCATTGGTCGCAAGCGCAGGAGCGAGCGTGGGCAGCACGACAAGATTGAATGTCCTGAATTCGCTCGATCCGTCGATACGCGCCGCCTCGACCATCTCCTTGGAGAAATTCGCGTCAAAGTACTGCTTGAAAAAGAACACAGCGCCGGGGCCTGCGATTGCCGGAATGATCAGCGGCCAGTACGTATCGTACATTCCGAGATCGACGACAAGTTTGTAAAATCCGATCATGGAAAGCTGTCCGGGAATCATCATAAGAATGAGAATGACGGACCAGACAGCTTTCTGTCCCTTATAGCGATACGCCACAAAGGAATAGGCCGTCAACGTGGAAAAGTACAGACTCAGCGCCGTAGAACAGAAGCTGATGAGCACACTGTTGAAGAACGCTGAAACGAGCGGCATGTCGTATTCGATGAGTGAGTTAAAGTTTGTGATCAGATATCTGCTCGGCACAAGACTCATGCCTTGGTTGATCTGTGTGGTGGCGCGTGTCGCATCGACAAACAGCAGCCACAACGGAAGCAAACAGACGATCGCCATCAGCACACAGCAGATATAGATAACCGTTGTAACAACCGTATGTTTGACGCGTTTTTTCAGCGGAACCTGCTTTTTCGCCAGTTTGTGGATCTGAGATTCGGTGAGCACTTCCGGCGTCATGACATTGCTTTCAACACTCATTATGCCACACCTCCCCTCTTTGCGATACGGCGCTCCATGCGCTTCTGCTCTTTCAGCTCGTCAGAATGTGTGATTCTGAACAGAACAAAGCTGACGATCATACAGATGACAAACAGATACACGCTCGCCGCAGAGGCAATATTATAACGCATGTCGCCCGTAAATGCCATCTTATAGATGTAGACCGCCACCGTCTCCGTCGCGTTTCTGCCGTCCGTAAGTGCCGGGCCGCCGGAAAGGAACAGATACGGAATATCGAACACCTGAAGACCGCCAAGCGTGGAAACGACCAGGCTGTAAACAACAATGGGCTTGATGAGCGGCAACGTAATATGCAGGAAAATATCCTTTTGCGTTGCCCCGTCCAGCTGTGCCGCCTCAAACACGGAAGGATTGATCCCAAGGATCCCCGCCGAGAGCGTGATCATGCTGTTTCCGAACCACATCCAGAACTGAATGAACGCAATAATGATGCGCGACGGCCATGGCATGAGATAGAGATTGACATCCGTCCCCATGCCCATATGGGTCAGAAGCTGCCAAAGCCCTCCGCTCGGACGAGCGAACAGTGTATAGAACATGACCGCCACCGACGTTGCAGTGAGGATATTGGGCAGATAATAAATTCCCTTGAACGCCCCTTTCCCGCGCATCTTATACGTTTTCCCCGTGAACATGGCTGCAAAGATGAGAGCGAACAACATCTGCGGCACAAAGTTCATGCAGAAAATCATGACGGTGTTCAGCAGGGACTGCCAGAATCTCGGCTGCGTTGCCAGCCAGGTAAAATTCACAAATCCGACCAGACCGATATCGCGGTTGAAGCCCTCATAATCCGTAAGGCTCAGCGCGATGGAATAAATCATCGGATACAGCGAGAAAATGGCATAGACCACAAAAAACGGAACAATGAACAAAATTCCGTAATAATCGACTTTCCAGCGGAATTTTTTCTTTTGGGGCTGTTGTTCCTCGGTTGCGTCGGGGATCTGCCCGACGCCCGTCGCCCCTTCGGATACGACTGTATTTTCAGAATGGCGCATCATTCACACCACCCCCTTTCAGTCGACCGTAATACTTGTGAGCGAAGCAGCCACCGCATTTTTGAACTGGGTGACGGCCTCGGAAATCGTGGGAGCCTTCCCGTCCAGCTCCGCATAGTTCGTCGCCCATGCTTCAAAGGTGCTGTTGATTTCACTGTCATAGCGGGTGATGATCTCGCCGTTGATTTTCTCCGCCTGTTCAATGAAGATGGAATAAGGATTCTGTCCGCCAAGGAACGCGTTGTTCGCCGTTTCGTCCGTGACAAGATCCTGCATATACTGCTTGTTGTTCATGAAGTCGCCGTGCTCTTTCGCCCAGTTCTTGAGATAAGTTTCATCTGTTGAGAAGAACTTCACGAATTCCTTTGCCTCATCGAGCCACTTTGTGCCCTTGATGACAACATGATATGTACCGCCTTCAAAGTAAGCCGCAGGACCCGGAATGATCGCCCAGTCCCCGTCGGAACTAATCTCACCGGAAGAATCGGTGCAGTTGTTTTTCAGATTTGTATTGAGGCCCCAGGTTGCCTGGAAAAATCCGAACACCTTGTTGTCCCAGACATCGCTGTAATAGGTACCGTCGCCGGAAGTCGTCTCATGGCTCAGATCCTCCGTCTGAAGCGTCTTGGCCACTTCCATCATGCTGTATTCCCCTTCCGTAAGGGAGGAATCGATCACAAGGTGGTTGTTTTCATCCACCCATCCCTGCGTACGGCTGCCGCAGAAGACCTTTCCGATATCCATATAGGAAGAGATCACCTTGATTCCTTCCGGATAGTCACCCCCCCCCGTAAAATCCTTCAGGGTCCTTGCAGATTCAAGGAAATGTTCCCATGTGTCAAAATGCTTCTGGATCTCTTCGGGATCGTCCGTTCCGAATACCGCCTCCGCCATGCTACGGCGATAAGCAAACACGCCGGGCGTGACATTGGTCGCCAGAGCATACAGATGCCCGTCGGGACCGGTCGCAGCTTCTACCGTGTAGTCATACATATTTGCGGTGAGATCTTTGTACTCATCGAGCGGTTCCAGGAACTGTGCGCCCTGATCGATGTACTTCTTGAATGTTTCCGCCTCAAGTGCAACGACATCCGGAAGATTGGTTCCGGTACGCAGCGCATTGTCCAGCCTCGTGAGCATACTTTCAAGCGGAACAGTCTCAATCTCGATTTCATATCCGAGATTGCGCTCTTCCGTTGCATAGTAATCCCTGACCTGCTGTGCCATGTCGCGGTCAAAAACCCAGTAAATAAGCTTGTCACCTTTGTTGTTGCAGCCCGCCATCACGCCGGCCGCCGTCCCCAGCAAAGCCGCCGAAAGCGCAACCGCCATCACTCTTTTCCCCTTCATGCCTACATCTCTCCTTATAATGTGATTTTTGCATAGGTAATCGATTAACCAAACGGGGAAATCAAAAACCGATTACATGGGTAATCGATTACCTAAATGCGCTACTACTATAACATAAAAATAAAATAATGTCAATAGTTTTGGAAAAAATTTTTTTGTTATTTTATCACATCTGAAAAGGGGCCGGGCTGTGTGGACAGCCCGGCCCCTTTTCAGATCCTTAATCCAGCCGGTACACGCTCTCCCCCGGCACAAGCGTGAAATCAAGACGTTCCATTCCCTCTTTTATGCCGCTTCCGTCAATGAGTCCGATCAGCAATTCCGCTGCCCGGACCCCTATGCATGCGGCATCCTGGCGGATCGTTGTGAGCCGCGGCGATACCATACTTCCGATGGAAACACCGTCGAAGCCCGTAACGGAAATGTTTTTACCGACATACAATCCCGCAGCCGCCAGATCGCGGTAGGCTGCAATTGCGGTAAAATCGTCGGGATACATCACTGCCGTAAAGGACTTACCGCAGTTCAGCAGCATCTGCGTGGCGTTCCTGCCATGATCGTTGCTGTAATAGCCTGCATGCAACAGGCGTCCCTCTTCAAATGGAATGCCATTCTCATCGAGGGCGGCGCGGTATCCCGCAATCCGGTCACGCGTGATGGGAACATCTTTCCCGGCTATGAACACGATTTCCCGATGTCCGTTCTGAATGAGGTACTCCGTCAACCGCCTGCCCGCTTCAAAATTTTTGCTCTCAATCGACGGCTTCTTCGGATAGGGCGATTCAAATCCCACAACGGGAATTTCACTGGTAAGCAGTTCCTGCACCGCTGCCGCTTCATAATCACAGCACAGGCAGAAAACGCCGTCCAGACGCAATGCACGGCAGTGGTCCAGAAGTTTTCCCTCCCACTGATCTGCCTTTTCGGAAATAAGCAAGATCTCGTATCCGCTCTTTTCCATCTCCGTCCGGAATCGATTGAGGATTTCCGCGAACAACTCGTGGCGCAGTCCGAGGCTTTCGTCCACATACAGCAGCACGCCGACCATGTTGGAACGCCGTTTGACCAGATTGCGTGCCGTAACATTCGGAACATACCCCATTCGCTGAGCCGCAGCAAGCACTTCCCGACGTTTATTTTCGCTGATGTTCCCCACATTATTGAAAACCTTACTCACCGTTGCCGATGAACAATTGCACTCTTTTGCAATATCATAAATGGTTACCATGTTCTGTTCCCCCCTTTTCAAATCTCAGCGAAAGCATTTCGAGTTCTCCCTGCAAAACCTGAAAACACAGCATCTGCCGCGCACTCTTATCCTGCACGGGCAGCACATATTCCTTCCAGTCCGCCGAATCGACCTCTGTCCATGAACTGCCCAATGCGATCCGTCCTTTCCCCCGAAGGCTCAGAAAAACATGCGTGGAAACGGATAAGTCGAAATATTTGTAGACAATGCTCGTTCCCTGTTTCAGCCCCGTCAAAAAACGATCATGCTCGTCATGCGAAATCATGGGAATGCCCGTAAAGCTTGCATTCCCGCCGTGCGGCATATGTCCGTCTGTCAGATTGCAGCAGATGACGGCAGGATATGTCCCCTCGCCCGCAAGAGGCGCGCCGTTGAGTCCGCAGGAAGTGATTTCGACCTGGGGAATGCTGCCGTCCGGAAGAATTACAATGGGCTCGGCACACGCCTGACGGCTGTAATCGGTCCCATGCGTCTGACGATGATAGAATACATACCATCTGCCATTGATGCATTCAATGCTGCCATGCGTCGTTCCCGTATGATTGAGCCGTTCACTCTCTCTTCTTCCGTTAAAACCCACATCACCGTTGGAGACGATCACCCCCCGATATCTGAAATCTCTGTCCGGGTAACGGCTGGTCGCATAACAGAGTTCATGATTGTTGACGGAAGAGTAGATAAAATAATAAATACCGCCGATCTTTCGGATGGATGCACCTTCATAAAATCCGTGTCCGTAAAATTTATGTCCTTCCACAAGGCCGCTTTCCGCCATCTTGCTCTCAAAGGGCGTACCCCGTGTATCGGCGGGCAGAATCCGTACGGGTCCATCTTTGATCGTGAGCATATCGTCGCAAAGCGTACAACAGACAGGCCCCATCACTCCGCCCGGCTCTGATACGATCTCTTCTACCGTCTTTCCGAACATCTGCGCCTGTATGGGCAGATATTTTTCGCGCTCACCCGGAGGCAACTCGTCATAAGGATACCACGTCCCGTAATAGAGCCGGATCACACCGCCGTCGTTGATGACAGCAGGATCAAAGGGAACAAATCTGTAGCAGAGCGTACCGTCCGCAAATCGTACATGACCATAAAATTTATATTCCCCGTCCGGCGTATCACAGACGGCAACGCCGATGGGTCCGTGATACCCACCGACTCCCTTGTCGCCACTCAGACAGTAATAAAGATAATACCGTCCGTCGTTGCCGCGCACGCAGTCAGGCGCATAGAGATACGGCCGCCCCGTAACTGCCGCCAGCGGATTCTGCAACGCGCTATAATTGCTTCCGTTACAGCTCCAGTCGGACAAGTCATCGATCGGTGCCGACCAGATCTCATAGTCAAGCATGCAAAAAGTCTCTCCTCCCTCTTTGTCATGCGATCCGAACAAATACACACGGTCACCGAATACGTGCGGCTCCCCGTCCGGAATATAAGTATCGAGCGGTAAAAATGGATTGAAAACTTGCTTGATCAAAATGCAGAACTCCAAAAGTTAATCGATTTCCCATATCTACTATACACTTTTTTTTTATAACTGTCAATAGAGTTTGAAAAAAATAATAAAATAAGATGCTCTGCTATTTACAGACAATAAAGGATCCCGATGAACCCACTGACAAGGTCCATCGGGATCTTACTTTTCATCATTATAATGTTCGCGTCCGGAAAACTTATTTCGGATTATTGATAAAAATAAAGAGAGACACAGCTCACTGCTCCCGCAGTTCGACTGTGTCTCTCTTGGTGCACCGTAAGAGATTCGAACTCCTGGCCTTCGGTTCCGTAGACCGACGCTATATCCAGCTTAGCTAACGGTGCGTCCTGTTCCGATCAGAAATCAAAGATGATGGATCCGAGCTCCTTTCCGATCGACTACCATGCAATTATACGCGATTCCAAAGTATTTGTCAACGGTTTTTCAGCGATAAAAACAGTTCTCCACACAAAAAATAAGACTGTGGATAACTTTTTCGATCTTTTCCCTTTCAGAAGGGGATTTTTTTGTCGAATTCTGCATTTTTTAGCCGAACGAACGTTTTTTTGTGGATAACTTTTTTCAAAACTTATGTTTGCAAAATTCTGAATTGTCAAAATCATTGCTTTTGTGGACAAATTCTCCACCGAATTCAACCGACAGAAGGTGCAGAAATATCCTCTCCGGCAAGCGGCAGCACCTTCAGGCCGTGAGGAATACATGTGATCACGCTTCCGCCGTCGCCGATCGCGCGCATGGCGGTACAGTCCTTGCGCAGGCTGCAATCGGCATCGCGCATGACAGCGGTCTGCCCTTCTTCGTCGACGGCAATTTCGTTCCAGCCGTCGTCCGTCGTTATGCGCACGAGAAGAAGCGATCCGTCCGTCCGCTCCTCGACCCGATCTTCCCAACCCTGCGCCACGGTGCCGCCATCCCCGAACACATACGTGTAGACGATCTCATCATTGACCTGAACGCGGATCCCGCGCGCGGAATCTGTCCCGAAAACGTCAAAAACGACGAATACGAGAAAAAGCACGACGAGCAAAGCCGCAATCACGGCATACACAAGCAGATCCCACACGGCGAACGGCTTATTTTCCCGGACAAGACGCGCGCGGTTCACTTGATCTCCTCCCTGCCGACCGTCGGTTCATCGACCTCCCAGTCGTCCTCGTCCAGATTGGAGTAAGCCGTATAGCTGTCCTTTTCGGCATCATAGTACAAAAAGAGAACGCGGAATTCGTCCGCATGTCCGGAAGCGTAATCCAAGGCCTCTTTCAGATCCATGCAGCAGATTGCAGTCGCGCGGGCATCGCCCTCTGCGGCAGTCCCTCCCACAACGCTTGCACAGACAATGTGACTTCCCGCGCCGACGGGCTTCCCCGTTTGAGGATCGATGATATGGCAGTAGCGCGTTCCGTCGATTTCATAATACTGTTCATAGTCCCCGCTCGTCGAAATCATTGTGTCTCGCGCGCGGAGCGTGGCGTAATAGTACGTCCGGAAAGAACTGCGGGGAGAATTGACCGTGATCTCCCAGATCTCCCGCTCGCGCGTCGGATCCGCAAACAGAGACATGGAGCTGCCGCCAACATTATAATAACCGTATATCTGCCCTTCCTCACGCAGGATCACGGAAACTTCGTCCGCACAATATCCCTTTCCGATCCCGCCGAGATTGAGCTGCATGGTATATATTTCCCCATCCACCTCAACACGTGCATTCTCCGGCTTTATCGCGTAATATTCGTGCAGCTCTTCATCGAACCCCAGCTCTACCGCGCCGAAATCAAGAATATCCTCCGAAGAGAATTTTTTAACATACTTTTCGTCGGGAAGCTCTTCCATGAAGTTTTCGCGGTCGTAAGGTTTTTCGGGCACGTAATTCGCCAAATGAAAACGAGGAGAAAATCCCCACAGATCGACCAGAAGACCCGTAGCGGGGTTATATGCCCCTCCCGTCTCCTCATAGACCGACTGTGCGATTTTCAGCATTTCGTAGGCGTCTTGCCCGATCTCGACCCGATCCCCCACATCCGCTTTATTAAAGCGGTCGATCGAGCTTGCCGCCTCTTCGGTCGAAACATCGCTTTCGATCTGCTCGGCCCGGTCGCAGACCCGTTCCCAGATCCGGTCGGGATCGGCGGTCTCATCGGCGACGTACACCCAGCGCGCCTGCGTGCCGAAGCGGCCGTACTCATCTTTTGCCACCAGAGTGTGGGACGGCATGCTGCCGGAACACCCGCAAAGCATAAAGGCGCACGCAAGTACGATTGCCATGGCCGTTCTTCTTTTCTGCATACGCCCTCCTCTTCCGAAATATATCCCATTGTACCGCATTTCACACAAAAAAACAACAAAAAGAGACATGCACAAAGCATGTCTCCTGTCTGTTTTGCGAAACTGAACGATCAGTCCTCTTTTTCGTCCTCTTCCTGTTTGCGGGCTTCCTCTTCTGCCTTTCTCTGATAGTAATTTTTGTAACCCGCTTTCTGATTGTCGCCAGTGTCCCACTTCTTCCCGCCGACGGCAAGGAATCCGACCAGCAGTGCAACGGCAACAACGATCGCAATGATGGGCGCAACGATCTCCTTGGGCATGGCGATCTCACAGGCAAGGACAACGACCGCAACAACCAGGAAAGCCGCACCAAAATAGATCCACATTTTTTTGAGCGGCCCGGCAGTTTTGCCGAACAGTCCGCGGCCGATGAATGCGATTCCGAGCACGCCCGCCGCAATGACCGCAGCCCAGCCGAGAGAGAACCACTCCATTCCCGCAACATTCAGGGCGGAAAGCAGCCACAGCACAGCGTCGGCAACGATCACAAGTCCAACGATCAGTCCGAATAAAAACTTCTTGCTCATTATTTACCTCCTAAGCCCACGGCCACATGCCGTTGAACCACAGAACCAAAAATACAATCCCGGTAAGAACCGCAAGCCCGAACAGGACGGTGATCCCCACCTTGAGCGGAGAAACGGGCGTCTTTCCTGTGACTTTTCCGTTATGTCCGCTGACAAAAAAGTGATATAACTTCTTTTTCCAGCCGCAATACCCGACATAGACGGGCAGCAGCAGATACTTATAAGTCGTGTTTCTGCACTGAAAATCCAGGTTGAACGAAACGACCGTATCGTAATCGTATCGGAAAAGAATGGCCGATTTCAACTGTCCGTGAATGATGCCCTTCGCCTCTTCCCAGCAGGCGAGACCGTCTTTGGAATACTGTCCGGCCGTATAGCCGCTGAGATATTCCTGACGGTATTCCTTGCTCTCGTTCGTATCGAACGGCTGCAGATCATTCAGCGATTTCTGTCCGATCTTATCGGAAGCCTGGATCAGGATATCGTCGAAAGACGTGGAATAATTGCCGCGAATGGGGAACGTTACAAGATAGCGCTCCTGCACCGTTCTGCCGTTCACGCGGCGCGTGCGGTAATGATATTTGCCGAGAACTCCGTTATACCATGCGTCCGTTACCGTGTCAAACGAGAAAGCGGGCATATACATTCCGCTCACGTCTTCCGGCTTCGCCCCTTTGCGGAACCTGCGCGGAGCATAGAGCTTTTTATGCGCCCAGTGCTTGACGCGCTTCACCGCATCGTCCTTTGATATGGAAAACGGAACAACGGCATTCGGTTTCAGCCCAGGCAGTTCGTCTGTGCGCACAATGTTGGTCGTTCCGCAGAACGGGCATCTCTTTGCGATCTCGCCGTTGGAAAGGATCTCCTGTGCGCCGCAGTTTTCGCAGCGGAATACGTGCGTCTCCTCTCCCCATTCGTTGGTCTGTGACAAGAGACGCTCGAAAGCCTGCTCTTCGCTCGTCTTTGCCCGCACTTCCACCACGGTATCGCAGTGCTCGCAGTAGAGTTTTCCTTTTTCGGAATCGTAGACCATATTGGCCCCGCAGCAAGGGCACTTGGTCACATTGGTCTCATTTTCAACTTCGTCGTCTGCCGTGTAGACGGGTGCCGGCGCGGCCGCCGGTGCGATCTCCTCTTGCGCAGAAGTATCGTCGAATTCGGAAAAAGGAGAACTTTTGTCTGCCGGAGAATCAAATTCGGAAAACGGAGAATCGGACATACGGACCTTTCCTCATCTGATCACAGCTTCTGCCCGCATTCCGGGCAGAACTTGGCGCCCGCTTTGACGGATGCGCCGCACTTCGGACAGGAGGCCTGAAGCGGCTGTCCGCATTCGGGGCAGAACTTGGCGCCCGCCTTGACGGGTTTTCCGCATTTGGGGCAGACATTGCCGAGAGGCTTCCCGCACTCCGGGCAGAACTTGGCGGATCCGGATACACGCGCCCCGCAGGAAGGACAGGTTGCACCCTTTTCCTGCGATGCAGGAGCGCTGTTTTGCTGCCGCATCATGTCGCCGAACATATTTCCCATGCCAAAACCGAGGCCCGCGCCCATTGTCGCCCCGGCCATGCCGGGATTTTTGGCCGCTTCTTTGAGGGCATCCGCCTGAGCCATGCGCGTATAGACGTCCATATTTCCCCGCATCATGCCGAGAGAAGTATTTTTGTCGAGCGCTTCCTCCAGTTCTTTGGGAAGAGAGAAATTCTCAAATACAAAATTCGTGAGTTCCAGACCGAGTTTCTCGAAAGTCGGCTGCATCGCCTTGCGGACGGCGGCACCCAATTCAAGAAGATTCCCCGCCATATCCAGAACAGGGATCCCGCTCTCGCCGATCGCATCGGAAATGGCGCTCACGACGATGCTTTTGATATAGCTTGTGATATCGTCCGTCCGGAAAGAGGAATTGGTCCCGGACAGTTCCTGCATGAAGACAAACGCATCCTTTACGCGGAATGCATATGTACCGTAGCCGCGGACACGCACGGCGCCGTAATCGGCATCGCGGATAATGATCGGATTGGCAGTCCCCCATTTGCAGTTTGTGAACTGACGCGTATTGACAAAGTAAATGTCCGAGCGGAAGGGATTTTCAAAGCCATACTTCCAGGACATCAGTTTTGTCAGAATGGGAATGGAGTCCGTATCGAGTTTGTAAAATCCCGGCTCGAACACGTCAGCCATCTTGCCCTTATGCGCAAAGATCGCAACCTGCGAATCGCGCACCGTGAGCACCGACCCCTTGCTGACATAATCGTTTTTCATGTCGAATCTGTAGACGATCGTATTTTTGCTGTCGTCCGTCCATTCGATGTTCTTGAGCAATCCCATAAGCACACCTCTGTGAATCTCTTGGTTGTCGGCTTTGATTATATCATGTTTTCTTCCCTATGTCAAGAGCCGATCGATAATTCGCTGTACAAATAAAGCGGAACCCCGTCAGGGTTCCGCCGATGCGCTCAGTTATGCTTGGTATGAGAACGGAAAACAAGCGATGCAAGAAAGGAAAAAACAACTGCCGCCGAAACGCCCGCGCTTGCAGCGGCAAGCGCACCCGTAAGCGCTTCAAAGAGTCCCTCCTGCGCACCCCGCATCGCGCCGCTGGCCAGAAGATACCCGAATCCCGATATGGGGACAGTCGCCCCTGCACCCGCCCATTCGACGAGCGGCTGATAAATCCCGAATGCCGTCAGCACGATCCCTGCCAGCATAAATATGACAAGGATCTTTCCCGCAGTCAGATCCGTAAAATTGATGACCACCTGTGCAATGGCGCAGATGAGACCGCCCACCGCAAATGCCTTCAGAAACGCCAACAGAATTTCCACTGCTTCCATCTGAATATCCCCCTTTACCGTTCCAACGTGACTGCGTGCGCAATACAGGGAATGCTCTCCCCCTGACCTGAGGAGACCGTAGACAGAAGCGCTCCCGTTGCGACAAACAGAATGCGCCGGATCGTCCCCGCCATCATTTTCGCATGAAGGTAGGAATTGAGCACGACGGCAGAACAGCCCGCTCCGCTTCCTCCCTGAAATTCATCTTCCAGAACATTGTAGACGATCTCGCCGCAATCCACATGATTTTCTGAAATGTCCAATCCTTTTTCCCATGTCAGGTCCTTCAGGATCCGGCTTCCGAGCGCCCCGAGATCCCCTGTCACGATCAGATCGTAGGCTTCCGGCTCTTCCCCTGTCTCACGGAAATGCGCAAGGATGGTGTCCGCCGCGGCAGGGGGCATTTGTCAAGAAGTTCTACACTATTTTTCGCAAAAAAGTTCAAAAATCCGCGATTATGGGCTCATTTTCGGCATTTTAAGTGTTTTTGAAAATCGGGAGTTGCTCAAGCAAAAGCTAAATCAGGCTTTTAAACCTTGATTCGTCACTCGTGAAAACAAGTTTTTTAGCGTTTTTTGATGGGTTTCACAAAATGCAAAAATATGCATATTTTGACTATTTTTATACACAGAAAAGATGCTCAAAAAATACTTTCTGGACATCATTTTTCCTTACCGAAAATGCTCAAAACCACAGGAATTGTTCATCAAAACAACAGTTGCAAGTTGATAGGTAATGATAAATCGACTAAAACGGTGTAAAAACTACCAAAATATGGCAAATCCAGATGTGATTATGTACTTTCCAATATTTACCAAATGTACCTATGTACCCTGCCATTGGTATAATCTACCCACGGTAAGAGATGCTATAACTTTTAACAGCAAATCAACATTTTACAAGGAGGTCACACTATCTCTTACAAACGTCACCGGTAAGGAGTTCCAACACAGGAACTCCTTACTTTTATATTGCCGTTCTTTCCTCTGATGTACCCTCTTCCGAACTTTCAGAGATATACTTCAAAGTTTCACCGATCTCGTCCGCAAACTTTAAGGTTATCTCAATTCGATCCGTGGCGTAGACATCTATTCTGTCCACAAACGCATCGAGGAGTTCTTTGGTGACTTTATTGAAATACTTATTTGAGACAAAGTCTGAAAGTAAGGAATCCTTTGACTGTACACATTCAGGAGCACTGTCGTCATCCGAATTATCGGTCGGGACATTAAGCGATTGAATCGCGATCTCGATACGTTCCTTTTCGCCCAGATATTCTTCCAATGTTAAATGCCCCTCCTTGTACTTCGCGTAAAGTTCCGTCTTTTCAATTTGCAGCTTTTGCTGTTTGGACAGCCGTTTGACTTTTCTCTTTCTGAGTTTCTCTTCCTCTTTCATTTTTTTGTCCAACAGTTTCTGCTTCAATGCGATCAAGTCGGAACAAAGCCTTAAGTAGTTATTGAGGACTGCCAGCACAATCGCCTCTACCTGCTCAACACGCATCCGTTTTGCCTCACACAATCCTTTCTTCTTATAGGCAACTTTACAAACAAAATAATAGCGATTCACCTTTTGCGACGAATTTATAACCGACATCGCCGAGCTGCATTGTCCGCAGAAAAGCTTGCCCGCAAAAACGTTACGAAACGTCGGTAACGAGTGACTCCTATAGTTCTGTCTGATAAGCCGCTGCACCTCGTCAAACATTGACTGCGGAATAATTGCTTCATGCGTATTCTCGACCTTTATCCATTCATCCTCATTCGTTTCTATTATTTTCTTGCTTTTATAAGAGATTTTACGCCGCTTCCCTTGCACCAGACAGCCAGTATAAACTTCGTTTGTCAAGATCCGTTTCACTGTACTGTCTTTCCAAAAGGAAACATTTATTTTTTTGCCGGGAATGAATAGATTTTCACCCTTCGATTTTTTGTATTCCAAAGGCGTCATAACCCCGTTTTCGGACAATTCCTGCGAAATAGCATAAATGTTTTGTGACTCCAGATACCTTTTGAAAATATATCTTACTATCTCGGCAGGCTCTTCATCAATAATCAAATGATGAAAGTCAAGTGGATCTTTTTTATATCCATAAGAACAAAAGGCACCGAGAAATTCACCTCGTTTGCGTCTTACATTCGATGCGGAGATGACCTTTTTGGATAGATCCCTGCTATACTCTGAATGCATGATATTCTTGAACGATATCTCAAGGTTATTTACTGATTCGGGCCTTTCATAGGAATCAACATGGTCGTTCACGGAAATAAAGCGAATGTTGTAAAACGGGAAAATTATAAAGATATATTTACCCGATTCTTCATCATTACGCGCTAATCTGGATAAGTCCTTGATTATGATACAGTTGATCACACCGTCCTCAAAAGCTTGCTTTAGCCTCTGAAACTCAGGACGTTCCATGTCCGTTCCGCTGTATCCGTCATCCACAAAATAATCATACAGTTCGATGTCGGAATGACCCCGCAAAAATTTTTCGATCATCTGCTTTTGCGCAAGTACGCTCTGAGAGCTGTCCGTATACTCCTTATCTTCCTTTGACAAGCGGACGTAACATCCGGCTTTCCATTGAATTACCTTCTGCAGAAGCAAATCCTGATTGTACCTGCTTTTTCTGCTCATATCATCCCTCCGATGCCGCCTGAACAGCGGTGGACATACCTTGCATCACGGCGCTTTCCAGAACTCTGCTTTCGTGAGACAATACATAGTCCATAACTGCCTCATATTCGTCGCGGTATTTCATCACTATTTCAATGCGGTTATCCTCATACACATAGACATTATCTATGAGCGCACTGACAATCTCACGTGAAAGTTCCGCAATGTTCTTGTATCTCTTGAAATTGCTGATAAAAGCATTCTCCTGCACATCTCCTTTCCCGATCTCGTCGATCTTTACTTCAAGGTCTGCAATGGCACTCTCGATTTGCGCGATTTTAATTTCGTATTTGTTCCGAAAAGTTTCGTACTCGGCCTGGTCGATAAGCCCGGATTTAAAATCAGGGTAAAGCTCTTCTCTTAGCTTTTTGTATTTCGTCAATTCGGCAAGATGCCTTTCTTTCTGCCGCATCAGCGAACTTATCCTCTTTTCTCGCTCTGGATGGCTGTTTATCGTGCAGATAATTGGCTCAATATCTACTGCAAAAGCAATGTTCATTTTTAAGAACTCTAATACCGCACGTTCAACCTTTTCAGCAGAAATCGTATGCTTGGAACACGCATTGCGGTCTCTGTTTTTATAAGTTGAACAGATAAAATAATGATAATCTTTCCATCCATTGTTGAGCGTTTTTCGAATCATGCCGCGTTTACAGTCTCCGCATTTAATGAAGCCAGAAAGCGCATGCATCTCCTTTGTCTTGGGCGAAACATAGGTATCACGGGAAAGCAGATCTTCTGCCCTTTTGAAATCCTCCCTGCTGATTATTGCCTCATGCGTATCAGCCACAATTATCCTCTTTTCAGGCTCGACTGCTCGGCACTTCTGTATGCGATAGCTGATATTGTTCATGATGTTCTGAACCATATCCCCCACATACATTCTGTTTGTCAGGATTCTCCGCACCGTTCGCTGCGTCCACGTAGATTCGCTCGTAACTTTCGAAGGACTGTATTTCGGATACTTTCTCTTTTTATATAACGCAGGAGTCAGGATATTCCCCTCATTCAAGCTTTTCACGATTCCGCGGATACTTTCTCCGGATATAAACCTTCTGAAAATTGTTCTAACTACTTCCGCAGCCTCTGGATCTACTACAAGCTTATGGTAATCCTCTTTGCTCTTCTCGTAACCGTAGCAAGGGAAAGAGCCTATATACTCACCGTTTTCCCTGCGAATTGTCAGAGAACTTTTTACTTTTACAGAAATATCCCTGCAATACTCGTCATTGATCAGGTTCTTGAATTTTGTCGATAAGGCGTCCAGAGATTCCGGATCGAGATAGCTGTCGACATTATCATTGATGCAGATGAAGCGCGTCTTAAGATAAGGGAAAACGACATTCAGGTAACTGCCTATTTCGATACAATTTCGGCCAAAACGCGATAAATCTTTGACAATGATACAATCGATTTTCTTCGCGCGTAAATCAGCCTCCATCCTTTTAAATTCAGGACGGTCGAAGTTTGTTCCGGTCCAGCCGTCATCAATATAGATGTCGTACACTTTAATATCCGGATTAGAGTTAATAAAGTCAAGTAACAACTCCCTTTGCGAAGAAATGCTTTCACTCTCATATTTGTCGTCATCTCTTGACAGACGCAAATAAAGAGCAGCATTCCATACGCGTGAGGGATGCTGCTCTTTTCTCATCTTTGTGACATATTTCACCATAACATACACCTCATATTCAGGCGGATGCTATGAACTTTTAACAACGCGCTTATTATATCATACCGCCCTAAAAAAATCAATACTTTCGTCACACTTTTCAAATTCCTAAATTTTCCATTATTAGGTTTTCTATTGCTTTTTGCAATGTAACGCCACTCTCTCGGAAAGATATCTTTACAATGACGTCACCGACCTTAAATAAATATGGATTCTTGATCTGCCGCAAAAACTCTTCCATGCGAACCTCTTTCGGTTTGCTTTGATCAATCTGTACAGTTGAAATATCGACAAGCTTTGTTTTGTCGCATTTAAATTTCAAATAATCCATCGGACTTAATGCTTTATCGGACACATTACCACCCCGTCTCAAATATTTTCCATAAATTTGCAGCTTTATACATGCCATATCGTTACAGGCATACCTGCGCAATATAAAATATCCTTCCCCGCATTTCGGAGAAGGATAGAATTATGGATATTATGAGTTTAACATTCTTCCGCGTGCAATGTATACGCTTTTTCCCGCCATGTTATTGTCAATTCATCGTTAATATTACAGCATAAATTAACCATTTTGGTTAAACTTAAATGTGCTAAAGTCTTCCCGGTCTTAGATTCGTTTGATTCCCTGCTCATCATTTAGTTTGCAACGCTGCTCGTAAATCCTTTAAAGCAAGAGATCTTTGATTGTAAATATGCTGAACAGAGCATCTCAAATTGGCAGCAATTTCCTCTGGGGGCAGTTCATGGATAAAAAGCATTTCAAGCACTTCCCTACGCTTTGGAGGAAGATTTAAAATCGCTTCATTCAATAGCTTGTTTTCAAAATCAAAAGCACAATCCAATTCTATCCACTCATCCGAACAACATGACGATGGACACGTTTCTATAACTTCCTCCAACGGCAATTCTCTTAATTGACTTTTCAAATGGCGTATATAATCTATTTTAGTATGTTTAACAACAATTTTGATCCATGCTGTAAATCTATAAAAAATTATCCCCTCATACTGTTCTACCTTAGTCCTCAATTTTCCCCCCTAATTATTTACAATGAGGCACAAAGTTTTTCTTTGCTATTTTTTGTAAAACCCTTACCTAGATATTTGCGCATGAGGATTCCTTTTTTACTTTTAATAGTCAATTGGCTATGACAAATTTTTAATTATCAGAAGATCAAACTCAAAAATATTCAAACCTCAGCGGCTGTCGCTATATTTAGATTATAATAATTTTATTCGTAATAAAAATAAATATTTTTGCCGATAATTAGATTTTATTGTAAAAACCCCCGGCAAATAGAATGGTTAATCTATTTGCCGGGGGTTCTTGTTATATTCTTTGTTATATTATTTTATCCCTCGTTACATCGCTTACAATTTAATATTTAGTTATGTACTATTTTAAACTCAGGGATTTTCTTTACAACGTGTAGGGAGATATGTTGCTTTAAATCCTCATCGAAAATTCCATTTATGTATGAATTTTTACAAATTAGTGGGTCGTATATTTCTAATATCCTTGAGATTGCTGTTTTATCTCCCTTTACTGCTTTTATAAGGATTCCCTGAAATTCTGTTGCTTCCATTTTTATTTTTTAATAAACTCAACTAATCCCCATTAAGTTACTCAAAATTTATTAAACAGCTTAATAGTCTGCTTGACTTGCGTCTTAAAACGGTCGATATAACTTGCGATATAATCGGCAATATCGATGGTTTTATCCATGAGCGGGGTCATGTCCATCGCGTAGTTGAGCGCGGAATAGGTATCGCACGCGTGGCTCGCGGAGAACGTGGCGTTTGCAAGCCTGCGGCCCTCCGCCGCTAAATCGTACCGCTTGCCGCCCGCGATCTGACTGTCGAACACCGCCGCAAGCGCGCGCATCAGGTTGGGGTGCGCTCCGCAGTCGAGATATACTTTCTCGTCGTCATTCATCCAATCGAGGTCGCGCCACACCTCGCACCCGTACACCTTTTCGGGGCGCTCTTCGGGGTTGAGCATGCGTAGCGCCGTGATGACTTTGAGAGCCGTGGCAACGTGCGTCTCGTGCTTGTCCGCAAGGTTGTGCGTATAGAGATATCTCGGCTTTGCCCTTCGGATAAGGTCTGCAAGTTCTTCGATGATTTTTGCATTGCCCGCGTCCTTGACTTCCTTGGACGGGTGGGATAGCATTGCCAAAAAGCCGTACTCACCCACCATCGCCGCCTTTTTCTGTTCGACGACGCGTACTTCCTTCATCTGCTCATCCGTGTAGTCGACGTAAAGACCGCTTCTCGGGCTCCCCGCGCCGTCCGTCACAATAATGGCGCCGAACCACTTGTCTTGATTCCCGAAGCACTCCGCGATGGGCGCATACGCCATGAATTCGATGTCGTCCTGATGCGCAGAAATGGCAAGGTGCGTTGTGCGTTCAATTGCTTTCTGCTCCTCCGTTCCGTCCGGGATATACGTGATCATTTCCTCTCCTTTGCGAGCATTGCTGCTCCCGCCAGCCCCGCATCGTTGCCGAGGCTCGCCGCCCTGATGACGACGGGCGCATATCTGCCGCGCCCGAGAATTTTCAAATCCACCATCTTCTGCAAGGGTAGCGTGAGCGCTTCCCCTTCTGCGGAAATCCCTCCCCCGATGAGCACCGCCTGCGGGCGGAACACGTTGACGATATTCGCGATCCCCTCCGCAAGATAATTAAGATACCGTTCCACGACTTCTTTCGCCGTTTCGTCGCCCCGCCGCATCCCGTCGAACGCCGTCCTGCCGTCAGCGTTGTCTGCACTGCCTCTGCAAAGCTCCCACATTTTGCTCTCGGGGTGAGCGACCATTGCATCTCTCGTCTGCCGCATAAGCGCGCTTGCGGAGGCGTACGCCTCAAAACAGCCCCTTCTCCCGCAGGCGCATGGCTCGCCGTCCATGCGTATGACCTCATGCCCGAGCTCTGCGCCCGAGCTCTGCGCCCGCGCCCAGCTCACCCGTGAACAGCTTCCCGCCGAAGATGATGCCGCTCCCAACGCCTGTGCCGAGCGTGATGAGAACAATGCTCTTATACTCCTTTCCCGCGCCGCAAGCATACTCCCCGTACGCTGCCGCGTTCGCGTCGTTACAAAGCGTGACGGGAATCCCGAGCCGTCCGCCCAGATCGCTTGCGAGCGGCTTGTTCTCCCAGCCGAGATTTCCGCCCGTGACGACCATACCGTGTTCGCCGTCGATGACCCCGGGGCAGCCGGTGCCCACGCTTTCCGGCATACCCATGTCCGCGATCATGCCTTTGATAACTTCCGCGATCGCGGATACGGTTGTCCCGTAATCGCAGTCCGCGGGCGTGGAGATTTTATCTTTTTTGAGAATGTTTCCGTTCTCGCCGACCGCACCGAACTTTACGAACGTGCCGCCGAGATCGATTCCGATACGATAACTCATAATTTTGCTGCCGCCTCACGATCGGCAATAAGAATACAGTCGGGGTGGA
>CAJFRT010000008.1 GCA_904419525.1 Candidatus Gallimonas merdae
GGCCCCCGCCATCATGTAGACGTAAAAGTGTTTTCCCTCGGAGCGCTTTTTATCCATGAAAAGGAAAACGGGCTCGTTTGCAGGAGCGTTTTGGAGGATAACGGCCATGACTTGAAACAAAGTCTTGCGCAGAGCGGCGGGGCCGCGCTTGGAGATCGAGCGGGACTGCGGATTGAAATTGCCGGACTGGAACGGCGGGGCGTCAATACCCGCAAAGCCAACGAGAGCTTTCTTATTGGAGAAACGCGACACGTCGCCGATTTCGGCAATAAGCTGCGAACCGAGAACGGCGCCAACGCCAAATAAACTCATAACGGTATCATACTCCGGCAGAGAACTTGCCAAAAGATCCATTTCTTTCTGTAGAGAGGCAAGTGTTTCATTGAGTGTATTTAGCTGTAAAATTGCAGCAGACACAAGCGCGTGAGCAGCCTCTGAATCGGCTAAAGACGGAGTACAGTTACAAGCAAACTCGTAAATTTCCTTTGCTTTTGCGCCGGAGAACTTGTAACCGCATTTCTTGCACCATAAAAGATAGCATTTGGAAAAAGCGGAGTATATTTTTCTCGAAATACACTCGCAATGCGGGAATTTGAGGACAAAATCGATCCATTTCTCGTGTCCGTCTGTTTTCCTTGCGGGGGTAGTGAACAGAGTATTCGCTCCGGGAAAAGTCTGGTCAAGAACGGAGATAAGATTGTTTTTGAGCATGACTTTGAGTTTGGTGTATTGGTTGTATTGCCTGTTAAAGGATTTGAGCAAAGTTCTCGTGTCGGATTTAGAGGAAAAGAGCGGCAACTCATTCCAACGGTCTAAGGCAAAAGCGGCAAGCTTTATAGAATCTTTTTTATCTGTTTTGCCTTTGCGGACGGTTAAAGACTTGTTGCTGTAGTCTTTTACGAGAATAGGGTTGACAACGGAAACAAACAGTCCAACCTTTCGGAGGAACAGAGCAACGGGGAGGTAGTAGTTGCCTGTGTACTCCATAACGATTTTGGTATCACCGTCCAGGCTTTTCATGAGTGTGACGAGCCCATTAAGTTCCCTTGGATTGTGAGAAACCTCGAACGGGGAAGCGACAACTTCTCCTCCGGGGCGTAGGATGGCAACTGTGGACTTACCTTTGGAAACATCGATACCGACAGCGTTCATAAGTGACCTCAAAGAATGGATTTGTAAAAAGGTGACCGACAAGAACCATTACTTATTCAATCTGATAGGTGACACGGACGCGAAGCCCAACCTGCGGAAACCGAACGCTATAATGGAAAGTCGGCTGACAGTCTTTAATCACGTGCGTGCAAGCACAACGTATGAGCCGCCAGACCTTAAATACCTTTCCATTATAGCTTAGGTAACGGAACTTGGAAAGTGCTATTCCAAATGCCCCACTTTCTCGGTCAAATATATTGTATCAGCGTATGGGTATAACACAACTCATACGCTTTACTTATGCCCGTTACTGCCCCTTTACCGATAGTGTCCATAAAGTTAGGTTACAACGGTAGGACGTAACAAAGAGGCGATAAAGAAATATATAGCAAACCAATTGCAAGAAGATCAGCTGTATGAACAACTGAGCATGAAGGAGTATATAGACCCGTTTACGGGTGAGCAGGTAAAAGGAAGCAAATAAAAAGACAGCCACCAAGAGGTGGCCGCTGAAAAGTTGTTGCGATTGTCAGGAACTTCAAGCACGAGTAGTGCCGCCGGTACCATGCGCTTGAAGCGCCTAATCAAGCCACCGGCTTAGCCGGTGGTACTTGACTCTGCGGCAAAACACGGCGGCGGCGAAAGAAATTATTTTATAAACGGCATTTTATTGCGGACAAATGCTTGACTTTCCCTTCCCACGGCCGTATAATAGTTTGTGTTTTGTGGAAATTTGTGGAGGTTTGTTGAAGTGCTGTCGGAAGAAAGGTATCAGAAAATCACCGAGCGCGTCGGGCGGAACGGCTCGGCCACGGTCAATGAACTTGCAAACGAGTGCGGCGTGTCCATCGAGACCATACGCCGCGATCTGGTTTTTCTGGAAGCGCACGGCAGGCTGAAAAGAGTTTTCGGCGGGGCGGTGGCGCATCGGGCCGCACCGCGGTTCGAAGAGTATCCCGTAAGAGAACTTGCCAACCGCGAACAGAAGATCGCCGTGGGCAACGTCATCGCGTCGCTCGTTTACGAGGGCGACGTCATTGCGCTCGATAGCGGCACAACCGCCATGGAGACGGTCGCGGCGCTGAAAGCGCGGTTCAGAAAACTGACCGTACTCACCTACTCGCTCAAAGTATTCGAATCGCTCAAAGATACCTTTGACGTGATCCTGACGGGCGGCGAATATTACCCGAAAGAGGGAGCGCTGTACGGCGAACTTGCCGTGGAATCGATCGCGCGGCTGCATACGGATAAATGTTTTATCTTCCCTTCCGCCGTCAGCGTGCGGTACGGCGTGGAGGACTTCGTGCCCTGCTTCGTGCCCGTTCAGCGCCAACTGATGCAATACAGCGATCACGTGTTCATCGCGGCGGACAGTTCGAAGTTCGGCGGCAGGGCACTCATCCGCGTGTGCGACCTCGATCCGCGGTACGTATACGTGACCGACGGCGGCGTTTCCAAAGAGATCGCGAAAGAGTTTGCCGAAAAAAACTGCAACCTGATCACGGGAGAATAGGACATGAACGAAAAAGACCTGACCGCACGCGCGCGGCGCCCGTATATCCTGATGACGGCGCTCGCCTGCCTTTTATATTTTACAAGTTACGTCACGCGGCTCAATTACAACGCCTCGCTTGCAGATATCGTGGAATCTGCCGTTCTGAGCAAATCGGAGGCGGGCATCGTGAGCACCGCCCTGTTCTTTTCTTACGGAGCGGGACAGATCGTAAGCGGCATACTCGGGGACAAAGTGCGGCCGCAGTGGCTGATTTTAGCCGGACTGATCCTGACGATCGCTTGCAACGCCGTGTTTCCGCTCTTTTCCTCGGTAGCGCCGATGACGGCAGTATGGACGGTGAACGGCTTTGCGCAGGCGCTGTTCTGGCCGCCCCTGCTGAAACTTCTTACCCAATACATACCCGCGGAAAAATTCTCCCTCGCATGCTTCGCGATCGTGGCCGCCAGCCAGATCGCGACGATCGTCATCTACCTGCTGGTCCCGCTCGTGCTCGTGACGCTCAACTGGAAAAGCGTCTTTTTCATTGCGGCAGGTTTTGCCGCCGCCGTGGCCGCCGTTTGGATCGTCGGTCTGCGCGCGGTACAGGCGCGCTATCCCGCGCCGGCCATGCCCGAAAAAGCCAACCTTACGGCAGATGAAAAGGGCGAAAGCGAAGAAAACAAAGTCCGCCTTGCGCCTTTGCTGATCGGCAGCGGGCTCGCATTCGTTCTCGTCGCGATCGCCGCGCAGGGTTTTCTGAAAGACGGACTGACGACGTGGATGCCGACCTACTTTGCGGAAGTGTTCGGCATGGAAACGTCCGCCTCCATTCTGATGAATGTGGCCCTGCCCGTTTGCAGCATCGCGGGTGTCTACGTGATCACCCTTTTATACCGCCGCTTTTTCCGAAACGAAGTAAAGGTCACCTCCGTATGCTTTGCCGCGGCGGCGGGGCTTTCCTGCCTGCTGTACTTTTTCCCCGACCGCAGCGCGGCGTTCACGCTCGTCCTGTCCGCGCTCATCGTCTGCCTCATGCACGGCATCAACCTGATGCTCATCACCTATGCGCCCGGCAGATTTGCCGCATCCGGAAAGGTATCCACGGTGTCAGGCATCACGAACGTCGCCACGTACGTGGGCAGCGCACTCTCCTCTTACGGGATCGCGCTCATCGCCGAAAAGGCGGGCTGGTCCAATACGATCCTCAGTTGGATCTTTATCGCCCTCGGCGGCGCGGCGGTGTGCATCCTGTGCATCAGACGCTGGGCACGCTTTATCCGCAAAAAATAACGGATGCCGCAGGAAAAATAAAAAAACGCCGCGCCTGCAATCGGCGCGGCATGTATTATGCCTTGTCTTTCTTCTCTTCCAGGTCCTGGCACAGAATGTAATTTGTGTCGACGTCCAGCACCTTGCACAGATTTGCAAGCGTGTCGAGCGCCGGCATCTTTGTTCCGTGCAGGTAGCAGGAAATCTGTACGCGGCTGATCCCCACGCGGTCCGCTATTTCATGCTGTTTCATGCCGCTTTGTTTGATTGCTTCTGCCAGTCTCTGCTGAATTTGCCCGACGGTGATCATAGGAACAGGATTCTCCACAGGAAGTTCTCTGATAAGATTTTATTACCTGATGGGTAATTTTTTCTTGAAAAATACCGAATGGCTACATTATAATCAATAATGTACCCAAAAGATAACAAAATCAAAACAGGAGAATGCACATCGCGCAGGCGGGAAAGGACGTGCAGATGATCGCTGCGATCGCGGAGCGCGGCCGTGGGGAAAGAAAGACCATAATTTACAAGCCCCGCGGCAAACGCCGCGGGGCTTGTAAAAAATATTGGAGAGTAAAAAGCGTCTGCGGCTGGGAACCGCTCGCGCTTTTCGGCGAATGGCAGGAAGGACGCTTCGGTCCTTCGCTTCCCCCGGTTTGCGGACTCTGCCGCCTCGGACGGTTTTCCCCGTCCACAAGGCCATTATATGCGAACGGCGGAAAAAATGCAACCTACTCTTTGAAATTCGCGCTCTATCCACAAGTTTTGCGCAAGTAGAGTGCCTTTTTCACACTCTACTCACAGTAGAACCGCACAAACCCATTGACAACCCGTCTGAAAGTGTGTATAATATTTGGTATGGAAGATGACGTCCTTGCTGCAACCATCGGAAAAAACATCATGCGCCTGCGGCGTATGGCGAATATGACCCAGCTTGAACTGGCCGAAAGGATCAACTATTCGGATAAGTCGGTGTCCAAGTGGGAGCAGGGGAACGGGATCCCCGATGTGCGCATCCTCGTGCAGCTTGCGGATCTGTTCAACGTCTCTGTGGACGATCTCGTGCGCGAGCATGCCGAAGTTCCCGTCATGCCCAAAAAGACGCGGCTTCTGCGGCGCATCATCACCATGGTGCTGTCGGTGGGGCTGTGCTGGCTCGTCGCGGTCGTCTGCTTTGTCTTTATCGGCATCGGCGCGCCGTCGCTGGCGGAAAAGTGGCTTGCATTCGTCTATGCGGTGCCCGCTTCTGCGATCGTCACGCTTGTCTTTGCCTGCATCTGGCATTACCGCTGGGTGCGCATCGTCTCCATTACGGTGCTTGTCTGGACCGTTCTTGCCTGCATCCATCTCACGGCGCTTGCGTGCGGAGTGGATATGGAAGCGGTGCCCGTTGCGTACGTCTATCTCATCGGCGTACCGCTGCAGATCCTTGCCGTCATTTTCTTTTCGCCCTGGAAACGGGTGCACTTTTCTGCGCGCAAAGACGTGCCGAAAGAATAAAACTTCTCTGCGCGTGTCCGCTGCAACGGGGACACGCGCCGTTCGCATTTCGGAGGAAATATGAAAATCGTACCCTTGCCCGCCGATCGGGCCGCACAGGATAAAAAGGCGCGCGAACTCAATTCGTTTGCCAGGGCATATAACGCCCTGCTTCTGGGTTTTGCCATTGCCGCGATCGTGTGCCTTATCGGGGTGCTCGTCGTCGTCATCATGCTGGAAATGGGGGATCCCGATCCCGAGCGTGAGATGCTCCTCTATATCCTCACGGGCTGTTTTGCCGGGGGGTCGGTGCTCTTTGCGGCTTGCTCGCTGCTCTTCGGCAAACTCGCGCAGGAGGCCGTCGGGACGCATCATGACTTTGTGGAACGCTGCTGCGGCGAGCAGTGTTTCTTCGTCGGGGAAGGGACGATCGCGGAATTCGGCGAAACGGAACTGACGATCCGCTCGCAGGAGGGGAAGGAGAAAGCGCCCATTCGCGTCCCGTATGCCGAGATCGTCTTTCACTCCGTCTGCACCCGCCCCAGGGCGCAGGAAAAGGGCAAGTGGAGCGTCGTGATCGAAATGCCCGCGCACTATGTGATGAAGAAGGGGGATTCGCCCCGCGCCCTCGTTGAAACGGAGGGGAAGGAGCGGCTCTACCGGACTCTGGAGGCGCACGGACTGGAACTGCACGGAGAACAGCCGCCGCGCGGCGAAAAGCGCAAAAATGTACGGTTCCGGCCCGTTGTGAAGTTCCTGCTGCCCGATGCGCAGAAACGCCGTCGTTCACTGATCTTTGCGGGCGTCGGGCTTGTGCTCATTGTCGGCGGTGCGCTCATCGCCCTGTTCTGGCAGGACATGCTGCTGGTCGGCGTGATCCTGAGCGTATTCGGGATCTTTCTTGCGGTGCGTTCGCTCATCGGCTTTGCCAATGCGCGCGGCATGCTTGCTTTCTATGAAGAGGGCCTCTGCTGGCGTGACAGCGGCCGCGCCGAGGCGGATCGTTTCTTCCTCAAATGGCAGGAAGTGGAGCGCATGACGATCGAAAAGGTGCAGGACAAGCGCTATCTTGCCGCCGTCTGCGCCTACGGGACTTACCACATTCCGGAAGTGGCGGGGGCATATGAATATCTGCAGAAGTTCCGCCCGGAACTGTGTGAGGAATAGGATAGACAGAACGGCCGCAGGCGGCCCGTTCCGGAAGGGGGCGTGATCACATGCTCTGCGAGAACTGCGGGAAGCGTCCCGCACAGAAGTTTATCAAGAATATCGACGGAAGAGAGCTCGTGCTCGAGCTCTGTCCCGAGTGTTTCCGCGCGCTCTATCCCGAAAAGGAGGGGGGCGCGTTTGCTTCGCTCGTCGGAGCGGTCGGCCGGGAGGACGCGGTCTGCCCCGTCTGCGGCACGACGTTCGGCGAGTTCCGCCGCACGGGACTGCTCGGCTGCGCGGGGTGTTACCGCGCTTTCCGCGAAGAACTGCTGTCCACGGTGCGCGGCGTTCAGGGGAAGCTCCGCCACACGGGAAAGCGCCCGGAGACGCAGACGGAGGAGCGCTACGACAGGATGCGCGCCTATATCACGCGGCGCGAAACGCTGCGCGGGCGTCTGGAAGAGGCGATGCGCGGGCACGACTATGCGGCTGCGCGCAGGCTCCAGCGGGAGCTGCGCGAGCTGACGGCCGACGGGGAGGAAATCGAATGAGCGCCGTACGCGAAAGTTTTGAAAGCGTCGCCGTCTCCACGCGCATGCGGCTTGCCCGCAACTTTGCGGACTATCCTTTTCCCGGACGGCTCCTGAAAGACGCCCATGCCGAGGAACAGGCGCAGGAGATCGTCCGGCTCATTTCGGCGTCCCTTTCCCGGATCGATCAGTTCACGCTGTACGAAATGAAGCATATCACGGCGGAACGGACGGCGTTTTTATTGGAACGCAACCTCATTTCGCGCGATCTCGTGCGCAACCGCCGCATCTCCGCCGCGCTCATTTCCTCCGATGAGATCATCTCCGTCATGCTCAACGAGGAAGATCACGTCCGCGAACAGTATTTCATGAACGGATTCGACCTTCCGCGTGCATACGAGCGCATCACGGGGCTGGACGACGCGATCTCCGAATCCATTCCCTTTGCATTTGACGAGCAGTTCGGCTATCTGACCGCCTGCCCGACCAATCTCGGAACGGGCCTGCGCGCCTCCGTCATGCTCTTTCTGCCCGCCGTGTCGCGGCGGGGGGTGATGGCGCGGAGCATTGTGCCCGAACTTGTGCGCCTCGGACTCACCGCGCGCGGCGCCTACGGCGAGGGCAGCGGCGCGGAGGGCGATCTGTTTCAGGTGAGCAACGAGGTGACGCTCGGTGTCTCGGAGGAGGAGATCCTCTCCATTGTCGGCCAGGCGGTGGATTCCATCGTGCAGATGGAGCTTCTCGAGCGCTCCCGCATGAAGGCAGAGGGCGGGATCGCCCTGCGCGACAAGCTCTGCCGCGCCTACGGCATTCTCACCAACTGCCGGCTTCTGGAAGAACACGAATTTCTGCGCCGTCTTTCGGACGTCAGGCTTGGAATTGCGCTCGGATATTTTACGGACGACAGCGAGGACGATGAATGGATGAGCGAGCTGGACGAACTCGCCGTTGCCATGCGTCCGGCCAACATCAACAGGCTGAACGGCGCGCCGCTCGCCAAACAGGAACAGGACGCCTATCGCGCCGAATATACGCGCAAGGCGATCCGCGCCATGCAGCTGAGCGTGGAGTAGAGGGAGGATATGGACACTTCGCATTATTCGGAACATCTGCAGCAGGCGGTCGAGCTCTCAAAGGAGGCCGCGCGCCACTACAACACCAACTATATCGGCAGCGAGCACGTTCTGCTTGCCATGCTTTGCGTGACGGACAGTACGGCAAGCCGCCTTCTGACGGAGGCGGGCGTCGATCTGGAAAAGTACCGCGCCGTGTTCCGGCGCAATCTGCAGCATGATTCCCCCGTGCACGGATTCACGCCCCGCACCAAGCACATCTTCGACCGCGCGCGCGAATATTCGCTCCAGTCGGAGGAGCCGGGCTTCATCACGGGCACCGAGCACGTTCTGCTCGCCATGCTGACCGTCGACGCGGGGCTTGCCGTTCTCATTCTGAAGAGCCTGGGCATCGACGTGGCGGCGCTCGCCGAGAGGACTGCCTCGTTCATCAAACCTCCGCCCGAGGAGGAAGAGGAGGAGCCCGCCGTGCCGGTGATGCCGCACGGCCGCAGACCCGTCCGGCCGCAGGCTTCTTCGCCGCTGAGCGAGGAACTGCTTGCGTACGGCTCCGACCTCACGCAGAAAGCGCGCGAAGGGAAGATCGACCCCGTGATCGGCCGCCGCAAGGAGATCGAAAAGGTCGTGCAGATCCTCTCGCGGCGCACCAAGAACAATCCCGTGCTCATCGGCGAGCCGGGCGTGGGAAAGAGCGCCGTTGTCGAAGGGCTTGCGCAGGCGATCGTCTCGGGCGAGGTGCCCGAACTTCTGCGCGGAAAGACCGTCTTTTCGCTCGATCTTGCAGGGCTCGTTGCCGGGGCGCGCTACCGCGGCGATTTTGAAGAGCGGCTCAAGGGCGTCGTGGACGAGATCCGCGAAAACCAGAACATCATTCTCTTTATCGACGAGATCCACATGATCGTGGGCGCGGGCTCCTCTTCGGACAGCAACATGGACGCCTCCAACATCTTAAAGCCCATGCTCTCGCGCGGAGAGCTGCAGACGGTGGGCGCGACCACGCTGGAAGAATACCGGAAGTACATCGAAAAGGACGCCGCTCTGGAGCGCCGCTTTACGCCCGTCACCGTTGCGGAGCCCTCCATCGATGATACGATCGACATTCTGCGCGGCGTCAAGGACAAGTACGAGGCGCATCACAACGTCGTCATCACCGAAGAGGCGATCGAGGCGGCAGTGCGCCTCTCCGACCGGTATATCACGGACAGGTTTCTGCCCGATAAGGCGATCGACCTGATCGATGAAGCGGCGAGCCGCGTGCGGCTCAACGCTTATACGGGGCCGGAGGAATTCCGTGAAGCGGAAGAAAAACTTGCCCGTCTGCGTTCGGACAGGGAAAAGGCGTTGAAATGGAACGATCCCGACCGCGTTTCCCGCCTTGACCGCGAGATCAGGACGCTCACCGCCGCGGCCGAAAAAAAGAAAGAGGCTTGGGACAAACAGCGGCTCTCCACCCATCTTGCGATCGGCGGCGAGGAGGTCGCCGAGATCGTGAGCGGCTGGACGGGCGTGCCCGTCGCAAAACTCACCGAGGCGGAGAGCGAAAAGCTCATGCATCTGGAAGAGGAGCTTCACCGCCGCATTGTCGGGCAGGACGAGGCGGTCACGGCGGTCTCAAAGGCCATTCGCCGCGCCCGCGCGGGCCTCAAAGATGCGGGCAAACCCATCGGTTCCTTTATTTTTGTGGGACCCACGGGCGTGGGCAAGACCGACCTTTCCAAGGCGCTTGCCGAGAGCATGTTCGGCGATGAAAAGATGCTTGTCCGCCTGGATATGTCCGAGTACATGGAAAAGAGCAGTGTCTCCAAGCTCATCGGCGCGCCTCCCGGTTATGTCGGCTACGACGATGCGGGCGGACAGCTCACCGAGCGGATCCGGCGCAGTCCCTATTCCGTCGTGCTCTTTGACGAGATCGAAAAGGCGCACCCGGACGTGTTTAATCTGCTGCTGCAGATCCTTGACGACGGCCGCCTGACGGACAGCCGCGGGCGGGTGGTCTCGTTCAAGAATACGGTCATCATCCTCACGAGCAACGTCGGCGCGCACGAGGTCAGGGAGTCCGCTCCGCTCGGATTTTATTCTGCAACGGCAGAACGGGAGTATGAGGACATGAAGGGGCGCATCGAGGACGCGCTCAAAAGGCAGTTCAAGCCCGAGTTTCTCAACCGGCTGGACGATATCATCATTTTCCACAAACTTTCGCGCGAGGACGCCATGCGCATCTGCGAAAAGATCGTGGGCGCCCTGGCCGCCCGCCTGAAGGCGCGGGACATCTGTCTCAAAGTCAGCGGCCGTGCGCTCTCGCTGCTCGTGGATGAGGGATACAGCGAAGATTTCGGCGCAAGGCCCCTCAAGCGCGTCGTGCGGCGGCGGATCGAGGACCGCCTGTCCGAAGAGATCCTGCAGGGCCGCATTTCGGGGAACTGCACCGTGATCGTGGACGAGCGGGACGGACAGCTGACGTTTGAAGAGGAGTAAAAAACCGCGCCGGCGCTGTTTTCATGCAGCACCGGCGCGGTTTGTATTTTGTTCTCCGAACGAAGCCCCGACGCCGAAAGCCGTATCCGTGTGCTTTTCCGAACGTTCCAACCGATTTTCGTATAGGAAAACCGCCGCGATAAGCGGCGGTTGTATCATTTCTTCTTTTTGACGAGCACCTGATAGGGCTTGATCAGACCCTTTTTAATGAGCGCCTCGTCCGTCTGGTACTTCATGTGATAGTCCATCGGGATACAGCCCGAAACGGTGATCGAGAACTTCTGTGCAAGGTCCGCAAGCAGTTCTTTCGCGTATTTGACCATGCGCTTGCTCGTGATGCGTATCTTCATGGGCGTCTCGGTGTAGGTGCTCCTGTCCGAAACGTCCTCGTAGCGGTACTTGGTGTCCTCGTACCTGTCCGGATCGAGCGCCAGGTAGAGGGTGAGCGTCTTGCCGCCCACGTTGAGCTTCGCGATGCGCTCGGCGTGATAGCGGAAGTTTTCGCAGTGACGGCTCAGGCGGGCCTTTACGCCCGTGAGCTCCGCAAAGGCGTTTTTCAGATCGGTGTAGAAGTCCTGCATCTTCTCGTCCTGAATGAGACGGGATTTGAACGAGCGGCGGTAGCGCGTGACGTATTCGTATCCCGCCGGCGCTTCCGCCAAAGGAGCGGCTGCTTCTGCGGCCGCGATCTCCTGCTGCGCCTCCTCGTCTTCGTCCGCGATTTCCGTTGCTTCAGGCTCGGAAAGGGGCGGCAGGTCAGGGTTTTCTTCTGTTTCTGCCTGTTCTGCTTCAAAGGATCTGATTTCGCGCTCCTGCTCTTCCAGCCAGCGGGCTTCCGCGCGGGCGCAGGGATAGCTCTCCATGCGTTCACAGCGGGCGCAGAATGTGAACGAACCGCACAGATCGTATCCGGCCGATTCGCTCGCGATCCATTTGTCCACGTCGAGTTCGTGCTGGCGGCGCGCCAGCTGTTCTTCGGTATACGCTTCCACTTTGTTCACCCCTTGTTATTGATACCTTTATTATAGTATAAAATTTTGCGAAATGCAAGTCCCGCACGCATTTTTTTGCAGAAAACACAGCAAAAAATGTGTTCCCGTACGGTTTTTGAAAAATGCGGGCTCCGGACGGAACCCGCACCTGTGCCTTTTTTGTCTGTTACAGGGAATCGGCATAGGCTTCCAGCACGTCGAGGAGTTCCTCCTCGTGCTCGTCGTACCACCTGTCAGATGCGGCAAGGGGGTCGTCGTCGAGCGCCTGCATGATCTCGCGGTCGCTCCCGGTATCCAGGCCGAGCATGCAGTACTGCCGGTATGCCTGCGCCACATTTTCGGCATGGCCTGCGGGAAGGGTCTCCCGGAGCGCCGCCATCACGGAAAAGATGTTTTCCTGCCGCAATGCGCGGTTGATAAAGAACTGCAGGTGTCCGCCGCTCTGCATTTCGCTGTCATAGGTGAGCATTTCGTTGTACGGGGAGGGGATTTCCCCCTGCTCCCACAACTCCCACATGGCGTTCCACTTGTCGTTTCCGTCGCCGCCGTCCTTTTTTCCGAACAGCTTTTTGAAAAATCCCATAGCGCACCTTTTGATTTGAAACAAGGGCGGGGCATGCCAGACGCTGCCCCGCCCCGTTCAGGTTTTCTTTATGCCCGCTTCCCGCCGCAGGAAGCGCATGAACTCAGACGATATACTTTTCGTCGGGCGCGGCCGCGTCGAGCTCGGCCTTCTTGTCCGCGTAGCCGGGCTTTCCGAGCAGGGCGAACGTCGCCTTCTTGCCCGCTTCCACGCCGGGCTGGTTGAACGTGTTGATGTTGAACATCGCGCCGGCATATGCCGTCTGCAGTTCAAACAGGAACAGCAGTTCGCCGAGCGTAAAGGCGTTGACTTCGGGCAGGTGAATGGTATAGTTGAGCCGTCCCGCCATGGTCAGCGCGTGCGCCGTCGCCTTGTTTTCCGCCTGAATGAGCTCTTCCATGGTGTGTCCGCCCAGGAAGGATACGTCGGGAATGTCCTCGCAGCCGTGGGGGATGGGCGTCTTTTCCTTGTAGCTGTCCACGGCCAGGAAGGTGACGACCTTGTCATAGGGCCCCTCGGTATAGAGCTGCACCTGCGAGTGCTGGTCGGTCACGCCCAGCGCCTTGACGGGCGTCTGGCCCACATTGCAGGGCTTGCCGTCCAGCGTTTCGTTCTTGCCCAGCGATTCTGCCCAGAGCTGAGCGTACCAGTCGGAGACAAATTTCAGGTTGTCCGAATAGGGCATGAGCACTCCGATGTTCTTGCCCTCGTTCATGGCAATATACTGCAGGGTCGCGCACAGCAGGGCGGGGTTCTTTTTCAGATCCGCCGTCTTGCACAGCTTGTCCATGTAGGCCGCACCCTTGAGCATCGCCTTGATATCGATGCCGAGCACCGCCGCGGGCAGAAGCCCGACGGGGGAGAGTTCGGAGAACCTGCCGCCCACGCCGTCGGGGAGCACGTAGCTCTTGACGCCGCCGAGCGACTTCGAGATCTTGACAAGATTTCCCCTGGCTGCGTCCGTCGTGAAGATGACGTTTTCCTTGATGTTCACGCCCGCCTTGGTGAGCAGATCGGAAATGATCAGGTACTGCGCCATCGTCTCGCTCGTCGCGCCCGACTTGGAAATGACGTTGAAGCACGTCTTCGTGACGTCGATGACGTCCAGCAGTTCCTTCATGCGGACGGGGTCGACGTTATCTTCCACAAAGAATTTCGGACCCTTCCGCTTGCTCTTGGGCAGATCGTTGTAGTGCAGATGACAGAGCGCGTTGAAGGCCATGATGGGGCCGAGGGCGGAGCCGCCGATGCCGAGCACGACAAAATTGTCGAATTTACGCCGGACGAGCTTTGCCGTGTCAAGAATATCCGCGACGATCGCGTCCTGATTGTAGGGCAGTTCCGTCCAGCCCATGAACAGCTCGTCTTTGCCGCGGTTTTCTGCAACGTAGGCGTGTGCCGCTTTTGCAAGTTTCTTGTGCGCGTCGAGCGTCTTTTCGGAGATGCCCTTGTCGCCCAGATACTTGTCCGTCATGTTGGTGTAGTCTACGCGCACGCGCCATGCCTTGCGCAGATCTTCGGTCAGTTTCATTTCAGTGAGTTCCTCCGCCAAACCAAATTTTTTTCATTGTACCACACTTGGAGCCCGATTTCAAGACTGTGCAGCGATTTTTTTGCGTTTTTTCCCGAAAAATCGCGTGAACAGGGCCTTGAGGTCGATGAGGCGGAACACGGAGAGCATGGCCGCTTCCCCGCCCAGCATGACGAGCATCGTGAGCGCAAGCGCGGGGAAATAGCTCAGATACTGCACGAGCAGCGCATGGACGAGGAACCCGAGCACGGCGACGGGAGCGAGCGCCGCAAGGAGCTTGAGCAGGTGTTTCCCGGAGCGGAGTTTTCCCGTCTTTTTGCGCAGAAGCAGCAGGGAAAGGAGCGCCGTGATGCACGAATCGCACGCCATGCCGGCGAGCAGCGCCCCCGCGCCGAGGAACTGCGGCAGAAAGAAGGTGCAGGCGAGCATGGCCGCGGAACCCGCCAGAAAGACGCCCAGCGTGTGCTTTTCGCAGCCGAGCGAGTTGAGCATGCTCGAAGAGATCATCGTCACGCCCATGGGCAGCAGCAGGAGCGCGCAGGAGGAGAGCATCTGTCCGCTTTCGGCGTTGGAATAGAGCAAGATCCCGACGTCCGAACCGCAGACGAGGTAGAAGGGGATGAGCGCGCAGGAGATGAGCAGCGTCGCGTTGAGGGCGCGTTCGACGAGCGAGGAGACCTGTTCCTTTTTGCCGCGGTAGAAGTTTTCGGAGAGCTCCGGCACGAGCACGAGTGCGATGGAGCTGATGAACGCGCAGGGGATCGCCATGACGGGCATGACCATGCCGTAGACGACGCCGTATTCGCTCATGGCGCGCGAAGCCGTGTAGCCCGCCGCCTGCAGCCGCAGGGGGAAGAGCACGGATATGAGCGAGGAGAGAAGGGACGAAGAAGTCCGCATCGCCGTGACGGGCAGTGCGGAGGAGAGCAGCGGGCGGAGCTCTCCCCTGGGGGAGCGGAATTTTCCGCCCTTGAGAAAGAAGTACACGAGCGCGATGGCAAAGGAACACAGGTAGGAGATGAGCACGGCGATCGCGGCGAGATTTGCGCCGAAAATGCCCGTCGTCACAAACAGCAGGAGGGTGATCCCGACGCCGATGCGGATCATCTCTTCGACGAGTTCAATGAACGAGTAGGCAAAAAATCGCTTATTTCCCCAGAAACTTCCGCGGATCACCGAATAGACGGAGGTGCACGCAAGCCCTGCAAGCAGGATATAGAACAGGTCCGCGCAGCGCGGGTCGGCAAAGACCCCGGAAAACTGTTCGCGGAAGAGAAACAGCAAAACGGTAATGGGAACGCTGAACGCAAGCGTGATGAGCACGGCGCCCGTCACGGCGGCCTGTTCGCGGTGACGGGCGCCGCGGGCCCTGTGGCGCGAGATGACGCGTGAGAGCGTGACGGGCAGGCCGCTTGCCGAAATGGTGAGAAAGACGGCGAACACAGTGTACGCCGCCTGATAGACGCCCAGTCCCTCGGAGCCGATCGTGCGGGACAGAATGATGCGGTATAAAAAGCCGAGGCAGTGTTCCGCCGCCGAAAACAGCGTGACGACGGCGGCGGTGCGGTACAGATTCATGTCCTATCATATTCATGCCCGGCACCTTTTTATGAGCGCGCGCATACATTGGGGGCGTGGAACTTTCTCTCATGCGTCCGGCGCTCTATCGCGTCAAGCGCGGGCAGACGCTCGCTCAGGTCGCCCGCACGTTCGGGGTGACGCCCCGCCTGCTCGCCGCCGTCAATGCTCTGAAAAGTGAACTTTCGGAGGGGGAACTGCTCGTCATTCCGCCCGAAGGAAACGTATACCGCGTGCGCGGCGGGGAAAGCATGGCCCTTTTGTGCGGTTCGCCCGACCGCTTTGAAAAGAAGAACGCAACGCGCTGTCTGTATCCCGGACAGGAAGTGCTGCTGTAATCTGCCGTGGCATATTTTCTGCATTTTGCATAGCATGGAGTAGAACGCCGAAATATTCGTTTACGTTCTTTCATACGGAGGTAACCAATGTCGTTTTTTTCCAACTTTTCTTCCGATCATTGTCCCGGTCCCATCACGGGAAATCCCATGACCGGGCTCTGTGAAAAGGTGTGCATTCAGGCGGAAAAGATCTTCGATGCGGGGATCATTCAGACCCGTCTTGAAAATTATACGCTGACGCTCACGGATCTTACGCCCGCAGACCCTACATATCCTCTCACGTTTGTGAGCGCGCGTTCGCTCACGGGCACGGGAACGGTGTCGAATCTTTCCGTGGAGAGACAGCCCGATTCCTGCTGCGCACGCGTCCAGGCGACCGTCACGATCCCCGTGGAAGTCGTCTATACGGACGCCACGGGGGCCGAGGGCAAGGCAACGGCTTCCATTACGCTCAACGAGGACGTCCTGATGTACGTTCCGTCCGCTTCCGTCATGCCGTTCACGGTGACGGCGGTCGCAAGCTGCGTCTCCCCGGAGGGGACGTTCAACGAACAGACGCAGACGTTCTCGGTGAGTGCGTGCGTCACATGCATCCTGAAAGTCGCCATGCAGGTGGAACTCCTCGTTCCCGCCTACGGCTACTGCGCCATTCCGCCCGCGCAGGAGTATTCGCAGGAAGTCTGTTCGGGCTTCTTCGAGCTTCCGCTCTACCCGCAGGGCAGAGGGTGCTGCAAAAAGTAAACCGTGACCTTTCATGCGCGATCGATGCGCCCGCCCCGTCCGGGGCGGGCGTTTTTGCGCATGGCAATCTGGAAATATTAAAAAAATTATTGACAAAACTGAGGGGTATGGTATAATGAGATCATCCTGAAGCTTGGAGGAGCGGTATGAAAAAATGGATGGCGATCGTCGCGGCCGCCGTGCTCGTGTTCGGTTGCGCGGGGTTTGCGGCGTGCGCGCCCCGTCAGACGGGAGAGCGCATCGGGGTACAGTCCGTTACATTGAGTCAGACGCAGCTTTCGCTTGCGCCGGGGGAGAGCGAGACGCTCACGGCAACGGCGCTCCCCAAGGACGCCGCGGACAGGACGGTGACGTGGTCGAGTTCGGACGAAGACGTTGTGACCGTTTCGGGCGGCACGGTGACGGCGCTGGCCGAGGGGAATGCGACGGTCAGGGCGGCGTGCGGCAGCGTTTTTGCGGAGTGTGCGGTCACGGTCACGCCCGCCTATGGCCCTGTCACCGCGCAGGAGTGGACGGCGGCGTTTGATTTTGCGGCGATAGAGAACTTTTCTCTCACCGCACATATGGTGTCGGAGGCGGATGGACTTGACCTCGACCTGGTCGAATACACCGCAGCGGACGGCAGAGAGCGGCTCGCGCTGCGCACGTCCGGGGAAATGTTCGCCTATACGGAAAAGGCCGAAGAGCCGTCGGATCGCGCGTACGTCACCTATCTGCAGGACGGAGGCCCCTGGATCGTGGGCAGCGCCGATACCTCCGCATATGAGGAGTATGTGTCGGGCGTCGTGTCTGTCGTTCTTGCCCCTGTCGTCACGGGATATGAATTGTTTGCGGAAAGCTATGACGAGGCACAGGGCTGCTATACGGGGAGCATCGTGATGGACGGGCAGGCGGTGGACGTTGTGCTGCGCTTTGCGCAGGGGCGGTTGCGCAGCGTCGGTCTCTATGCCGAGCGCGAAGGTCATGACATGTCCTATGAGTTCACATTTGTCTACGGCGGGCAGAGCGTAGAGCTGCCCGACGAGCGCGTCACGCAGCAGGCATGGACGGAAGCGTTTGACTTTGACGCCTGCGACAACTTTCAGCTCACCCTAATCCGCGGAGCAACGCAGGAAGGAGCGGGGGATACGCAGATGTTCGTCTGTATCGCGGCAGACGGACGGGCATACCTGAACGGAAATCCGAAGGGAACGTTCGTGAATGCATATGCGCAAAAGACGGCGGAAGGCGCGTGGCAGGTGTATGAGACCGATGCGAGCGGCACATGGGGGCTGACGCGCACGCAGGCGCAGTCCCTGTACGCCTCGGACAGCGGCGTCAAGCCGCTTGCCGATGGGCTTGCCGCTGCCTTTGCCGACTTCACTTATGATGAAGAAGATCTTTCCTACCGCGGGGAGGTGACGCTCGGAGGGACGGCGCTTTCCTTTGTCGTGAGCATCGTCGGAGGGCGCATCGTACAGGTCGATTGGACGCAGGAGGGCGCGCCCTATTCTCTTCGGCTGGACTACGGCGGACAGAAAATACAGTTTCCGTTTGCAACGGAATAAATCGCAGACAGATCGGACGAATGCGCGCCGCGGCAACCGCCGCGGCGCTCTCGGTCTTTGCGGGCCTTGCCGACGCGGCCTCCGTCAACGCGGCGCTTTTGAGCAGGGAACCCGTGCGCGGCGTCTCGACCTTCCTCGGCTATTATCTTCTGCGTGCCCGCGGGGACGCCGGGGACATCGGCGGAGCGCTCGATCTCGTTCGCACCTATTGGGGCGCGATGCTCGACCTCGGCGCCACGACGTTCTGGGAGGACTTCGACCTTGCATGGGCAAAGGGGGCGCTCCCCATCGACGTGCTTCCCGAAAGGGGCGCGTACGACGTGCACGGAGACAACGGAAATTACTGCTACCGCGGGTTCCGTCATTCCCTGTGCCACGGCTGGGCGTCCGGGCCCGTGCCCTTCCTGAGCGAATATGTGCTCGGCGTGCGCATCGCAAAGCCGGGCTGTAAAAAGCTGATCATATCCCCCGCGCTGGGCGATCTGGAGTGGGCGGAAGGGACCGTCCCTACGCCGTACGGCGACGTGTTCGTCCGGCACGAACGCGACGGGGAAGGGGTGCGCACTTGCTTCCGTGCGCCCGATGGGATCGAAATTTCGGTTGCGGAAGGAAAATGAATAAAACGCCCGGCCGTCTGAAAACGGCCGGGCGTTTTTTACGTTGTAAGGTTTTCGGGGGCGGCCTCTGCCAGGGCGGGATCGCCGAGCACCGTTTCAAAGCCGGTGTACGTCACGAATCCCGCCTTGCTGCCCTTTGTCTTTCTGACATTTTTCACGGGGCAGCAGTCCACGGGAATTTTATCGCCCTTTCCGGCCGAATACTTTGCGCAGATCCCGGCCGCGTAGGCGATCACGTGCTGCGGCACCTGCCGCCCGCGGGAAGCGATCACCACGTGCGCCGAGTGCAGGTTGCGCGCGTGCAGCCACAGGTCGTCCGGGGCGCTCTGGCGGAGCAGGCGGTCGTTCTGCACGTTGCTGCGCCCCGCGAAGATCCGGAATCCGCCCGCTTCGTAGGCGCGGAAGGGGATCTCGGCGCGCTTTTTCTCTCTGCGTCCCGCCGCAGCCCTGATGAGGCCGGCGTCCGTCAGCTCTTCCTCTGCCGCCCTCAGGTCGTCGGCGTTTTCCGCCGAACTGAGAAAGGGCAGCAGGCTCTCCAGGTAGGCGAGCTCTTTTTTTGTCTCCTCCTCCTGCGGGGCAAGGGCCTCCAGCGTCCGCTTCTGTTTCTGGTACCGCCTGAAATACGCCTGTGCGTTCTGCGCGGGGGAAAGCTGTCTGTCGAGTGTGATCCTGACCGTGCCGCCATTTTCGTCGTAGTAGTTGGGAAGTTCGCATTCCGACATGCCGCGCGCGAGCGCATACAGGTTTGCGGTCAGCAGTTCGCCCTTCAGGCGCACCGTTTCGGCGTCGGCGGCGGAGCGCTGTTTTTCCGCGATCTGCGCAAGCCGTTTTTCCTGTTTCTTTTTTGCCTGGCCGACGGCCGAAAGCAGTTTTCTGCGCGCCGCTTCGAGCGCGTTCCTCGTGCGCTTTTTGCGGTAGAACCACGCCTGCGCTTCGGAGAGTGTTTCAAAGGGAAGGGCGCCTTCCTTCCGCCGCGCAAAAAAGTCGACAACGGCCCCGTCTTTTTCGAGCACACACGGGGAAATTTCATCGGAAAAAATATAGTCGCGCACGTGTTTTGCCAGATCGCCGCCGCGGAACGTGCGGGCGATCTCCTCTGCCGTGCAGGGGGCAAGGCCGGCCACATGCGTGAACAGAAAGTGCCCAAGATCCCCCTCCGCCCGGGCGCAGAGGGCGCGGAGCGCGGCCTCGTCGGCGGGGTTGACCTTGTCCTGCGGCTCCGGAAGAATGTACTTTGCGCCGGGCAGAATGAGCCGCTTGCAGGCCTCGTCGGCCGAAGTCGTCTTGAGCGCTCCCAGAATGATGCCGTTCTCCGTCAGCAGCAGATTGGAGTATTTTCCCATGATCTCGGCGTATAAAATGCGCTCGCATTCGGAAAAATCGGAAATACAGTGCAGGCGAAAGGCGAGAATGCGCTCGAAACCGACCGTGGACACGCTTTCGATCTGTGCGCCCTGCAGATATTTGCGCAGAAGCATGCAGAAATTGGGCGCGACGAGGGGGTTTTCCTGCTCCTCTTCCGAAAAATAAACGCCGCAGTCGGACGCATTTGCGTTGAGCAGCAGTTTAACCGTGCGTTTTCCGGTGTATATAACAATGGAAATTTCTTCGCGCGCGGGCTGATTGATCTTATTGATGCGCCCGCCCGAGAGCGTCCGATGCAGTTCGTTCGCGTTGAGTCGGAGCGTGAAAGCGTCCTGCGGCATGGTGAATCCTCCCCGGTCTGTCCGCGGTAATTATACCCGAAAAAAACAAAATTGTAAATAAAAATGCTTTCCTTTCTCGCGCCGATATGGTAAAATGTACTTTGCCGAAAAATTTCACTTGATAATTGGAGTATAAAGATGAATTACACAGTCACACCTGCAGAGAAGAGCACCGTCAAGATCGCCATCACGTTCACGCCCGAAGAATGGGCGGCGGCAAACGACAAGGCTTACCTTGAAAACCGCAAGAAATTCGCGGTCAACGGATTCCGCAAGGGCAAGGTGCCCAAGCACGTCCTTGAGCTGTATTACGGCAAGGGCCTGTTCTATGAAGACGCGCTCAACGATCTGTTCGTGGAGCACTATCCCGCCATTCTCGAAAAGGAGAAGGAGGCGTTCACGCCGGTCGGCGATCCCGCCCTCTCCGTCGAGGAGATCTCCGACGAGAAGGTCGTGCTCAACGCGGTGACGCCCGTCAAGCCCGATGTGACGATCGAGAAGTACACGGGTATAAAAATCGAGAAATTCGAGTATACTGTTACGGACGCCGACGTGGACAAGGACGTCGATGCAACGCGCGAGCGCCTTGCCGAAAGCAAGGAGGTCTCCGACCGTCCCGCCAAGCTCACCGATACCGTCAACATCGATTTCGTGGGCAAGTGCGAGGGCGAGGTGTTCGATGGCGGCTCGGCAAAGGGGCATGACCTGACGCTGGGCTCCGGGCAGTTCATTCCCGGATTCGAGGACCAGCTGGTCGGCATGAACGTGGGCGAGACGAAGGACGTCAACGTCACCTTCCCCGAAGATTATCAGGCGGAGACGCTCAAGGGCAAGCCGGCGGTGTTTACGGTCACCGTCAACAAGATCACCGAAAAAGTCCTGCCCGCGCTCGACGAAGAGTTCGCAAAGAAGATGGGTTCGGACAGTGTGGACGCCTATAAGGCAAAGGTCCGCGAACGCCTTGAAAAGAGCGCCGCTTCCCGTTCGCGCAACGAGACGGAGAATGCGATCATCACCGAGATCGCCAAGGGCGCAAAGGCGGAGATCCCCGACGCGATGGTCGAAAAGCAGGAGGACTACTCCATGCAGAGAATGGAGTACAGCCTCATGTATCAGGGGATCCGGCTGGACGACTACCTCAAATATGTCGGGCAGACGCGCGACGAGTACAAGAAGAACTTTGAGGAAGAGGCGCGCCGCACCGTTCTGCACCAGCTCATCGTCGAAAAGCTCATCAAGGAGCTGAAGATCGAGGCGAGCGAAGAGGAGATCGCGGAAAAGGTCGCCGAGCAGGCGGCGAGCGTCGGCAAAGAGGCGGAGGAATACCGCAAGACGATGGATCCCAGACAGCTCGAGTATATCGAGGGGGATATCAAGGTCACCAAGCTGTTCGACTATCTTGAGGCCAACAACGAGATGGTGGCCGCGGCTCCCGCGCAGGAGGCGCCCGCCGAAAAGCCCGCCAAAAAGACGACTGCCAAAAAATCTTCCGCCAAGACCAAAAAGGCGGAAGCAAAACCCGAAGCTGCAGAGCAGACGGAGGAGAACAAATAAATGGAAAAGAACGTGCTCATTCCCTATGTCGTGGAACGCACTTCGGGCGGTGAGAGAAGCTACGACCTGTATTCCCGCCTTCTCGAAGACCGCGTCATCTTCCTGGGCGGCGAGATCGACGACGCGGTCGCCAACACCGTCGTCGCACAGCTCATCTATCTGGAGAACAAGGACCCGTTCAAGGATATCAGCCTGTACATCAACAGTCCCGGCGGCTCCGTTTCGGCGGGAATGGCGATCTATGATACGATGAACTATGTCAAGTGCGACGTGTCCACCATCTGCATCGGGCTTGCGGCGTCCATGGGGGCGTTCCTGCTTGCCGCGGGTGCAAGGGGCAAGCGGTACGCGCTCAAAAACAGCGAGATCATGATCCACCAGCCTCTGGGCGGCGCGCAGGGTCAGGCGAGCGACATCAAGATCCAGGCGGAGCACATTCTGCGCATCAAGTCCAAAATGACCAGGATCCTTGCCGAAAACACGGGCAAGCCCGAGGACGTCATCGAGCGCGACACCGACCGCGACAACTATCTCACGGCGGACGAGGCGCTTGCGTACGGGCTGATCGATAAGGTCTACGAAAAACGGTAAGGTTCACGCGGTCTCTTTCGTCATTGCAGGGAAAGATTTTCGTTGCCTGCAAGCGGCGTATTTGTACCCTTGTCGGGAGGGAGAACGGGCAGCAGCTTTGCCGCGGCGGTGTTTTCCCTTAAATCACGGCAAAAATTTTTGCCTTTGCAAAAAGATTTGCGTGAATCAGTCAGGAGTTATTCATGGCAAAATATGAACAAGTCTGTTCCTTCTGCGGGAAGGAAAAATCAAAAGTCAAAAAACTGATCGCCGGGCCGGACGGTGTGTTCATCTGCGACGAGTGCGTCGAGCTGTGCCGCGATATGCTGGCAAAGATGCCCTCAAACAGCGCGCAGGAGGCCGTGGAGCTCAAAAAACCCGCCGAGATCAAGGCGGAGCTCGATCAGTATATCATCGGCCAGGATAAGGCAAAGCGCGTTCTGTCCGTTGCCGTCTACAATCATTATAAGCGCATCAACGCCATGCTTGCGGGCGAAAAGACGGATGACGGGGTGGAGATCGAAAAGAGCAATATCCTTTTGCTCGGCCCGACCGGAAGCGGCAAGACGCTGCTTGCCCGCACGCTTGCCCGCATTCTCAACGTGCCGTTCGCCACGAGCGACGCGACCACGCTCACCGAAGCGGGGTATGTCGGCGAAGACGTGGAAAACATTCTTCTCAAACTCATTCAGAACGCGGACTACGACATCGAGCGCGCGCAGCGCGGCATCATCTATATCGACGAGATCGACAAGATCGCAAGAAAGGGTGAGAACGTGTCCATCACGCGCGACGTTTCGGGCGAGGGCGTGCAGCAGGCCCTTCTGAAGATCATTGAATCGACGGTCGCCAACGTCCCTCCGCAGGGCGGAAGAAAGCACCCCCAGCAGGACTGCATGCGCATCGACACGACGAACATTCTGTTTATCTGCGGCGGCGCGTTCGTGGGGCTCGACAAGATCGTCGGCGCCCGCAAGGACGATTCCGGCCTCGGTTTCGGCGGCAAAGTGCGCATGGGCGAGCATGAGGTGGACTATTCCCTGCTCGAGGACGTCAAGCCGCAGGATCTGACCAAGTTCGGGCTCATCCCCGAATTCGTGGGCCGTATTCCCATCGTCGTTTCCCTGCAGCCGCTCGACGAGGACGCGCTCGTCAACATTCTCACCAAGCCCAAGAACGCCATCATCAAGCAGTATCAGAAGCTGGTCGGCATGGACGGCGTCAAGCTGACGGTGGAGGACGGCGCGGTGCGCGAGATCGCAAACACCGCCATTCGCCTGAAGACGGGGGCACGCGGCCTGAGGACGATCATCGAAGGGCTCATGACGGACGTCATGTACGATATCCCTTCCGAAAAGGACGTAGAGGAAGTCATCATCACGCGCGACTGTGTGACGAAAGGGGAAAAACCCCGCCTTGTGTTCAAGAAATCTGCATAACGTGTTCAGAAAAATGCGCCCTGCGGCAGTTGCCGCAGGGCGCATTTTATTGTTCTTCCTCTTTTATTGGCGGGGCATTTTCAGGGGCGTTCCGCCGGATACGGCGCAGGACGATCTGCTCTGCAATGCCGGCGGCAAGCAGGACAAGGGCAAGCACAAAGGCTGTGATCAGGCTCCCGAATTGTCCGGCATAATATCCGGGATCCATCCAAATGTCGCCGACCAATGAAATATTGCCAAGAAACAGAAATCCCTCGACCAGGGACAAAAGGACAACGGCAAGGAGCAGCCCGAACGTGCGGCGCGTCTGATCGAGCAGGCCCTTTGAAGTGCGTTTTATCAGAAGGATCGTGAGGACGGCAAGGGCGATCAGCAAAAGATAGCTCGCAACGGAAATTCCGAAGATCTGGAAGAAATTCTCCTGACGGGAAATAAAGGGGATATAAGACGTTCCGTACGATTGGATCGCCCAAACGCCGGCCGTCTGCAAAACCGACCCGAGGCTGAATCCGATCGTCCGTTTTTCCGCTGCCTGTGCGTTAAAATTTGTCATATGCAGGATCGGCATTGCAAACAGGATCAGCAGTGCAAGGCAAAGCCCTGCTTTTACGATGCCTGCCCCGGTGCGCACAAGCATTTCCCGCCGTTCGCAGTTGATTCCGGTGTGCAGCAGGGCGCAGACGAAACCGACCGCCAGGAACCCGGCGCCGAGGCAGATGCCCGCAATGGTCGCCCCGTTGAGCGCTGTGCGGGCGGAGGCGGCCATGATGGTGATCTGATCTCTCGTCCATGTCACGGTCGATGAGAGGCCCGTCACCGAGCACAGAAGAAGCACCCCCGCCAGAAAGCACAGAAAGGTCACAAGCGCGTCCGAAGGGCCCGTGCCCGTGCGGCAGCGCAGGTTGACGATCATGCGCTTTAAGGTGCGTACAAAGAAAAAGGTGACGGCGAAAATGGTGGCTGCCGCGGCGATCGTTCCGAAGATCGCCGACCCGTACAGCGCGATCGGGGCATACCAGGAATACCTTTCTTCCTGCAGCCCGATCAGCCATGTTGCGTCGCTGTAAGCGCCGCCGAAGTAATAGAAGAGGGAACCGGGGGCGGTGGGAAGGCCGCTCTCGTTCGGAATGCCGCCTCTGATCGTGAATCCGATCAGGAAGGTGAAGACAAAGGCGACAAGCGCCCCAAGGAAGAAGCAGACATTTTCGATGATCAGCAATGTGCGTCGGAGAGCTTCGGGATCCCGTCTGCGCGGCGGCGCATATGCGGGCGTCGGCTGAGGAACATAGTTTTGCGCGGGCGGCGCATATGCGGGCATCGGCTGAGGAACATAGTTTTGCGTGGGCGCCGCCTGTGCGGGCATCGGCTGAGAGGCATGGCTTTGCGCGGGCGCCGTCTGTGTTTTACGTTCGATCGACGCATGGACGATGTTGAGCACGAGCAGAATGACGGCGATCACTGCGATGACGATGGCCGTCGCAAAGCCCGCCGCTGTGGAGCGCGGCAAAACGTAGCCGTTAAGGATAGTGGCAAGGGTGCTCGCCAACAGCATGGCCGCAGCGGAGGCAAATACCGCCGTCAGCGTGAATGCAAGTGTAAGTCTGAATGTCTTTTTCCTGCCCTCCGCCATGCGGATACACAAATTTGTAAGGAGGAGTACTGCGAGTACGGCGAGCGCAAGGGTGAGCGCAAAACCGATGAGGGCAAGCCCCATGACGGCGCTGTAATCAACATTCCATCTTTCGGGCAGACTGATTTCAAAGGCGGAACTTTTCATGCCCGCCATGAACAGAGCGGCGGGGAATCCGAGCGAGCAAACACCCGAGGTGTTGAAATCGGCAGAGCCGGGAATGGGAATAAGCTGCACGCATCCACATGCAAACAGGGCGCATACCGCAGTGGAAAGGGCGAGCGAGACGGCGCAGAATACATAGCGCATGATCGCTTCCCCCGGGCCATGCTCTCTGCCGCCGCGCGCGATGGCACAGCCGAGTGCACCCGCCATGCAGATGCCGCCTATGCAGATCCCGGCAATGGTTGTGCCGTTGAGCACGATGCCCAAAGATGCAGCTGTTTCCGAAGCATGTATGTCGATTTGTATGCGCTCCACCGACAACAGCAGCAGCGCGCTCATAAGAAATGCAAAGAAAGAGGCGAAGGCGGGCTCTTCAGGACGCTTATCCGTCTTTCCCGTCAGATTTCTTATGTAACGGACGACGGTGACGGAAAAGAGCGCGACTGCCGCGAGCAGTGCAACGGTCGCCGTGATCGTGCCGCACACTGCCGTCAGATAGAGGGCGGTCGGACAATATCCCGGATAGCCGTTCAGAGAAGAGAGGATCTGTTCGACTTCCCGATAAGCGTCGTTGAAGTAGTAAAAGAGTGATCTGCCCTGCATGTTGAGCTGCAGGCCGTTGGCGGAAGCGGAGAGGTCGCCGTTCGTCCCGAAGCCGATGAGAAAGACAAAGATAAAGGATATGAGCGCGCCAAGCATTGCCAGTCCGCCGCCCGCATAACCGAGTACTTTTTGCGTTGAGACGTTCTTTCGCTTGCGCGGCGGCGCATATGCCGCGGGTGCGCATGCGGGCGCGTCGCCGGCGCTGTCCGAAGGGGATTGGCCGTGGGGTTCGTTTCCGAAGAGCAGCTCGTCTGCCGAGAGCGAAAACAGGCGGCAGAGCGCCAGAATTTTTTCTGTTTCCGGGAAGGCGGCGTCCGCCTCCCACTTGCTCACCGCCTGCCGCGAGACGTTCAGCTGACCGGCAAGCTCCTCCTGCGTCATGCCGGCTCTCTTCCGGCACTCGTAAATTTTCTGTCCCGTTGTCATATTCCCTCCTGCGGCCTTCCGTCACATTCATTCTATCATGTCCGCACACAGATTTCAACCGGTTTTCCGTTGCGTTTTGTCAATTTCAGGTTGACAGGGCGGCGTGAATGAAAACAGCCCCGCAGCAAATGCGGGGCCGTCGGTTATTTTACGGTGTGTTTTGCTGCGGCGGCTCGGCCGGCAGTTCCTGCGGCTGTGTTTCTGCGGGAACGTTCTGTGCCACGGCAGGCGCGGCGTCCGTCTCCTGCGGCAGGGGCCGGGACACGGGGGCTGCCTGCTGCATCTGCGGCACAGGCTGCGGACAGGCGGGAGCCTGTTCTTCCGCATAGGGGACGTACCGTCTTTCGGACGGAGGGACCGTGCCCGTGAGGCTGATCGCAAGCGCGACCCCGGCAAACAGGACTGCGAATACCGCGACGAGAATGGTCATGGTCAGTGTTGTCCGCAATACTTCCGGAGGTCTCAGGCCGAACGCATCATTTCCGAGCTGTACCGCCCTGTCCATGGCGATCGCGGAGAAAATGGCAATGACGACGGCGAAAACAGCGGTCACGATGGAGAGGGCAAACGTCGGCTTGCGGCGGCCGGCTGCCGAGTTGCAGAGCCGGATCAGAAGGAGCGCGGCAAGAACGACGAAAATGATCATCAGAACGCAGCCTGCGATGGAAAATCCCATGATAAAGTTGAAGTCGGCCTCGTATTCCGCGGGCAGGAGGCCTTCCTGCATGCTGCCGGTATAGCTGCCGACTACCTGGAACAGCATGGAAAATCCCATTGTCATCGTGACGTCAAGGCTCTGTCCGCTCTCCGTCTGATTGATGGAGATCTGTGCGCAGCCCTGTGCAAGGAAGGCAAAGACGATGACCGTCAGAACGATCTGTACGCCGCAAAGGGAAAGATAGAGCAGATTTTTGGGGCTGAGGGTCTTTCGCCCTTCGCTGACGAGCCTGCAGCCGAGATATCCCGCAAGGCATACCGCGCCGACACAGATCCCTGCGATCGTTGCGCCGTTCAGGACGGCTGCCACGCTGCCCTCGACGCGGGTGCCGCTCTGCAGGGCAGTGATCGATGCTCTACCGCTTTCCACGGATAAAAAGAGCAATGCTCCCGCCAGGAAGGAGAAGAACGTCGCAACGGCAAACCCTCCGGCGCTCTTCTGCGTCCGGCCGCACAGGTTGCGGACGTAGCGCACGAGTGTGAGAATGAACAGAACGGCGGTCACAGCCAGCGCCAGCCCGGCCGCGACCGTGCCGAAAATGGCGGGGACGTACATGGAAGTCGGGAAGTACCCGGGATAGGAGACCGCGGCGGCAAGGGCGCTTTCGATCTCCCTGTAGATATTGCCGAAATAGTCGTACAGGGTGTGCGCCGTGCCTTCCAACGGGATATCCATTCCGAGTCCGCTTGCGTTTCCGCTCAGGGTGACCCCGATCAGAAAGACGAAGATAAAGGATATGAGCGCGCCCAGCATCGCACAGCCGTCCGCCGCATATCCGAGGACGCGTTTCGCCGCGGAGGGCTTTCCGGACGGCGCGGCTGCCGCCGCTCTCCGGACGGGCCTGTTATCGGAAGACGCGGCGACGGGCGTTCCGCAGTAGTTGCAGAACCGTGCATCGCCGGGGAGCGCCCGCCCGCAGGCAGGACACTGCAGTTGCAGCCGTTTTCCGCATTGATTGCAGAACAGAGCTCCCTCGGGATTATTCTTCCCGCAGAAATGACAAATCATATTCCCTCCTGAAAGAGCTTTTCACCCTTACCGGAACATTATATCATGTCACGGGGAATTGTCAAGATGTTTTCTAAATTTTATCCTCTTTTCCCGGGCTGAGTATTGTCTGCCGCCCTGCGCGCGTAAAATGTATCCGCGCAGACGGCAGCAAGCATGAGTGCGGAAAGGATCATGATGACCGCCGGAACGCCCCATACGGCGATCAGCCGCATTTCGTCCGGCGGAGCGGCGGCGTACCGTCCGCACAGGGCGGCGGCGGAGGCAAAGACTGCCGTCAGCACTGCGCGCAGGCAGGTGGGCTTGCGGCGCTGTGCGATCCCGCCGAGGAGCCGTTCAAAGAGCAGCACCGCGCAGGCGGCAAATGCTATGAGGAAGAGGAAACAAAGCACGGCAGCGGTTCCGCCGTCGGGGAGGGAGGGGCCCTGATAGAGCCATACGAGCCCGCGCCTGTCTCCGTCCGTCACGAGTCCCGTGGAGAACAGGGCAAAGAGCATGAGCACTGCGGCAAGGGAAAATGCGCCGGACGTATAGCGGGACGCGGCTTCCCGTCCGCCCTCTTTCTTGGCGGTCAGAAAAAGCACCAGCGAGGCCGCCGTGCCCGCTCCGCCGAGGCAGAGCCCCGCGACCGTGGCGCCGTTGAGCCGGTATGTTCCGTCCGCGGCGCACATGGCGAAGAGCATGATCCCCGCAAGATAGGCGGCGAACGTCGCATAGCAGAAGTACAGGGAATCCTTTTTGCTCTTTCCCAGCAAAAAACGCACATAGCGCAGGACGGTGAGCGCAAACAGGACGCAGACCGACAAAAGCGCTGTCAGCGCGGCACAGAGCGCGAATGCGCCGCCGGCCGTGCGGACGGCAAAACAGTCCCACAGCAGAAACGACCTGCCGCCTCCGCCGCGCAGTCCCGTCAGAAAGACAAAGACGAAGCAGGAAAGGGCGGAAAAGAGGGCGCACGCTTCTCCGGCAGACGCAAGCCGGCGGCCCTTCGCGTCGAGCCCGGCGCGGAAATTCTGCATAAAAGCCTCCTTTTTCTGTATTGTATCACCCGACATGGGGCGCCGTCAAGATTCCGCATGAAAAATTTGGGCAAAGTATACAAGAACGGGGAGCAAGTTTGTACCATTTTACTATTGCGGTTTTTGTACAAATCGTGTAAAATAATAGAAAATCTATTTTGAATTGGTAGGGAGGATATTATGTCCGGTCTGTTGCTCAAAGGCATCAACAAGATCTATCCCGGCGGAAACCAGGCGGTGTTCAACTTCACGCTTGATATCCGGGATAAGGAATTCATCGTTTTCGTCGGCCCTTCCGGCTGCGGAAAATCCACGACTCTGAGAATGATCGCGGGCCTTGAAGAGATCTCTTCGGGCGAACTCTATATCGACGGCAAGCTCGTCAACGACGTTGTCCCCAAGGACAGAGATATCGCGATGGTCTTCCAGAACTACGCGCTCTATCCCCACATGTCCGTCTATGACAACATGGCATTCGGTCTGAAACTGAGAAAGGTCCCCAAGGACGTCATCGACGAAAAGGTCAAGGCGGCGGCGGAGATCCTCGGCATCACCGACTATCTGTCCCGTAAGCCCAAGGCTCTTTCCGGCGGTCAGCGCCAGCGTGTCGCGCTCGGCAGAACGATCGTGCGTGAGCCCAAGGTCTTCCTTCTGGACGAGCCTCTGTCCAACCTCGACGCAAAGCTGCGCGCTCAGATGAGAACGGAGATCTCCAAGCTGCACGTCCGTCTGGCCACGACGTTCATCTACGTCACGCACGACCAGATCGAGGCTATGACGATGGGTACCCGTATCGTCGTCATGAAAGACGGCTTCATGCAGCAGGTGGATACGCCTCAGAATCTGTATGACTACCCGATCAACCTGTTCGTTGCGGGATTCATCGGAACCCCTCAGATGAACTTCTTCAAGAACTCCACCATCACCGAGGAGAAGGGGAAAGTTTACGTCAATTTCATCGGCGGCAACAAGATCCTTCTGCCCAAGTCGATGGTCGTCAAGATCAAGAACCTCGACGATTACAAGAACACGGGCAAGGCCGTCACGCTCGGCGTCCGTCCCGAGGACATTCACGAAGACCAGGCGTTCATTTCCGCATCTCCCGACACCGTCGTCAAGGCGCGCATCGACGTCATTGAAAAACTGGGCGCCGAGACGCAGATCTACTGCGACCTTGACTTCGTGAACGACAAGAACACCATCATCGACAACGCGGCGCAGATGATCGCAAAGATCTCCTCGCGTGCGGCGGTCGAGCTGGGCGAGATCGTCGAGCTTGCATTCGACGCAAAGCACATCCACCTGTTCGACGGCTATACCGAGTCCACGATGCTCGAGCGCGACGAGCACTACGAAGTCATTCCCGAAAATGCAGAGGGTGCGGCGTTCGTGCCTCCTACACCTCAGGAAATGCAGGCTCAGATCGATGCTGCCCGCGTCGTCACCAAGGAGATGAAGAAGCAGGCTAAGCGCGACGCCAGGATGGAGGCGCGCCGTCAGGCTGCCGCCGCCGCTGAAGAGGCAAAGGCGGAGGAAGCGGCTCCCGCTCCTGCCGAAGCGCCCGCAGAAGTCCCTGCGGAAGCTCCCGTCGAGACGCCCGTCGAAGCGCCTGTCGAGACGCCCGCGCCCGTCGAGGAGGTCAAGGAAGAGCCCGCTCCCGCCCCTGTCGAAGAGCCCAAGGCAGAGGAGAAGCCCGCCGCCAAGAAACCCGCGGCGAAAAAGCCCTCCGCTCCCAAGAAGAAATAACTGACACCACCAAAGAGACGCCCGTCCGACGACGGGCGTCTTTGCGTGTGCGGCGTGTAAATCGTTGACAAAATCCATGAAATAGAGTAAGATAAGACAATCACGCGGAGGAGGGACAAGATCATGTGGGACGTCGTGCTGGACGCAGTTCTGGATACGCTCAAACTGTTCCCTTTTCTGCTGCTGCTGTATATCCTCATCGAGCTCATGGAGCACAACACCAGGGTGGGGCGCGCAAACACGGCGCTCTCCGGCAAATGGGCTCCGCTTCTGGGCGGCGCCACAGGCCTTGTGCCCATGTGCGGGTTTTCCGTCATGGCGGCAAAGCTGTACGAAAAGCGGTATGTGACGCTGGGAACGCTGCTCGCGGTCTTTATCGCGACCAGCGACGAGGCGCTTCTGGTCATGCTCGTTTCGGAGATGAGCTGGGCAAACAAGGCGGTTTCCATCCTCTCCATGTGCGGGATCAAACTCATTCTGGGGGCGGCGGTCGGCTACCTTGTCGACCGGTTCAACAGGCGGCGGGGCGCGGAGCTTCTCCTGCCCATGCCCGATCCGCAGGGAAGAGAGGGGGAGCATGTCTGCGGCCATGACCATGATCACGACCATGGTCACGATCACGATCATGATGACCATGATCACGATCATGAGGGCAATGACGGACATGGCCATGACGAAGAGTTCACGGTCTGTGAACACAAGCACGGGAAAAAGGGGAACCTCTCGCTCTACCTGGTCTCGCCGCTGCTGCACTCGCTCAAAGTTGCGGCCTTCGTGCTGTTGGTCAATCTTGCATTCGGGTTTCTCTTTTATTTCATCGGGGAAGAGAACGTGATCGGCTTTCTGCAGGGGAGCGGATACTGGTATCAGCCGCTCATCTGTTCGGTGCTGGGGTTTGTTTCCAACTGTGCGTCCTCGGTCATTCTGGCCGAAGTCTACGCCATGGGCGGCATCTCGTTCGGAAGCTGCCTTGCGGGACTGATCGTCAACGCGGGGCTCGGGTATCTCGTCCTCTTCAGAAATGTGAAAAAGTGGAAGAGCACGCTTCTTTTGTGTGTTTTTATGATCGTTTTCGGGATCGCCGTGGGATATGCCGTGAATGCGGCGGCGCTTGCGCTTCCGCCCTTCACGCTCTGAGCCCCGGCGGCACCTTGTAAATTCGGAGGAAGAACATGGATTTTCTCAGCAGAAAGGCGCGTTCGATCGCGCCGTATACGGCGGGGGAACAGCTCCGCGACAGGACCTATGTCAAACTCAATACCAACGAAAATCCCTATCCTCCTTCGCCGCGGGTGAAGCAGGCCCTCCTCGATATGGATGCGGACGGGCTCAGGCGCTATCCCCGGCCGGACGCCGGGCTCCTGCGCGCCGCGATCGCCGAAAAAGAGGGCGTTTCGCCCGAAAATGTCTTCTGCGGAAACGGCTCGGACGAAGTGCTTGCGCTCTCCTTTCCCGCCTTTTTCGATGCCGACGGGGCGGGGGCATGCTTTGCCGACCTCACATATTCGTTCTATGAAGTGTTTGCGGCTTTCTTCGGGATCCCGGCGAAGGTCGTTCCGCTCAGGGAGGACTTCACGTTCGATCTTGCCGCCATGCGCGCGCAGGACTGTCAGGGCTATTACATCGCCAATCCGAATGCGCCGACGGGGATCGGCATCGGGCGCGCGGAAATGGAGCAGTTTGTGCGCTCCGTTCCCGAAAAAATCGTCATTCTGGACGAGGCGTATATGGACTTTTTCGGCGAGAGCTTCGTGCCGCTTGTAAAAGAGTATCCGAACGTGCTCGTCGTCAGGACCTTTTCCAAGAGCTACGCGCTGGCGGGGATCCGCTGCGGGTATGCCGTGGGGAACGCCTCCCTCATTGCGGGGCTGTTCCGTATGAAGGATTGTTTCAATTCCTATCCCGTGGACGCCGTAGCGGAGGCGGTCTGCGCGGCGGCCGTCGGCGATCGCGATTACTATGCGGCGGCAACGGAAAAGGTGATCGCGGAACGCGGGAGGCTGACCGTGGCCCTGCGGGAGATGGGGTTCACCGTTCCGGAGAGCCGTGCCAATTTCCTGTTTGCGGGAAGGGGCCGCCTGGGCGGAAAAGCGATCTACGAAAAGCTCAGATCGGAGGGTGTGCTTGTCCGCTTCTGGGACAGGCCGTTGCTGCGCGATTTTGTGCGCATCACCGTTGGCTCGCACGAAGAAAACGACATTCTGCTTGAAAAACTCAACAAAATTCTCTCATAGGAGGGGAGCTTATGCGGCTCGACCTTTCCGTACCGAAGATGAACGCCGTGGGCGCGGACGGGGAGGACGGGCCGTTCTGGTCTCCCGTCCGCGAGGGCGCGGAACGGTTTCTGCGCCGGACGGCGGGCAAGGCACTGATCCTTTCGGACGGCGAGGCGTTCTCCTCGCTTGCCTGCGCGGCGCGGCTCTCGCGGGCGGTCACCGTACTCTGGGACGGCGACGCGCTGGCGCTGTTTGCCCTGCCGGAAGTCGGCTGTGTGCTCGCATCGGGCGGCAGGGAGGTCCTGGCGGCCGCACGGTTCTTCGCGGGCGTGCGCCGCGTTCCGTGCATACTGTTCCCCCGCGAGGCATCGCTGGACGGCGCGTATGAAATATGCGCGCGGGTGCGGCTTTCCGGAGAGGAACGGGAGGTCGGCCTTGCCGATGCGGAGATCGTTTTCGATGAAGAACTGCTTGCTCCTTCCCTGGGCGAAGGGTATGCGCGGCTTCTTTTGTCCCGCCTTGCCCTGTTTGAGGCAAGGGCGGTCGGGCTGATCTGCCGCCGTCCCTTCGGCGGGGAGGCCTGCGAGCGGGCCTTCGCGGCGCTCGATCCCGTGCGCGGGGAACTCCCTGCCCGTGCGGTCGTGGAAAAAAACGCGCTCCTGCGCCGCCTGGAGCGGGACGGCGTGCCCGTCGGCGAAGGGTGCACCCTTGCGGAGCTGTATGACGGGTCGTCATTTGCCGTCTTGCAGGCACAGCGCGCTCTCTCTGCTCTCTATTATGCCTTTTTGCGCCGCGGATCGCCGCGCAGATATGCGGTCCCGGACTACCGGGCGCGGGCTGCCGCGTCGCAGGTGTCCTATGCGCAGCTGCGCATTCCCGACGCGGCCGAATATGCGTCCCGTGCCCTCATGCTGGAACGGGTGCGCGGGGAACTGCTTGCAGAAATTCTGCATCTTCGTTCGGCGCATGCGGCGCAGCTGCGCGCGATCCGCGCCTATACAAGGGCGGATCTTCCGGCGCCCGATCTGTCGCTGCTCACCCGTCTGCCGGAGCTTGTGCCCGACGGACTGTGCGCCGTTCTGCGTGATTTCGGATTATTGGAGATATTATGACGAAAGAAGAACTGCTCAGACAGACCGACCTGTTTTTGTTCGATCTGGACGGAACCGTGTATCTGGACAATACGCCCATACCGGGCGCGCCCGAGGCGCTCTCCCGCCTGCGCAATGGCGGCAAACGCGTCGTCTTTCTCACCAATAACTCGTCAAAGACGCGCGCGGAATACGAGGTCAAACTGCGCGCTCTGGGGCTGTTTGCGGACGGGGACGCGGTGTATACCTCGGCCGATGCGACGGCGGAGTATCTGAAAGCGCACCATGCGGGGAAAAGGGTGTACCTCTTTGCGACGGACGCGGTCCGCGAGACCTTCCGTGCGGCGGGGATCGCGCTCGACGAGAGCGCTCCGGACGTGTGCGTGCTCGCCTACGATACGACGCTCACGTTTGAAAAACTCAGACGGTTCAACGAATTCCTCGCAAGGGGCGCCGTCTATCTTGCCACGCATCCCGATGACGTCTGCCCCACGGCGGATATCCCCATGCCGGACGTCGGTTCTTTCCTCGCACTGTTCGAGCGTTCCTGCGGGAGGCGGCCGGACGTCATCTGCGGAAAGCCCTACACGGTCATGGGCGAATGCGTTGCGCGTACCTTCGGCGTGCCCGCTTCGCGCACCTGCATGGTCGGGGACAGAATGCACACGGATATCCGCTTTGCCAATGCAAACGGTATGCGCGCTCTTCTGGTGCTTTCGGGCGAGACAACGCGCGCAAGCATGAAAAATTTCCCCGATTCTCCCGATCTGGTGCTCGGCAGCCTTGCCGAATTGTAAAAGATGTTTGAAACCGCCCTCAAGGGGGGTAAATATAAAGCGATAAGACCGCACGCAAAGTGCGGCGGAGGACACTATGCAGGAAGTCAAAGTGCTTGAAACCGCCCCCGCGATCGTCGTTGCGCTCTCGGGCGAGATCGCCGCGGAAAATGCCGACGAGTTCTACGCGGAGATCAAGGGGCTCTATGAAGCCAATCCCGCGGACATCACGTTCGAGTGTTCCGCACTGACGTTCATCGACTCCACGACGCTCGGAACGTTCGTCAAGATTCTCAAATGCGTCCGTTCGGACGGACACAACTTAAAGCTCAAAGGGCTGCAGCCGCGGCTGAAAAAGCTGTTCGTCATCTGCGCCCTGGACACCATTATGGAGATAGAGCCATGAAAGATTATCTTGATCTGCGTGTTCCGCTCCGGCGCGAGATGATGACGACCGTCCGCCTTGCAACGGGCGGCGTGTGCTCCGCCGCGGGCATGAGCTACGACGGCGGCGAGGACTGCAAGGTCTGCGTGACGGAGAGTCTGCTGCTGCTGATGCGCCGCGGCTTTGTCTCCGCACAGGTCAGTTTCTGTGCGGCGGCGAACGGCGGCATTCAGGTGCGCGTCACGGGGGAAGAGGGCGCGGCAGCCGTCCCCCTTGCCGATGAGGACGAGATCGCGCTCGCCCTCCTCAATGCGCTTGCGGAGGACGTCGCAATGGACAGGGCGGACGATACGATCCGGGCGATTGTGTTTACTTTCGGTCAACAGGCATGAACGAAGAAGAACTGTTCCGCAAATACCGTGAAACGGGCGACGTCGCTCTGCGCAACGAGATCGTCGAAAAATATCTGTACATAGCCGCCGTGCTCGCAAAAAAATTCGTCGGGCGCGGAGTGGACTATGACGACTTGTATCAGGTCGCCTCGCTTGCGCTCATCAAGGGGGTCGATCGCTTTGACGAGCGCAAAGGGCTGAAATTCTCTACGTTCATCACGCCCACGATCACGGGGGAGATCAAAAATTACTTCCGCGACCGTTCCCGGCTGGTGCATCTTCCGCGCAAGGTGAGTGAGCTGCGCGTGGCGATCAAGCACGCTTCCGAAGAATTCTTTGCACAAAACGGCAGAAAACCGACGGCAAAGGAGCTTGCGGCAAAGCTGGGTGTCACGGAAGAAGAGGTGCTGCGCAGTTCCGATGCCGGCGGCGTGGTCTCGCTGGACGTACCCGTCGACCGGGAGGGGGACGGCATGAGCCTGCACGACGTGCTCCCCGCCGAGGACGACGTGTTTGAACGGGTGGAGGACCGCGATGCCCTGGAATCCGCATTGCGTACCCTGACCGAACAGGAGCGCGCGCTCGTGCGGTGCCGGTTCGGTCAGGAGCTCTCGCAGATGGAAACGGCCAGAAAGCTGGGCGTTTCCCAGATGAACGTCTCGCGCATGGAACGCAGGGTTCTGCAGAAACTGCGGGAGACGATGAAAAAGACGATGGTGGAATGATGATTTGCGAAGTGGACGATTTTCGGGCGCTGAAAGCCGCGCTCGAAAGAATGTGCGCTGCGCTCGAGCGGGACGCCGTTCCTGAAAACGCAGTGTTTGACTGCAAACTGGTCGCAAGCGAACTGCTGAGCAACGCGCTCCGCTACGGCGGGGGTCATGCGGCGTTCGCTGCCGAAAAACAGGGCGGCGAAGTCGTCATCCGTGTGCGCTGCGCCAATAATTTCCGCCCGCCCGACCGCGTCGAATGCTCTGCGGTGGACGCCGAATGCGGACGGGGACTCTTTCTCGTCGATGCGCTCTCGGCTTCGCGCACGTACAGCGAAGAGGACGGCATCTGCGTCATCGTCCGTATTTTCTGATCACGATAAAAAATCCGCCCCGCTGTTCAAGCGGGGCGGGTTTTTTGATGCACGTTACTTTCCGATGACGGAGAAGCGCCGCTGAATGTGCTTTGCGTTCTCCACTTCGTCGATCATGGCAATGGCATAGTCCGCATAGCTGATGCGGCTCTCGCCCTTTTCGTTGACGAAGTATTCCTCGCCGCCCGTGAGATATTCTCCCGTGCGTGCGCCGTCCGCCACGAAATCGCCCGCGGGGGAGAGAAATGTCCACTGTACGTCGCTGCGTTTGCGCAGGTCGTCCAAAGCGGCACCCTGCATATTCGCAAGCGGCCTGAATGCTTCGGGGAAACTCTCCAGATCTTTGACCTGAACGGTGTGCTCGGGGTTGACGTACAGGCTTCCCGCGCCGCCCACAACGAGCAGACGCACCTTTGTGCCGCTCAGAATATCGCACAGGTGGGCAAGCGACGTCCTGTGCAGGGGGAGCGTTTCGGGCGTCCATGCGCCGAACGCATCGATCACGGCGTCAAATCCCGCAAGGTCTTCGCGCGTCAGCTTAAACAGATCTTTTTCGACCGTCTTTGCCTTGGGGTTGGCGACCTTCTTTCCCTTGCGGACGAATCCCGTGACGTCGTACCCGCGGGAAACCGCTTCGTCGACGAGAAGCGCGCCCTCTTTTCCTGCCGCGCAGATGATTGCTACCTTTTTCATAAGAAACCTCCGAAAATGTTTTGTTGTAATCTTTTTGATTACAGCGATAGTATAGCACGGTCTTGTTGTAATGTCAAGAATTACAGCTAAAATTTTTTGCTTTTTCCAAAAAAACTTTTTCAACAAAAAAACTGCCCCCGGAAAGGGGACAGCCTTTTATATGATTCAGACTTTGCGCAGTTCCCGCGTCAGGTCGGCGAGCGTCACTTTTTTCAGTTCGTTCTCCATTGCCGCCTGTGCGTCCGCAAGGTGCGCGTCCAGAACGGCGTGGATATTTTTCCCGACCGGGCAGGAAGGGTTGGGGTTTTCATGAAAGTGGAACAGCCCGCCGTCGACGCTGTCCACGGCCGTATAGACATCGTACAGCGTGATCTCGTTCAGATCCTTTCGGATCGTCGCTCCGCCGCTTCCCGCCCTGACGTCGATCATTCCGGCCGCTTTCAGGCTCAGAAGCGTTCTTCGTATGACGACGGGATTGACCTGAACGCTTGCGGCAATAAATTCCGAGGTGACCTTTGTGGTCTCTGAAAAGGTATGAATGACAAGCAGCGTATGCACTGCCACGGTAAATCTCGATGTGATCTTCATGGTTGGTTCTCCGATACCGTCATTATAGCACTGCCCCATTGTAATGTCAAGCGTTACAATGGGGCGATTCCCGAAAAAAGAGCGCTCCGTGGGGGAGCGCTCTTTGTGTCGGGTGAATCAGAGTTTGCTGACGTATTCGTACAGCTTTCCGAGCAGTTCGGGCGAGATATGGCTGCGGAACTTGCCCAGATAGATGAACACCTTATGGAAGAATTCGCGGTTGTCGCCGCCGATCACATAGGCGGGCAGATAGCTGAGGTCACCGTAGCGGTTTGCAATGAACAGGTCGCCGAACTCGTTGCGTTCCTGAGGGGTGAGCATGTTGATGAAGGAATCGTAAGTATAGGGAGTCGGGTCATAGACCGCTTTGGGAGCCGCCGCCGGGCGATACGCGGGAGCGGGTGCATAATGAGCCGCGGGCGCGTAGGCGGGCGTGGGCGCAGGTGCGGGCGCATACTGATATGTCACGCCGGCCGCCGTCTGGGCGGCGGGGGCGGGCTCGGGCGCAATGCCGCGGGCAAGCGCCGCCATGCTCCGCTCAAATTCGCTCATGGGCGTATCCTCCGCAGGTGCGGGCGCGGGAGCCGGTTTCTCTTCAGCCGGAGCGGGCGCAGGCGCAGGTTCGGGCGCCGCCTGGGGGGCAGGCGCCGGCGACATGGGCGCCGCAAAGAAGGGAACGGCGTAGATGGGCGTCGCGGGCTGCTGAACGGCTGCGGGCTGCTGGACGATGACGGTTGTTCCGGGCGCGGCCACAGTCTGCTGTGCGGCAGGTTCCGCGGCTGCTTCCGCTTTGACTTCTGCTGCCGATTGGGGCTGCGCAGCCGCAACTGCGGCGGGAGATGCCGCGGCAGAGATCTGGCGTTCTTCCGTTCCGATCTGAGCGCTTTCTTCTTCCGCTTCTTTTGCGCGCGCTCTGGAGGCCTGCACGATGGCGACGATCAGGGCGAGCAGGAATGCCGCAAGCGGCGCCGCGACCGAAAGGATAACGGCAAGAAGGTTGGCGCTTCCGAACATCGTCGCAAAGGTAATGTCAATGATCTGTGCGATCACGGCAAGCACGACGGCGATGAGCAGGATCCCGAAGCGGACCGCATCGAACACGTATGCCTTTTTCGCGCTCAGGCGCACCGCGCAGACAATAAAGTTGAGAATGACGACGATCATCGTGATGAAAGCCGTCAGGTTGACGAACAGGTTGTCCCCGATGTGGCTGTACCAGATGTCCGCGCCGGCCATTGCCGAACCGGGATAGGTCAGCCCGAAGATCGCAGCCGCGACAAGCAGCAGGGAGAGGACGTTGACCAGGGCAAGCCCCTTGCGGCGCGCAAACGCCGTCACGATCAGGGCAACGAGCATGATGCCTGCCGGAATGCCCACGGTCAGGTCGATCATGGAGCCGGTGAATTCTCCGCGCGCGGCGGAAATCAGGTAGTAGGACAGCAGGAAGTATCCCGCATAGGTAAGGAACACAAGGATCGCCGAAGTCATCGCGCAGTTCTTCGCCGCCTTTCTCGAACAGAAGGAGACGATCATCAGAACGACGGACAGGACGATCGTCACGCACAGCAGGATCAGCAGTCCGAATTCAAGGACGTTGGCAGTATTTCCCTGGCTGAACATGTCGGAAAAGAAGGTGCCCACGCCCCGCGAGACGATGGTCGCAAAATAAGCGTACACGTAGCCGAACAGCGAATCGGCAAGAATGACGTTTTCCGCATCAAACGTGGACAGGTTTCCGTTGAAATTGCCCAGGAAGATGCCGGAGATTGCATACAAAAGGCCGATAAACAGTCCACCGACGGCGCACACGAACGCGATGACGGCAAGTGCACGGTATCCGCCTGCGGAGGGTTTTTCCTCTTCGGGGGTATCCATGCCCGCATTTGCCGGTTCTTCCACGATTACCTGTTGTAATTCGCTCATGCTGTTGTCACTCCATTGGTTTGTTTGTTGGGATTCCCCATAATTCTTTTTCATTATATCACGGCGGCGTGTCAGTGTCAATGCTCTGGCGGAAAAAAACACAAATTTGTATGCGTTCCGAGGGGCATGGGCGGACATGGAGCGCCCGTTTTGCCCCGAAAGTTGTGATAGTTTTCTGAAATCCGGACATGGGTGCCCCACGGTTTGAAAAAACTCTTGATATTCGGAGGGGAAAATGGTATAATTTTCTGGAAGAAACAGAATAAAGGGGAAGAAAATGAGCGATTCTCTTGGACAGCTCAAAAGAATTCTGAAGGATATCCGCGAAAAGACGGGGGTGCATGTCCGCCTTGTGCCCGCGGGAGAGGGCGAGACGCGCCTTTCGCTCGAATCGTGCGGCGAAACCTTCGACGGCTGGATCGACGGGACGGGCGAAGAGGCCGGGCGCACCGCAAAGCTTGTGGAATACTTTGTCGCAAACGCCGATTCCCGCGCCCTTCTGCCCGATAAGGAGGCCCACTTAAAGGAGATCCTGCTCGGCGAAGGGGGCGAATGGTACGCATTCCGCTTTATAACGAAATATGCCCTGCGCGACGGCGCGTGCTTTGCGCTCGACGTTGTGCCCGATAAGCGGCTGGACGAGTGCTTCGACCTGCTCAGGAACTGCCTGAACGACAGCGATCTTGCCGTGAAGATGGACCGGACGCGCATTGCGGTCGTGCGGTTTTCGGACGGGGAGCAGAGCGGCGACGAATTCGGGCAGTTTGTCTGGCAGTCGCTGTATGAAGAGCTCGGCGTGCATGCGAGCGTGGGGATCGGCTGCGAAGTCGCTTCCTTTTCCGAAATCGCGCAGTCCTATTCCCAGGCCGTGACGGCCGTGCGCGTGAGCGCCATGTTCCGCGACGCGGGAGAGGTGCATTCCTATCGCGAATATCTGCTTGTCCGCATGTTGGAGGACGTGCCCAGAAGCCGCCTGGAAGAGTACATGACGCAGTTCCGCATCGGCGGGATCGGCGAGGTGTTCGGCGACGAAGAGCTGTATGAAACGGCCGACGCCTTTCTGGAGAGCAGCCTCAATCTTTCGGAGACGAGCCGTCAGCTGTTCATGCACCGCAACACGCTCATGTACCGGCTCGACAAGATCGAGCGCATCACGGGGCTGAATATCCGCAAATTTTCAGATGCGGTCACATTCCGCATTCTGTCCGTCCTGCACCGTCTCCTGGCGCAGGGGAAGGAGGAAGTATGAGCAAAAAGACACAGACCACGGAGCAACAGGCCGCGTCTCCCGACGCGGCCTGCGCATCTTGCCCAGATCCCGGCGCCGCGCGCAAAAAAAAGCGCGTCCGCGCGATCCTTGCCGTTCTGCTCGCGCTCGTTGTGGCGGCCGTCGGGTTTACGGCCGGCTGGCTGGGTAAATTTTACTCCGTCGATCCGCGCCTGCGGGAGCTGGAGTGGATCCTCGGCCTGCTCGAAGACGAGCACTATCAGGACGTGGACATAGACGCCGTATACGAGGATCTGTACGATGCCGCCATGCCGGACATCTTTTCCCACTACTACACGCCCGAAGAATATGCGCGGCGCGTTGCCGAAAGCCAGGGGCATAACGAAGGGGTAGGGGTCACGCTCGTCGCCGATGCGGACGAAGGCGTGCGCATCTATTCGGTCGTTGAAAATTCCCCCGCGCAGGCGGCCGGGCTGGCGGCGGGCATGTATGTGCTCGGCTATTCTTCCGTCGGCGGCGAGGTACAGACGCCCTCCGTCCCGTCCGACGTCACTTCGTTCGTGCGCGCGCAGGAGGGGGAGTTCGTGCTGTATGCGAGCTACGATCCTGCCGATCCCGCCGATGCGTCCACGGCGCACACGCTGGCGGCCGCCGCGTACGAGGCGGCGTACGTCGTCTATCGCGACAGCGGGACGTCCTATGCGTTCCGCGGCGAGAACGCCGCTCTGACCGAGACGGGCGATCCGCTTGTCGGGCTCGATGCGGACACGGCCTATATCCGCCTCGACTCGTTCGACGGCAACTGCGCGGAGGAGTTTGCCGCGTGCCTTGACGTGATGGAGAAGCGCGGCAGGACCAATCTGATCATCGACCTGCGCGGGAACGGCGGCGGCTATATGCGCGACCTGCAGTCCATTTCGTCGCATCTTCTCAAAGACGCATCGGACAGCCGTCCCGTCGTCGCCTATGCGCAGTACCGCGACGGCACGCGCCGCGACTATGCCGCGACGGGGAACGACTATGACGACTGTTTCACGGACGATTCCCGCGTCTGCGTGCTCGCGGACGAAAATTCCGCAAGCGCTTCGGAGTGCCTGATCGGGGCGCTCATCGACTACGGCACGATCGGCTATGACGACATCTTCCTGCGCATGGACGAGGGTGCGGAACACTATTCCACGTACGGGAAAGGGGTCATGCAGTCCACGTTCGTTTCGTCGAGCGGCGGCGCGTTCCAGCTCACCGTCGCGCGCATCTACTGGCCGGGCGGGAACTGTATCCATGAACGCGGCATCACGGACGAGGACGGGGCGGTCGGCATTGCCGCTCCCTCCGTCCGCGGCGAAGAGGACGTCTTTCTGCAAAGAGCCCTGGCCGCGATCTGCGGTTAACGCCCCGCGCTGTTTTTGAGATATTCTTCCAGTACGCTGACGATCGGACTGTCCTCCTGCGGAGGGCGGTCCTCTTTTTTGTCCTGCGCCCGATCGGGGGCCTTTTGCGCGGCGTCCGCCGGTGCGCCGCGGGTGAGAAGCATGATGAGTTCGCGGTTTTCCCGCCAGAACGTGAGGAATTTCTGCAGAGCGGCATTGAGGTCGCCGCCCTGCTGCATCGAAGTGAGCAGAAGCAGCAGGAGAATGGGTTCCATGCCATCATCGTATGCCGCTGGCAAAACATGCGTTCCCGTCATATGATGAATCATGACCAATGGCGGAGGTGACCATGAAGGATTTTGCAAGCTATTCGGGCGGCGGCGTGCCGGAAGATCTCATGAAGGAGGTGCAGTCGGCCGCGGCGCAGTTTGACGGAAAGAATGAAAACGAGCTCATCCGCTCCATCTATGCGCGCGCCGCGGAAGGCAAGCGCGCCGGGACGCTCACGAATGAACAGATCGACGCCTTCTGTGCGCAGTTTGCGCCCATGCTGGACGCGGGAAAGCGGAAAAAGCTGTATAAGCTCGCGGCGGAGCTCAAGAAGATGTAGCGGCGTCCGCGATCTTTGCAAGCGCGTCCGCGAGCGCTTCCGCCTCTTCTCTGCCCTGAAAGGGAGAAAAGGAGGCGCGCACAAGGCCGTCCGGAAAGGTGCCGAGCGCCTTGTGCGCCAGGGGCGCGCAGTGCAGGCCGCCGCGCACGGCAATGGAATATTCGTCGGACAGCGTCTGAGCAAGCTGTTCGGAGGGGATCGCCTGGTGCGAAAAGGCGACGATCCCGCAGGCGTTGGGGGAAGAACAGGCGCGGTATCCTCTGAGCTTTGCCAGGGCTTCGAGAAAGGCTGCCGTCGTGGAAAGCTGCTGCTTTGCCATTTCCGCGCGGCGCGCCCTGACGATGAGGGCGCCCTCCGCCAGCGAACAGATCGCGGGATAGGAGAGCGTTCCGCTCTCCAGGCGGTCGGGGTAGAACGCGGGCATGCCCAGGTCATAGCTCTCGCTCCCCGTCCCGCCGAACGTGACGGGTTCGGGGGCCATGCGCTCGGAAAAGAGCAGCGCGCCCGCGCCCTGAATGGCAAACAACCCCTTGTGTCCCGCGAGGGCGAGCGCGTCGATCCCCGTTTCCCGCATGGAGAGGGGGAGGTGCCCTGCGCCCTGCGCCCCGTCCACGACCAGCAGGACGCGCGCGGGAAGAAGGGCGCGCAGGGCGTGCAGGTCGGGGGCTTCCCCCGTCACGTTGGAAGCGGACGTCACGCAGCACAGCTTCGTTTCGGGCCGCACGAGTGCCGCGATCGTCTCGGGCAGCAGACGGCCGTCCGTCAGCGGCGCAACGTCGCAGTGCACGCCGCACGTCTTTTTCAGGAATTCCAGGGGACGCAGGACGGAATTGTGCTCCATGCAGGTCGTGACAACGTGATCGCCCCGTTTCAGCGTTCCCAAGAGGGCGATATTCAGCGCTTCGGTGCAGTTTTTGGTAAAGATGACGCGTTCAAAGCCGTATCCGTCGAACAGTTCGGAAAGGAGTTCGCGGCAGGCGAGCACCCTGCCGGCGCAGGCGACGGAGAGCGCGTGTCCGCTCCGTCCGGGGTTGGCGCACGTCTTCATTGCGGCGAGGACGGCGCTCTGAACCGAGGCGGGTTTTTCGCCGCCCGTCGCGGCGTTATCGAGATAGATCATATCTCTATATATACGAAAGTGAGGAAACAATCATGACAATGCTTGCGGTGTTCCGTTCGCGTGCGCAGGCGCTCGACGCCGTTTCCCGTCTCGGAAACGCGGGTGTGCCCGCACAGGCGGTTTCCACGCCCAAAGAGGCGGGCTACGGCTGCGGGCTCTCTGTCCGTTTCGACGCCCGTTTCTATCCGCGTGTCGCGCCCGTTCTCAAAAAACGGGCGTATTCGGCGTTTGCGGGATACTTCCGCGCATGCGGCGGCACGTTCGTGCGCGTTTGAGTTGCGTTTGCGCGGCGGATATGGTATAATCGGGGTTATGAATACGACCGATAAAATTCTGGATACGCTCGAACAGCTCTATCCCGACGCCGCGCCCGCGCTCAGGTTCCGTTCGCCCTACGAACTGCTTGTTGCGGTCATTCTGTCCGCACAGTGCACGGACGAGCGGGTGAACAAGGTGACGGCGGAACTGTTCCGGGAATATAACACGCCCGAAAAAATGCTCACGCTCTCGCAGGAAGAGCTGGAAAAATACATCTACTCGTGCGGATTCTATCATAACAAGGCGGCGCATATCCTGTCCGCTTCCCGCGATATCCTCGAAAAATTCGCGGGAGAGGTGCCCTCCACGCTCGAAGAGCTCAGAACGCTTGCGGGCGTGGGCAGAAAAACGGCCAACGTCGTCTATGCGGTCGCCTTCGGCGGCGATGCCATCGCGGTGGATACGCATGTCTTCCGCGTTGCAAACCGCCTGGGGCTGGCGTCCGGAAAGACGCCCGAAAAGGTGGAAGAGGGCCTGTGTGCGGCGATCCCCAAGGAGCGGTGGTCGCGCGCGCATCATCTGCTCATTTTCCACGGCCGGCGCGTCTGTCACTCGCAGAGGCCCGACTGCGAACATTGTGCCGTTGCGCCGATGTGCGCCTATTACAGCGGAACGGAAAAACAATAGACGTATCGAAAATGCCTCCTTTGCCCATAATGGGTCAAGGAGGTTTTTCTTATGACCAATCTGACGGCAAAGGATCTCGACGTGCTCTCTCACCTTCTGACGGGCGAGGAGATGGCGTGCAAGAAAGCAAAACTTTACGCCAACACGCTCACGGATCAGGCTCTTGCGCAGGAGATGGAGAACGTCTCCCGCGCGCACGCACAACGTTTTGCGGCGCTCTATGCGCTGCTGGGAGGCAAGGCATGAAACAGTCCAAAAAAGACACGACGCTCTGCGAAAAAGACGCGCTCCAGGATCTTCTGGACGCGGAAAAACTGCTCATGAACTACTATGCGACGGCGCTTACGGAGGGCAGCTGCCGCCCGCTGCGCAGACAGATCCTCAAGCTGTACGGCGAGCATGCGGACACGCAGTTCTCCGTGTTCGAGCAGATGATCCAGCGCGGATACTATCAGGTACAGCCCGCACAAAAGATGATGATCGACGAAAAGACGGAAGCGTTTTCCAAAGTGAAAAAGCAGCTTGCCTGAGGGGGCTTGACAGCCGCTCCCGAGCGTGGTATCATGTATCCGGAAGGGGGTATATGCTATGAAAAAACGGGGAGCTGAACGGGTCGATCGTGACGCGGAACGGCGGGAAAAACAGCGCCTTGCGCGCGAACGGGAAGCGATCGGGGAGATCTCCGCACCGCTTCGCAAAGCGTCCGCGGAGAAAAAGACCGGACGGGACGGAAAAAAGGAATAGAAAGCGGGAGAGTGCACATGCTGAGCGTATGAAGGAAACGAAACGCGAACAGCGCTATGCGCACAATCCCTCCTACTGCATGATCCGTCCGGACGCGGACGATGAATGCGAAGACGTTGTCTCCACGTCGAGCAGCTGAAACACGGCGCGCCGCCGCTCCATGCGGCGGCGCGCTTTTCCGCGTCTTGCAGTACATATGCAGGAAGAAAAGGGAATCACGGCGGGCGAGATCGCCCGCATCATCAAGCGTCGGATTTTCTGGGTCATTCTGATCGCCGCGGCCGCGGCGGTGGCTGCGGCGCTGTACACGGCATTCGTCTACAACCGCACGCGGGAGGAGTATGCGCTCACGTTCGTTGTGGAATTTCCGCAGGAGACGTCCTTCCGGTACGAGACGGTGATCTATGCCGACAATCTGGAGAGCGCCAAGGCGTCCGATGAAGCATTTTCGGGCATCGATACCGAGCACATGGCGGCGGACGAGGATATCTCCATTCTCCGTATGGGCGGGGAGACGGAATCCCCTGCCTATATGATCACTGCTGCTGGAAGATACTTTTCCGACAGGACGCAGGCGACAAAGTTCCTGCGGGCCGTCGTCGAACATGCCGTTGCCGGCGTGCAGAGCAGCGGGCATTCCTCCGGCGGGATCGCACGGCAGCTGCCTGCGTTTTTGTGGCCGGGGCTGCATGGCCGGGTGCGCATCTGTGCAGGCAGGGCGGCCGAACCGTCGGCCGCGCGCGTGATGTACCGGCAGAACGTTGTCTCCGTGATCGACAACGGCGCCAGTCCCGTGCTTGCGGCGTTCGCGGGCTTCGCGATCGGGTTTTTGCTGGCGGGGTTCATCTTCTGCGCGGCAGATTATCCGAAAGTCCGCCGGGGAAAGAGCGCGCAGGGATCTGCGGGCCCCGCGCGGCCCGGCGATGGGGTGGACAACAACTGAACAAAACCGTCGGACGTCTGTGGCAGAACGTGAACAGACGTCCGTTTTTTGTGAAAAATACGCGAACGTATTCATTTTTGCGGGACAGCCATTTGACACGGGGGGGGGTAGGTATGCTATACTGTGGACAGGAAGCGGAGACTGAAAGGAGAGAGGCGCTCTCCCGTCCCCGCAAGGAGAAAAAATATGGACGAAGAACGCGAAAGCGGCTGCACGCTTCGCGATCTCGGCAGAATGATCGGGAAAAGGATCTGGTGGATCCTCGGTATTTCTGTGCTGATCGCCGTGCTCGCCGCCCTGCTGACGGCATTTGTATTCAACCGCGGGAAGGACACTTATTCCGTTTCATTTATGATCGAGTTCCCGGGCGGGGAAGAGACTTACCCGGACGGAACGCCCTTGCGCTATGAATCGATCGTGTATGCGGAAAATCTGCAGAGCGTCAAGACAGGCGACGCATCGTTTTCCAACCTGGATATCGGACGCATGACCTCGGCTTCGGACGGGATCAGGATCTCGGAACGGTCGGTCGAAGGAACGCAGGCGGATACACGTGTTTATACGGGGATCTATGAGATCACCGTCGGCAGCGGCTACTTTGAAAGCGTGGAGCAGGCCACGCGCTTTCTGCGCGGGGTCGCGCAGCAGGTGATCGAAAACGTCAATGCGAAATTTTCCGCGATCGATCTTACGGCCTGGGAAACGGCGTATGATTCCGCGATCTCCTATTCTGCCCGCGTGTCCTCTGTCCGGTCGCAGTACGATGATCTCCTGGCGCGCTATGATGCCTATCTCACAACGGATGCATATGCAAGTTTTGCTTCGGAAGGAAGGACGCTGCGCTCTCTGCGCAATGAATTGCAGGAAACGCTCGGCACGCGCATTTCTGGATTGGAGACGATGCTCGCGAACAACCGCTACATCCTGTCCGATGCCGAACTGAACAGCGTTCTCAGAAACATTGAACAGCTCGAACTCGAACAGACGGGGAACACCCGCCGGATCGGGGCGCTGGAAACAGAGCTGGAACGGCTGTATGCGATCTATGGCGACGGAATGACCTCGGGTCAGATGGATACGTTTGAGACGTTTCACGATGCGATCCGTGTCCTGACTGACCGCAATGCCGAGATCTCGTATGAGATCGAGCGCCTTTATACGGCGGCCGGCTATACGCAGCAGGACGGCAAGTGGACGCCGGGCGACGGAGTTCTTGAAAACGCCGCCTTTACGGAGGAGCTGGACGCGGTGCATGCGCTGCTCGTTTCGCAGACGTCCGTCTGCAAGGAAGCTCTTACCGGATTGTTTGAGTCGCAGTCCTATATCGATTTTGAACAGAGCGGCATCGTGACGGCGGACGGCGGCATCAATCCCGTGCTGGCGGCGGTCGCCGGATTCGTGATCGCATTCCTTGCGGCGGGACTCATCTTCTGCGCAGTCGATTATCCCGCATACAAAAAGAGACAGCTCGCGGCGCTCTTCGCGCAGGAGCCGTCCGAAGCCCTGCCCAAAGCGCAGGCCGGACAAAAAGACTGACCCTGATCAAATTAAGCGGCCCGTCGGCTTTTGCCGACGGGCCGCATTGTATTCCGTATATCAGCGCAGGAACGCGCGCATCAGTTCGCAGGCCCGGGGGACGAACAGTCCGGTCCCGCCTGCCGCCTCTTCGTCATAGCGCGGTGCGCCGTTCCCGGAAGGGCTGTCGCTGCGGTATATGAGGAAGGGAACCGGGTCGGCAGTGTGCGTCTTGAGCGCGATGGGCGTGGGGTGATCGGGCATGACGAGCATGGCGTACCGTTCGCCGGCCCGTTCAAGCCGTCCGGCAATGCGCTGCGCCACACGGCTCACCTGTTCGATGGAGTAGATCTTCTTTTCAACATCGCCGTGGTGCCCGCATTCGTCGGGCGCCTCCATGTGGACGTATACAAGATCGGTTCCCGAAAGAAGCGCATTCGCCGCGGCGTCCGCCTTGCCGGTAAAGTTGGTGTCCCAGTTTCCCGTCGCTCCCTCGACTTCGATGACGTCAAGGCCCGCAAGGATTCCGATGCCTTTTACAAGGTCAACGGCCGAAATCACAGCGCCGCGCTTGCCGTAGAGGTCGAAAAACGGGCGCAGGCGCGGCTTTGTGCCCTCACCCCAGAACCAGACGGAGTTCGCGGGATTCTTACCCGCGCGGATGCGCGCCCTGTTGACGGGGTGGTTCCTGAGGATTTCATGGGAGCGCTTCATCATGGCGAGCAGCGTTTTTCCGGCCGTTCCGCCGGGGAGATGCCCTGCGACGGGCCGGTCGGTGATGTCGTGCGGCGGCGTCAGAACGCTGCCCGTCATGCCGCCGTGCGCAACGAGGCAGTGCCGGTAGGAAATGCCCGCATGGAGGGAAAAAGACGGCCTGTCCAATTCTGCCCTGAGCGCATCGATGAGTTCGCGCGCCTCGGCGGTCGTGATCTCGCCCGCCGAATAGTCGAGCATTCTCTTATTTTCGTAGGGTTCTTCCTCCGAAAGGGTGACAAGATTGCACCGGTACGTCACATCGGCCTCCGTGAGCGGAATGCCGATGGAGGCCGCCTCCAGGGGAGATCTGCCCGTGTAAAATTCCGCGGGATCGTAGCCCATGACGGAGAGATTGGCGACGTCGCTTCCGGGAGAAAAGCCCGCAGGTACGGTTTTTGCAAGGCCGACCGTGCTTTTTTTGGCAAGTTCGTCGAAAAACGGCGTGTCTGCGATCTGCAGGCAGGTCTTGTTTTCCCGTTCGGGCAGGGGGTATCCCGCCATGCCGTCCCCCAAGATGATCACGTATTTCATAGTACTCCTGATATTTGCGGAAATGTTGCCGGGAGCCGCGCGTGTCCGGCGCGGCGTCAGGCAAAGAGGCTGTTTCGGGCGGCCGTAAGCGGCCGCGCGCCCTGGTTCACTTGCTCAGATCCCAGTCGATGGGCTCTATGCCGTGTGCAGTGAGATAGGCGTTCGTTTTGGAAAAATGGCGGCAGCCGAAGAACCCGTTATAGGCCGAGAGCGGCGAAGGGTGCGCGCATTCGAGAACGAGGTGCTTGCTCTGGTCGATGAGCGCTTTTTTTCTGCGCGCGTTGCCGCCCCACAGCAAGAACACGAGATGCTCTTTCTGTTCGCTGAGAATGGAGATGACCGCGTCCGTGAACCAGCTCCAGCCGCAGTTCGCGTGCGAATTTGCCTGATGCGCGCGCACGGTCAGCGCGGTGTTCATCAAAAGGACGCCCTCTTTCGCCCACTTGGTCAGATCCCCCGACCGGACGATCGGACAGCCGAGGTCGTCGTGCAGTTCCTTCATCATGTTTTCCAGGGAGGGCGGCTTGGGCACGCCGTCCCTGACGGAGAAGCAGAGTCCGTGCGCCTGCCCCTCGTTGTGATAGGGGTCCTGCCCCAGCAGCACGGCCTTGACGTTTGCGTAAGGGGTGTAGCGGAAACAGTTGTAGATGTCGTACATGTCGGGGTAGACGATGTGGTGCCGGTATTCCTCAATGAGGAAGGCACGGATCTTTTTATAGCGCTCGTCCTCAAAGAGGGGGGCAAGCGGTTCTTTCCAGTCGCCGAGATCGATCATAATGCCTCCAATACCGTAAGATAGGCGGCAAGTTCCTTCTTTGCGCCTTCCGGATCATGTTCCAGATAGTTTCCGCACTCTTTGCGCGTGCTCCCGGGGACGGTATCCATGGCAAGGGCCGCGGGAATGCTCTCTTTCAGCAGGGCGAGCACCTCTTCCCGGCTGAGCTGTACGGTCAGCAGATAAAACCCCGTGCGGCAGCCCATCGGCCCGAAGTAGACGATTTTGTCCCCGCATCTGCCGTTCCGCAGCACGGTCGCAAGCAGATGTTCGATCGTGTGCAGCGCTTTGGGCGTGATGTAGTCCCCCGCGTTCGGCGTCTTGAAGCGCAGATCGAACGTCGTGATGCCGTTTGCATCCGTCATGGCGTACAGCCCTTTTTGCAGTTTGTCGTGATCTTTCTGAAAGGAGGGAATGGTCTGCATTGTTCCCCGATCTCCTTATTTAGAAAATTTTCAAAATAAATAATTTCCGAAAAATGGGCAAAATTGGTTCAAAACAGGCCAAAATTTCGTCAAAAATACCATTTTTGTTTTGGAAACTCATTTATTTCGATTTTTATCGAATTAATCGAGCGCGCCGACGATTTCACCCATAAAGGCCTTCAGGTTGAGCGCCGCCCGAGCGAGATTTTTTTCAAACTGCTGTGTGGTGCTTCCCGCGCCGTAGACGTCGGAGATCGCCTTGACGGATACAAGGGGGACGCCTGCATACTTGCACACCTGCGCAATGGCGGCGCCCTCCATGTCGCGGATGTGCGCGCCGAGCCGGATCAGCAGGTCGTGGTCGGCGGGGGAGTCGTTGAACCGATCGCCCGTGCCGAGTGCGCGGCGGGGGTAGTCGAGCGAGGCGGGAACGTACAGGGGAAGGAAGTTTTCCGTTTCGCCGTCCAGCGTGCCCACTTCGCCGCCCTCCAGCTGCGTGATGTCGAAATCGTACTGTACCGCCTTGTCGATGAGGTAGACTTCGGTGAGCTCTGTCTGATCGCACAGCCCTCCCGCAACGCCGAAGTTGAGCACGATGTCCGCGCCCTTTTCCAATACGGCGCACGTGCCGACGGCGGCATTGACCTTCCCCACGCCGCATACGCACAGCGCGACGTCCTTCCCGAACGCTTTTCCCAGGTAGACGGGCTTGCCGTGCACGGTCAGAATATTTTCGATCTCCATCTGGTCGAGAAGCGCTTCCGCTTCCGAATCGAGTGCTATGACTGCTCCGATCATATCTCATTCTCCTTTTTTGCTATTATAACAACTTTTCCTGTTTTTTGCAATCGTATCGTATCGAAAAGCGCCGCTTCGTCTATAAATTGCGCAAAAGGAGGCGGAAAATGAACCCGTTTGAACTGAAGCCGCAGAAAGCGGACAAAATTTTTACCGAATGGAAAAAAGTGCTGGTAAAGCCCTATGACAAGCGCACGGTCGACCCGTACACAAGGCTGCGCGTCATTCTCATGTCGGGGACGGAATTTGAGTCGGTGCGCTGTTCGCACGCCGTCACAAGGCAGTGCCCGAACAACGACGTCAGGCGCCGTCTTGCCTATATGCGCCGCGGGGAACAGCTCCAGCAAAAGCGCGTTGCGGCGCTGAAGCCCTCCGACGAGAGCATTCTGGAACATACGATCGGCTATGAACAGCTCGCCGTCGATCTGACGGCCAATCTTGCCCTGAGCGAGAAAAACGGCTACGTCAAAAAGCAGCTCGATTTCGCGCTTTTGGAGGACTTTGACCACCTGTACCGCTATGCCGATCTCATGGAACTGGAAAAGGGCGGCGATCCTGCGCGCCTGGTGGGGGATTACACCGAGATCATGCCGGGCCGGCCCACCGTTGCGGAATACCGCCACCCGTATGATGACGTCAACTTCTATATCAACGGCTATCTCAATGATCTGAAGACCAAGCTCAACATCAACATCATTACCGCGGCGGAGCAGCAGACGATGAATTTCTATATGAACGTCGGAAATCTGTACGCTTCCCCGCTCGGGCGCCAGCTCTATAACGAGATCGCCATGATCGAGGAACAGCACGTTACGGGGTACGGGTGTCTCAAAGATCCGTGCATGACGGACTGGGAGCGGCTTCTCATGAACGAGTACACGGAGTGTTATCTGTACTATTCGTGTTACGAGGACGAGACAGACGCGCGCATCAAAAAGATCTGGGAAATGCATTTTGAAGAGGAGGTCGCGCATCTGCACGAGGCCGCGGAACTTCTGCGCACGTACGGCGGAAAGGAGTGGCAGCAGGTGCTTCCCGAAGGCGGCGCTTTCCCCGAACTTCTGAAGTTCCGTTCACAGAAAGAATATATCCGCGGCGTTCTCAAGTCCGTACGGCTCACGGGCGTGGAGGAAGGATTTGAAGAGCTTGAAAAGCTGCCCGATTCGTTCCGCTATTTTTCCTACAATGCGCGCATTCACGGAAAGCCTTCGGCCGCGGGAACGCATACCGTCATCGAAAAGGCGATCGGGCGCCTGGGGCAGGACTACCGGATTCAGGACAGGGAACACCCCGTCCGCGCGCTCAGTGACAGAACGTGTGACAACATGGACGTCGGCCGCGTGAAGGGAGCGTAAAGGTTCACACTTTTTTCCGCGAACTGACGCGAAAAAAAGTCGTGAGTTCCAGAGAAACCCGCGGGCACGCCTTTGGCTGGCCGCGGGTTTCTCTCGCGGCGCGCATTCGCAACAAAATAGCGCGCGCCGCTTCACTCTTCCGCGAAAGCTGCGTGAGCAGCAAACAGGGGTGCAAAAGGCATAACGCAGTGACGCCTTTTGCAACGTTAATATAAGGGCAACCTTCCTTGTGGATTTTACAGCACTTTCACACTTTTTTCCGCGACCGACGTCGTCGGAGAAGATTTGACGGCATTTTGCTTAAAAAATCGGGAACGTATGATAAAAATAAGCCCCGCGTGCGCAGTTGCGCACGCGGGGCGAATGATGCGACGGACCTCTATTTTTTTGTGCTGAGATAGACCATCAGAACGGCGATGTCGGCGGGGGAAACGCCCGAAATGCGCTCGGCCTGGCCCAGATTGAGCGGACGGATCCGGGCAAGTTTCTCGCGCGCCTCCAGGCGCAGGCCGGAAATGCGGGCGTAATCGAGGTCGCCGGGCAGGGGACTCTGCTCCATTTTTTTTGCGCGCGCCGCCTCGTCGCGGCTGCGCTTGAGATATCCCGCATAGCGGATCTCCGTTTCGCAGGAGAGCTTCACGTCGGCGGGGACGTCTTCAAGGATCCCGAATTCGCCGCACAGTTCGGCCAGGGGGATCCCGCGGCGCACAAGGTCGGCATAGGTCACGCCCGCCGAAAGGGGAGGCTGGCCGTGCCGCTGTACGAGTGCGTCCGCTCTTTTCTGATCGGCGCGCGCTTCCAGTGCGGCGGCCGCCTGTTCCCGCAGGGCATGGCGGTTCAGGAATTTTTGGTACCGTTCTTCGGAGACGAGTCCGCACGCATAGCCGATCGGGGTCAGGCGTTCGTCGGCGTTGTCCTGCCGCAGGGTAAGGCGGTATTCGGCGCGCGAGGTCATCATGCGGTAGGGTTCGTCCGTGCCCTTGGTCACAAGGTCGTCGATGAGCACGCCGATGTAGGCCTGATCGCGCCCGAGGACAAGGGGCGCTTCCCCGCGCAGGGCGAGCGACGCGTTGAGCCCGGCGATCAGACCCTGTGCCGCGGCCTCTTCGTAGCCGCTTGTGCCGTTGATCTGCCCCGCCGTGTACAGTCCCTTCACTTTTTTGAATTCAAGGGTGGGCAGCACGTCCAGCGTGTCGATGCAGTCATATTCGATGGCATAGGCATAGCGGACGATCTCGCAGTGCTCCAGGCCTTTGACGGTGCGGTACATCTCCTTTTGCAGATCGTGCGGCAGGGAGGTGGACATGCCCTGTACGTACACTTCCGTCGTGTCCGCTCCCTCCGGTTCCAGAAAGAGCTGGTGGCGTTCCTTTTCGGCAAAGCGCACCACTTTTGTCTCGATCGAGGGGCAGTATCTGGGCCCGGTCGAGGAGATCGCGCCGTTGTAGAGGGGAGCGCGGTCAAGATTTTCCAAAATGATGCGGTGGGTCTTCTCGTTGGTGTAGGTGAGATAGCACGGCGTCTGCTTTTCGGCCGGCGGAACGCCGTCATGGAGGAAGGAGAAGGGGAAGACCTGTTCTCCCGGCTGAACGGGAAGGCCGGACACATCGACGGTGCGCCCGTCGAGCCGCGCGGGGGTGCCCGTCTTGAAGCGGCGGACGCTGTATCCCATGCGCAGGAGGCATTCGGTCAGCATGGTGGCCCGCGCAAAGCCGTTGGGGCCGGCTTCGGCGATCACTTCCCCCGTGATGGTGCGCGCGTTCAGATAGACGCCCGTTGCCACGACGACGGCCCGACAGGAAAAAATCCCGCCGTATGAGGTGACGACGCCCGTCACGTGTCCGTTTTCGGTGAGGATATCCGCGGCCTCGCCCTGTACGATGCGCAGATTCGGGGTGTGTTCCAGCACCCGCTTCATCTCGCGGTGATAGGCGTTTTTGTCCGTCTGCGCCCGCAGGGACTGCACCGCCGCGCCCTTGCCCTCGTTGAGCATGCGGTACTGGAGCGCCGTCCTGTCTGCGGCAAGGCCCATTTCGCCGCCAAGGGCATCGATCTCGCGCACCAGATGTCCCTTTGCGGTGCCGCCGATGGACGGGTTGCAGGGCATGAAGCCGATGCTGTCCAGGTTGAGCGTCAGCATGACGGTGCGCTGTCCCGTGCGCGCCAGGGCAAGGGCGGCTTCGCACCCCGCATGTCCCGCGCCGATGACGACGGCGTCGTATTGTCCTTCGGAAAAAGTGTTCATGGCGTTTAAGAAAGCCCCGTTGCGGGGCTTGTTATGATGATGTGGAAAAAGGCGTCACAGCGTTATGCCTTTTGCGTCCCCGTTACTGCTTGAGCACGGCGCTCTTGACGTCGTTGACGTCCTTGGCCACCTTGTCGTTGACGCGCATGAGTTCGGCGATCTTGTCCCGCGCATAGATGACGGTGGAGTGGTCGCGCCCGCCCATGATCTTGCCGACGGTGACAAGGGGGAGTGCCAGCATGTCGCACATCAGGTAGGTGCATACCTGCCTTGCGCGCACGATCTCCTGCCGCTTGTTTTTGCCGAGCAGGTCGCTTTTGTTGGTGTTGAAGTAGCTGCACGTCGCGCGGATGATCGCTTCGGGCGTGACTTCCTCCTGTTCGTCCGTGCCGATCGCCTCCTGCAGGGCGGCGGCGGCCAGTTTCAGGGAAATGGGTTCTTCGTGCAGTTTGCTCGCAAAGATGACGGTGTTCAGCCGCCCTTCGAGCGTGCGCACGTTGTTGTCCGAATTCTTCACGAGGAAGGCGAGCACGTCGTCGGGAACGACGTATTTTTTCTCGAGCGCCTTGCGCTTGAGGATCGCGATCTTGGTCTCGATGTCCGGCGGCTGGATATCGGCGATCAGGCCGCCTTCAAAGCGCGTTCTGAGCCGTTCTTCCAGCGTTGTCAGTTCCTTTGCGGGGCAGTCGGACGAAATGACGATCTGTTTGTGCTGGGAGAACAGTTCGTTGAAGGCATGGAAAAACGCCTCCTGTACGCCGTATTTGCCCGCCCAGAACTGAATGTCGTCGATCAGCAGCACGTCCACGTTGCGGTAACGGTTTCTGAAACGCGTCTCGTTGTCCCGCCCGGCGCCCTTTTTGGCATACATGCTGTCCACATACTCGTTGAGGAACTTTTCGCTCGTCGTGTAGATGACTTTCAGCGAAGGTTTTTTCTGCAGGATATCGTTTGCGATCGCCTGCATGAGGTGGGTCTTGCCCAGCCCCGTTCCGCCGTAAATATACAGCGGGTTGAAATTTTCCCCGGGATTTTCTGCGACCGACTTTGCCGCCGCAAACACGAACTTGTTCGAGCTGCCCACAACGAAGGAATCGAACGTATAGCGCGCGTCGAGCACGACGGTGTTTTCCTCGGTGACGTCCGGCGTCTCGCGCAGGGTGTATTCCTCGCTGCCCTCCACCACGATGATCGCGCCCGTAAGCCCGACGTCTGCGGAGACGACCGCCTCGCGGAGCTTTTCCATGTGATTTTTGGTGATGGTGAGCGCGGCAAGCTCGCTCTCCGCCTGCAGGACGATCTTCTTGTTGACCACGTCCACGGGCACAAGGTTTTCAATGAATGTGCTGTACGAGATGGGATTGACGAGCGCTTTCGCGCGCTCGCGGATCGTGTTCCATAAAAAGTCAAATTGTCCTGCCATTTTTTCCCTCGCAAACGCTTTGCCTTTTGGGGCAATTTTTGGTATAATTGTAAGAAAGTATTCCCTCTTTCGGAATGAGCCCGGCTGCGGGTGCCGGCTGCGCCTCTGCGCCGGGGCCGCCCGGAACGGTATTCCCATTATAGTACAAAATCGCGCAAAAAGAAAGCGTTTTCGCGGAAAAAGAAGCATGGTCATCGAAAAATTGACGCTGCACAATTTCAGAAATTACGAGGACGAGACCTTTGCGTTCGATGCGGGTCTGAACGTGCTCACGGGGCGCAACGCGCAGGGCAAGACCAACTGCGCGGAGGCGGTCTTTTATCTGTGCACGGGAGCGTCCCTCCGGATCCGGCATGACCGTCAGCTGATCCGCCGCGGCGAAACGTCCGCCCGCATTTCGGCGCGCGCGCAGACGCGCTTCGGAAGCGTGACGCTGGAGGCGGCGATCTTCGAGAACAAGCGCGAACTCTTTGTCAACGGAAACAAGGTGACGCGGGCGGCGGACTTTGTGGGAAACATGAACAGCGTCTTTTTTTCGCCCGGGGAGCTCCGCCTCATTCAGGACGGCCCGGATGAGCGGCGCCGCTTTCTCAATCTCTCCATTTCGCAGACTTCGCGGGAGTACTGCACGGCGCTCACGCGCTACCAGCGCATTCTCGATCAGCGGAACAATTTGCTCAAGGAGCGCGATTTTTCCATGGTCGCCGAGACCCTTCCCGTGTGGGACGAACAGCTTGCGGCCTATGCGGCGCGCATCGTCCGCCACAGGCGCGGATATCTTGCGCGGCTCTCGCCGCTTGCGCGCGACGCACATGCCTTTCTGACGGACGGCGCCGAAGAACTCCGGCTGGAGATGGACGGGACGTATCCGGAGGACGAGGACGAGATCGCCCGAAAGCTCGTGCGGGAATTTGCCTCTGCGCGCGAGCGGGACATGCGCCTCGGGTTCACTTCGGTGGGGCCGCACCGCGACGACATCAAAATTTCCATCGACGGCGCAGACGCCCGCGGCTACTGTTCGCAGGGGCAGGCGCGCACGGCGGCGCTCTCGCTGAAACTTGCGGAGACGGAGATCTTCCGGGAACTTGCGGGGGAAGCGCCCGTGCTCATTCTGGACGACGTAATGAGCGAACTCGATCTTCCCCGCCGGAAAAAACTGCTTGAACGCGTCCGTGATATCCAGTGTATCCTCACCTGTACGCATGCCGAGCGCGTGCTCTACGGGGCGGAATGCAACAAGATCAGGATCCGGGAGGGAAAGATCGTCCGATGAGAGCGGATCTGCACATTCACACATACTATTCGGACGGGAAATATTCCCCGCACGAGATCGCGCGCCGCGCTGCGGAGTCGGGGCTCGACCTGATTTCCATGACCGATCACGACAGCCTGGAAGGACTTCCCGAAAAGCGCGCCGCCGCGCGGGAAGCGGGGCTTTCGTTCATAGCCGGCTGGGAGGTCTCCTCCTATGCGGGCGATGCAAAGGTGCACGTTCTGGGATACGGCTGCCGGCCGTGCGCCGCGTACGAACAGTTCCTCGAAGAGCGGAAAAGGGGCGCGCTCGTCCGCGCAGGGGAGATGATCGCCAAGGGGAATGCGTATTTTCATCTCTCCCTCTCGCTTGCGGACGCCGAGCGGTTCCATCTGAAAAAGAGTGCGCCGCTGCACACCATGCACGTCGTTTCTGCCTTTTCCGAGCAGCTTGGGATCGGGAAAGGGGAACTCTATCTCTCCGCGTTTGCTTCGGGGTGCCCTTGCTATTCGGGGCGCATGCGCCCCGCCCCGCAGGACGCGATCCGCGTCATCCACGCTTCGGGCGGGATCGCCTCGCTTGCGCATCCCGGGCGCATTCCGCTTGACGGGGACGCCCGCTTCGCCCTGATGAACGAGCTCGCGGACGGGGGGCTAGACGGCATAGAATGCTATCATTCAGACCATACTTTCACTGAGGCGGAGAGGTTTGCGTCCTTTGCCCGTGAAAGGGGCCTTCTGATCACGGGCGGGTCGGATTTTCATGCCGAGGGCAGGAACCGTGTGATCGGTCAGCCCCCGTTCCGGCCGTCCGAAGCGCTGCTGGAAGTGTTCTCCCGCCTTGAAGGGAGCAAATGAAAAAGATTTTTTCCTGTATTTTCGCGCTCCTCCTTGCGGGGAGCGTCTTTGCGTTCGGGGGCTGGGGCGCACGTGTGAAAAAGGGCGTCGTCATCGACGGCGTCGAGGTGGGCGGCATGACCTATGCCGAGGCGGAAAAGAGCGTGCGCGCGGGGATCGCGCACATTCCCTTTACGCTGCATGCGCCGGACGGGGATCTGACGCCGGACATCGTCTATACGGACGATCTTTCTTCGCTGCTGCGGCACGCCGGAAAGGGGGAAACGCACGCCGTGACGGTGCGCCGGGAATGGCCGGATGCGGAAAAGTTTCTTGCGGACGTATGCAAAAAAAACGTCCGTGAACCGCAGGACGCAGCGCTCTCTTTTTCGCGCAGGGGCTTTGCGTATACCGCCGAACGGGCGGGGACGTACTGCGACTATGCGGCATCTCTTTGCGCGGCGCTCTCCGCCCTGGCGGCGGGGAAGACGGAGGCCGCCCTCGTCACCCGCACCTGGCAGCCGTCCGTCACGGAGGAGATGCTCAGGGAGCGCACCCGGAAACTTGCCTCCTTTTCGACAACGTTCAACGAGGAAAAGACCGCCCGCGTGCACAATATTTCCCTCGCGTGCGAGCGCATCGCCGGCACGGTCATCGGTCCGGGCGAGACGTTTTCGTTCAACGAAACGGTGGGGAACAGGACGCGGGAAAACGGCTTTCTCGACGCCCCCGTCATCGTCTCGGGGGAATTTGTGCAGGGGACGGGCGGGGGCGTCTGTCAGGCGTCCACGACGCTGATGGGCGCGGCGCTCCGGGCGGGGTTGCGCATCGTCGAAAGCCGTCCGCATTCGCTGTCGGTGGGGTATGTCCCGCCCTCGCAGGACGCCATGGTCTCCCGGTACAGCGACCTGAAGATCTCCAATCCGTACGATTTTCCCGTCTATCTGCTCGGCGGGACGGGGGAGGGCCGCGTCCGTTTTGAAGTATACGGCATGCCGGACGGCAAAATCTACAAGCTGGAAAGCCGCGTTCTGGAACGGATCGCGCCTCCGCCCGCCGAGAGCGTGGAGGGGGACGAGGACCGGACGCTGCGCGCCGAAAAGGCGGGAATGCGCAGCGAGTGCTATCTTCTGACCTATTCCGGCGACGGGACGCTCCTGTCCAGGCGGTTGTTCCGCCGCGACAGCTATGCGTGCGTACAGGGCAGGATCCAGGTCGCGCCGCAGGCCCCGCAGGAGGAACCTTTGCCGGAAGAGCCGTGATTTTTTGAAAATTACGTGTAAAATGAGTTGATTTTTCCGCCGTCTTCCGCTATAATGAGCAAGTGACTTCGGGCGTTCCTCTGCCGCATGCGGGAATGAACGTCGCGTAAAACAGGAGGTAAGTCGAAAATGGGACTCATCGAGCAGATCGAAGCCGAGAACATGAAAGAGAGCGTCCCCCAGTTCAACGTGGGCGACACCGTCAAAGTCGGCTATCGCATCATCGAGGGCGGCAAAGAGCGTATCCAGAACTTTGAAGGCGTCGTCATCGCCAAGAAGAACGGCGGGATCCGCGAGACGTTTACGGTGCGCCGCCTTTCCTTCGGCGTGGGCGTGGAGCGCTGCTTCCCCCTGCATTCCCCCAAGGTCGCGTACGTCAACGTCGTGCGCGCCGGTAAAGTCCGCCGTGCAAAACTCTACTATCTGCGCGGGCTTACGGGAAAAGCCGCCAAGATCAAGGAAAAGAAGTAATTTTCCGGAAAAAGACAAAGTCCGATCCGCTTAAAGTCAGAAGCGGGTCGGATTTTTCTTTGTTTCCGGGCGCCTCTTTTGCACTATTGCACGGCCGGGTCGGCAAAAAAATTTCGGTTTTTCGGGAAATTCCCTTTGAAAACCGTTTACAATCGGCGCGTTATCGGTTAGAATAGAATTTACAATATAATAGGGAATATAAAATTATGGCAAACTCAAACAATCGGAAAAAACGCTCTCTTGCGCTCCGGCTCATCTACGTCGTCGCGCTCGTCTTTCTGTGCGTGGGGCTGTGCGTTCTCGGTACGTTCCGCGGCACGGGCAGCGCGTTCGAGCTCAAGACGCAGGGCACGGGCGACGCGGAAACTCCCTCCGTCGTCTTCCGCCTGTCCAATCCAACGCGGACCAATGAGGAGGGCAACCAGGAGACGGTCTATCTCAGACTGCGCCATGTGTACGTCAACGTGGGGGCGGCGTATACCGAAGCGGGCGAGGCGGTCACGCTGCGCGCGGAAGTCATCGCCAGCAGTTCGAGCTCCGCAAGCGCTTCGTCGGGAAGGCGGCTGGAACTTTCCTTTTCCAACTTTGCACCCGAAGGGGAGACGGATCTTCCAACGGACGTGTTCTATAACTGGGCCGAAATGGGTGCTCCCGAAACGGGCTGGCTCGTCTCCACCTATTCGTATGTACGTCTGACGGCGCGCTCGTGCAACACGCTCGTCAACGAGATCGTATTTATCGGCGAGCGCATCGAATCCAACTCTTCGTCGGCAGAGGGCACGGGCGAATTCTATGTCGTTCCCGCCGAAGTGTATTCCGCGACGCCGCTCGTGACCGAAACGGCCGAACAGGCGGCGGAGCGCGCGTCCGCGCTCCTCGACAGCCAGTACATGCCCTCTGAAGCGCCCGGCCATTTCAACCGTTTCTCCGAGAGCGAAGCGCTCTCCATGATGACGATTGCGGAGATGTATGCGGGCAATACTTACGGCGAGGGCAACGTCTATCAGGGCGAGCGCGTTTACGGTTCGCTGGGCGAAGATCTGCTTGCGTTCGGAACGCTGATCTTCGGCATGAGTCCCTTCGGACTGCGCTTTTTCCCCATGCTTGCGGCGGCGGGCGCACTGCTGTTCGGCGCGCTGTTCGTGCGCCGGGTAACAAAGAGCGACCGCGCGGGACTCGTCTTTGCGGTCCTGTTTGCGCTCGCGGGGGCGACGCTCGCGCTGGGCGGGCTGGGAACGCCGCTGATGATCGGCATCTTCTTCTTCCTGCTCTCGCTTGACATGTGCCACCGGTTCTATGCAAACGGCATGAAAAAGGCGGACTTCGCATCTGCCGTGCCGCTGCTCATATCGGGGCTTTCGGGGGCGTTTGCCATTCTTGTGCACGGGGCGTTCATCGTTCCCGTCGCGGGGGTCGCGCTCTTGTTCGGCGCCGGGATCGTGCGCCAGCTGCGCGCCCGCCGCTATCATCTCGATCTCGCCATTGCGGAAGCGGAGGCGGAGCAGCCTGCGCCCGCGCCTGCCCGCGAGGCGGAACAGGCCGAGCTCTCGCCCGCAAAGCGGAAAGTCGCAGACGTTGCGCGCGAATACCGCGGCAAGACGGCGATCGCCTCCGTCACGTTCGGCTGTTCGCTCGTACTGGGAGCCATCGTCTTTGCGCTCCTGTTTGCGCTTCCGCTCTACTATCCCTATGTCAAGATGTACAGCGATCCTGCCGCGCCCACGATCAACATTTTCGGCCTTGCATGGCGGGCGTTTGCGGGCGGATTCGCGGGGGTGAACGCAGCGGCGCCCGCGTCGAACGCATGGAATATCTTCTATGTGCTTGCACGGGACGGCGGCAGTTCGTTCTCCGCCGTGTGGGGCGCGTTCGTCAATCCCGTCGCCATTCTTGCGGCGGTTGCGGGCCTCGTGTTCGCCGTAATGAATCTCGTGCGCCTTGTGCGGACGAAGGAATGGGGCAAGACGGAGCGCAGCCTTCTGCGCAGGACGGCGATCCCGTTCGCGGGGCTTGTGCTCGCGCTGATCACGGCTGCGTTTGCAAAAGATGCCGTTGGATTTGTGCTGCTTGCCTGGCTCTTCCTGTTCATGTTTGCGGCAAATGCGGTGAGCGAGTACACTTCGCGCGAGGATACGGGAAAGGCATGCCGCGTGGCCGCGTGGGTAGGGTTCGGCCTGCTTGCGGCGGTGTTCGTGCTGTATTTCGTGTTTTTGACGGGCCTGCCCCTGCCTGCGGGTCTGATCACGGCAATTTTCGGTTAATGAAGCGGCACGGGGGATAAGGTCATGATCGCAAAAATCGTCTGTTTCGCCCTGCAGGGTCTGGAGGGCGTTCCCGTCGAAGTGGAGACGGACGTCGCAAAGGGGATCCCCGCCTACGAGATGGTGGGGCTGCCCGATGCGGCGGTAAAGGAATCCAAGGAGCGCGTGCGCTCCGCGATCAGGAACAGCGGCCTCTTGTTCCCCCTCGGCAAGATCACCGTGAATTTTGCGCCCGCGGATATCCGCAAGGAGGGCGCGGCGTTCGATCTTGCCGTCGCAGTCAGTTTACTCAAAGCGAGCGAACAGCTCGTCGGCGCGCAGACGGAGAACACCGTCCTGCTCGGCGAGCTTGCGCTCGACGGTTCGGTGCGCCCCATTGCCGGGCTGCTGCCCATTCTCATCTCGGCAAAGGCGCACGGATATACCCGGTTTGTTGTCCCGGCGGGCAACGCAAAGGAAGCGGCGTATCTCAGGGGCGCGCAGATCTATCCTGTCCGCACGCTCGCAGAGACGGTCGCTTTTCTTCTGGGCAGCGCCTCGCTTGCGCCCCTTTCGCCCGAAAAGTTCGAGCCGCATCTGCATGCAAGGCAGACGGCCGACCTCAAGTTCGTAAAGGGCCAGCCGGTGGCGCGGCGCGCGCTTGAAATCGCGGTCGCGGGCGGGCACAATCTGCTGCTCGTCGGGCCGCCCGGCACGGGCAAGACGATGCTCGCAAGGTGTCTTCCCACCGTCATGCCCGACCTGACGTTTGACGAGGCGCTCGAGATCACCAAGATCCACTCTGTCGCGGGGACGCTCGGCGAGGACGGCATCGTGTCGGAACGCCCGTTCCGGACGCCCCACCATACGGCGACCACCGTCGCCATGTGCGGCGGGGGAAACCGCGTCGTGCGGCCGGGGGAGATCTCCCTCGCGCACGGCGGCGTGCTGTTTTTAGACGAGCTTCCCGAGTACAAGCGCTCCACGCTGGAGGCGCTCCGTCAGCCGCTGGAGGACGGCAAGATCACCGTCGCCCGCGCGGGCGGAACGTTCACTTTCCCGGCAAGGTTTATGCTCTGTGCGAGCATGAATCCCTGTCCCTGCGGCAATTACGGCTCGGCGGACAAGGTGTGCACCTGTTCCCCGGCCGAGATCCGCCGCTACCGCAGGAAGATCTCGGGGCCGCTCCTTGACCGCATCGATCTGCAGGTGGAGGTGGACAACGTGCCGTATGAAGCGCTCGCTTCGGACAGCCGGCAGGAAAGTTCCGCCGCGGTACGCGAGCGCGTCAACGTGGCGCGCGCCATTCAGAACGTTCGGTTTGAGGAGAGCGGGATCCGCACCAATGCGGAGATGAGCGAGCGCGAGCTTGCGGCATACTGCCGCCTGAGCGGGGAGGGAGAGGAGATTCTGCGGGAGGCCTTCGAGCGCATGAAGCTCTCCGCCCGCGCCCGTTCCCGGATCCTGAAAGTCGCGCGCACCATCGCCGATCTTGCGGCGAGCGAAGAGATCCTTCCCGCACACGTCTATGAAGCGGTCTCTTACCGCCTCGGGGACAGCCTGGAATGAAAGACGGATATACGAACGAAGACCTTCTGCTCGTCTGGCTGGCCGCATGCGCGGAACTGGACGAGCGCGCAAAGAATGAGATCGCGCAGGTCTGCGCACGCGGGGTCTCCGCAAAACAGCTTGAAAAAATTTGCGGCGCGTTGATACAAACGGGGACAAACCGTGTATATAAAGATGACTGCGCGGCAATCAGACAGGAAGCGGAAGGGTATCTTCTGCGCCTGTCGGGTGCGGGCGGCTTTGCCGTGACGCTTGCGGGAACGGACTATCCGGAGTCGCTGCGCGCCATTCCCGATCCGCCCCTTGCGCTCTTTTGCGCGGGGAAAAGGGAGCTTCTGAACGGACGGAAATTCTGCATTGTCGGGTCGCGCATGCTGCCCGCATGGGCGCAGGCGGCCGGAAAGAAGATCTCTTCCGAGCTCTCGGAACGGTTCGCCGTCGTGACGGGGATCGCCGAGGGCGGCGACCGCGCCGCGATCGACGGGGCCGTCGCTTCCGGAAAGCTCATCTGCGTGCTTCCCTGCGGGCTGGACGTCGATTATCCCGCGTCGCACGCTTCCCTGAAACGGGAGATCGCCAAAAGGGGATTGCTTGTCAGCGAAGTTCCCCTCGGCGTGCGGGCGCAGAAATTTTCCTTTCATGCGCGCAACCGCATTCTCGCGGGGCTTTCGGAGGGCGTTCTGGTGCTCGCCGCGGGGGAGCGGAGCGGCGCGCTCATCACGGCGGACCGCGCGCTCGCCTATGGGCGCGAGGTGTTTGCGCTTCCGCACAATGCGGGCGCGGCGCAGGGCGCGGGCTGCAACGAACTCATCAAACAAGGGGCGTATCTGTGCACGGACGCGGGCGATATCTTTGCGGCGTTCGGCATGGAGCGGGCACAAAGGCCCGCCGTACAGCTCACCCCTCAGGAAGAAACCTTGCTCGCCGAACTGCGGCTGGCGGGCGAAGCGCATGCGGCAGTGCTCGCCGGGAGGGCGGGCATCCCCGTCTGGGAAGCGCAGGCAGTGCTTGCTTCCCTGGAACTCAAGGGACTGGCCGTGCGCGCGGGCGGGAATCAATATGCCGCACTCAAAGCATGACTCCGGACAGCGCTGTCCGGAAAGGAGTTATATGGATCTTATCATCGTCGAGTCGCCCAGCAAGGCAAAAACGATCTCACGCTATCTGAAGGGAAAGTATCAGGTGGACGCTTCGGGCGGACATATCCGCGATCTGCCGCAGAAACAGCTCGGCGTCGCCACGGACAGGAACTATGAGCCGCGCTATGTCAATTCGCCCGGCAAGGAGGCTGTCATCAGGCGCCTTTCGGAGGAAGCAAAGAGGGCGGACAGAGTGTATCTGGCAACCGACCCCGACCGCGAGGGTGAGGCGATCAGCTGGCATCTTCAGACGGTCCTGGGACTTCCCGCCGACGGAAAAAACCGCATCGAATTCAACGAAATTTCCCCCAAGGCGGTGGAACATGCGCTGGAATCGCCGCGCACCATCGACTATAACCTTGTGGACGCGCAGCAGGCGCGCCGCGTGCTCGACCGGCTCGTGGGCTATAAACTCTCCCCCCTTCTGAACGATAAGATCGGGAACGGGCTCTCGGCGGGCCGCGTGCAGTCGGTCGCGCTCCGGCTCGTCGTCGAACGCGAACGCGAGATCCAGGCGTTCAGGCCCGAGGAATACTGGACGATCACCGCGGAACTGCAGGACGTGCCCAAATCATACGCACCGTTCAAGGCGGCGCTCGAAAAGTATAAGGGCAAGAAGTGCAAGATCGGGAGCAAGGCAGAGGCCGACGCGGCGCTCTCCGCGCTTGCCGCAGGCGGGTACACGGTCGCAAGCGTCAAGCGCAGCGTCACAAAATCGCATGCGCCCGCGCCCTTTACGACCAGCACGCTGCAGCAGGATGCCTCCAACAAACTCGGCATGACCGCACCCGAGACCATGCTCATGGCCCAGCACCTTTACGAGGGCATCGACGTCGAGGGCATGGGGCACGTTGCGTTTGTCACCTATATCCGTACCGATTCCACGCGCGTCTCTTCCGATGCACAGGCGGCGGCGCGGCAGTACATTGAAACGGTCTACGGGAAAGAATATCTTCCCGCAAAACCCAACTATTATGCCTCCAAAAAGGGCGCGCAGGACGCGCACGAGGCGATCCGTCCCATCGATCTTTCCCGCACGCCGGAGTCGGTGAAAAAGCTGCTCGATAAAAAACACTTCAACGTGTATAAGCTCATCTACGAGCGCTTTATCGCTTCGCAGATGGCGGAGGCGCTGTACGACTCCATGCAGGTGGAGATCGCAAACGGCGATTACGGCTTAAAGGCGAGCGGCAAGGCGCTCAAGTTCGCGGGCTACACCGCCGTCTGGCAGGAGAGCAAGACGGGGGACGAGGAAGAGGGCGGCAAGGGCCTGCTTCCGCCCGTTGCGGAAGGGGACGCGCTGACCTGCCTCGGCGTCCGGCCGGAGCAGAAGTTCACCAAGCCTCCCGTGCGCTATACGGACGCCTCCCTTGTCAAGGCGATGGAGGATAAGGGCATCGGCCGTCCGTCCACCTACGCGACGATCATCTCCGTGCTCAACAAGCGCAAGTATGTCGAAAAAGAGGGCAAGTATATGAAGCCCACCGAGGTCGCTTACCGCATCACGGACATGCTTGTAAAATATTTCCCCGAAGTCATGGACGTCGGCTTCACCGCGGACATGGAGACAAAGCTCGACAAGATCGAGGACGGCGGAAAGGACTGGCACACGGTCATCGCCGACTTCTATCCTCCCTTTGAAAAGCAGCTCCGCTTTGCCAAGACGGACGGCGACGAGGTCACGGAGGTCCTCTGTTCCAAGTGCGGCTCGCCCATGGTGCGCAAGACGGGCAAATACGGCACCTATCTTGCCTGTTCCAACTATCCCGCCTGTTCCAACATCGTCAGCGAGGGCGAGACGGAGTTCTCGGACACGCCCTGCCCCAAGTGCGGCGCGATGATGGTCGTCAAGAGCGGCAGATACGGGAAATTCCTTGCCTGCCCCAACTATCCGACCTGCAGATCCACTCTTCCCTACGGCGAAAAGGCGGCCGACGGCGTGCTTGAGGGCACCTGTCCCGTCTGCGGCAAACCCACCAAAAAACTGCGCACGCGCACGGGAAAATTCTACTACGGCTGCACGGGCTATCCCGCCTGCGACTTCAAGAGCTGGGACGAACCGACGGGCGAAAAGTGTCCCGTCTGCGGCGGTGCGCTGGTCAGAACGGCCCGCGGCAACGTCAAGTGCGCCAACAAGGACTGCTCCTATCGCGCGCCCAAGCCGCCCAAAAAGGACGCGCCTCCCGCACAGGCATGATCAGGGTCATCGGCGCGGGGCTGGCCGGCTGCGAGGCGGCCTGGTATCTTGCGCGGCACGGCGAGGAGGTGGAGCTTGTCGAGCAGAAGCCCGTCCGCCGTTCGCCCGCGCACAGCAGCGACGGCCTGTGCGAGCTCGTGTGCTCCAATTCCCTCAAAAGCGACGACGTCTTCGGCAACGCCTGCGGGCTGCTCAAAGAGGAGATGCGCCGTCTCGGTTCCGTCACGATGGAGGCGGCCGCGGCAACGCGCGTGCCGGCGGGCGGTGCGCTCGCCGTGGACAGGGAGCGTTTTTCTGAGTACGTGACCCGAAAACTGCGCGCAGAACCCCGCATCCGCATCGTCTGCCGCGAGGAGACGGAGCTTCCGGAGGCGGGGATCGTCGCAACCGGGCCCCTGACGGACGGCGCGCTGTATGCGGCGATCGAAAGGCGGTTCGGCGGGGGGCTTCACTTCTACGATGCGACCGCGCCCGTCGTGACGGCGGAGAGCATCGACCTTTCCGAAGCGTTCACGGCCGACCGTTACGGCAGGGGAACGGGGGACTATGTCAACTGTCCCATGGATAAGCCGCAGTATGAGGCATTCGTGCGGGAACTGCTCGCCGCCGAAAAGGTGACGCTGCGCGACTTTGAAAAGCGGGAGATCTTTGAAGGGTGCATGCCGGTGGAGGTCATGGCGTCCCGCGGGAAGGACTCCCTGCGCTTCGGCACCTTCAAGCCGGTGGGACTTGCCGATGCATCCGGAAAGCGCCCGTATGCCGTTTTGCAGCTTCGCCGCGAGAACGCCGAAGGCACGCTCTTCGGGCTGGTCGGCTGTCAGACCAATCTGAAATTCGGGGAGCAGAAGCGGGTTTTTTCGCTCATTCCCGCGCTCAGGAATGCGGAGTTCGTGCGCTACGGCGTCATGCACCGCAATACTTTTCTGGATTCTCCCCGCGTGCTGCAGGCCGATCTTTCGGCAAAGGACAACCCGATGCTCTTCTTTGCGGGGCAGATCACGGGGGTGGAGGGATATGTCGAGAGCGCGGCCACCGGCATTCTTGCGGCGGCGAACTGTCTGCGCAGACTGCATGCAAAGCCCTCGCTCGTCCCTTCCGATGTTTGCGTCATGGGCGCGCTCGCGCGCTACGTGGCGGCGGAAAACGCGCATTTCCAGCCGATGAACGCCAACTACGGCATTCTGCGCGGCCCGGATATCCGGGATAAAAAAGAAAAAAAGAAAGTCATGGCAGAGCGTGCGCTCGGGGAGATCGAGCTGTTCCGCGCCGCGCTCGCCGAATAGAGGAGGAAATTATGGAATTTCACGGAACCACGATCTGTGCCGTCAAAAAGGACGGCGTGACGGCCATTGCCGGCGACGGACAGGTCACGATGGGGGAATCCGTTATCTTCAAGAACACGGCAATCAAGGTGCGCCGCATCTACGGCGGCAAGGTCATTCTCGGGTTCGCCGGCTCGGTGACGGACGCCTTTGCGCTCTCCGAGCGGTTCGAGGGCATGCTCAACAAGTTTGCGGGCAACCTCATGCGTTCTGCCGTGGAGCTCGCCGAGCTCTGGCGCAGCGATAAGCTGGGCAGGCAGCTCAATGCCATGATGATCACCGCCGATAAAGATACGCTGCTCATTCTCTCGGGTACGGGCGAAGTGATCGAACCGGACGAGGGGATCTGCGCCATCGGTTCGGGCGGCAACTATGCGCTTGCCGCGGCGCGCGCGCTCGCACAGAACACCGATTTTTCTGCTGAGGAGATCGCGCGCAAATCCCTGAAGATCGCTTCGGAGATCTGCGTGTTCACCAACGATCACATCATCTGCGAAACCGTCTGATCGGCTCGGCCGTGCATCGGAAAGGCGGACCGGAAGCCGTTTGCGGCGGTGGCCGTGTCTTTGAATTGTGGGTTTTCAGCAGAGCGGAGCAATCAGGGAATACAGGAGGTTATTTATGGATCTTTCACCCAGACAAATCGTAAACGAACTCAATAAACACATCATCGGTCAGGACGAGGCGAAAAAGGCGGTCGCGATCGCCCTGAGAAATCGCTACCGCCGCGCGCAGCTCTCCAAGGAAGTGCGCGACGAGATCACGCCCAAAAACATCATCATGAAGGGCCCGACGGGCGTCGGCAAGACGGAGATCGCCCGCCGGCTCGCGAAGCTGGTAAAGGCGCCGTTCATCAAGGTGGAAGCGACCAAGTACACCGAGGTCGGCTATGTGGGCAAGGACGTTGAGGGCATGGTGCGCGACCTGGTCGAGTGCGCGGTGCGCCTGGTCAAGGACGAAAAGACGGCCGAAGTCTCCGTCAAGGCGACCGAGACGGCCGAAAAAAAGATGGTCAAGATCCTGGCCGAGGTCAAAAAGAACGACCGCGGCGAGACCGCGCGCGAGGTGTTCGAGCAGAACCTGCTCGATTCCCTGCGGAAGGGCACGTTCGACAAGCTCGTCATTGAAACGGAAGTGAAGGACGAGCCCAAGAACATGGAGCTCGTTCCGGGCGGCGCGGCGATCAATCTCGGTTCGATCTTCGGGGAGATGCTCCCCGCGCGCAAGAAAAAGCGCAAACTGACGGTGGGTGAGGCGATGAAACTGTTCATTGCCGAAGAGGCCGACAAACTCATCGACGACGACGCCGTGCAGGAGGAGGCGCTCCGCCGCGCCGAAAACGACGGCATCATTTTCATCGACGAGATCGACAAGATCGCGGCAAAGGGCAACACGGGCGGCGCGGACGTCTCCCGCGAGGGCGTTCAGCGCGATATCCTGCCCATTGTCGAGGGCAGCACCGTCATGACGAAATACGGTGCGGTCAAGACCGATTACATGCTCTTCATTGCGGCGGGCGCGTTCCACGTCGCGCGGGTGGAGGATCTGATCCCCGAACTTCAGGGCAGATTCCCCGTTTCCGTGGAGCTTTCCAGCCTGACCAAGGAAGATTTCGTCAACATCCTCACCAACACCGAGCATTCTATCACCCAGCAGTATGCCATGCTGCTTGCGGTGGATAACATCGATCTGAAATTCACGTCCGACGCCATCGAGGCGATCGCCGAAATTTCCGAGGAGATCAATCTGACCAGCGAGGACATCGGCGCGCGCAGGCTGCACACGGTCATGGAGTTCCTGCTTGAGGACATCTCGTTCAACGCGGGCGGCGGCGACTATCCCGTGGTCACGGTGGAGATCGACAGGAAGTATGTCGAAGAGCATCTTGCCAGGATCACCAAGGACAGAGACCTGAAAAAGTACGTGCTGTAAGCGATGCGTTTTCATCGGAAAGCGCTATAAAAAGCCCCGCTTTTGCCGGGGATCATGACCGAGACAGGAAAGGAAAATCATATGATCCAGATTCCCAAGGGCTGTAAGGACGTTCTGCCGTCGCAGGCGTACTTATGGCAGTATCTTGAAGCCAGGGCGCGCGAAACGGCGCAGGCCTATGCGTTCCGTGAGATCCGCACGCCCGTGTTCGAGCACACGGAGCTCTTTTCGCGCGGCGTGGGCGACACGACGGACATCGTCAACAAGGAGATGTACACATTCCTCGACAAGGGCGGCAGGTCGGTGACCCTGCGCCCCGAGGGGACGGCGGGCGTCGCGCGCGCATTCATCGAGCACGGGCTTGCGGGCGGCGTGCTTCCCTTCAAGGCGTACTACTTCATCTCTGCATTCCGCTATGAGCGTCCGCAGGCGGGCCGTCTGCGCGAATTCCACCAGTTCGGGTGCGAACTGTACGGCGCAGCCGGGGCGGAGGCCGATGCGGAGGCCATTTCGCTCGCCGATGCCTTTCTGAAAAATCTCGGCCTGAAAAAGGTGGAACTGCACATCAATTCCATCGGCTGCAAGACCTGCCGCGCGCGCTATCATCAGGCGCTCAGGGAATATTTTGCCCCCCGCCTGTCGCAGATGTGCGAGGACTGCCGCACCCGCTTTGAAAAAAATCCCATGCGCATTCTCGACTGCAAGGTGGAGGGCTGCAAACAGATCGCCGCCGGCGCGCCCAGAATGCTGGACTATCTGTGCGACGACTGCAGGGAGCACTTCGGGCAGGTCAAATCGCTGCTTACAAGCGCGGGCGTCGCGTACACGGTGGATCCCTCCATCGTGCGCGGGCTGGACTATTACAGCCGTACCGTGTTCGAGTTTGTCTCGGACGCCGCGGGCGCGCAGGGCACCGTGCTCGGGGGCGGAAGATACGATACCCTTCTGGAGCAGATGGGCTCCAAGCCCGTCCCCGCGGTGGGGTTTGCCGCGGGCATGGAGCGGCTTCTGCTCGTCATGGAGGCAGAGAACTGCCTGCCTCCCGCGGACATGGGTGCCATGTGCTATCTTGCGGGCATGGACGCCTCTTCCCGCGCAAAGGCCTTCCTGCTTGCGCAGCAGCTGCGCGGTGCGGGCATTTCGTGCGAGACCGACCTCATGGAGCGGTCGGTCAAGGCGCAGTTCAAGTATGCGGACAAGACGGGCGCGCGGTTTGTGGCGGTGCTCGGCGAGCGCGAGCTCGAAGAGGGGGCCGCGGAAGTCAAGGACATGCGCACGTCGTCGTCCGAACGCGTAAAATTCGGCGAACTTGCCGAATATATAAAAAGGAGAATCTGATATGTCAAAGAACGTTATGGAAGTTTCGGGAGCACAGCTCGAAGAGCTCATCAAAAGGGGCCCCGTCGTGTGCGATTTCTGGGCGGGCTGGTGCGGCCCGTGCAGAATGCTCGCGCCCGTTTTGGACGGCGTTGCGGGCGAGCTTGCGGGCCGGGCGACCTTCGTCAAGGTGGACGTGGACGCAAACGGCGAGACGGCACAGCGCTACGGCGTGATGTCCATTCCCAACGTCATCGTCTTTAAGGACGGCGTGCCCGTCGGCAACAATCTGGGATACGTCCCCGCGCCGACGCTGAAAGCCTTCCTGGAAAAGTACATCTGAAAAGATATTTCAAAGGGCCTTCCCCGTGCAGGGAGGCCCTTTTCATTGCCGTGACTGCCGTCCGCGCAGCCGCGCGGGCGGGCGGTCTGTGCCTGCCTGAGGGAACGCCGGTCACGGGCGCAGCGGAATTTGTGAAAAATTCCGCTGCGCCCTTGCTATTTCGCCGCCGTTCTGTTATAATGGGAAAAAAGCAGCGGAGTATTCTATGATCGACCTTACCACAATCCGAAACACCGATCCCGAAGTTTGCAGAGCCATGGAGCGCGAGCTTTCCCGCCAGCGCGGCAATCTGGAGCTGATCGCCAGCGAGAACATCGTTTCCCCCGCGGTCATGGCGGCCATGGGAAGCCATTTGACCAACAAGTATGCGGAGGGGTATCCTGGAAAGCGCTACTACGGCGGCTGTGAATTTGTCGACGTTGTGGAAGATCTCGCGCGCGACCGCCTGAAGGAGCTGTTCGGCTGCGATCATGCCAACGTACAGCCGCATTCGGGCGCGCAGGCCAACTTCGCGGTCTATTTTGCCATGCTCAGGCCCGGCGACACGATCATGGGCATGAACCTTTCGCACGGCGGTCACCTGACGCACGGCTCGCCCGTCAACATCTCGGGCAGCTATTTCAACATCGTGCCTTACGGCGTCTCCCGCGAGACGGAGACCATCGACTACGATGAAATGGAGTCGATCGCCGTGGCATGCAAGCCGAAGATGATCGTTTCGGGCGCAAGCGCCTATCCGCGCATCATCGATTTCGCGCGCATTCGCGCGATCTGCGACAAGGTGGGCGCGCTGATGATGGTGGACATCGCGCACATCGCGGGACTTGTGGCGGCGGGGCTGCATCCCAATCCCGTGCCGTATGCCGACTTTGTGACGACGACCACGCACAAGACGCTGCGCGGGCCGCGCGGGGGCGCGATCATGTGCAGGGAGCAGTACGCCAAGGCCATTGACAAGGCGGTTTTCCCGGGCACGCAGGGCGGGCCGCTCATGCACGTCATCGCCGCAAAGGCAGTCGCCTTCAAGGAGGCGCTTTCGCCCGAATTCAAACGGTATCAGCAGCAGATCGTCAGGAACGCGGCCGCCATGGCGGACAGATTCATGCAGAACGGCGTGCGCCTTGTTTCGGGCGGAACGGACAACCACCTGATGCTGCTCGACCTCAGAAAGGACGACCTGACGGGCAAGGAGCTGGAAGCGCTGCTCGACAGGGCGCACATCACGGCCAACAAGAACACCATTCCCTTTGAAACGACGTCGCCCTTTATCACCAGCGGCGTGCGCATCGGTACGCCCGCCATCACGGCGCGCGGCATGAAGGAGACGGAGGCCGTCCTGATCGCCGATCTCGTCACCGAAGTCATTCAGGGGCGCGAGGCGGCGGTGGAGAGCGTCTCCGACAAGGTCGCCCGGCTCTGCGCGCGCTTCCCCATTTACGAAGGGCAGATCCTTTGATCGTACACGGACAAAAGGCCGCCCGCCGTCATCTGACGGCGGGCGGCATCGTTTTATTGAATGAGTTCGTCCAGGGATATTTCGTATAACTTTGCAAGTTCGATGAAATGTTTCAGTGTCGGAACGGCGATGCCCGTTTCATAGGCATGATAGGATTGGTATTTGATTCCCAGCTTTTCGGCGACATAGGTTTGCGTATAGCCGAATTCTTTCCGAAGCTGTTTCAGATTTTCCGAGAGTCTGTATAATTCTTCCATTTTTACACCTCCAATCACTTGACATATTAAAGTTTGAAACTGTAAAATAGTTAAAAAGTAGTTCTCAACTATATGGAGGCACAAAAGTGAATATGAAAGGTGAGCTAACGCAGGACGAATTGCAGACTTTGCTGGAACTGGTGTTTTTGGGAGAATATGCGGTCAATGCGTGCCGCGCGCCCAAAGAGGTCAGCCGGCGGCACAGGGACATGGCGTACCGTCTCTACCGTGCGGCCTATGAGGCGGAAAAGCACGTTTCCGACCCCGAGGCGATCGAACAAAACGAACTTGACGACTTCCGCGATCAGATCTACGACGGGGTACAGGAATATCTTGAACAGTTTGAAACAGATGTATGCCTCGATAAACTGGCGGAACTGCTTGCGCGGCAGATCCCCGCGGAAGGGGACGAGCAGGAACAATTCTTGAAACGCGGGATCGCGGAGGAGCATATCCGGCGCATTCTGCAGGAAAAGGGGATCTCGGTCGTCAGGGCGGAGCTTCCCGGCCTGGAAGAACAGGTCGCCGACGAGTGGAACCGTCGGAGCAGAGATGAATTGTCAAACTAAGTGCAACACAAAGAGAGATTTTCAATGAACAAATCTTGTGGTGTATGGTAATGCAAAACTTTCTTAGGCCTGGCGTTAAT
>CAJFRT010000009.1 GCA_904419525.1 Candidatus Gallimonas merdae
GATCTCCGTTTCAAAATCGAAGTTTGCGACAACCTCGGACGGCGAATATTGATACTTGTTCTTTTGCGAATCGTTCCCGTGCGTCAGATAAAGGAGCATGTCCGTCGCGCGTCCCTTGACGCGGCTGACCTGTGATTCCTGTAATCCAAACCATGAAGCCACTTGCGCCGTATCTCTTCCTGAATTACCAAAATTCAGATAAATATGATAATGAGGCGCGGTGTCGTCTTTGTCATGCAGGATATACGCCCACTTCTTGATGACGGTATGCGATTTCAGGATTTCCTGAATATCGCCCTTAAAGTACTCAACACGGGATTCAACTTCGCATTGTTTCAAATACATTTTCTATACCCCCGATTTGAAACACACGAATTTTGGCACCTTTTACCCTGTTTTGGCCCATTTTGGCACCTTTGGCCCAACGCCGCTGGACAAGCCCCAGCGGCGCGTGCATTTTATGCGATTTTCGGCTGAAACAGGGGTGTTTTCGGTGCTTTTCTTACGTTTTTACCTGTTTTTATGCTTTCGGCAATTCTGCCGTTTTGGCACCTTTGGCACCTTTGGCCCGTTTTTTTACACTTCGGTGTGTCCGAAGGGGCAAACGGCTTGCAACTTGTCCACAATTTCGGCATACGGCTCGGTGACGTCCTGCGTCAGACCGTCTGCGAAAACCAACGTGCTGCCTTTCTTACACGGGAACACGCAGACGATCAACGCAAGATTTACCGTCAACACCTCGCCTTTTGCCGTATGGCATTCGACGAACATGCCTTGCCGGAAGCACTCTTTTTGCCTTTCGCCTGTTCCTCTCGATCGGGTAGCATTGCCGAAAATGCAGATAAAACAGTCTTGCGGGCAGAATAGCGGGGGTCCTTTCCTTCTTCATCTTCGTAGAATCTGACCTGAATCGGAACAAGTTCATCGCCACATTTCACAAAAAAACTCGTGAAAGGCTTTTCCTCGCCCGTTCTCTGATCCGTGTACGTTCCCTTGCGTTTGAACAACTCAACCTGTGCCATAAAACTACTCCTTTTGGCTTACGCCATATAAAATATGTATTTACAATGCCTGACGGCTTTGTATCAAGCCTTTTCGCCTCTGATTGACTACGCAGGGCACATTTCCCTCTGGGGCAACGAACTGAATCGGATAAAATCCCATTTTTAAGTAAAGTTACTTAAAAAGATTGCCTTGCAATGTCGTTTGTGGCTTTTTTATGTGTCTTAAACCGCATTGATAACAAAGGGGTAGGTGACTACTACGCCGCCACCCACGGCTCAGCGTTCAGCAGGTAACGCTATAAAAAAGGACGTGTCAGAAGCTACTCGCTTCTAACACGTCAAGTGTAACATAACAGTTCGCATGAAATTTTGACGGGAAGGGCACGCGTGTACGCAAAAACTGCGGACAGGCCCGTGTCCTGCCCGCAGCAAAAGCCCTTCCGGCGACGCCCGCCGCCCTTCGGTCAGAGCGCCTTTTTGCGGTAAATGACGACCCGCTGTCCCTCGCGGATGGGGAATTCGAGGTCGGGATTGCTCTCGACGACTTCCTCCAGCGACTTGTTCAGCCGCTTGGCGAGCTCCCAGAGGCCGTCGCCCGCGCGCGGAACGTACACGCTGATCGCACAGTCCTTTTCGGGCACGGGCTCGCCCTCCTCGGCGGAGGCGACCAACCGTGCACGCGCCTGCAAACGCTCCGTGAACGTGAATTTGAGCGTTGCTTCCGCATCGATCGTGCCCTCCTCCTTCTGCCGCGCGCTCATGCCGCAGGCAATGACGTCCACATCGGCGTTCTCCGCCTGCACCGGCACGGAAAACGGAAGGCTCATCTCGATGCCGCGGCGGCTGCCGTCGGCGGCCCGCACGAGCAGCGTCGCCAGCGCGACCCCCTCCGCGCGCATACCGTTTTCCCCGCGCACGAGATTGGCCTCGGCGCGCTGGAGCGTGACCGCCTGAAGCGTATCCGAAAAATCCAGGCCGGACGAGAGCGCCGCCCGCCCCGAAACGCGCTCGGTCAGCTGCGTCGTCTCGCCGGCGCCTTCGCTGCCGCTCTCCGAATAGGAAAGCCTGACGCGGTTCGTCCGGGAGAATGCGTCCGTGACGCCGTCCACCGCGACCTCTTCGCAGATCACCCCGGACGCACGCAGGACGAGCGTCGCACGGACGCGGCATTTCCCCTTTTCCTCGTCCGCATCGGCAGTCAGACTGACTTCCGGAACGGTGACCCTGACCTGCGCGCGGCAGCCCGCCTGCGCCGACTCGGAGGGAACGTCGATCCGGAAGGGAATGAGCCGTTCAAAGGAAACGAGGTCCTCCCCGCGCAGGGCGAGAACGCCGAGGAACACCTCGCCCTCCGTACAGAGCGTTCCCGCCGAACAGGAGACCGCGGTGATATGCACGGTCTCCGCATGCTGCAGGATATCGCCGATACGGTCCACCTCGAAATCGTCCTCGATCTCCGTGGTGCCGTCCGCGAGATGCGCCGTATAGACGGCGACGGGATCCCGCTTGCACACGAGCTCGCCCCCCGAAAGATAGTCGAACGACTGCTCGCCGAACACGGCGATGTCCGCGCCGAGGAGCGCCGTCACAAAGATGCTTGCGCCCTCCTTGCGCACGGAGACGTTCTCCACGGCGAGCTGCGCCCGCACCGTGTGCGCGGGAACGATGCGTTCATCGCGTGCAACGGCCGAAAATTCCACGCCCTTTTCGGCGCGGCAGACGCGCCGATCTGCGTCCTCATAGACAATGGAAAAATGCGCGCGGCCGAAATAGCGCACTTCGCCGTTGCCCGCATCCGCTCCCGCAAGGTGTGCGGTCGCGCATGCGGACAGCACCGTCTCCGCCTCGGGAAAGCGGCACTCCACCGCCGTCTGTGCGCCGAGCCCGAACAGCTTGCCGTATCCGCGGAATGTCTCCGTCTGCGTCTTCATCATGGTGATCATGCCCTCCTGCCAAAGATTTGTCCGGACCCCTGTGCGCGGCGCCGTCAAAAAAAGGCGTGCGCGGCAGACGCTTCCGGACATGAAAAGGGATTTTTCCCTTCATCGTATGCATGCGGCGCCCTGCTTATGTCTGTAAATCCGCGTCGAACTTCCGCGAATCGGGGTATAATTTTCTCCGGGATTGTCAAAAATCACCGCATGATCAAGCCGAACAACGACATCGCTCGCGTCAAGCGCCGTATCCGGGACTACCAATCCAAACAGGTGGACGTCACCGTCCGCCTGGGGCGCAACAAGATCCAGCGGTTCTGCGGCACGCTGACGGGCGTTTACCCCGCCCTGTTCACCGTCCGTCCCGACGACGAAAATTTTCTGGGGAAAACCGCCTACTCCTACGCGGAAGTGCTGTGCGGAAGCATCGACGTCAGGCTCGCCGCGCCCGCGCTCGCTCCCGACCCCGCAAAGCGCTGACCGCTCCCGCCGCAAAGCAGGAGCATCTTTTGCAGACAAGCCGCATACACCCTCCGGCGCCGCCGTCTGTTTCCCGGAAGCGCAGGATCCTGAAAAGGCCCCGCGCGGCAGACATGGTCTGCCGCGCGGGGCCCTTTGCATAATTTGAGCCGCCCATGCCCGACCCGCGGACATGGACGGCTCTTTTTTATTCTTCGCTGTTTTCTGCGCCGTCAGAGGCGGGCATGTCTGCCTCTGTCTCCTCAGGTGCGTCCATCTCGCCCTCGGCAAGTTCCTCCGGCGAGAGATCGGCCGCGGTCTCCTCGGGCGCTTCCACGTCTGCTTCGTCGTCCTTTTCCGTGATCGCAACCGTCGCCACAACGCCGTCCCTGACGTTCATCAGCCGCACGCCGCGCGTGTTCCTGCCGATGTGCGAGATGCTGTCCGCATGCATACGGATCACGATGCCCGCGGACGTCACGAGCATGACGTCGTCCTCGTCGGTGACCAGCTTCATATTGACGAGCGCGCCCGTCTTTTCATTGAAGACGCCCGCCTTGATGCCCTTGCCGCCGCGCGACTGAATGCGGTAATCGGCCGGATCGGTGCGCTTGCCGTACCCGTTTTCGGAGACGGTCAGAATATCGCACCCCTCTCTGAGGACGAGCATGTCGACCACGGCGTCGTCCTCCGACAGATTCATGGCGCGCACGCCCATCGTATCGCGGCCCATCGGGCGCACGTCCGTCTCGGAGAAGCGGATGCACTTGCCGGAGCGGGACGCGACGACGATCTCATCGTTTCCGCCCGCAAACTGAACGGAAATGAGCTCGTCGCCCTCCACGATGCGGATCGCGATCTTGCCGCTGCGCAGAATGCGGTCAAATTCGCTCGTGGCAGTCTTTTTGATGAGTCCCTTCTTGGTCGCCATCACAAGATAGCCCGTCCCGTTTGCAAGCACCGGCAGAATGGCGGCAATCTTTTCGCCCGCGCCCAGCTGAACGATGTTGACGATCGCCCTTCCGCGCGCGGTCCGCGCCGCTTCGGGAATATGGTACCCCTTGATGGAGTACACCTTTCCGAAGTTGGAGAAGAGCAGAATGTTGTTATGGGTCGAACAGACGAACATCTGCTCGACGAAGTCGTCGTCCTTGGGCCGGTGCGCCGTGATCCCCACGCCGCCGCGGTTCTGCGCGCGGTATTCGGCGACGGGAATGCGCTTGACGTAGCCCGAATGCGTCATGGAGATGACGACGTCCTCCACGTCGATCAGGTCTTCGTCCTCGATATCGCCGTAATCGACGGAGATCTCCGTCCGGCGCTCGGAGGGATATTTCGCCTTGATCGCAAGAAGATCGGTCTTGATGATGTCCAGAACGCGCTGTTCGCTTCCGAGGATATCCTTCAGGTCGGCGATCGTCGCACGCAGGCCCTCGAGTTCTTCCTTGAGCTTTTCCACCTCGAGGGAGGTGAGACGCTGCAGGCGCATTTCAAGAATGGCGTTTGCCTGCTTTTCGGAGAGCTCGAACGCTGCAGTCAGTTTTGCCGCCGCGTCGTTCTTGTCCGCAGATTCCTTGATGATGCGGATGACTTCGTCGATATTGGCAAGCGCAAGCACAAGGCCTTCGACGATGTGCGCGCGCTCCTCCGTGCGGGCGAGGTCGAAGCGCGTGCGGCGGATGATGACCTCTTTCTGATGCTCCAGGTAATAGACCAGGATCTCGCGCAGGTTGAGCACTTTCGGCTCGGTGCCGTTTTCGACGAGGGCAAGAAGAATGATGCCGTCCGAAGTCTGCAGATTGGTGTGCTTGTACAGCGAATTGAGCACCACCTGCGCGTTGGCATCCTTCTTGCATTCGATGACGATGCGCATGCCCTCTCTGCCCGATTCCTCGCGGATGTCCGAAATGCCCTCCAGGCGCTTGTCGCGCACCATGTTGGCGATCGTCTCGATGAGCTGCGCCTTGTTGACCTGATAGGGAATTTCCGTGACGACGATGCGGCTTCTGACATTTGCGCCCGTGCCGTGTTCCTCGATCTCGCACTTGGAGCGGATGACGATGTTGCCCTGCCCCGTGCGGTACGCCTTGCGGATGCCGCTCCGCCCCATGATGATGCCCCCCGTGGGGAAATCGGGCGCGGGGATATAATCCATGAGCTCATCGACCGTGATATCGGGATTGTCGATGAGCGCGACCGTGCCGTCGATGACCTCTGCAAGGTTGTGGGGCGGGATATTGGTCGCCATGCCGACGGCGATGCCGTCCGACCCGTTGACGAGAAGGTTGGGGAAGCGCGCCGTCAGAACGGCGGGCTCCATCTCGTTGCCGTCGAAGTTGGGGAAGAAATCCACCGTCTCCTTGTCAAGATCGCGCAGCATCTCGGCGGCGAGCTTGGAAAGGCGGGCCTCCGTATAACGCATGGCCGCGGGCGGGTCGCCGTCAACGGAGCCGAAGTTGCCGTGCCCGTCCACGAGCGGGAAGTTGATCGAGAAATCCTGCGCAAGGCGGACGAGCGCATCGTACACGGAGAAGTCTCCGTGCGGGTGGAATTTACCCAGAACGTCACCGACGATACGCGCGCACTTTCTGTATGCCTTGTCGTTGTAAAGGCCCATTTCGTGCATGGAGTAGAGAATGCGCCTGTGCACGGGCTTGAGGCCGTCGCGGACGTCGGGAATGGCGCGCGATTTGTTGACCGCCATGGCATACGCAATGAAGGAACGCTTGAGCTCGTCGTCCACCTCGACGTCGAGGATCTTGGTCATTTCAAGCGTCTTTTTGAACTCTTCGGTCAGCTCGGGACTTGTTTCTTTTTTAGCCATAAAAATACCTTCTCGTAAATTTTCCTGTCAGCCGGTCCCCCGGCCGGAGGGCGCCCTCTGCGCGTTTCGTGCGCCCAAGGGCAGATCCCAAGCGGAGCTCAGATGTCCAGATCTTTTACCAGCGTCGCGTTCTGTTCGATGAACTGACGGCGGAGCGCGGGGCTCTCGCCCATGAGAATGGTGAACATCTTGTCCGCCTCCATGGCGTCGCGCATGGAGACGCGCACCAGCGTGCGGGTCGCGGGATTCATCGTCGTGTCCCAGAGCTGTTCGGTGCTCATCTCTCCGAGGCCCTTATAGCGCTGATACTCCACTTTGTTGTTGTTTGCGGCGTCGTAAGCCGTCTTTTCCTCTTCGGAATAGAGGTACACGTCCTCTTTTCCCTTGACGCTCGCCTTGTAGAGGGGCGGCATCGCGGAATAGACGTGCCCGTGCTCGATGAGCGGACGCATATAGCGGAACAGGAAGGTCAGAAGAAGGATCCGGATATGCGCGCCGTCGACATCGGCATCGGTCATGGAGATGATGCGGTCGTAGCGCAGCTTGCTCTCGTCGAAGTCGTCGAGAATGCCGCAGCCGAACGCAGTGATCATCGCCTTGATTTCGGCATTTTCCAGCACGCGGTTGAGGCGCACCTTTTCCACGTTCAGGATCTTGCCGCGAAGGGGCAGGATCGCCTGGAACCTTCTGTCTCTCCCCTGTTTTGCCGTGCCGCCTGCCGAGTCGCCCTCAACGATGTAGATCTCGCACAGCTCCGGGCGCTTATCCGAGCAGTCGGCCAGCTTTCCGGGGAGCGTGGTGGATTCCAGCACGCCCTTTCTGCGGGTGAGTTCGCGGGCGGAGCGGGCCGCGTCGCGCGCTTTCTGCGCCGTGATGCAGCGCAGGACCAGCTCGCGCGCCTCGGCGGGGTGTTCTTCGATGTATGTGCCGAACTCCTCTGCCACGCACTTGGAGACAAAGGGACGCACGAACGAATTGTTGAGCTTATCCTTGGTCTGCGATTCAAACTGCGCGTTTTCGAGCTTGACGGACACGACCGCGGTGATGCCCTCGCGCACGTCCTCGCCCGTGAGCCTGTCGCTCTCCTTTAAGATGTTGAGCTTTTTGCCCGCGTCGTTGATGACTTTGGTGAGCGCCTGTTTGAGCCCTTCCACATGCGTTCCGCCGTCGATGGTGTTGACGTTGTTGGCATAGGAATAGATGACCTCGTTGTAGCCGTCGTTGTATTGCAGGGCGATCTCGCAGACGGTGGTGCCGTCCTGCTCCTCGAAATAGAGAGGCTCGGGGAAGAGCGTCTCGTTCCCCTTGTTGAGCTCTTCCACCAGCTCGCGGATCCCGCCCTCGTAGCAGAAGCTGTCCGAGCGCACCGTTTCGCCGCGCCGGTCGGTGAGGGTGATCGTCAGCCCCTTGTTGAGAAAGGCAAGTTCCTTGAGGCGGACGCGGAGAATGTCGTACTTGAACACGATCGTCTCGAAAATTTCGGCGTCGGGAAAGAAGGTGACCTTGGTCCCCGTCTTATCGGTATCGCCGATGATCTGAAGGGAACGCTGGGGCACGCCGCGGTTATACACCTGTTTATAGACGTGGCCGTTCTGGGACACCTCCACTTCCAGCCATTCCGAGAGCGCGTTGACGGCCTTGACGCCGACACCGTGCAGGCCGCTGGACACCTTGTAGCCCGAATCGCCGCCGAATTTTCCGCCCGCATTGACCTTGGTAAAGACGACCTCGACCGTGGAGACGCCCTCCTTGGGGTGGATCTCGGTGGGGATCCCGCGCCCGTTGTCCTCGACGGTGCAGGAGCCGTCCGCGTTGATCGTGACGTCCACGCGGTCGCAGTAGCCCGCGAGCGCCTCGTCAATGGAATTGTCGACGACTTCGCTCACAAGGTGATGAAGCCCCTTTTCGTCCGTCGAACTGATATACATGCCGGGGCGCTTGCGGATATGCTCGAGCCCGTCGAGCACCTGAATTTGTTCCGCGCCGTATGCGCCCTCTACCTTTTCTGACATGACAATCTCCTTATCTGTAAATTTCGCATGATTGTTTCTGAACGGATAACTGCCGTAACACTTATATCCATTATAACACGCGCGCGCGAAAAAGTACAGCGAAACGGCGGCGAATCAGGTGAAATTTTCCACAAGGACGGCAAAAAAGGCGCGTATTTTCGCCTACACGCCGTTTTTACACCCTTGCGGTGGTGGGATATATCAATTATATTTATGCCCGCACAGGGGCATTTACGTGTCCGCAAACATCTGCCGTACGCCCGCGGTTTCACCTCTTGCACTTTTTTGCGATTTGTGCTATACTGTAGACCTACGGAGGAAACGCGCGATGAGAAAGATGTTATCGGGCATGCTTGCAGCAGTCTTCGCCCTGTCGGCAATCAGCCTTGCCGCCTGTTCGGCCGAAAATGACGACCTCTCCAAAAATCCGGATCCGACGATCCCGGGAAATCCGGATCCGCAGGAGTCGGGCAAGGAATCCGATGTGACGATCGGAACGTCCATTGAGATCCCCACGGAAAAGGAACGTGAGATCGTTCAGGCCTGGCTGGACAAATACTCCCGCGGCGATCAGAACGCGAGTGAATTTTCCCTGGACGTGCGGGGCGTCTTCGGCGACACCTATGCATTCTACCTCTGCGGGCCCTTTGCCGCCTCGGACGTGATCACCGATATCCTTGTGGATAACATTCTGTTTGAATTTCCGTCATCATATACCCTTGACGTCTATCACGGGGGGACCTTTTACACCCTGGGAACGGCGTTTGAAAACGGACTGCTGACCCGAAGCGACCTGCTGGCGCTGCAGAAAAACTACAACAACGGCTGGAACTGGTCGACCTCGCAGATCATCAAAGAGGACTACGTCCGCGAATACGGCGGCGTGAACACGGAAGATCTGTCGCTGCGCGTCTTTTACCGGTGGAGCATGGAGCGCTCCGTTCTGTTCGTGGACGGCGGCGCAGACTACCCGGCCGTGATGACGGAACAGGAAGTGGACGGCGTGACGTTTTGCTACGGCTCCACGCAGCAGCTGCTGTACTACGGATACCATGGCGAATCCGACAGCATGTTCTGCGATCTGGAAACGGCGTTTGCAAGCGGATGCCTGGATCACGAAGATCTGCTTGCCATTCAGTATAACTACGAAAACGGAATCCAGATCATCGTTCCGTAACCGTTCCCGTTACAAAACAATGCGGGGCCTTCCCCTATGGGAAAGCCCCGCATTGTTTTGTTAAAATGTCAGAAACCGCCTGCGCCCTTGCGAAAACGATCCGTTCATTCCCCGAAGATCTCTTCCGCGAGGGCGGCGACTTCTTCCGTGGTCTGCGCCGCAAACAGGCGGCGCTTATAATCCGCCGCGCCGCTCACGCCCTTGCAGTAGAACGCCGCCATTTTGCGCATGAACACGACGGCGAAGCGCTCGCCGTACAGCGCCCGCGTTTCCGCAAGCTGGCGCGCGAACAGCTCCCGCATGGGCGGAGCCTCCGTCCCGGTGATCTCGGCAAACACCTGCGGCCGGCAGAGCGCCGCGCGCGCGATCATCACGCCGTCCGCCCCCGTGCATTCCAGCATCCGGGAAAAGTCCTTTTCCGACCAAACGCCCCCGTTTGCGATGACGGGAATGTTCACGGCCTGCTTTGCCGCGGCGATCTGGGCATAGTCGGGCGCGCCCGCGTACAGCTTGTCCCGCGTTCTGCCGTGTACCGTGATCATGCACGCCCCCGCCCCCTCGCAGAGCCGCGCAAACTCGGCGGCGATCTTATGACCGGCGTCCACGCCGATGCGGAATTTGACGGAAATGCGCTTGCCGCTTTTCACGCACGCCGCAATGACCTTTTCCGCAAGGGGAAGATTTTCCATCAGCGCGCTGCCATCGCCGTTTTTCACGATCTTCGGCATGGGACAGCCCATGTTGATGTCGATGAGGTCGAACGGCGCTAAATCTTCGCTCTCGCAGGCGGAGCGCATGATGTCCGGATCGCTTCCGAAGATCTGCGCCGCCTTGGGCGATTCGTCCGCGCAGTACAGCAGCTTTTTCGTCTCCTCGCTGTGATAGGCAAGTCCCTTTGCGCTCACCATCTCGGTGAACGTCAGCCCCGCCCCCAGCCGCATGCACATGGTGCGGAAGGGATGATTGGTATAGCCGGCGAGCGGCGCAAGCATGACGTTGTCGGGGCATACCATGCCCGCGATGTCAAGAGGTCTGAGCACGTTCCGCCTCATCCATGTACCGGGCGCGCTCCTCATCGGAGAGCGCGTTCACGTCCCTGCCGTCCGCGCGCACGAGCGCCTCGAACGCGGTATAGCGCGCCTGCACGCCCCTGACGTAGTCAAGGAGCGCCTGCTCGCAGTCGCCGCCCGACTGATAGCCGAGCTCCGCCGCCGCGTACAGAAATTTTCCGAGCGCCGCGGGAACGTCCTGCGCCGCCAGAAGCTCCGAAAGCGCGGTGCGGACCTCTTCCGCCGCCTGCCCGCGCGTGCACTTCCAGCCCCCCTTTTGCGTGCGTTTGGCGATCTTCTGCGCGCGCAGAAGGGCGGGAAATCCCGCGGGCACGTCGTTCACGGCATCGGAAAAGGTCTGCTGATGCTTTTCCGTCATCTTGTTCTTTTCCCACACGGAGAGCGCGCCGTCGGCGCCCGCAGCCGCGTCGCCGCCGAACACATGCGTGTGGCGGTCGATGAGTTTGCGGCAGAGCCCCGTCAGCACGTCGTTCATCGTGAAATGTCCGCGCTCCTCTTCCATGAGCGTATGGAACGCGGCCTGCATCAGCACGTCGCCGGCCTCCTCGCACATCTTGTCGGGGTCGTCCGCATCGATCGCGTCCACAAGCTCATAGGCCTCTTCAATGGCGTTGATGCGAATGCTCTCATGCGTCTGCACCCTGTCCCACGGGCAGCCGTCGGGCGCACGGAGACGGCGCATGATCGCAAGAAAATCGTACAGATCGAATTTTTTCTTTTCCAGCAGCGGCTCGTCGGGCAGGACGAGCGCGCACGTCATGTCATAGAGATCCTGCCTGTCCGCCTCGTACAGCGCAATACGCTTTGCCGTTCCGCCGCAGACAAAGACGGCGGGCGCCTCGTCGCCGAACAGTTCGCAGAGCGCAAGTTTGACGTCCGAAGCGAGCGCTCGGTCCGCAAAATCGTACACAACGAGCGGGCGCACGAGCTCGCGCGCGCCGACCTCGGGCGCAGGGACCGCGGTAAAGGAAGCATACACCCCCGCGGCGGCGGCTGCTGCCGCGGACTTGGACACGCCCGGAAAGACACGAACGTCCTTTCCGGCGGCCAGGACCTGCGCCGCGCGGTCTTCAAACGCGCCGCCGTCCACGCAGTAGCACACATTGCCCGCCCCGGCGCGGGCCCTTACAAGGCGCAGCGCCTTGGCAAGAAAGGTATCGTAATTCCGGCTGGACGCATACAGCCCGTCCAGGCTCTCAAAGGGAATTCCCGCCTCCTTCAAGCTTTCCGCCGAGGGGTGCGTCGCGGTGCGCACGAACACGGCGTCCGCGCTTCTGAGCGCCGCGAGCGCGTCCTGCGTCAGTTCCCCCTTTTTCGTTCCCAATCCGATGATGCTCAGCATGGTGCATCTCCCGTTTTTTTCTTACAGTATAGAACAAATCGAGGAAAAAAGCAACCAGATAGCAGGCGTTGGAGGCGATCGCCGCGCCCGTGATGCCCAGCGCCGGATTGCCGACGAGCGCGAATTGCAGCGCGGCCTTGACGATGACCGCGATCAGCATGGACAGGGCGGCGCGGCGCGCAAGCCCCATTGCGGTGAGGCAGGCCGCCAGCGTGTCCACGGCGGCCAGCGTCGCCGCGGAGACGGACATCAGGCGCAGAAGCCGCACGAGCAGGACGGCGTCCTCCGCCCCCAGCGCGGGATAGAGCAGCCGCACAAGGAAAGGCGCGAGCGCAAGCAGCCCCGCCGCACAGGGGAGCGCGAGGGCGAGCGTCACGGCAAGCGCAAACAGCGCGCGACGCCTCCCCTCTTCCTCCCTTCCCTGCGCCATACAGGAGGCGACCGCCGGCACAGCGGCCGCCACCAGCCCGCAGCACAGCGTGGCGGGCATGGCCACGAGCGAGACGGCGCTGCCCGCGAACAGCCCATAGACATGTACCGCGCGCAGGGTGTGGCGGGAGAGAAGCCGCACGACAAGCACGCTGTCGAGCATCTGCGAAAGAGGCAGGAGCGCAGCGTTTGCCATGACGGGAAGGGCCGAAAACAGCAGTGCGCCGCCCCCGTCCGACCGCGTGCGGAGCGTTCTGCGCCCCTCGCGGACGCGGACGGCGAGAAACAGGAGCGCAACGGCCTCCGAAAGCGTGACGGCAAACAGGGCGGCGCGCGCCGCGCGCACGGGGTCGGACGGAAACCGGGAAGCGAGCAGCAGCCCCGCGCCCGCCTTGACGATCTGTTCCACGATCTCCGAGACGGCCGTCGGCATCATTTCGCTGCGCCCCTGCCACCAGCCGCGCAGAACGGCAAGCAGGGCGACCGGAAACACGGCGGGCGCCAGCGCAAGATAGCACCCGAACAGCCCTTCGTCCCCCTGCAGGCGCGCAACGGGCATGGCGAGCAGGCACATGAGCAGCGACGCGAAGGCGCCGAGCCCCGCAAACAGGCGCAGCGCCGCATGCAGGGTGTTCCCCTCCCTTCCCGAGGCTCGTTCCGCCGCCACCGCGCGCGCCACAACGGTGGGGATCCCCGCCGAGGAGAACGTGAGCATCAGGCAAAACAGCGGATACGCCATATGATAAAGGCCCTCGCCGTAGCCGCCCAGCAGATTGGCAAGCGGGATCCGGTACAGCGCGCCGATGCCTTTTGCGAGCAGGCCGCCGATCGAAATAACGGCCGCATTTTTGAAAAATTTCAGGTGCTTCATTATGTACGCGCCGCATGACACGCGGCGCGTCCCGTCTTCAGATCAGGTGAACTGACTTGCGATGATGTCCGCAGTCAGACGGGCGAGTTTGACGCAGGAAGCTTCCATCACGGCGCCCGATTCCTCCGAAAGAAGAATGACCGCCCCGAGACAGTCGCCGTTCGCGACGATGGGCACCACGAGCTGCGCCGTATACGCGCTCTCTGCGTCCCGCACGACGGGCAGGATCCGCCCGCCCTCCGCAAGGCTGGCAAGGTGGCTCCTGCGCGCCGCCATGAGTTCCGTCAGTTCGTCGGACACGCCGTGCCCCAGAAGCGTCTTTCTGCCCGCGCCGAACGCATGCAGAATGTTGTCCGTATCCGAAATGGCGGCCAGAAATCCGCTCTGTTCGTGCAGCGACTTCGCCGTGCCCTCCGAAAAGCGTTCCACCGATGCGATGGGCGAATATTTTTTGAGCATCAGCTCGTCGCGGTCGGTGAACAGTTCCAGAGGGTCCCCTTCCCGGATCCGCAGCGTTCTGCGGATCTCCTTGGGAATGACGACGCGCCCGAGCTCGTCGATCCTTCTTACGATCCCCGTTGCTTTCATAGTTACCTCCGTATATTGTCATTATGCAACGGCGCGGAATTTCTATGCGGTTTTGGAAAGAAGTTGAAACCGCGCAGATTTTCACAGGAAAAAAATCGATCAAATACGCCAAAGTTGTTTGCTTTTTCCGGGCGACAGTGCTATAATGCCGCACGGACTTCAAGGAGAGAATATGACCGATATCATCGTTAAAGTACTTCTCATCATGCTCGTGCTGTTCGCCTTCGCCGTGCCGGGATTTATCCTGAAAAAGACCAATCTCGTCAGATCGGACAGCCTGTATTCCATCTCCAACATCCTGTTGTGTTTCGCCCAGCCCATGCTCATCATTCAGGCGTTCGCCGTCGATCCCATTCCGCCCGACGGGGATACCCTTCTGAACTTTTTGTGGGTGTTCTTGTTCTCCGTTGCGGCGATCTTTCTGACGTTCGGCGCGTCGAAGCTCTGTTTCCTCTTTATGAAGGGGGACGAGCAGCAAAAAAAGCGGGACGTGCTCATCTTTGTGGGAACGTTTTCCAACTGCGCGTTCGTCGGGATCCCGTTCGTGGACATGTTCACGGGCGGCGACTCCGAAGCCATGATGTATGTCACCGTGTTCACCGTTGCGTTCAACCTCATTCTCTGGACGCTGGGCGCATACCTGATCACGCAGGACAAAAAGCAGATCTCCCTTAAAAAAGCGCTGCTCAACCCCTGCACGATCGGCTCCGTGATCGGATTTGTGCTCTTCCTCGTCCCGCAGATCAATATTTTCAACATGGACGAAGTCGCCGAACTGCAGCAGATCGTCACCTACGGCGGCGGCATGACCGCTCCCCTTTCCATGCTGGTGGTGGGCGTGCGCATCGCCGAGCTTTCCCCCAAAAAGCTGTTCCGCGACAAGACGATCTACCTTGCCGCCTTTGTGCGGCTCGTGCTGTCCGCCGCCCTCAGTTACCTGCTCATTCTTCCGTTCAGGCTGACGGGCGTATTTGCGGACACGCCATACGTTCTGCTTGCCCCCGTCATCGCCATGGCAATGCCGCCCGCCGCGAGCGTGGTGGCGTTTGCCGAAAAACTGGACGGGGAAAAGGAGTTTGCCGCGGCCGCCTACGCGACGGGGACCATTTTATCCATCGTCACCCTTCCCGTCGCGATGCTGCTCATCTCCCTCTGACACAAAAACCGCCGGCTTCCCGGCGGTTTTTCCGTTCGCTTCCCGCAACGCTCCCCCGGGCGGACATCGCCCCGGGCTGTCCGCACACAAAAAACCGCGGGCGTTCCGAAGAACCCCGCGGGAGGAAAAGACAGGCGCATACAAGTTTTCCCCCGTTTGCGCGTCGCGGCGGCGATCGCCGTACCTTTCTGCAACAAGCCGCCCCGCATCTTTGTCCGCTCTGTTTGTCCGGCGCATTTCCGCCGTCTGTATCTATCATAGCACCCATTTGTAAAAAACTCCGCACAAAATTGTAACGGGCTTGTAAAAATTTCCAAAAAACAAAAAACCCGCAGAAAGATTCCTGCGGGGGGTTGGGAGAGATGCGCCGATGCGGATGGGTCTGCGGCGCACAGGATGAGCGAATGAACGGGGAGTTTTCCCGTGATTCCGATCCGATTATACCAGAAAGTTGTAAAAAAGTTCCCACGCAAATGTAACGAAATTGTAAAATCTTTGCCTTCGGGTAAATTTTTATAAAAAAACGCTCCCCGCAGGGAGCGCTTTTTGTCTGATGTCAGGCGACGGAAGGAAGCGTAACGCTCTGCCCGCCGTATGTATAGACGAGTCCGACTTCAGCTTCCATGCCGCCGGACATCCCTTCCTCTGCCATATTCATGGACGCCTGCGAATAGATCGCGCCGAGTTTTCCGTCCTTGAACTTGTAAATGAGTTCTCCGCCGATATTGAGAGACGCACCGCCGCCGGAAGCCGACAGGTCGCCGTCCGCCGCAACGTACCCTTTTTTCTCCTCGCTGTAGCTGTACTCCGCAAACGCACCGACCAGCGCGCTCTGGTCGAGAATGCCCAAGCACGCTTCGTACATCGTCTCCGCCATTTCACTCAGATCGCCGGCTGCGGAAGCGCTGATCCAGTTCCCTTCACCGTCCTTGATAAAAAACCCGACGGGATCGGCAAAGGAGATATATAACTCCACATTGCCATCTTCGGAGACGGCTTCCTCCATACCCATAAGCGCCAGAAGATTTTCGGAACCATCCACTTTGACCGAATAGTCCATGTTGAAATGCATGGCATTGTTGGCGATCACCACTTCCGACGAGGCGTTCATCTCAAGATTTGCCTCCATCGCCTCGACCGTTTGCCCGAAAATTTCCCCTCCCTCCGTGGCAAATTCGTATTTCATCTTGATTTCGAACTCCGCCTTGTAGTTGGGAGCCTCCGCCGTCTCATCGGCGACCGTCTGCACAGGCAGAGCGACGGAAGTTTCCGTTTCATACGCCGTACCCGCCATGGCAGCATCCCAAACGTCCTCCGTGACCTCTTCGCCCTTCATACTCTTTGCCTTGTTCACCGTCCCGCAGCCCGCAAACGCAAAGAGCAGACAGCCCGAAAGCGCTACAGAACCGATTGCCAGAATTGTTTTTTTCATACCACCCTCCTGTTCCGGAATGTATTCCGTGACAGTATCATACCCCATTTTTCAGAAGCTGTCAAGAGGTTAAGAAAAAATTCCGCAAAATAAGGGCGCGCCGCAGCGCGCCCGCCTGCACGCTCCTTTCCCGGAAATTACAGGAGCAGCAGCAGAATGCTGATGAATTGCAGCGCCGTTCCCGCAATGTCAAACAGATGCCAGACGGAATGGAACCACTTGCGCGTTCTGCCCAAGGCATAGAACACGATGCCAGCAGTATAGGCTATGCCGCCCGCCAGGAGAAAGCCGAGGCTCAGGGGCGACACGGCGGCCAGAAGCTGCGGAAAAACCGCCGCGGCCATCCAGCCCGTCACGACATACAGTGCCATGGAGATGCCTTTGACGACCTTGTTGTTCATCGCAACGGCGTTCATCACGATCCCGACCGCCGCACAGCCCCACTGCAATCCGAATACGATCCAGCCCGCCGCACTGCCCGAGAGCGCGATCAGGCAAAAGGGCGAATAGGTGCCCGCGATGAGCAAAAAAATCGTACAGTGATCGAAGATGCGGAACACGCCCTTCGCCCTGCCGTCCGGCAGGAAATGATAGAGCGCGCTCATCGTGTACAGCACCACCGCTCCCAGCCCGAACAGGGAAACGGCGATGAGCGCCGCCGCGTCGGGATAGGCAAAGAGGGCGAGCACGATCCAGAACACGAGCCCGAGCGCGCCGCCCGCGATGTGCGACACGGCGTTGAACACCTCTTCTCCCTTCGTATAGAATGAAAAAAATCTTCCGTCCTTGGTGGTAGTCCCCTTTTCGGGAACGGCTGCGATTGCCTGCATGGCGTTTCCTCCCCCGGCGCTTTTCCGTCGTCTGTGCACCGAATCCATGCTCAGTATATGACAGCCGCCGCAAAATCGCAACCTACTGATCGCCGGGCACGCCCTACTCCTTTTTTTGTCCTTTCTATCCCGGAAAACGCCCGTTCTACCGCAAAAACAGGCCGCTCTACCGGCAGTAGAGCGGCCTCTCGGAACACAGATTCAAACAATATCACCGGAAAATGATGATGAGCACGATGATCACGACGGCGACGACCGTTCCCACGGCGTAGCAGATCTTTTTGATCTTCTGCTTCTTTTCTTCGTCCATGGGGACATACCCGGCGGGCACGAGCGCGCCGCCGCAGTACGGGCAGCGCGTCATGTGATCGAGCACGCTCTTTCCGCAGTGAGGGCAGGGAACGGCGTGCTTTTCCAGGCGCGCCCGACGCTTTGCCGCGCGCTCCTCTTCGCGCGCAAGGCGCTCTTTGTCGTTCATGTCCGCCATGTCACATACTCTCGTGGATGGTACGCGCGATGACGTCGTCCTGCTGTTCCTTGGTCAGCTTGTTGAAGTTCACCGCATAGCCGCTCACGCGGATGGTGAGCTGGGGATATTTTTCGGGATGCTTCTGCGCGTCGAGAAGCGTCTCGCGGTTGAATACGTTGACGTTGAGGTGATATCCGCCGTCGCCCACATAGGCGTCCAGCATATTGACCAGATTTTCTGCTCTTTCGTTTGCCATTTCCGATTCCTCCTGTATGACAATATCGATGAATTCTGCCGGGTGCTGTTCCCGTTTTTTACTTGCCTTGAATCTTTCTGTTCACATATGCTCTGCAAGTTACTCTTCCTTGCCCAGAGACTGCGGCGTGACGGAGAACGTGTTGGAGATCCCGTCGCGCGCATAATCGTAGGGAAGTTTTGCGACCGACTCGAGCGAGGCGAGCGCGCCGTGACTGTCCCTTCCGTGCATGGGGTTGGCGCCGGGCGCGAGCGGCTCGCCCGCGCGGCGGCCGTCCGGCGTGTTGCCCGTCTTTTTGCCGTACACCACGTTGGACGTTATGGTGAGAATGGACATGGTCGGCACCGACTCGCGGTAGGTCGTGTGGGACTTGATAAAGTTCATGAACGTCTTGACGAGCCACACGGCGATCTCGTCCGCGCGGTCATCGTTGTTTCCGTACTTGGGATAGTCCCCCTCGATCCTGAAATCGGTGACGATGCCGTCCTCGTTGCGGACGGGGTACACCTTTGCATACCTGATCGCCGAGAGAGAGTCGGCCGCGCACGACAGGCCCGCAATGCCCGTTGCGAAGAAGCGGCGCACCTGCGAATCGTGCAGCGCCATTTCGAGCGCTTCGTAGCAGTACTTGTCGTGCATATAGTGAATGACGTTGAGCGTATTCACATACAGCCCCGCCAGCCAGCGCATCATCTCGGTATACTTGGCGATCACCTCGTTATAATCGAGCGGGCCGTCGCCGAGCACGGGCGCGAACGCGGGCGACACCTGCAGGGGCTTTCCGGACTTGTCCTTGTCCAGCTCGTCCTTTCCGCCGTTGATCGCGTACAGCAGGCACTTTGCAAGGTTGGCGCGCGCGCCGAAGAACTGCATATCCTTGCCCACGCGCATGCTTGAAACACAGCATGCGATGCAGTAATCGTCCCCCATTTCGGGGCGCATCAAATCGTCGCTCTCATACTGAATGGCCGACGTCTTGATGGAGATCTCCGCGCAGAACGTCTTGAAGTTCTTGGGCAGACGGCGCGACCAGAGCACGGTGAGGTTGGGTTCGGGCGCGGGGCCGAGGTTGACAAGGGTGTGCAGAATGCGGAAGCTGTTTTTGGTGACGAGCGTCCTGCCGTCCACCCCCATGCCGCCGATCGATTCGGTGACCCAGGTCGGGTCGCCGCTGAACAGCTCGTTGTATTCCTTGATGCGCATGAACTTGACGACGCGCAGCTTCATGACGAAGTGGTCGATGAGCTCCTGCGCCTCTTCCTCGGTCAGCGTTCCCTCGTCGAGATCGCGCTGAATGTACACGTCGAGGAAGGTGGAGTTCCTGCCGATGGACATTGCCGCGCCGTTCTGATCCTTGATCGCGCCGAGATAGCCGAAATACAGCCACTGCACGGCCTCCTGCGCGGTCTCGGCGGGACGGGAGATGTCGAACCCGTACTCCGCGGCCATCTCCTTGAGGCGGCCGAGCGCCTTGATCTGCTCGGAGATCTCCTCGCGGTCGCGGATCTTGTCGGGCGTCATGTCGCCGTCAAGCAGCAGTTTGTCCTCCTGTTTCTTTCTGATCAGATAGTCCACGCCGTACAGCGCGACGCGGCGGTAATCGCCGACGATGCGGCCGCGGCCGTAAGTATCGGGCAGGCCCGTCAGAATGTGCGCGTGACGGGCAAGGCGCATTTCAGGCGTATAGGCGTCGAACACGCCGTCGTTGTGCGTCTTGCGGTACTTGGTGAAGATCTCCTTCACGCGCGGCGAAATTTCATAGCCGTACATGTGGAGCGCCTCTTCCGCCATACGGATCCCCCCGAACGGCTGAAGGGAGCGCTTGAACGGTTCGTCCGTCTGAAGTCCCACGATCTTTTCAAGATCCTTGTTGAAATAACCCGCCTTGTGCGAGTTGACGCGGGAGACGATCTCGGTATCGGCATCGTAGACGCCGCCCCGCTCCCGCTCCTCTTTGGAGAGTTCCAGCACCTGCTCCCAGAGTTTTTTGGTCGCCTCCGTGGCGGGCGCAAGGAAGGAAGAATCCCCTTCATAGGGCGTATAATTGCGCTGAATGAAATCGCGGACGTCGATCTCGTCATTGCTCCACTTTCCGCGCTCGAAGGAGCGCCATGCTTTCTCAAAGTCCATAACAATATTCTCCGAAGTATATTTTGTGCAGAATTTGCGTTTTCAGCCGATATGCGGCGCGGCGTGCCGCAGAAATCATTTTGCCGCTTCCGGAAGAGCACCTTATCCCGCAGGAATGCAGACGGAGTTACGCGGCATGTCTGCTCAGCCTTCCTGCGAAATTTTGGCGTCCAGCCAGAGCTCCAGGATCTCCTCCGGCTGAAAGCCCGTACAGCGGGCGATCTCCTCGCCGTCCAGGAAGACGATGAGGGTGGGAACGCGGTCGATACAAAGTTCCCGGACGCGGGCGGCGTTTTCCCCGTTCACCTCAAGATGTTCCACGGGCAGCCCCCGTTCGCGCGCAAGGCGATTGACGACGGGAAGCAGGGTCAGGCAGTTGGCACACGACTCCCCGCTCACTTCCAGCAGACTGAATTTTGCCATCATGTCCTCCCGTATTTCCCTGCGCGAAGAATGCGCTTTGCGTTTTCCACCCGCTCCGGCGAGGGCGGCTGCACCCCTTCGAGGGGATACGAAATGCCGAGTTTGCGGTACTTCTGCACCCCCATCGTATGATAGGGAAGCACCTCCACTTTGTCCACATTGGACAGGGAATCGAGAAACGTCCGCAGTTTTCCGAGCGCCGCGTCGTCGTCCGAAAGCCCCGGAACGAGCACGTGGCGCACCCACATTCTGACGCCCCGTTCGTTCAAGAACCGCGCAAACGCCAGCACGGGCGCGTTGCCTCTGCCCGTAATGAACCTGTGCGCCGCGTCGTCGATCTGTTTGATGTCGAGCAGCACAAGATCGGTGAGCCCGGCGAGCCGCTCATACCGCCCGTCCTCCGCCGTAAAACAGATGCCGGAGGTATCGAGACAGGTGTGGATCCCCTTCTGTTTCAGGATCGAAAACAGTTCCAGGACAAAATCCAGCTGCAGAAGCGGCTCCCCGCCCGACACGGTCACGCCGCCGTTGCCGGCAAAGTAATTTTTATATTTGAGGACTTCGCGCGCGACCTCATCGGCGCGCATCTCTTTTCCGCCGTCCGCATTCCAGGTATCGGGATTGTGGCAATATCTGCATCGCATGGGACAGCCCTGCAAAAACACCACGAAGCGGATCCCGGGGCCGTCCACCGTGCCGAACGATTCAAATGAATGAATGCGACCTGTCATAAAATTTACCTCGCACATTTTCTTTCGGGCCGACGAAAGAAAATGCCGTGACTTTTCAGGAAACCCGCCGGACGCGCCCCTGTGCAATGCCCGCATCGGGGGAACAAAGGGCAGTTTTTACCTTCCGATAAAAACTGCCCAGACGAACGGCTCCACATCCCTGCGGCTTCACGCGGTGCTCCGCTCATTTCGTCAGTCACCGCAGGAATCTCAACTGCCCATACTTATACTGTAAGGGAGTAATACGAACACGATCAAAAGCGGAAACCGGGACGTTCATGCTTTGTTGAAGTCCTTGCCCGTGCCACCCGGCACGCGCTGCGGACTTCGCCTCGCCTTATCGCCCGTCTTGCCGTTTTTGATTGCTTCGCACTTTTTGCGGCAAGATTTCGGGATGAATTGCCGTGAAGAGGACGCAGCCATATCCGCATATTGCAAGGACGATGAACGGCAAGGCGCCCAAAAGATGCCGCAAAAAGCAAGTTCGTATTTTTCCCTTGCAGTATACCATACGCGCATATGCTTTGTCAAGAAAAAGCAAGAAAAAAGTTGTAAAAAAATTTTTATGACCCACTAAATATTGTGTTTTTCATATTTTATGTATACAAAATATGGAATAATCCAGAATCGAGCCGTCCGGAAAAACGGCCCCGTCCGATCCCGATCCGCCATTTGTCCGATCCCGTACGGGAGCCGCAGGAAAATCTTCGTCAAAAACCGACTTGTTCCATTCGGAGCGCGTAGCCCGGGAGATCGTGCCATGCCGTACGGTTTGATGTCCCCTGCGCGCATTTTGCATTTTTCCGACAAAGGAGGGGCGGCGCAGCAACCGCCGCGCCGCCCGCACGTTCCTTACCGGACGGAGGATGCCGTGGCCGGCACCCCTGCCCTCTTCCGGAAAAGCCCTTACCCCTCAAACGGCAGAGAGACCCACTGTCCGCCGTACACGAAGGAGAGCACAGCGGCCTGCTCGCCGTCCGCCGACGCAAAGCGGATGCTGCTCACCCTGCCGCCCTGAAAGTACACGGTGACGTTCAGCTCCGCCGTATCCATCATGACCGTCCCGTGATAGCATAAAAGGACGTCGTCGTACGTCAGTTCCGCCCCCGCCGCAAGGCCGATGAGCGTTTCCACGCCGCAGTATGCGAACAGGGATGCCACCGGCTCATCCTGCGCCCCCCAGCCGTCTGTGGTCCATTCATAGATCTGCCATGTCCCGTCCGTCATCTGCTGTGCGTACACCTGCTCCGACCCATTGAAATTCTGATAAATGTCCGCCTTCCCGTCCGCGACGGTGCAGGTGACGACGGTCGTATCGACGTCTGCTTCGGTCTTCGTCACCGTCATTAAGAAATTGCCCGACGCCATGACGTCGAACGCCGCCGCCATGTCCTCCGCGGAGACGGTGCTCTGCGCTTCGAGGTCGGGGAAGTCGCCCTGCACGCCGTAAGCCAGATTGAACACATACTGCGTTTCCTCCGTGGAGGAATCGGAAGGCGGGATCGTGACGACGATCGCGCGCAGCGTTCCGTCCTCGCCGAAATACACTTCGCCCTCGGCATCTTCATCAATTTCGGGAACATCCACCGGATAGCAGCCGCGCTCCGCATCGTATTCCGGCGTCTGCCCGGCGATCGACACGAAGAGTGTCCCCGGTTCCGACATGAAAACGCTGTCCTCGCTCGTCTCCCCATAGACCCAGCTTTCCTCGTCCTCCGTCTGCAGATAATAGAGATCCCACTTTCCGTCCCGCGCACGGGAACAGACGGACGAGCCGTTGAGCATGCGAAGGAGTTCCTCCCCCTCGCCGCGGAAATATTCACAATAGGCGGGCGAAAATTGCTGCAAGACGTCGCCGTCATACAGGGCGATGCCGCACGTCATCGAAAAGTTCTCCCGTTCGTCCAGGGCGAACGCCGCTTCCCATTGTTCCTGCGTGACCTGCGCGCTCTCCTGCGCAGCCGGCGCCAGAGGTTCGGGCAGCGTGACGGAGAGCCCCGCGTAGGTAAAGGTCATGTCGTAGGTCGCTCCCTCCGCAGAGAGAATGAGGCGGCGCAGCTTTCCTTCCGCAAACCATGCTGCGACCGAGGCGGAAGCGCCCTCGATCGTGACCGTCCCCCGATAACCTTCCTCTTCTTCGTCATATCCGTCCTTCATCTGATCGTAGGCGCCTATAAGATTGCCCAGGACGCCCTTCGACCCCAGGAAATTCGCGATGGGCGAATTCCCCATCTCATAAAACGAATCTTCGATCGTCCTGTCGATCGTCCAGATCCCTTTCGCCATGGCATAGCCGATGTATCCCGTGTCCGTCTTCTGCGTGTACCCCTCTATTTCGCCCTCTATCCCCGACCAGAGATACTCCAATCCGCCCGTACGGACATAGCGGATGATGTCCTGATCGATCTCCTCTTCCGGAACGATCAGGCGGGCGTCAACGCCGTAATCATCGCGGCCGTCAAACGAGAACGCCTCCTCCCATTCTTCCTGCGTGACGGGCGCATAGGCGGGCGTCACCGTGACGCTGCACACCGCGGAAACCTCGCCGCAGGCGGCGGTGATGACCGCCTCGCCCTCCGCAAGCGCCGTCACCGTGCCGTCCTCGACGGATGCGACGGCTGCCTCCGAACTGGACCACGTCACCGTCTTTTCAGTTGCATCCTCGGGGAGCACCGTCGCCGTGAGCGTCTCCGTCTCCCCGACCTTGAGCGAAAGTTCGGTGCTGCTCAGCGTCACCGACTCCACTGCGACCTCCTGCGGCGCGCACGCTGCAAAGAGCGACAACCCGAACACCGCCGCCAACGCCACCGATCCATAAGCAAGTTTTTTCATACGTTCCTCCCGTAAATTTCCGGAGGCACCCCTCCGCCTTTCCATTGTACCCCCCCCCGCATATATTTGTCAATACTTTTATGAAAATCCGTATGATCCTTCCGCAAACGAGGGTTTTTCGGCGCATGCCGAAAAGCGGACAAGGGGCCGTCTCCCATGAGAGACAGCCCCTTGCGGCGTTTTGCTTCTTCTGCCTTGCAGCAGAAATTCTGATTTTTTCCGGCTTTTTTCCGGAATCGGACAACGGTGTATCGATACAAATCCGCGCGACCCGCCGCCCGAGAACGAAAAGCGGACAACCGCTTATTTCAGCAGATCGTCGTAGCGGCCGATATTGGAAAACGCGATGGGCGCGCCGTTTTCCAGTTCGTGCACGATCTCCACCGTGCGCGCGTTGAAGGGCGTGGGAACACCGACCTTTTTGCCGCATTCGCACACGGCGCCGTTGATGGCGTCGATCTCGCACTTTTTGCCGTTTCTGATGTCCTGCAGCATGCTTGCGATCAGATTGGCGTGTTTTTTCATGGCGACGGGAATGAGCGCAAACGAGACCGCCTTTTTCAACGCCCCGCGGTAGTCAAAGAGTTTGTCGATCTTGTGCCCCTGCACCGGTTCGACGGAAATGCCCGAAGCCCTTGCGACGTCGATGCACTCCTTGATGATGCGCTGGGCGACCCTGCGGGAGGACTTGTTTTTGGCCACTTCGCCGAACGTCGCGCCCGTCACCGTCGACAGCCCGGAAAACGCGCTGTTGATCAGCAGTTTGGACCACCGTGCCCCGATGAAGTTCTTTTCCACGACGACCGTCCCCATGCACTCGAACAGCGCTTTGACGTCCTCGAGGTGATTTCCCTTGCCGTAGGCGCCCAGCGAAAAGGTGAGCGCGGACGGGTCGGAGGTCAGCTCGGAGACGCCCTCTCCGCGGAAAGTCGCGCCCCAGGCGATGGCACAGCCGAGCGTCCTGTCCGCGCCGACGATCTCCGCGATGCCGGGTTCGGGCAGGCCGTTCTGGCAGGTACAGATCGCGCCGTCCTCTTTCAGATAGTTTTTCAGGAAGCCGACGACCTGCGCATTGTGCTGCTGTTTGGTCATCAGAATGATGACGTCGTACTGTTCCGTCAGTTCGGAGGGCAGCAGGGCGCTGACTTTCTGCGTGAATTCCACCGTTCCGACGATGTGTGCGCCGCCCTCTTTCAAAGCGGCAACGTGCTTTTCGTTGCGGTTGACGAGATCGATCTCCCGCCCCGCCCTTGCGATATACGCGCCGAGCACCGTTCCGAGCGCCCCCGCGCCATAGATCATTGCTTTCATAATCGCTCCTTGTCCGTGTTCCGGTCTCCCCGGAAAATCATCTCAGCTCCGCACCCAGTTTTTTGCCGAGGGCGCCGACGATCTTTTTGAAATACGAATCGGCGAGTTCGGGCGTAACGGCCTTGTCGCCCTCCGGCGCAAACGTGATGTGGAACGCCATGCTCTTTTTCCCCGCCCCCAGCGCCGCGCCGCGGAACACGTCGAACAGCTCCGCCCGCTTTGCCGCACGGCAGGAGGAAAGGATACATTCCTCGATCTGGGCGCAGGTGACGCTCTCGTCGACCACGACCGCCAGGTCGCGCACCGCATCGGGGAACCTGGGAACGCCGCGGAACGTGATGTCCTTTGCAAATTTTTTGGCGAGCGCGGCATAGTCGAGCTCCGCGAGATACACCCGCTTTTCAAGCGCGAGTTCTTCCCCTACGGCAGGGTGCACTTCCCCGAGCCAGCCGACTTCCTTTTCGCCCAGCATGACCGCCGCGGCGATGCCGGGGTGCAGGAAAGGCTTTTGCGTGCGGACATAGCTCAGCCGCAGATCGAACGCTTCGGCGATCGCCTCGACCGCGCCCTTGAGGTCGAAGAAGTCGCCTCCCCCCCACAGCCCGATCGAAATGTGCTTTCTCTCCTCGGGAAGATCGGTGAGGGGCAGCTGCCCGGCAAGGTAGACGTTGGCAAGCTCGAACAGCCTTCCCTCCTCGTTGCCGCGGCGGACATTGCGCACGATGTTCGCCAGCATGCTGGGCGCGAGCACGGTGCGCATGACGGAAAGGTCCTCCCCGATCGGATTGAGGATCCTGATCGCCCTGCGTTCGGGCGCGTCCGCCGGCAGGCGCAGCAGGTCGAAATCCTTGGGAGAATAGAAGGAATAGCTGCACGTCTCCATGTAGCCCTCGCGCTGCAGCACGCGCTTGCACTTTTCCTCCGTCTTCTGTGCGGGCGACAGCCCCCCGCGCGTGACCGTCGCATTTTTCAGGAAGGTGGGCACGATATGCTCGTAGCCGTAGGAGCGGATGATCTCCTCGGCAAGGTCGGGATAGCCGTCCACGTCCTCGCGCCACAGCGGAACGGTCACGGACATGCCCCCCTCCGACGCCGTCACGCCGAAGCCGAGGCGGGTGAGAATGGCAGCCATGTCCGCGTGCGGCACCTGAATGCCGAGCACGTCGTCGATCTGCGCGAAGGAGACCTCGATGACCTTGGGCGAAAGCGTCTCTGCATTCACGTCGGCGCGGCAGGACGTGGGCACGCCGCAGCCGAGCTCTTCCACAAGGTGCAGCGCCCTGTCCATGGCAAACGCACAGGTATAGGCATCGACGCCCTTTTCAAAGCGCGCGGAAGAGTCGCTGCGCTGACCGAGCGCGCGGGAGGTCTTGCGCACGCAGTCGCGCGCGAATTTCGCCGCTTCAAAGAACACCTCTTTCGTGTCCGCCTTGATCTCGCTGTTCAATCCGCCCATGATCCCCGCGAGCGCGACGCCCTTTTTCCTGTCGCAGATGAGCAGATTGTCGGGAGAGAGCGTGAACGACTTTTCGTCGAGCGTGACAATGGTCTCGTCCTTCTGCGCGCGGCGCACGACGATGCCGTCCCCTTCCAGATAGTCGCGGTCAAACGCATGCATGGGCTGGCCCAGTTCGAGCAGCACATAGTTGGTGATGTCCACGATGTCGGAGACCGACCGCAGCCCGCAGAGGGCGAGGCGGCGGCGCAGCCAGCGGGGAGAGGTGCCGATCTTCACGTCCGCCACGTAGTTGCCGATGTACCGCGGGCAGAGCGCGGGCTCCTGTACCTCGACGGTGATCTTTACCTCCGTCGGGCGGGCCGTATAGCCGGTGGCAGGCGCCCTGAGCGGCTTTCCGAGCGCCGCGGCGACCTCGCGCGCCATGCCGAACACGCTCTGGCAGTCGGGCCGGTTTGCCGTGACGGCAATGTCAAAGATCCAGTCGTCGATGCCGACAACGGGACGGATATCGGCGCCGAGCGGCGTATCCGCATCGAGAATGAGAATGCCGTTGACCTCGGCGCCCTCGTAAAAATCATTGTTGATGCCCAGTTCTTCGCCGGAGCAGAACATGCCCTCGCTGACGACGCCGCGCAGCTTGCCCGTTCTGATCTTCTGCACGCCGCCCTCGTGGAGCACGGTGGAATTGTCGAGCGCAACGGGGACGACCGCTCCTTCAAAGACGTTGGTCGCCGCCGTGACGATCTGGCGCCCGCCGAGCGCCCCGCAGTCCACCTGACAGACAGTCAGCCTGTCCGCGTCGGGGTGTTTTTCCGTCTTTACGATGCGCCCCGTGACGACGTTTACGACGTCTTTCCCGAGGCAGGTGAGCTCTTCCACCTCAAACCCGCAGGAAAAGAGCTTTGCCTGCAGTTCTTCGGGCGTGACGTCGACGTCCACATATTCTTTCAGCCAGCTATAAGGAAGCAACATGTCTCTCTCCTCCCTCAGTCCTTGAATTGCTGCAAAAATCTGACGTCGTTTTCCGTCAGCAGCTTGATATTGTTGATGCCGTATTTGAGCATGGCGATGCGCTCGATCCCCATGCCGAACGCAAATCCCGAATAGACGTCCGGGTCGATGCCGCAGTTTTCAAGCACGCGGCGGTTGACCATGCCCGCGCCGAGCACTTCGATCCAGCCCGTGCCCTTGCACAGGGAACACCCCTTGCCGCCGCAGGCATGGCAGGAGACGTCCACTTCGACGGAGGGCTCGGTGAACGGGAAATAGGACGGCCGCAGGCGCGTCTTGCTCCCCTTGCCGAACACGACGCGCGCGAACTCGTCGAGCATGCCCTGCAGGTCGCAGAGCGTGATCCCCCTGTCGACGACCAGTCCCTCCATCTGGTGGAACATGGGCGAATGCGTCGCGTCGTCGTCCGAGCGGAACACCCTTCCGGGCGAAAGCATCTTGATGGGCGGTTTTTTCTGCTCCATCATTCTGATCTGTCCGGCACTCGTCTGCGTGCGAAGCAGCAGATCGTCCGTCAGATAGAAGGTGTCCTGCATGTCGCGCGCAGGGTGATCTGCGGGCGTGTTGAGCGCGGTGAAGTTGTAATATTCCGTCTCGATCTCAGGCCCCTCGAACACCTCGAACCCCATGCCCGCAAAGACGTCGATGAGCAGATTTTTCACGCGCGTGACGGGGTGCAGCGTCCCCTGTTTTCTGCTGCGGCCGGGCATGGTGATGTCCACCTGTTCCTGTTCGAGGCGCGCGGCGAGCTCCCGCTCGCGGAGACGCTCCTCGATCGCAGAGACGCGCTCTTCGATGGCGCGCCGCAGTTCGTTGATCTGCGCGCCGAACGCGGGCCGCTCGCTCTCGGGCAGTTCCCTGAGCTTTTTATACAATGCGCCGACCCGTCCCGTTTTTCCCAGGAACGTCATCTTCGCCTCGTACAGCGCATGGCTGTCGCCGGCGGCGGAGAACTTTTCCGCCGCTTCCTGCAAGATCTCTTCCAATGACTTGTCCATATCCGTGCTCCAAAATAAAAAATACGCCCCATGCCTGCGCATAGGGCGGATCGACCGCGGTACCACCTATCTTCGCGCACCCGGAGGCGCGCCTCATTCTCCCTTAACGCGGGAAACGGCTGCGCTTGAAGTTCTGTTCGGCACAGCGGCTGGCGGGGGAATACCGCACGTCCCCGCGCAGGGATCTTTCAGCCTACGGATCCCACTCTCTGATGCGCGCCGCTGCGTACGTCTCTTCCGCTTCAAAGCCTTTTCTTCATTATATTCCGCCGCACGCGCCTTGTCAAACGATTTTGCCGAAGTTTTTCGGACAGATCAGGCACTTGTGAGCTGGGGCAGGGTAAGGCTCTGCCCGCCGTATGTAAACATCGCGGAGGACGTCTGGATGACCTGCACGGCATAGGTGAAATCGTTATCGTCAAAATCGGGCTTTTCGACCTGCGCCCAGACGGCGGCAAGTTTGCCGTCCTTGAATTTGAGCACCTCTTCCGTGCCGTCCAGGTCGTCCGCCTTCACATAGCCCCTGCGGTCTTCGCTGTAAACATAGCTCTCATAAATTTCCGAAAGCGAACCGATCATCCCGACAATGATGTCCGCAGCCACGCCCACGGCGGAATCGGACATGATCCAGTTCCCCGAGGCGTCCTTCGTGTACATTGTGTACGTCCCGTCCGCCTTCCTGGCGCTGTACATCTCCGCAACGGGCTCTTCGTCGGAGACATCGACGCCGAGGATCTTGCCGGTCATCTCGCTCTCCACCTTGTAATATTCGTAATCGCCGGCAATGACGACGGTAAGGCGGTTGGTCTGCGTGTAATCCACCTTGCCGCCCTGCGCCTTCCCCGCGGTACTCACGCTCATCTCCGCTTCCATGCGGACATTGGTGAAATTCTCCTCGGCAAATGCCTGCTTCCACGCCTCCTGCGTCACGACGTCCGATTTTACGGACTTCGCCGACGAACACGCCGTCAGCCCGACGGAAAACACCGCCGCCAGAACCGCCGCCCCGAACACTGTCACCGCTTTTTTCATAATTCCCTCCTGATCGCATTTTAAATATATATTAACATATATTTACATGTTCATTATATTTGACGGATCGGGTTTTGTCAAGAGGAAAATAAAAATTCCTGCCGGCGACGGCAGATTTTCTTCAACCGTTCTTCTTACGCCCTCTGCGCCCGGCAGCCGTCCGCTTTTTTGGTTACGAAAAAAGCCGCGGGAAGACCCCGCGGCGTACTTGTCTGCTGCGACCGTTCACAGCGTGAATTCAAAGGTATAGGCGGCCTCGCCGTAATGTTCGTTGGCGACCCAAAGCACCGTCTTTTTCGTCAGATTGTAGACGACGCTGTGCACGGTGATGCCGTTGGAATCGTCGTTGTTCCAGTTTCTTCTGCCGACCGCCGCAAGAATGTCCATGGCGGCCTGCTCGTCCGCAACGACGCCGTCCGTCGCCGAAAGGCGGGAAGCGATCTCGTTATAGCGGTCGAAGCCGGGCTTGGCGTCGTCGTCCTCGTAATAGCCGGGCTGCAGAACGAAGTTTGTGATCCACTGATAGTCCGCCGCCCCCTCGCGCTCGCCGATGTGCGCGTCATCGTCGTTGCGGATCACTCTGAGCGTGCGTGCGGAGCCGTCGTTGTCGGTGAGGTCGGTGCCGTTCGTCCACTCGAAGATGGCGCTCGCGCCCGTCGCGTCGGCGACCATGTAGTGGAACGAGGTCTGCGCGGAGTCGTGCATGTCATACTGTTCGACGAATGCGATCGCCTCGTCCACCGTGGCGCAGTAATCGAGCAGCGCGCGCATCATGGTGGTGGACGTGATGTCGGGCTTTTCCGTCTGCTGATCGGTGGCGACCGTCTCCGTCCCCTGATAGCTCATGAAGATACCGCAGCTCAGCCCCTTCTCATTGACGCCGTCCAGCGGCGCATACGGCGCGGCAAGACAGGTGATCTTGTTCATCAGCCCCTCGACGTCCCTGTCTGCGTCCATGCCCAGGAACTGCAGATCGACCGTCGAAAACGATTTGTAACGGCCGTTGCCCGGATCCGTGAACACGAGCGCCGTGTTCGTCTTGGAAAAATCGTAGTTGCGCGCGAAGATCCTGTCCCCCGCAGGCGTGACCGCCGTGAAGGCGCTGCAGGCGATCTCGCTCTCCTGAATGGTCATGTCGATGAGCCCGCGCGTGATGCTGTTCGTAATGAAATCAATGAGTTCGCTGTCGCTCGACGCCCCGCCCTGCGCCAGAAAGTCGTCGAAATAGAAGTCCCCGGACACGTCCATGCGGTACACCGCGCCGTCCTGGTGCGCGTCGTTGCGATCGGCGATCTTCCGGAAATTCGCCACCGTTGCGATCTCGTTCCGCCATACGATCGCCGCCGCACCCACCAGCGCGACCAGCACGAGAAGGATCGCCGCCAAAACGATCGCCGTGATCTTTACCCATTTCGGCGCGCGTTTTTTCGCCGCCTTTGTTTCATCTGCCATATTCTGCTCCCGATCAAAATTTTTCGTTCACATTGTGACCGAATGCGGGAATTATAGCATGACGCAGAACATTTGTCAATAAAATTTATGACAAAATACGCTTTTATTTCCAAAAAAAGAGCCTCCCTTTTTCGGGAGGCTTCCGGACAGTTCTTTTTACATCTCGATGCGTTTGAGAAGCGCGCTGTTTCCGATCGCACGCCCGCCGCCGAGGACGACCGCCATCTGCGCATCGCCGCCGATGTGCGCTTCCATCTGCAGCCGGTCGGAGACATAGTCCGCAAGGCCCGCGATGGCCGCCACGCCGCCCGCGAGATAGATGCCGTTCTTGCACATGACGGCGGAAACTTCCGCGGGAAGTTTTTTGAGCACGAGCTCGGCGTATTCGATGATTTTGTCCACATAGATGCGGACGGGGAAGAGAATGTCTGCCGACGAGACGGAGACGGAGCGCGGCTTGCCCGTTGTGATGTCCCTTCCGTTGACGATCGCGCTCTGATTGTCGTTTTCGATCAGGCTTCCCACCGTGTTTTTGAGCTTTTCGCTCGTGAGCGCGCCGATCTTCAGGTTGAACGTCTCGGCAACGTGGTCGATGATGTGCACGTCCATGTTGTTGCCGCCCACGTTCATCGTCAGGCCCGCGATGATGCCGTCCAGCGAAAATGCGGCGCACGACGTCTTTCCGGCGCCGATGTCGATCGCGAACACGGGGTTGGATTCGGAGAGCGGCACGTCCTGCCCCAGAACGGCGAGATAGGGCGTCTCCGCAAAGGTGACGCGCGAGAGCCCCGCCGCCCTTGCCACACGGCAGTATTTTTCCCGCGAGGCAACGCTGCAGGCGCAGGGCACGCAGAAGAGCGCCTCCACCGAGAAGGTGCGCTTTACCACCTTGCGCAGGAAATATTCGAGCAGCGCGGACGCGCACCGTTCGTCCACGATCTCCCCTTCATAGACGGGGAAGCAGACATCGGTCAGCTCCGCAGTCTTGCCGAGCAGCCGCTTGGCCTCGCTTCCGAAGGCACGGATCTCGCCCGTCTCCTTCTGCACCGTGACGCAGGTCGGCTCGGCGAGCACGATCCCGCTTCCGATCTTGTAGATTTTCGTGACCGAAGTCCCGAAGTCGATTGCAAGTTTGAGCATAGTGTTTCCTCTGTAAAAACGCCGTTATATGAGCCGCGCTTCGCGCAGCATGTCCCGCAGACGCTCGACGGGAAGCCCCACGACGTTGGAATAACTCCCCTCATACCGCCCGACGAGCGGATAGCCGTCCTGGATCCCGTAAGCGCCCGCCTTGTCCATGGGCAGGCCGCTTGCGACATAGCGCGCGATCAGCTCCTCCGTCAGGGCGGCAAACCGGACGCGCGTACACACGACGTCCGTCTGCTCCCTCCCGTCCGCGATCAGGCAGAGACCCGTATAGACTTCGTGCTCCCTTCCGCTCAGGCGGTGCAGCATCGAAGAGGCCTCCTCCCCGTCCCGCGGCTTGCCGAGGATCGCGCCGTCCAGCGAGACGACCGTATCCGCGCCGAGAACGGCGCAGCCGGGAAAGCGGGACGCGACCTCCCGCGCCTTTCCCGCCGCATTGGCGAGCGCGGCGCGAGACGCACAAAGCCCCGCGCTGCTTTCTTCAAAGCGCGAGGGCTCGACGTCGAAACACGGGATCAGCTGCGCGAGCAGCTCCCGCCTCCGCGGTGAGTTGCTCGCAAGGATCAGTCTCACAGGATCTCCAGATTTTTCTTGAACGTACGCTTGAATTCGGGACCGACTTCCATTGCCTGGCGGATCTCCAGCGCGGCGTCGCCCGCAAGTTCCGTCTTCATGATGACGGAATCGCCGAGCACGTCGCAGTTGATGCCCGTCACGACGCCCATGCCGCTCCTGTCAAGCGCTTCGCCGATGCGCAGGAGCACGCCGAGCTTGCGCACGACGTCGAGGTCCTCTTCCGCCACGATATCCTTATAGCGCGCCCATTCTGCGGCGTTGACGTCCTCCCGCTTCTGCATGCCGGCCACGAACGCGGCGAGCACGATCTCGCGGTGGGTCGCGCCGTAGATGCTCGAATTGAGGATCATATAGCGGCTGTGCTGCTGGTGATTGTAGAAGTGCACGCGCAGCCCGCAGTCATGCAGGCTTGCGGCAATTTTGAGCACTTTGAGATAGGCGCGCGGGAACTTGTGCAGAACGCGCAGCTGTTTGAACAGCTGGATCGCAAGGCGCACCGTGTGCTCCACGTGCTTTTCGTTGCAGCCGTAGTAATCGACGAGCGTGTTCAGCGAGTAGCTCAGCACATCGAGAATGGGGCGTTCCACCGTCTGCGGCACAGCCTGGTTGAACATGATGCCTTCCCTGAGCCCGCAGCCGCTGACCGTGAACGATTCGATGTGCAGATAGTCCGTGAACGCCTTGATGATGGCGAGCGCGGCGGGCATGATGTCTGCACGGGCGGGCGAAAGCCCGCGGATCCGCTTGCGCTTTTCCACGTCCAGAACGCGCACCATCTCGTAAATGGAGCGGAAGTCCTCCACCGCGAACGAGTAATTGTGCACGGTGTTGAGCGGATACTTTTTGACAAGGCGGTTGATCTTGTAGAGATTGCGGAAGGAGCCGCCCACGCCGATCATCTGTACGTCGGGCTCGACTTCGGAGAGCCAGCCGATCTTTTTGAACTGTTCGGTGAAGAACTCCTCGATCTTGGCGGTCTGCTCCTCCGGCTTGACGCCGTCGTCGGCAAACAGATCGGTCAGCGTGACCGCGCCGAAGGAGAGCGACGCATAGTTGAGCACCGTGCGGCGGTTGTAATAGATGATCTTGGTGCTGCCCCCGCCGATCTCGAGAATGATCCCCTTGGGGATATCCATCGAGTTGATGACGCCGCGGTAGACGAGCGTTGCCTCCGCCTCTTCGGAGAGCACTTCCACACGGATTCCGCAGGTTGCCTGGATCTCGTCGAGGAAAGAGCGCTGATTTTTGGCGCGGCGGACCGCCGCCGTCGCAACGGCGATGATGCGCGTGACGTTGCTCGCATCGCAAAGACGCTTGAACATCTTCAGCGTACGGATGGTCTCCGCGACCCTCTGCGGTTTGAGAAAACCGTCTCTGTCCATATCCTGTCCGAGGCGCACGCTCTCCTTGAGCTCGTCCTCGACCATGAAGTGATTTCCGAACAGCCTTACGATGACAAGGCGCGCGGAATTGGAACCGAGATCGATGATCCCGATCCGCTCCGATGCCCCTTCCTGAATTTCGGGCGATGTCTTTTCCATATTCGTTCCCGTCCTTTTGCGTGAAATTTCGGACTTCCCGTCCGATCGGGCGAACGATTCAGGGCATAAACTTTTCTCTGTGAACCCTATAATGCCCCTATTCTTCTGATGAACTCTTTCCCATTTTACCACACCAAAGGCGGTTTGTCCATACCCTTTTGCGAAAAATTTTCATTCTTTCGGTAAAAAATCCGTCGATTGACACGTTTTTTCTCCGTCATACCGGAAAATTTTCATGATTTTTTCAGAAAGTCAGCCCCGCGCGCGTTTTTTGCGGACGGCGGCATGCACGCGGACAAGCGCGAGCACGATGAGAAACGCGCCGAACCCGCGCTCCAGGACCGCGGATGGCAGCTGCGCCGCCAGCAAGGAGCCGAGGGCGGAGAACACGAGGGCGGAAAGGATCAGCGGCACGAGGCCCTCGCCGCGCAGAAGTCCGCTCTTTGCGTGAACGGGAAGCGCAAGCGCCGCCATGGGCAGAAAGGACACGAGATTGATCCCCTGCGCCGCCGCCTGGCCGACGCCGAACAGCGTCAGAAGCGGAATGAGGACGGTGCCGCCGCCCATGCCCATGCCCCCGAGGACGCCTCCGGCAAGCCCGCACAGAAAGAGGGTCAGAAACGCCATGCGAACACCGCCTTGAAGCCTGCCAGCAGCATGAGCGCGGAAAATGCGAGATCGACCGCCCACGGGGGGAGCAGCGGCAGAAGTCTGGCCCCGAAAAATCCGCCCGGCAACACGCCGAGCGCGACGGGCAGGAGCGTCTGCCACGGCACGAGCCCCGCAAGGATATAGACGAGGGCGCTCACGAACGAGGCGGGCAGGATACACGCGATCGCCGTGGCGTGCGCCGCGGCCGTGCCCCTTTTGTCAATGCGCTCCAGCAGCGGGACGGCGATCATGCCGCCCCCTCCGCCAAAGACCCCGTTTGCCGCGCCCACCGCACCGCCGCCCGCGAGTCTTGCAAAAAAGCCCCTCTTTCCCTGTGCCGCCATTGGTTTTTCCCTCCTTCTGTTTTCCCGCAGTTTGCGCGTTTGCGGGAAATTTTTTCTCTTTCGCACGATTTCATAACGATTTTCACGCGGAATTGCTTGCGTCCGGACGCGTTTTATATTAAAATAGAGAAGTATCCCAAAGCAGGGATACCCGAGAAACGACAAGTACGGGGCGTCCGCGTCCCGACGGAAAAAGGAAGACCTATGGCTAACGATCCCAAGCAGAAATTCAGACGCCGCTCGCTTGCGGCGCTCACGCTCGCGCTCTCGGCGACGCTTACGCTGAGCGCTCTCGCCGCCTGCGCCCCCGCCGATGATACGACGGACGACGAGGAGGAGACGACCACCTCCCAGACGGATACCCAGAAGATCCGCAACGGCAATTTTGAGTTCTATTCGGAGATGGACGTCGAGGACAGAAAGGAAAAGCTCGACCTCATCAGCTCGCCCGACAGCTGGTCGTTCACGTCCGGTTCCCCCACGTCCGATTCATCGTCCGGACTCATCGACACCACGGAATGGAACTATCTGTCCACGTCCGGAAGGGAGCTGACCTCCGTCGAGGACGCCGTTGCACACTGGAACGACGACGAGGTGACCGCTTACGACCGTCTGAAATTCTACAATGACTTCGAGGAGGAGATCGACGACCTTGATTCCGATTCGGAGGCGGCGCAGCTCTTTGACGACTACACCTATTCCATCGACTACAACGACGTGGAATTCCTTTCCGAGATCAGCGAGGCGCCCGCTCCCCGCACGGGTGCGGCGGAGGACGAGACGGGCGTCCTGATGATCCACAACCACCGCACGTCGGACAACGTGCTCGGCACGGGGCAGTATTACACCTCTTCCACGAGCATCACGCTGGACGCCGGCACGTCGGCAAAGGTCTCCGTTTGGGTCAGGACGAACGACCTCAAACAATACTATGCCGAAAACGAATCGACTGATGTGCTGGGCAACGGCGGCGCGTATATCCGCGTCAATCAGACCGTCGGCGGCACCACGCTCGATCCCGTCTATCTTGAAAACATCAACACGAAGGGCGAATGGAAGGAATACACGGTCTACGTGCGCGCCAACTCCTACGCTTCCTCCACGTTCACCATCGTGCTCGGGCTCGGACAGGGTTCCTCGGACAACCGTCTGTACTACGTGAACGGCTTTGCGTTCTTTGACGACGTGACCTGCGAGGTCCTCCCCTCCGCCGACTTCGACGACGTGCAGACCGGAACGACGGTCGCATCGTGCGACCTCAACTCCGATGCGGACGCAAGACGCTTCGAGGGCAAGACTTATTCGGCCGTCAAGATCGACCTTGACGCAGACCTCGGCACGGCGGACGCCGTCGGCTTCGCGCAGGATCCCGTGGCGATCACCAAGGATCCCGACGGCGGAAAGTCCAACGTCGTGTACAATGGGACCTATCCGGACGACTACGCACAGGTGACCACGATCGGAGGCCTTGCGACCGCCGCTGCGGGCAACCGGTACCTCAAAAACATCTACGACAACGACTTTGCGGACGGATTTCTGTTCGACGGCAGCTATGACGCCGCTTCCGTCGTCATGCTCATGTCCGTGAGCAGCGCGCCCTATACGGCAACCTCGGATGAATACAAGCTCGACGTCGATCATCACATGATCGTGTCCTTCTGGGTCAAGACGAGCAAGATCGGCGGCACGGGTGCCTCCGCGACCCTTGTGGACGGCGAAAACCGCACGCAGATCGAGGCGTTCGATTCCACGACGGCGGACACCGTGGACATCGACGACAACACGAAGGATATCTACAACGGCTGGGTGCGGTGCTTCTTCTTCATCTCCAATGAGACGGACAGCGAAAAGGCCTTCCACCTTGAATTCTCCTACGGCCCCACCGACGTGGCGAGCGCGGAGCAGAGCGCCTATGACGACGGCTATGCGGCGTTCGCAAACATCGAAGTGCTGAACGTCGAAGCAAAATATATCGACTATGCCTCTGCGGGCACCTATGCGCAGAAAGTTTCCCTGACGGGTTCGGTGGACAACGACTCCGCATTCGACCAGGCGGGCGTCAACAGCGACAGGGATATCCGCAACACGCTTGCCGTTCCCGCAAACTTCAGGGGCGTGCCCAATGCCAGCAAGTCCATCGTGACGGGCGGCGTGGAAAATGCCGACCCGACCACATACGGGCTGTACACGGGCCTGCTCAACGCAAAATACGCGCAGGCATACAATGCAGACACGTCCGCATGGGCATCCTCCCTTGACACGATCGCGTCCGGCATCGGCACCGCCGCAACGGACGAAGCATGGTGGTCGAACATCTTCGGCGACTACAATGCGGACGGAACGCGGGCTTCCTCGCGCGTGGCCAATCAGCCGCTGGTCATTCTCAACACCTCGACGAATCCCGTCAATTCCTACGGCTTCCTGTCCGATTCGTTCACGGTGGCCGCGGACTCCTATCAGCGCATCTCGCTGCGCGTGAAGCTCTCCGCCGGCGCGAAGGCAACCATCTACCTCATCGACACGTCCGACGTCAAGAAGGGCTACAACGACCCGCTCACCCCTACCCTTCCCTCCGTCACGTTCTGGTACGACGACAACGGCAACATCGTGCACGGCGATCCTTCGGCGGACGGCTTCAACTCCCGCACCGACGTCCTGTTCTACCTTGAGGACAACGGCCTTTACACCAAGGCGGGGGCAAACGACGGCCTGTATTACGCAAACCTGAAGAACTACACGGCGGACGAAGTGACGGGCGACCTGCTGGCCGTGGATGCCGACGGCAACACGACGATCGCGTTCTACGCGCACGACGGAAAATACTATGCTTACCGCAACGAGGTCAGACGCGGCGAGTTTGAGTATTCCCGGGAAGTGCACGACATCTACGACTCGCTCACCGAAGAGCAAAAGAACGACGAGAACTATGTCCGCTACAACTACACCGCTCTGAACGCCGAAAATTATGAGAGCGTCATCACCCTTGAGGGTACGGCGGAGAATGCGGACAGATGGACGACCGTCACGTTCTACGTGCACACGGGCAACACCGCAAAGGACTACCGCCTGGAAGTGTGGGCAGGTTCGCGCGACTACACGGTGAACAACGACGGATCGGTCACCCCCGGAACGGATATGATCCCTGCGGGCGGATATGTGTTCTTTGACGACTACACCTCGACGGACGCTTCCGAAAATTATTCGACTCTCCTCTCCGAAGCGGAAGATACCCTCAAGCGCGAAGCGGGCATCGGCACGGACGAAAACCTTCCCGATACCCTTGCGCTCTACTACACCTACACCTTCTACGACGCAAAGGACTACCTGCGCTACGACGAGACGACGGACGAAGAACAGCTCGGCAACCCCTACGGTTCCTACACCCAGTCGTCCTATTCGGAAGGTCTTGCCTGGCTGCGCTACTCGGACGACGGCGAGGAGACGCTCTTCCTCGACTATGCGACGACGGACGTGACCGTCACGGCGGACGATCTGACTTCGGACGACGACACGACGACGGACGAAGACGACACGACGACGGGCGACACCAACGTCTGGCTGATCGTTTCCTCCGGCGTCCTGGCATTCGCCCTCGTATTTGCGATCGTTGCGATCATCGTGCGCCGCGTGCACAAGAAAGCCGGCAAGCACACCAAGATCAAACCCGCAAAGGATAAGCGCGTAAGGCCCAGGAAGACGGAGCAGGAAGCTCCCGCCGAAAAGCCCGAACCGCCGAAGGACGAGAACGATCCTTACAACGAATAACATTCGGCATAAAAAGAAACCCGGACGGCCGTCCGGGTTTCTTTTTATGCCGGCTCTGAAAAAATTTTGCACTGGACAGATTTTTTACAACTTTTTTACAAATTTATGAGGATTTTTCGCCGCGTATGTTTTATAATGGATAGGTACATACGCAAGGAGACGATATGCCTGCCATCTATGCGCACCGCGCGTTCGGGGAAGATCTCAAAGCGATCCTTCCGCGCGGGCGGTTCCAGGAAATATTTGAACACGCCGACTGTTTTTCCGTCGGCCTGCACGGCCCGGATACGCTGTTCTATTTTCATCCCCTGAAAAAGAACGCCGTCAGCCGCCACGGGGAGGCGCTCCACGAAGCGCGCGCCGCGGACTTTTTTGAAGGAGCACGCGCGATCTTCCTGCAGCGCGGCGGACGGGCCGCGGACCGCGCCTATCTCTATGGGTTTGTATGCCACTTCGCCCTGGACAGCGTCTGCCACCCCGAAGTTGCCCTGCAGATGCAAAGGCACCGCCTTTCGCACACGGCTGTGGAAGCGGCGTTTGAGCGGGCGATGATGCTGCGCGACGGACGCGATCCCCTGAAAACGGACGTGGCCGCCCACCTGCACGCCACTGCCGAAACGGTCTCCGCCGTCGCCGCCTACTGCGGCGTGACGGAGCGGCAGGCAAGGACCGCGATCCGCTCCATGGTGCGCAGCAGCCGGTTGCTGCGCGCGCCGAATGCCTTCAGGCGCGGACTCCTGCACGCATGTCTGCGCATCGCGGGGAGCAGATCGGTCATTGACATGATCGTGCCGGAGCGGGACAGGCCCGAGTGCGCGGAAGGAAACGCCGCGCTTGCCGCCTGCTATGAGCGGGCACTGCAAAAGGCGGAGGAACTGCTGGAAAACTACCGTTCTTTCCTTGCGGGGGAAGGACGGCCGGACGAACGATTTTCATCCAACTATGAATCGGAGGAACGGATATGAAAAAACTGTCGCCCGCGAGAAAGCTCGAATGGAGCTGGATCTTATACGACGTGGGCAATTCGGCGTTCACGCTGCTCATCAGCACCATCATGCCCATCTACTTCAACTACCTTGCGGGGCAGGGCGGCGTGGACGAGACGACGGCGACCGCCTACTGGGGGTATGCCGCAAGCATCGTCACGCTGTGCGTTGCGCTCCTTGGCCCGACGCTCGGGACGTTCAGCGACTTTTCGGGCTATAAGCGGCCCATCTTCTTTTTCTTTGCGGTCGCGGGCGTCATCGGCTGTGCGGCGCTGGGGATCCCCATGCCGTGGCTGGTCTTTCTCATCGTCTTTATCCTGACCAAGATCTTTTATTCGGCCAGCCTCGTCTTTTACGACGCCATGCTCGTGGACGTGACGACGGCGGGACGCGCGGACGACGTCTCCTCCAAGGGCTATGCCTTCGGCTACATCGGCAGCTGCATTCCCTTTCTGATCAGCATCGCCGTTGTCCTTCTGACCGATCTGCCCTACTCCGCTTCCATTCCCATCGCGCTCGCCATCAACGCGCTCTGGTGGCTGGGCTTCACGCTCCCGCTCGTCAAAAACTACCGTCAGACGCATTTCGTTCCGCGGACGGCGCACGCCGTGCGGGACAACTTCAAGCGGCTGTTCTCCGTATTCTCTAAAAAATCGGAAATTCCCAACAAGAAGGGGATCATTCTCTTCCTCATCGCATTCTTCCTCTACATCGACGGCGTATATACCATCATCGACATGGCAACTTCCTTCGGAACGGCGCTCGGATTCGATACGACCAATCTGCTGCTGGCGCTGCTCCTGACGCAGGTGATCGCCTTCCCTGCCGCCATCGTGTTCGGAAAACTGACGAAAAAAGTGCGCAACGATGTGCTGATCCTTGTGTGCATCGTCGCCTACACGGGCGTGGGGCTGTTCGCCGTGTTCATGACGCAGGTCTGGCAGTTCTGGCTGCTCGCCTGTGCGGTCGGACTGTTCCAGGGCGGCGTGCAGGCGCTCTCGCGCTCCTACTTTGCAAAGATCATTCCGGCCGATCAGTCGGGCTGTCTGTTCGGCATTCTCGATATCTTCGGCAAGGGCGCGGCGTTCCTGGGGACGCTTGTCGTGGGCGCCGTGACCCAGGCGACGAACTCCGTCAACCTGGGCGCCATTCCCATTGTCTGCCTGTTTGCGGCGGGGATCGCCGTGTTCATTCTGGCGGCAAAGGTCAACCGCCCCTACCTCGCCGCCCAGGAGCAGGCCGCCGCGCAGGCAGAGTATGACGCCCTGCCGGACGGGCTCAACGAAGTAGAACTTCCGCCCGCGGCAGAGCTGAAAGAGGCGGAAACAGATCTGCTTCCCGAAAAAACGGCCGGGGCAGAAGAGATCCTGCCGGCCGAGGAACTCCCTTCCGATGAACGCGAACCCGTCCCGGCACGGCCCGAACCGCCGGACGAATCCTGAACAACAAACCGCCGGGGTCTGCCTGTTCGTGCAGACCCCGGCGGTTTTTATCATATTTTACTGCGGCCTCTCCCGCAGGCCCTTGGGATAGTGATTTTTGAGGATCCCGCCCGATGCCTTTCCGAGCGATACGGGATATCCCCTCCAGAGCACGGCGCACCAACCGGCGGGCCCGCCGTAAGGCAGCGTCTCGCCGCGCAGCCAGCGGGTGCAGTCCGCATCGCCGAGTTCCGCCGTGCGGCGCACGTTCTCCGCCGCCGCGCACATCACAAGGGCATGGGCGGGAACAAACCGCTTTCCGTCAAACTTTCCGAGCTCCGTCCCGGCGCGGAGCACGCTTCCGGGAAGCGCGGGAAGTCCTTCGGGCAGCAGGAACATTCTGCCGTCCGCAAGCGTCGTCATGCGCCCGGCGGGCGGCCGCACGAAGAAGTCCGCGGCAAACTCCGCATATGCCCGCTCCGCCGCCGCATTGCGCCTTACAGGAAAGTCCGGCGCGCCCTGACGGGGCCCGCCGCGCCTGGTCAGCCGCGCGGCAAAGTGCCCTTCGCCGCGCACTTCGTGCGGGAGGAGCAGCCGCTCTTCTTCCAGCGTGAAATCGGGGTGGCGGGCAAGGAAACGGGCGATCTGCTCCTCGTTCTCCCCCTCCTCGAACGTACAGGTGGAGTACACGAGCGTTCCGCCGCCCGCAAGCATCTGTGCGGCGTCGTCCAGGATCGCGCTCTGGCGCGCCACGCACCGCTCCACATTTTCGGGGCTCCATTCGCCGACCGCCGCGGGCTCCTTGCGGAACATACCCTCGCCCGAACAGGGCGCATCGACCAGGATCCTGTCAAACCAGGCGGGAAACCGGTCCGCAAGCATACGGGTGTCCGCGCTGACGACCGCACAGTTTTTCACCCCCAGGCGCTCGACGTTCTGCGAAAGGATCCGCGCCCGGTCATAGACATATTCATTGGCGATCAGAACGCCCTCCCCGCGCATGGCCGCAGCGAGCTGCGTGGTCTTTCCGCCCGGCGCGGCGCACAGATCGAGCACCCGTTCCCCCGGCCGCGCCCCGAGCATGGGCGCGGCGCACATGGCGGAAGGCTCCTGCACATAGAAGAGCCCTGCGTGATGCGCCGGAGCGTGTCCGGGCCGCTCCTCGTCCGTATAAAAGCCGTTTTCCTCCCACGGGACGGGCTCCTGCGCAAAGGGCACGAGGGTGCGGAAGCTGTCCGCCGACAGTTTCAGCACGTTGGCGCGCACCCCTTTCACGGGCGGTTCGCCGTAACTATGCAAAAAGGCAGGGTACGCCGTGCCCAGCCTTTTGCGCATTCTTTTCAGAAATTCTTCGGGAAGATTCATACGTTCAGCAGCGCGCTTTCAAGCCGTTCCAGCGGCACAAACGCCGCTCCGGCGCCCATTGCGTTCTGGTAGCGCACACCGCCCTGTCCGCGCGCGATATAGACGTTGCACTCGGCGGGATGCGAAGTATATTTTCCCCCGGAAGCAAAGATCGCGGCGACGAGATGCACGGACATGGGCACCTCTTCTTCCACCTCTTTGGAAAAACAGAACACTTTGCCCTCGAGCGATCCGCCCTTGCTGCGGCGGTGCATGTACTTGTTGACGTAACGATAAAATTCGTCGTGCGCCTTTGCCCGCTTTTCGCGCTCCTCGTCGCGTTCGGCGAGGTAGCTTCTGAGGCCCTGCGAAGCGAGCGGCGTGATCTTATAGCCCGCGATCTGCCCCGCGCGGATATGGTAGCGCTCGACAAAGGCGGGGACCGTGTCCGCGTTCTCCCGCCGGATCAGCGCCTCGCAAACGCGCATGGTCGCGTAGGCGTCGTCCACGGCGCGGTGGGGCGTGAATTCGACGCCGAGCTCCTCCGCCATTGCCCCGAGCCCGAGCTGACGGGAGAAGTCCTTTTTGACGTTCATATAAAAGAACTGCGTGTCGTAGTAGCGGAACTTCAGCGAGGGAAGTTTGTAGCGGCGGGTCTCCAGGTTGAGATAGTTGACGTCGTTGAGCGTCGCGTGTCCCAGCACGATGTGCTCCTTATTCTCCAAAAGCGCCTTGATGCGGTCATACGCCGCGGGAAAGAGCGGATACTTTTTGAAATCCTCATAGACATAGGGAAGCACCAGCCCTTCCCGGCCCTTGCGGTCGGTCAGATGAAATTTCCCCTTGGGGTTGAGGAGGATATCCTCGCGTTCCAGAACGTTGAAATTTTCATCGGTGAGGACATAGCCGAACGCACAGATCTTGGCGACGCTCTTGTAGACGCAGGCGCATTCGATGTCGAAAAAGACGTACTTCATGAACGGGGAACGAGCTTCTCCGTTCCGCCCATGTACGGACGCAGGACTTCGGGAATGTCCACGCTGCCGTCCGCATGGAGGTGATTTTCAAGAAACGCGATGAGCATACGGGGCGGCGCGACCACCGTGTTGTTGAGCGTATGCGCAAAACTCGAACCCTTTTCCGTCTTGTAGCGGATGCCGAGGCGCCTCGCCTGCGCGTCCGTCAGGTTGGAACAGGAGCCCACCTCGAAATACTTTTTCTGGCGGGGGCTCCAGGCCTCCACGTCCACGCTCCTGTATTTGAGATCGGCCAGATCGCCCGAGCAGCACTCCAGCGTGCGGACGGGGATCCCCATCGAGACGAACAGCTCGACCGTGTAGTGCCACATCCTGTCGTACCACATCTCGCTTTCCTCGGGCTTGCAGACGACGATCATCTCCTGCTTTTCAAACTGGTGGATGCGGTAGATGCCGCGCTCCTCCAGCCCGTGCGCGCCCTTTTCCTTGCGGAAACAGGGGGAATAGCTGGTGAGCGTCAGCGGCAGCTTTTCGGCGGGGATCGTCGTGTTCATGAAGCGGCCGATCATGGAGTGTTCGCTGGTGCCGATCAGGTAGAGGTCCTCGCCCTCGATCTTGTACATCATGCCCTCCATTTCCTCGAAGCTCATGACGCCGGACACCACGTCCGAACGGATCATGAAGGGCGGAATGCAGTAGGTGAACCCCTTGCCGATCATGAAATCGCGCGCATAGGCGAGCACCGCGGAATGCAGCCTTGCCACATCGCCGATGAGATAGTAAAAGCCCTGTCCGCTCGTGCGGCGGGCGCTGTCCAGGTCGATCGCCCCCAGCCGTTCGAGAATGTCCACATGGTACGGGACCTCAAAATCGGGCACTTTGGGCTCGAGAAAGCGCTCGCGTTCGACGTTTTCCGTGTCGTTCCTGCCGATGGGCGTATCCGCGGAAATGAAGTTGGGCAGGCGCATCATGATGGCTTTCAGGCGCGCCCCGGCCTCCTCCGCCTCCGTCTCGATATCCGCAAGGCGCGCCGCGTCCGCATTCACCTGCGCCTTGACGGCCTCCGCTTCCTGCGTCTTTTTCTCGCGCATGAGCATGCCGATCTGCTTGGAGAGCGCGTTCCGCGCGGCGCGCAGAGCGTCCCCCTCCGTCTGAAGCGCGCGGCGCTTTTCGTCGAGGGCAAGCGCTTCGTCCACGAGCGGAAGTTTGTTTTCCTGGAATTTCTTTTTCAGATTTTCGCGCACGCGGTCGGGGTCGGCGCGAAGGATCGCAATGTCAATCATATCTGCCTCTTGCGTTTTTTTCAATTATACACTCTTTTTCACCGAATTGCAACCGTCCCCGTGCGGCAGTGCGAAAAAAAGCGAAACTCTTTGCGTTATTTTTGACATTTGCGCGCATACGGTGTATAATAGAGAAAATACTACCCGACGGGGGAACGTACATTGAACAAGCAGGACGCCCGGCAGTTCGCCGAAGAGCCGCAGGACGAGCAGGAAGAGCAGGAAAAAGAGAAACGCTTTTCCGAGCGCGTGACAGGCGGCGGCGCGGTGCAGAAAGAGCAGGCCGAAAGAAAGCGGCTCATGAAGGAATTCCGCCGCGCAAAACATATCCCCGCCGCCGAAGAGGTGGAACGCTTTGAGCCGTCGCCCGAAAAGGGGCTCACCTCCGAGCAGGTGGAACTGCGCTTTTCGCAGTTTTTATTCAACGACGTCAATAAAAAGTACTCCAAATCCTACACGAGCATCTTCGTGGGGAACATCTGCACGTTCTTCAACCTGCTGTGCCTGATCGTGGCGCTCGCACTCGTCTATGCGGGCGCACCCGTGTCGCAGTTCCTGTTCGTTGCCATCTTCGCGGCGAACCTGCTCATCGGGATCGTGCAGGAGATCCTGGCCAAAAAGCAGATCGACAAGCTCTCCGTGCTCATATCGGCGACCGCCAAGGTCATGCGCGACGGCGTAAAACAGGAGATCGGAGTGCGGGACATCGTCCTCGACGATATCATTCTTCTTGAGGCCGGACAGCAGATCCCGGCCGACTGCATTCTGCTCGACGGCAATGTGGAGATCAACGAATCGCTTCTGACGGGCGAATCGGTCCCCGTCAAGAAGGCGGCGGGCGAGACGCTGTACGCGGGCTCCTACGTGGCGAGCGGCAGCTGCCGCGTGCGCGCCGACAAGGTGGGCAAAGCGACCTACCTCAATTCCCTGACCTCCAAGGCCAAAAAATATAAAAAGCCGCGTTCGGAGATCATGAACTCCATTCGCCTGTTTATCCGCGTCATCGGCGTGCTCATCCCCTTTGTGGCCGCGGCGATGTTCTGGATCAACTGGCAGGCGACGGGCGCGGACATGAGCCTGACCATTCAGTTTACGGGCGCCGTGATCATCGGCATGATCCCCTCGGGACTGCTGCTTCTGACCTCCTTTGCCATGGCGATCGGCGTCATGCGCCTTGCCAAAAAACAGACGCTCGTACAGGATCTGTATTCGCTTGAAATGCTTGCGCGCGTCAACGTGCTGTGCCTTGACAAGACGGGCACGATCACGGACGGCCGCATGACCGTGAACGACTGCATGATCTTAAACAACTTTGTGGACTACACGTTGGAAGAGGTCATGGGCAGCATGCTCTTTGCTCTTGAGGACAACAACCAGACTTCCATTGCGCTCTACAACCGGTTCGGGCACTCCAATGCCCTGCGCGCGACGGCGACCATTCCCTTTTCCAGCAAGCGCAAGCTCTCCGCCGTCACGTTCGGCGAGACGGGCACGTTCGCGATGGGTGCGCCCGAATTTGTCCTGCGCCCCATGCCGCCCAAGATCGACAAGATCGTCAAACAGTACGCCGCGGCAGGCATGCGCGTCCTGCTGCTGGCCTACTCCCCCAGCCCCATTTCGGGCGGACGGCTCCCCTCGCTCTTCCGCCCCGCGGCGATCATCACCCTTGCGGATAACATCCGCTCGGACGCGATCGACACCATCAAATGGTTCCGCGAAAACGATGTGGAGATCAAGATCATCTCCGGCGACAACCCCGTGACCGTGTCCGAAGTGGCGCGCCGCGTGGGCGTGAAAAACGCCGGGCAGTACATCTCCCTCGACGGCCTGACCGACATCGAGGTGGAAAACGTCGCCAATCAGTACACCGTGTTCGGACGCGTCACCCCCGAACAGAAGGCGATCCTGGTGCGCACCATCAAAAAACAGGGAAACACCGTCGCCATGACGGGAGACGGCGTGAACGATATCCTCGCGCTCAAAGAGGCCGACTGTGCCGTATCCGTCGCCTCGGGCAGCGAGGCGGCGCGCAACGTCTCACACCTTGTGCTGATGGACAACAACTTCCTGAACCTGCCCAACGTCGTCTACGAGGGCAGACGGGTCATCAACAACATCAAATCGAGCGCGGCACTCTACATCATGAAGACGCTTTTCACCGTGCTTCTGGCGGCATTCTGCTTTATCCTCGGTTCGCAGTATTTCTTTACGACGAACAACATGCTGCTGTTCGAGACGCTCGTCACCGCGCTCCCCTCCGTCGTGCTTGCCCTGCAGCCGAACGGCGAACGCGTCAAAGGGAAATTTATCCCATACGTCCTGTCGCGATCTATTCCGGGCGCCGTCACATTGATCCTGTGCGTGCTTGCCGTCTATGTGGGCGTCACGGTCGCGCCGGCTGAATTCGGAACCATGCAGATCGCCGTCACGGTCAAGGGCGAGGAGATGCAGCTCATCAACCCGCTCTTCGTGCTGGCAGTCTCTTTCGGCGGACTGGTCATGCTGTCCAGGATCCTCAAGCCGTTCAACCTGCTGCGCGCCGCGATCTACGCGGTCTCTGTGGGCGTGAGCATTCTTGTGCTCGCCGTCCCCTTCCTCGGCGAACTGGTCTATACGGGCTGGACGACGGTGCAGCTTTCGCTGACGCAGATCCTGTACATCGTCTGCATCGTGCTTGCCGCCTTCCCCGTTTCCAACCTGCTCGTGCGGCTGTGCGATCTGATGAATCCATCGGAGTGACGATAACAAAAAACGTGCCCGACGCTTTCGCGTCGGGCACGTTTTTTTTGATTCCGCCGTTGCTGTCTGGTCCGGCCGGGACAGACCGGTTTTGCGGCCGTTCCGCCACCTCCTGCCGGAAACGGTACAAACAGCGCGCGATCGCAACGATACGGACAAAACGCCGGGAATTTTGGCGTTCCGATGTCCGTCAAACCGTTTTTTCGACGATCTCGCCGCCGCACTGCGAACAGAACTTCTCGCCTTCCTTGGCGGCGTGTCCGCACTTTACGCATACGCGCCGGCGCTCCACGATCTTCCCGCCGCAATCGGGGCAGAACTTTTCCGAAGGTTCCGCTTTCCGTCCGCATTTCTCGCAGACGCGGGATTCCTCCCTTGCCTTCTGCTCCTCCGCTTCCGCCTTCTCTTTTTCTTCCCTGCGCTCTTCCGCCTTTTCCCGCGCGCGATCCATGGCTCCGTCCACGGCGTCTTCCGCCTTTTCCCGCGCCGCGTCCGCCACCTTTTCGACCGCTTCGTCCTTGGCCTTGCCGAGCCACTCGGAGAAATTTTCCTTGAGTTTATCAAACAATCCCATTATTCCCACCTCATCTGAAAAGTTACTTTCATTATACAAGAATTCTTTGAAAACGTCAACAGAATTACTAAAAACAGGGAGATGAAAAATGTCCGCACGGCATTGCCGTGCGGACACCTTGATCGATCGGCCGTCCTTTAGCTCTTCTTCCTGACGATCAGCACCGCAACGGCGGCCGCGCCGACCGCGAGCACCGCGGAGATCGCGGCTCCGATTCCGAGCGCCGCACCTGCCGTAAGGCCTTCGCCGTCGTCCGAAGCTCCGGCATCGGCGTTGTTTTCAGACGAAGGCGGTGTCACCGCCGTTTCCTCAGGCTGCACATAGATGTTGAAACTTGCGCTCTTCCCGCCGTAGGACACAGTGATCGTCTTCATTCCCGCCGTGCTCATATCCGCTTCGGATACCGTGTACCCCCTGACTTCGCGCGCCATCGCGGGAGCGATGGAAATTACGGAAAGTCCCGTAAGATCAAGCGTTTCCCCGATCTTGTAGACGGTCTTTGCCGGCGCGGAGACCGTGAGCGCTTCCGTCCTCTGGAACGAGAAACGGGAATCGAAATCAAAGTCGTACGTTCTCTCGTTGCCGCTGCCCGTCATGAAGTTCAGGTCAAAATATCCCGTTTTGTCGGCCTCGTCGCGCGAAGCCTCATAGGGCGAGAAGGTCGAGAAATAGATCTTGTTGTCTGTCTCGTCCATTTCCATGAAACGATACCATGCGTTTCCGCCGTTATAGCTGAACTGATAATCCACAAGCATGCCGATGACGGGATTCCCGAAATCGTTCGTCAGATCGATGAATCCGGAGCCGTGATTGTGCCCGCCCGTCAGCATGAACACGTTGTCGTGCTTTTTGGCCACTTCCCAGATGCGCTCGCCCTGTTCGTTGAGGGTGCATTCGTCCGGTTCCGCCGCACTGCACGAGAAAATGTTGTGCGACGTAATCATTGCAGGATAACCGGGATACGCGCTGAGCACTTTTTCCAGCCATGCCAGTTCCGTATCGTTGGGTTCATACATGAGCTGAATGAGCAGATATGTATAGCTGCCGCCCTCAACGAAAGTATAGCTTGCGGCCTGGCGGGTATCCTCCCCCGCCGGCTCGAACACGACCGTATTGCCGTTTTCCGCCATAGCGGCGGCATATGCGGAGTTTTCGCCGAAATATTTGTGATAGCTGGTCAGATCAGAACCGCTGAAATCATGGTTCCCCGGCACGAACGTCGTGGGGATACCGGCTTCGGCAAGGGGCAGGAACGCCTGCTCTGCGTTCTGCCACTGTTCATCGGCGTTCCAGTTCTCCACAAGGTCGCCGACGTGCATGACGCCTTTCAGTCCGATCTCATCGCGGTTTTCGATCATCCACGACGTTGCGGCGTCCGATACTTCGGGCGTAAATTTAATGGTGTTCTGCGTATCGGGAAGATAGGCAAAGGTGTAGTTGCCCTCGTTTTTAAGCGCATACGGCTGATTGTTCCCGAACGATCCGACATAGGGCTTGGGATCGAACAGCCAGTCGCTTTCGTCGAGCGCGCCCTCGGAGATGCGGATCTCCTGAATGTTGCCCCGCAAAAGCTTGGTGACTAGGTCGTTCCCGAATTGAGAATCGCACCATCTGTACGACGCATCGCTGATAACCGCGCCGATGCGGAATTTGCCGCCGTCCGGATCCTCATCGGACGCATACATGCCGTCCATGCCGCCGCCCGTATAATTGCGGAAAGATTCGCCCGAATTGGTAAAGCATTTGAGCGCATCGCCGTTTCCGTCGCAGGTGATGGCGATGTGATACCACGCACCGCCGTTATCCATGGAAAGCCCCCACAGCGTACTGTTATACTTGCTGTTCGCGGCGTTCTGCGTCATATACTGGATCTCCTTGCAATTGGAGATATTTACCTGCATGGTGCCGTGATGTCCCTCGTAATCCCACTGTCCCGATCCGAGCTGTGCGCCGCTCCCTTCGCGGGCCAGAATGTTCATCCAGGCATCGGACGCATCGTAATCTTCCGGCATCATGAAGACGATTTCAATGGTGTAGCCGTTCTCAAACGTCTGCGTGTTGATGGGCGCGCCGTCCTTGGTCCGCAGATAGGCGTATTCAAGGTCATTGAGAATGTAGTTTTCGCGCGTTTCCCCCGTGAGCTCGTCAAGCTGAGCCTGGTCATCGGCTTTCAGTCCGCTGAATTTCATACTGCCCGCGTCCTGCGCGCCCGTCATGGACTTCTCTTCAAGGGTCAGAAAGTCCGAAGCCTTTGCGCCGTTGTCCGAAACGACCAGTTCCAGATCGTTGCCGTTCCCGCTTGCATCGGAAATGACAAGCGTATTGTCCTCCGCCGAACCCTGCGCGGAAGACGCGTTGAATTTCCAGTCTGCATAGACGGCGGGTGCACCGTCGGCAGGCTCCGCCGCGGAAGCCGTCCGCGGAAGTGCAGCGAGTGTGCCCGTGAGCGTCGGCACGGATGCGATCGCCAGGGCAAGTGCGAGTGAAGTTTTTCCTTTCTGCTGCATTGTTTTTTCTCCTTTTCTTTTTTCTTACAGCGTCCCCATTATAGCATACGGGCCGGCAGAAAATTTACACAAAGTTGTAACGCATCTGTAATTTTTTTGTTAAAAAAATACGCAACATGTAACGAAAAATTTACAATACGACTGCCCTTTTTGAGCACCGTTTTCTGGCCAGGTACTCTGAAAATTAAAAAAAGGAACCTGCCCTGTGCAGGTCCCTTTTTATGTTCCGCAATTACTTGCGGGGATTCCTGATGTTTGCCTGCGCCGCGGCAAGTCTCGCGATGTCAAAGAGCGGTTTGCCTGTGCAAACCGCTCTTTTTCCGCTCGTATTCCTTACTTGCGAGGATTCCTGATGTTTGCCTGCGCCGCGGCAAGTCTCGCGATCGGGACGCGGAACGGCGAGCAGGAGACGTAGTTCAGGCCGATGTTGTGACAGAACTCGATGGAGGAAGGATCGCCGCCGTGCTCACCGCAGATACCGCAGTGAAGTTCGGGACGGGTCTGACGTCCAAGCTCGACCGCCATCTTCATCAGCTTGCCGACGCCGACGGTATCCAGACGCGCGAAGGGATCGGATTCGTAGATCTTGTTCGCATAGTACGCGGGCAGGAACTTGCCGGCGTCGTCGCGCGAGAAGCCGAACGTCATCTGCGTCAGGTCGTTGGTGCCGAAGCAGAAGAACTCCGCTTCCTTGGCGATATCGTCCGCCGTGAGCGCCGCACGCGGGATCTCGATCATCGTGCCGACCTCATACTTGAGCTCGACGTTTGCTTCCTTGATGACCTCGTCCGCCGTCTTGACGACGATATCCTTGACGAACTTCATCTCCTTGGATTCGCCCGTCAGAGGGATCATGATCTCGGGAACGATGTTCCAGTCGGGGTGCTTCTTCTTGATGTTGATCGCTGCCTTGATGATCGCCTTGGTCTGCATGACGGCGATCTCGGGATAGGTAACGGTCAGACGGCAGCCGCGGTGACCCATCATCGGGTTGAACTCGTGCAGGTCGGCGATGATCTGCTTGATCTGCGCGACCGTCTTGCCCTGTGCCTTTGCAAGCGCCTTGATGTCCGCTTCGTCGGTGGGAACGAACTCATGGAGCGGAGGATCGAGGAAACGAATGGTGACGGGATAGCCGCCGAGCGCCTCGAACAGGCCCTCGAAATCCGCCTGCTGCATCGGCTCGATCTTGGCGAGCGCAGCCTCGCGCTCTTCGACCGTATCCGAGCAGATCATTTCACGGAACGCGCCGATCCTTGCGGGATCGAAGAACATGTGCTCGGTGCGGCAAAGGCCGATGCCCTGCGCGCCGAATGCGGCAGCCTGCTTTGCGTCCTTGGGCGTATCCGCGTTCGTTCTCACGCCGAGCGCCTTATACTTGTCCGCAAGCTCCATGATCCTGCCGAAGTAACCGGAATTGGGATCGGCGGGAACGGTGGGGATCAGGCAGTCATAGATGTTGCCCGTGGAGCCGTCCAGGGAGAGCGCGTCGCCCTCTTTGAACACTTTGCCCGCAAGGGTGAACTGCTTGTTCTCCTCGTCCATCTTGATATCGCCGCAGCCGGAGACGCAGCAGGTACCCATGCCGCGCGCGACGACCGCCGCGTGCGAAGTCTGTCCGCCGCGCACCGTCAAAATGCCCTGCGCGAACTTCATGCCCTCGATATCCTCGGGAGAGGTCTCGAGGCGGACAAGGACGACTTTCTTGCCCTTCTTGCCCTCTTTGACGGCGTCCTCCGCCGTGAAGACGATGGAACCTGCGGCCGCGCCGGGAGACGCAGCGATCCCCTTGCCGACGACGTTCTTCTTGTCCGCTTCTTTCAGCGCCTTGGGGTCGAACTGCGGGTGAAGCAGCATGTCGAGGGACTTCGCGTCGATCTGCATCAGCGCTTCCTGCTCGGTGATCATGCCCTCGTCGATGAGGTCGCAAGCGATCTTGATCGCGGCGGCAGCGGTGCGCTTGCCGTTACGCGTCTGGAGCATGTAGAGTTTCTCGTTCTCGACGGTGAACTCCATGTCCTGCATGTCGCGGTAGTGATTTTCAAGGATCTTGCAGACTTCCTGGAACTGCTCGTAAACCTTGGGGAAAATGCGCGCCATCTCAGCGATGGGCATGGGCGTGCGCACGCCTGCAACGACGTCTTCGCCCTGCGCGTTGGTCAGGAACTCGCCCATAAGGCCCTTTTCGCCCGTGGCGGGATTGCGCGTGAACGCAACGCCCGTGCCGCAGTTGTCGCCCATGTTGCCGAACGCCATCATCTGCACGTTGACCGCGGTACCCCAGCTGTAGGGGATGTCGTGGTCCATACGGTAGATGTTCGCGCGGGGGTTGTCCCACGAACGGAAGACCGCCTTGATCGCCTCAAAGAGCTGCTCCTTGGGATCGGACGGGAAGTCCTTGCCGAGCTGCTTTTTGTACTCCGCCTTGAACTGGTTGGCGAGTTCCTTGAGGTCCTCCGCCGTCAGCTCGACGTCCTGCGTGACGCCCTTCTTTTCCTTCATCTCGTCGATGAGCTTTTCAAAGTACTTCTTGCCGACTTCCATGACGACGTCGGAGAACATCTGAATGAATCTTCTGTAGCAGTCATATGCCCAGCGGGGATTGCCGGACTTCTTTGCCAGCGTCTTCACGACTTCCTCATTGAGACCGAGGTTGAGGATCGTGTCCATCATGCCGGGCATGGAAGCGCGTGCACCCGAACGCACGGAGACGAGCAGAGGGTTCTCCTTGTCGCCGAACTTCTTGCCGCAGATCTTTTCCATCTTGTCGATGTACTCCATGATCTCCGCCTGGATCTCGGGATTGATCTGCCGTCCGTCCTCATAGTACTGCGTGCAGGCCTCCGTCGAGATCGTGAAGCCCTGGGGGACGGGAAGTCCGATGTTCGTCATCTCCGCAAGGTTGGCGCCCTTGCCGCCGAGAAGCTCGCGCATCTTCGCATTACCTTCGGTAAAAAGGTAACAATACTTTTTAGCCATGAATACCATTCCTCCTGATTGATTTCATCATTGCCGAATTCCATTGTACAACATTTGCGCCCAAATTTCAAGCCTTTCAGGGAAAAATTTACAGTGAATTGCAAAGTTTTTGCCAACTCTGCGCGAAACAGGGGCTCTGCCGTTTGCCGCGCGGCGGAAGCGGCCATACTGTCTGCATGAAAACTCTTTTTGAAAACTGCCGGCTCCCCCTTTCGGGCGGAACGGAATTCTGCGTACAGCACGAGCATTTCGCGCACGTCTCCCCTCCCTTTGACAGGACGGAAGATCTGAACGGCGCGTTCGTCCTGCCCGCCTTCCCGGACGCGCATTCGCATCTCCTCGCCTATGCGCTCTCCCTGCTGCAGGCGGACGGCGCGGCGTGCCGCACGGCGCAGGATTTTATCGATGCCGCGCGGGCCTTATCCGAAGAACGCGGCCTCGGCCCGGACGCGCTCGTCACGATCAAAAACGCGGAGACGCTCCCGCCCGCGCAGCCCCTTGACGCCTGTCCGCGGCCCATTCACATTCAGATGCGTTCCGGCCATGCGGGGCTGTTCAATGCCGCCGCAAGGGCGCTCCTCGGCCTGACTGACACCGCCGGCCCGCTCGAGGAGACGGCATACCTTTCGGCGACGAAGCGGGTACCCATGCCCGGAGAAAAGGACATTTTGCACGCCTTTTCGCGCGCGCAGAGGGACTACCTCGCCCACGGCATGACGACGGCGCAGGAGGGATTCCTCTCCCGCGAAATGTTTCCCGTCTACGAGATGCTCCTGCGGGAGAACGCCCTTTTAGCGGACGTCGCCGCCTATCCCTCCCCCGCCGACTACGACGAGGCCCGCGCGCGCTTTGCGGAAGCGGAGCGGTTCTCGGTTGCCGGCGTGAAGATCTTTCTGGACGGGTCTCCTCAGCAGAAGACGGCCTTCCTGCGCGAGCCGTACACGGGAGGCGGACACGGTGCGCCGACCATGACCATGCAGGAGCTCGGCGACGCCTGCCGCTTCGCCGCGGACAGAAGGGCGCAGCTGCTCGCCCACTGCAACGGAGACGGCGCGGCGGAGATGTTCCTCGACGCGCTCGCACGGCTCTCCGACAGGGAACGCTGCGCGATCCGGCCCGTCCTGATCCACGGCCAGATCCTGGGCGACGACCAGCTTGACAGAATGAGGGCGCTGGGCGCGATGCCGTCCTTTTTCCCCGCACACGTCCGTTACTGGGGCGACGTCCACCTGAAAAATCTGGGAAGAGAGCGCGCCGAGCGCATCTCCCCCGCGAGATCGGCGCTCGAACGCGGCATTGCGTTCACCCTGCACCAGGATACGCCCGTCTGTCCGCCCGATCCGCTGGAAGCGGCGGCCTGTGCCGTCCTGCGCAGGACGGCGGCGGGAGAGAGGTTTTCCGCGCAGAGCATCGGCGTCCTTGACGCCCTGCGCGCCCTGACCGAACATGCGGCCGTCCAGTATGCGGACAGCCGCAAGGGGCGCATAGAGGCGGGAAAACGGGCGGACTTCCTCATTCTGGACGGCGATCCGTTCCGGGAGACCGGCTCCGTCCGCGTCCGCGAGACGTGGCTGCGCGGCAAGCCCGTGTTCAGAGCAGCAGACACAGCAGAAAATCCGCCGACAGCGCGATCGCGAGCACCAGGTTGACGGCGGGGAGCCAGGCGCCCCGCACGCACTCCAGCCGCCGCTCGAGCGGGAGCCAGACGCCCTGCATGACGACGGGCAGAAGCAGCCCCCACGCGGCGCTCACGGGCAGACAGACGTAATCGAGAAATGCGTGCGGCGCGCCCGCGTACGTCCACAGCCGCACGCCGACGACATGCTCAAACGTGACTCCCACGATCAGCTCCGCCGCCGTGCACAGGAGGGCTGCGGCCAGGATATACCCGACGAGCAGAAACAAGTTCCAAGGATACCGTTTCTCCTTGAGCGGCGCGCCGAGGAGCACGCGCGCAAGCACAAGGCCGGTACCGTACACCGTGCAGAACGGCAGCGTCAGAAAGCCCCTGTCCGCATTCACCCCCACGCTGACATAGACGAACGCTTTTTCCATGACCCAGCCGAGAAAGGAAAACAGAAAAAACAAAAAGACGGTCGCCGAAAGACGGCGCGGCCGCCGTGCAGCGGACTCATTCATATATGTTCAGTATACGCCGTCCCCCGTTTTTTACGCGCCGGGGCCGATGAGCGGACATCGGAAAAGCGCCCCCGGCGGGAGCGCTTTTGTTATGATACCCTTTCGCCCTTTGCGACCGCGCGGCGGTGCAGATGCGGTCTGCGGCGCGGCTCGCGGCCGGTCTCTTCCTGCTTTCCGACCCCGCGCATGCACAGACAGTACGTCGTGACAAGGAACGCAACGGCCGCGACCCATGCGGCGGGGTTGGAGACGCAGATCCCCGTGAACCCCCAGAACCGGACGAACAGCAGGGAGGCGACGACGCGCCCCGCGAGCTCCGTGACTCCGGCAAAGGTGGTAATGAAGCTCCTGCCGATCCCCTGCAGCGTGTTGCGGTAGACGTAGATCGCGCCGAGGAAGATATAAAACGAACACTGCCAGAGCAGATACTGCCGGCCGTAGGCGATGACCTCTGAATAATGTTCGGCGACGTTGGCGCTTAAATCGGTGTTGAGGAAAAGGCGCATGAGCGGTTCGCAGAGCGCCACGTCAAAGACGAATGCGAGCGCACAGCTTATAAGGCAATAGAGCATGCCGACCTTCACGCCCTTGCGGATGCGTCCGTACTCCTTTGCGCCGTAGTTCTGCCCCGTGTACGTCGCCATGGCCGTGCCGAGCGCGACGAACGTCTGCGTGGCGATCCCGTCCACCTTGGACGCGGCCGTGTACGCCGTGACCACCCCCGGAAGCGCGGCATCGAGGCCGTTGAGCGCCGTCTGCTGCACCATGCAGCCGATCGCGGTGATCGAAAACTGGAGCGCCATGGGAAGCCCCTGCGCAAGGTGCCCGCCCGCAAGGCGGAAGTCCCACCTGAAATCCGATCTGCGCGGACGGAGAACGGGATAGCGGTGCAGGGCGCAGATCAGGCAGCCGATGCCCGAAATGAGCTGCGAGAGCACCGTGGCGACCGCCGCGCCCGTATAATGCATCCGGAAGGCGAGGATAAACAAAAAGTCCAGTCCGACGTTGAGCAGGGCGGAGAGAATGAGGAAGTAGAGCGGCGTCCTCGAATCCCCCACCGCGCGGAGCATGCCCGCCACGATGTTGTAAAAGACGGTCGCGGGAATCCCGCAGAAAATGACGAACAGATAGGAATAGGCGTACTCGTAATATGCGGGGGGCGTCTGCATGAGATCGAGCAGCACCCCCGTCAGCGGAACGGCGACCGCCGTAACGACGGCGGCGACGAGAATGCTCAGAAGATAGCTCATGCCCACGGCGCGGCGCACGCGGTCTTCTTCCCCCGCGCCGAAAGCCTGCGCCACTTTGACGGAGAACCCGGACGTCAGGCCGTTCATCGACCCGACGACCAGAAAGACGATGGAGCCCGTCAGTCCGACGCCCGTGAATGCCTCGGGCCCGACCGTATTGCCCACGATGATGGTATCCGCCATGTTGTAGAGCTGCTGGAACACGCAGCCCAGAAAGACGGGCAGCGCAAAAAAAAGAATGAGCTTGAAAGGACTGCCCTTGGTCAGATCCTTCATGCCTTTTGTTTCGTCCATGATGCACCTTTGGCGCAGAGCGCGCTGACCGGATTTTTTCTCGCCTGTATTATATGCTTTTCCCCCGAAAAAGCAAGCGTTTTGACGAAAAATAATACAGATTTTTTCATCAATTTCATGACAGGGCCGACGCGGCGCGAAAAGGGGGTTGACAATCCGCTTTCCGCATGGTAAAATAAGGGAAACGACGAATTCAAAGAGGTGTAATCATGATCGAATATTCCCTGAAAGCGCTGACCGCGGAAGAGCTCTCTTTCAAGGTCAACCCCATCAAGGCAAAGCCCGACACAAAGTTCGAGATCAAGCCCCTGTTCTCGCGGCAGATCCGCCACGCGAACGAAAATCCCAAGATCAACATCGTGATCCTTGAGTGCAAGATCGAGAGCACGGAGGAATCCCCCAAGCCCTTCAACCTTCTGGCGCGCTTTGTCGGCGTGTTTGAAGTGCAGAACATGGAGACGGACGAGGACCGCCGCTTCTTTGCGATCAACGCGACGGAGACGATGTTCCCCTATCTGAGAGCGGCCGTGTCCAACCTGACCGCCGACGCGCTCATCAACCCGCTGACGCTGCCCGTCGTGCCCGGCTCGACCATCTTCCCCGACGACCGCGGCGGATCCCAGTACACGCTCAACCTCGATCCCAAGATCGTCAACTGAACAAAAACAAAAAGCGCCCTGCGGCAAGAGCCGCAGGGCGCTTTTTTACGGAACGCAAATCGTCTGCGCCGTTCAGCGCGTCAGGCCGTCAAAAAAGCTGAGGACCGTCCCCCACTTTTTGTCCCTGTCCCTTTCCTCGTTGAGAAATTCATGGCGGGAATTTTCAAAGAGCACGAGTTCTGTGTTCTGCATACCCGCTTTCTCCCTGTAAAAGCGGGCGAGCTTTCTGACGCCCTTCCCCATATTCCCCACGGGATCCTGCTCCCCCGAAACGAGGAGCACGGGCAGATCCTTCTTCAGCCCGGCAATATATTTTTTCGTGTACAGACGCCGCAGGCCGCGGAAGAAATCCGAATAGAACCGGAACGAGCAGGTGAACCCGCACATGGGGTCGCCGTGATAGGCGGCGTTGTTGGCCGCGTCCGCCGACAGCCATTCGCCGTCCTCGAACCGCTTTGCATAGGCGCCGAACGAGAGCTTTTCAATGAGTTTTGCGGGCTTTTTCTCCCCGCAGAAGACGCAGCCCAGCCACGCGACGGCGGAACCGAGGTATACCTCGAAATCCTTTTTGTAGTTGCTGCCCGCAATGACGGCGCCCGCGATCTTTTCCGGAAAGAGGCCGAGACAGCTCTGCGTGAGAAAGGAGCCGTATGAAAAGCCGAACAAAATGACGGGCACGCCGTACTTCGCCCGCAAACAGTCGGTGAGCGCCGCCTCGTCGCGCACCGTGTCCGCAAACATGTCGCCCGCGCACCAGCCAAGGGTATCCTTGTCCGTGTTTCCGTGTCCGCGGTGGTCGTCCGCCGCCACGGTATAGCCGTGTCCGTTCAGAAAGCGCGCAAACGGTTCATACCGGGCGGCATGTTCGGTCATGCCGTGCACGATCTGCACGACGGCCCTGCAATGTTCCGCCTCCCAGACATGGACGGCGATCTGCTTCTTGTCAAAACTTTCAAACATCATTTCCATTGCACGATCTCCCGCGCATATTGTACCACAACCCCGCCCCGCCGTCAAGTCCCTTCCTTTCCTTCCCTCTGCTTCCAGCAGGTCACCTGTATACTTTCCTTGTCAACGTTTGTTCTTTTCTGATACAATGCAGTCACGAGAGAAAAACAAAAGGAAGGAAATTGTGATGAAAAAACATCTGATCGCTGCTGCCTGCTCGCTGGCCGTCCTGATGACGGCGGCGCCCATGATCGCCGCCTGCAATCCGCAGACGGACGACGAGACGGCCATGGAAACCCCCGTGCTTCCCGGGCTTCCCGAGACGCCGGAAAACGAACTGCCCGTCCTCCCGGAGACCCCGGAGGAAGATCGGGTCCCGGAGGAGAGCCCCGAAGAGACGCCCGGGGACACGCTTCCGGAAGAAGAGGAAGAGGACGTGCCCGCCGTCAGCCTGCGGGCGCAGTATGTGCGCGTCCGCACGGACGGACTCAACGTGAGAAAGGGCGCGGGCACGGGCTACGCGACGCTCGGACAGGTGAACGCGGGCGACATGCTGCACCTGGTCGGAAGAACGGGAGACTGGTACGAAACGCGCTATCGCGGCACCGCCGCCTACGTCAGCGCCAAGGAGGCCTACACCGCCGTCGCCTACCTGGACAAGGCGAGCGACGAGGTGGAGCGCGTGATCGCCGAAGGGCTGGAGCTTCTGGGCGTGCCCTATGTCTACGGCGCGGTGCGCCTGCACGACGGCAAGGGGAATTTTCTGAAAAACTTCACGACGAGCGCCTTTGACTGCTCCTCGCTCATGCAGTATATCTTCTATCAGGGCGCGGGGATCCTGCTCGACGTGACGACGCGCACGCAGGTCAGACAAGGGGTTCCCGTGACGTGGGAGAACATTGCGCGCGGCGACCTGCTGTTCTACACCAACGCGCAGCGCTACGACAAGACGGGCGTGGAGCGCATCGGACACGTTGCGCTCTACCTCGGCGAAAACTATATCCTGCACACGGCGAGCGACTATGCCGTCATCGAACAGATGTCCGCAACGAGACAGAAATATTTTGTGACGGCGCGGCGCGTGCTCTGACGGTTGCAAATCCCCGGAAAGCGTGCTATAATGCGGGTATGCAGCTCACAGACATTCATACCCACAGCGCCTTTTCCGCCGACGGAGAGTCTCCCCTTTCGCAGATGCTTGACCGCGCGGCAGGCCTCGGCACGGCCTTCTACGGCGTGTCCGATCACTTCGACTACGACTATCTTGCGGACGGCGTTCTTGTCCACGGAAAACCCGTGCCCATGATCGACGCCGAGGCATACTTTTCCGAGGCGCGCCGTCTGCAGAAAGCCTATGCCGGCCGTATGCGCGTGCTGGTAGGCGGGGAGTTCGGATTTTCCAAAAACCCCGCGGCACAGGCGATGTACCGGGAAACGGTCGGGCGGTTTTCCCCCGACTTTGTGGTGAACAGCGTGCACACCGTGGACGGCGCGGACGTCTGGTTCCCCGAATCCTTTGTGGGGAAGACGCGCGACACGGCCTACCGCGGCTATCTGGAGGCCGTTCTTGAAAGCCTCTCCGCGCCCTATCCCTACGACATCGTGGCGCATCTGGGATACGTCTCGCGCAATGCGCCCTATCCCGACAAGATCCTGCACGCTTCCGACTATCCGGACCTTCTGGACGAGATCCTCTCCGGGATCATCGCGCGCGGAAAAATTCTCGAAGTCAATTCCTCGGCGCGGGGAGCCGGCGACTTCCTGCCGGGAAGGGATATCCTGGAGCGGTACTTTTCACTCGGCGGAAGAAAGGTCTCGTTTGCCTCCGACGCGCACAGGGCGGACGCGGTCGGACGCGGCAGAGAGATCGTCGTGCGCGCCCTGAACGAGATCGGTTTCCCGGGCATCACGGTGCCCGACCGCGGAAACCACATTCTTGTCCCCTTCGACGCGCCCCTTTCCGGGCAATAACATTCGCGCGGGCCGGTATTTCCGGCCCGCGCGTTACGTTTTCCCGCTTTTTATGCCCGCCCGTCCCCGCAAGGAAGGGTCAGAAGAGCGGCGCGAACAGTTTGGCGATCTCGCACACCCATCGCCAGACGACGTTCTTTTTGGCGTCCTCAGGCGTCTGACGGCGGGAAACGGCGAACGTCTTTTCAAAATCCTCGCGCATGGAGACGAGCGACTTTGTCCTGTACATAAGCACGGCGTTCTCGTAGTGGTGGATAAAGGAACGGTAGTCAAGGTTGACCGTTCCGACGACGCCGACCTTATCGTCCGCCAGAAATCCCTTTGCGTGGACAAATCCGGGCGTGTACTCATAGATCTTCACCCCGCCGCGGATCAGCGCAAGATAGTTGGAGCGGGTGAGCGCGAAAGCGATCTTTTTATCGGGGATATGCGGCGTGACGAGGCGCACGTCCACCCCGCGCTCCGCCGCAAGAATGAGTGCCTCGCGCATACGGTAGTCGATGATGAGATAGGGCGTCATGATCCACAGATAATCGCGCGCCGCGTTGATGATGTTGATGTACACGTCCTCGCATACGCTGCGCGGATAGACGGGCCGCGGCCCGCCGCCGTACGGCTGCACAAAGCCCTCGCCCTCAAACCGTTCATACGTCTCCGGGATATAGGGCGCGAAGTCCTCGCCCTCTCCCCGCGTCGCAAGATTGTAGAGTTTGAGAAACATCAGGAGCAGGCCCTTGACGCCCTCGCCTTCAAGGCGCACGGCGGTATCCTTCCAGTGCCCGAACGGGGAATCGATGTTCACGTACTCGTCCGCAAGATTGATCCCGCCCGTGTAGCCGATCTTGCCGTCGATGACGGTGATCTTGCGGTGATCGCGGTTGTTGTGCACATTGGTCACGACGGGCACGAACGGGTTGAACTTGACGCACCTGATGCCCATCTTCCGGATCTTTCTGTGATACGCAAGGTGCACGCGCCCCATGCAGCCGATGTCGTCGTACATGAACCGCACCTCGACGCCCTGCTGCACTTTGCGCGCGAGCACGTCCAGCACGGCATTCCAGAACTCCCCTTTTTTGATGATGAAGTACTCCATGAAGATGTACTTTTCGGCCCTTTCGAGATCGGCCAGCAGGCGGTCGCGGAAGTCCTCCCCCGCGGGGAAATACTCCGTTTTCGTCCCGTCGTAGATGCAGGCGGACGGATTGACCGCGAGCAGCGCCTCGCCGACGTCCGAAAAACGGTGCGCTTCCTGCGCAAAGCGCTCAGGCGCGACGTCGGACTTTTCAAAGGGCGCCGCGCGGCCGCTCAGCATGAGCGCTTTTTTCTGCATCCGCTTGTTCGGGCGGTGCGATGAGAACACCGCATAGATCGCCACGCCGAATACGTTGAAGATGACGATGCACAAAATCCACGGGATCTTCGTCTCGGGCACCATGTCGCGGTTGGCGGCGTGCAGCGCCGTGATAAAGACGATGATCCAGCTCAGCACGGACATGCCGAACGAGATCCATGGCCCCGCCGCGGGGAACGTCTGTATCAGCCATGTCGCAAGCAGCCAGATGAGTCCGACGATGATGAGCACGTCGAGCGTAAAAACGAGAATGATCGCCAGCGCGACAAACGCAAAACGGCTGAACAGCTTTTTGAGCATGCGTACCCCCTCCCCGGTCTTTGTGATCTTCCGATAAGTGATTATACCCGAAAACGGCGGCTTTCAATCGCGCTCGAACAGCGTGCAGCCGCAGGGCAGTTCCCGGGCGGAAAAGGTTCCCGTGAGCCGCACGTCCCGCCGCGGCGAATGCAGCAGACGCAGCGACCCGCACCCGAGAAACGCCTGCGCGGAAATATCCTCCTCCGCAACGCCGCAGGCCGTGATCTCTTCCAGTTCCGGACAGGCATAGAATGCAAACGCCCTCAGCGTTCCGCCCGTCACCGTCACTTTTTTCAGGGATTCGGGCACCCTGTACTGCGTGCCCGTTGAAAACAGATACGCCAGTTCGCCGTGAAAATCGCTTCCCGTGTCCTTCTTGGCGCTTCCGACAAACGGAACGGTGAGTTCCGTCAGCCGGCCGCAGGGGAGCAGGGCGCCCTCGTCCGCATAGTCCGCGTCGGGCAGGACGAGCGTTCCGGCGGCGGGGACCCCGCACACGATGCGGCGGCCGCCCGCCGTGTCCAGCGTGACGACCCCGTCCGAGAATGCATAGGGCGCACGGACGCCGATACTCTCCACCGCCGTCCCGACAAGGTCTTCCGCCGACACAAAGGCCCCGCCGCGCAGTTCCAGCCGGACGGTCTGCAGCCATGCGAGCGTTTCGGGCGACGGCAGGCCGGAAAATGCCGTGAGCGCGCTCCCGTCGAACCGGCGGGAAAGCTCCGTGCGGCCCACGCCGTCCCCCGTCCACGTAAAAAATTCGTCCGCATACCACAGGCGCGCGGAGTACGTCTTCCAGACGGCGGCGCGCTCGATGCGCGTAAGGCCCTGCGCCGAGACGGACATCAGCTGCGCAAAATCGTCCCCTTCCAGGACGGCATACGCCTCGCGGTAGGCCGCAGACGGAGCAATGACGCCGTATGCGCCGCCGCGCTCCAGAACGACGCCCTGTCCGCCCGCCCCCGCAAGGGAGGCATAGGCCGAAGCGTAACTTTCCGAAGTTGTGCCCGATCCCCATACGCATTCATACGTCTGCGCCGCGCCGACGGCCTTGGGAAAGGGGGCGGCGATCGCCGCCGCCCAGCCGGCAAAGACGAGCACGGCCAGCACGATGCCGAGGGCGCGTTTCATTCCCAGTGAAGGCGATGCAGACTGCCCGCACATTCCAGGCCGCCGAAGTCGTTCTGCCGGAGCCCCTCATAGACTGCGATCGCAACGCTGTTGGAAAGATTCAATGAGCGCGCCTCCTCCCGCATGGGAATGCGGACGCACGCATCGGCGTGCGCAAGCAGGAACTCTTCCTCCAATCCGCGCGTCTCCCTGCCGAACACCAGAAAATCTCCCTCGCGGAAGTCCGCCTGCGTATACGTTTTGCGCGCCTTTGTCGTGAACAGGTGCATGCGGGCTTCGGGATATGCCGCCAGGAACGCCGCAAGATCGTCATGCACGCGCACGTCCACAAGGTGCCAGTAATCCAGCCCCGCCCTCTTCAGATATCTGTCCGTGATCTCGAACCCGAGCGGCCGGACAAGGTGCAGCACGCACCCCGTTGCGGCGCAGGTGCGCGCAATGTTGCCCGCATTCTGCGGGATCTCCGGTTCGACAAGTACAACGTGGAACATCTGCCTCTCCGTTTTTTGTTTTTCCTCATTTTACGACAAAATCAGACAATTTGCAAGGACGTTTTCTCCGTTTTTGAAAATTTTTCCCGTAAAAAAGTCGCTGATTTGCAAAAAAGACTTGACATTCCGAAATCTGCGTAATATAATGAAAATGTCCTTGGGGGGCATGAAGTTCTGACTATCCGAATCCATATTTTTTCTCATTAAAAAGCCGAGCGGCAACGCCCGGCTTTTTAATATTTTCCGCCCTTTCCGCATGTTCCGCGAACGATTCGCCGCGGACCGCGGTTTCAGCTCAGATAGCTTCCCTGTGCGCTCTCGTGCACGCGGAAGATGCGGACCTCTTCGCCCGTATGCGCATCGAGATAGAGGATATACTGCTCTTCCCCATAACTGCACACAAATTCATAGGTGAGGACTTCCCTTCCGCCGAGCGGAATGAGCGCAAGGCGGCCCGTTTCCGCTTCGAGTACGGAGGCAAGTTTTGCACGCGCCTCGCGCTCCGAAACAGAGGGCGCGACTTCGCGCTTGCCGTGGTGATTGACGAGATACGCATGCGCGTCCATGCCGACCACGCGCCCCTTTTCCTCGCATACACGCACCCGGATCAAATCGGGATAGGCGCGCACGCCGCCGATGTCCGCCACATACGTGATGCTTGCAACGTTCCCCGAATCGGAGAACCAGACGGGCGTCAGCCCCATATAGCCCAGCTTTTCAAGATATTCGCGCGCAAGCGAATCGCAGCCCTCGAGCGTGAAGTTCTTGTCCGTGCAGACTTCATAGCTGTCGAAGAACGCGAGCTTGCCGCCGTTCTTGGTGACCTGTGCAAAAAATTCCGTACCGTTTTCGTCCGTCAGAACAAAATTGTATGCCTTGAAATCGCGCGCCATCGTCTCGCCCGTCATGCGGACGTCCGCGATGTGATAGCCCTCGAAATAAGAGCGGACCTTTTCCTCCGCATCGGCGGCACTCACTTCGGCAATACCGATGATGGCGTTGTCGCCGACGTTGCCCTCGCCCGCAAACGGCGCATCGCCGATCTCTTCGGGCTTTTTGACTGCGCCCTGCCCGATCTCGCTGAAACGGGTCCCGACGCCGCCCTCCTTGCCCTCAAAGAAGGCCGCAAGCTCTTCGGCGGGCGTGTGTAGAGCAAGGTCGTTGAGTTCGGCGCACAGTCTGGCGTTCGTCTCATACAGATAGGCGATGAGCTGCTGTTCCCGTTCGCTGAGCGACCCGCCGGAGGCGAGCTTTCGGAGCATGTGACGCGCGCACATTCCCGTGCGGTTGACAAAGGAAGAGATGTCCGTTCCCGTCGCCGCGTCCACGGGGATCTTTTCGATCGCGCTCTCCATGAGAGCGGAATCGACCAGGATCTCGGTGAGCAGCGCGCGCTGTTCGCCCGCACCCGAAGAGACGCGCAGCTTGGCAAAGTTGTCGTCCATGTCCTCGGACACGGAGACCAGCTCATAGAGCGTCGCCCGGTAACCGTTTGCCGACTGCATCGCCATGTCGCTCATGCGGAAGGAGCCGACCGTGACGACGGTGGCAAGCGCGAGACACGCCGCACCCAGAACGGAAACGGCCGCGATCCAGCCGCCGATCCCCGGAGCGCGCTTCTTTCCGTCGCGCTTTTTCCCGCGCGAAGCGGCGCGCTTTTCGTGCGCCTTTTTGCGCGCTTCCTGCTTCTCGCGCAGAGCCTCTTCCTTTGCCTGCGCCCTCTGCTGCTTTTTGGCAAGACGTTCGCGTTTTTCCCGCGCAAGACGCGCCTTTTTGTCGGCCGCGCTCTCCGCGGCGAGCATTTCGTGCCGGGCCGCCTTTTCCGCTTTTTTCTGAGCGCGCTCGCTCTTTTCCTGCGCACGGGCCTCCAGGCGCTTCTGCTTGGCTTCGAGCTTTTCCTGCATCTTTTTCTGCTTTTCCTCGGCCGCCTTCATGCGGGAGGCCTCTTTTTTGGCAGAGCGCGCCTTTGCCGCCTCGAACCTTGCGTCCGCGGCCTCGCGTTCCGCCGCCTGCGCCTGCGCGCGCGCCTTTTCCGAGGCGCTTTTTGCCGCGCTCTGCTTTTTTGCGGCAGTCTTTTTTCCTTTTTCCACGGTTTCTACTTTCTCTGCGCCGCTCGATACGTTGCTTCCGATTTTCTTATCCATATTTTCCATGACCTCCTTATATCGCAAAGACGTGCTTGCCGATCACCGTCACCGTCTGACGGGTGAAGATCCACGAGCTGGTCGCAACGGCGGGATTGTAGTAATACAGGCACCCGTAAGTGGGATCCCAGCCGTTCATGGCGTCGCGGGCGGCGCGGTAAGCGGTGTCGTTGGGTTCCAGATTGATCTGCCCGTCGGCGACTGCCGTGAACGCGCCCTTCTGGTAGATCACGCCCGAAATGGTGTTGGGGAACTGCGGACTCTTGACGCGGTTCATGATGACCGCCCCGATCGCGACCTGCCCCGTGTAACTTTCTCCCCTGCCTTCGGCATAGATCGCCTTCGCCATGAGGTAGACGTCGGACGACGTATAGCCGTTCACGCCGCCCGTGCCGCCCGAACCGGACGAACCGGACGAACCGTTCAGCGCGTTGTAGGAATCGTTCATGCCCAGCGCCTTGTAGGTCGCCTTTCCGACGATCCCGTCCGCCGTCAGTCCGTTCTTCTTCTGGAACAGGATCACTGCCTTTTTGGTGCCGGAACCGAAAATGCCGTCCACCGCACCCGAATAATACCCCCAATTTTTCAGACGGCGCTGGACTTCTTTGACCTCGCCGCCCGTGCTGCCCTGGCGCAGGACCGCCGCAGGCGCAACGGCAAATTCCGCGACCGTGGGCTCCTGCGCGGAAACGAGCGCGGTCGTTCCCGCCGCTACGCTTCCGACGAGCGCGAACGCCATCGCGCCGACCATCAAACCTTTTTTCATACTGTCCTCCTATGCTTACGGTGTGCGATCTGGCGGAAAATATGCAAAAAAAGAGCTTCCCCTCCGGAAGCATTTTCCCGAAAGATAAACTTTTTTACAATTTTCCGTTGACTTACCCCCCCCCGCGTGATACAATTAAGGCGCTAAGGAGGCACCATATGAACAAAAAAACAAAGTCTTTCCTGACGGCTCTGGCGGCATGTTTTGGCCTGTGCCTTTCCGTCGGCGTCTTTGCCGCATGCACGGACGACGGCGGCGACGGCGGAGAGAATAAGGGAACGCTGTACTCCATTCAGGCGCCGTCCGCATCCGACGTATTCACGGTGAACGACCTGCCCGAAGGCGCCTACGAAGGTGACACGGTGACGTTCGGCATCACCCTCACGCACCCGGAGGAGAGCATTCTCGACCGGGTGGAGATCCACGGCTCGGAGACGGGCTACAGACAGCTCACGGCGGATGCGGCGGGAAAATATTCCTTTACCATGCCCGCAGAGCCCGTTCGGCTCTCCGTCGACGCGTCCTATTATCCCGACAACGAGACGGACAATTTCCTCTCCTGGAACGAGGGCAACCCGACTGCGATCGAGATCTGGCAGGCCGGATATGACGGAGAACAGTATTTCGATTCCGACGATGCGACCCTGACCGCCGACGTGACCAAGCAGCCGGCAGGGACCGCAGCATTTGGCCTATTCGGATATGAAGCGCGCGTTATCTCGCTCGATCAGGACGTGATCCCCGCCGAAGCGCTGGGAGACGAACCGGAACCCGTCTCCGCCCAGAATCCCAGCAGAACGATCGGACTTGAGATCCACATCGACCGGACGAAAATCCACGCGGGAACCGCCAAGATCGTGCTGATCGTGAACAACAAGCAATCCTTCGGCGATCAGGCCGTTCTCGCCTGCACCGTGACAGTCACGGAACCCGAGCCCCTTGAACATGTGGACACCTGGGAGGAGAACATCACGTTCAAAGTCCCCAAAAACATCGAGGCCGACCGATTCTTCTTTGAATTCGTGGATCTCGATTACGATCCTTCTACCGACGCCCGACAAAACCAGACTTTCTGGTCGGAAGATTACCCGATCGATGAAGACGGATATGTTACGGTCACCCTTCAATATGTCCCCGGGCACAGATACAGCGTCCGCGCGGGCTATCAGGACATCGCAGGCCTCGAGGATTTTTCGATCAATTTTGTGCTTGATGAAACCGACGCGGACTATAACACTTCCCAAAACGAACTGACGTTTGAAGCGGAAAACGGTTCGCTCACGCTCGTTCTCGGATAGGTCCCGATACCCAAAAACCCCGCCGCATAAAACTGCGGCGGGGTTTTTTACCCGAAAAATTTTTGGATGATCTCTGCGATCTTGCTCTTGTAGACGACGTTCGCGTTTCCGCCCGTAAAACACAGCGGCGGATAGACGACGCACCACCAGTTGTCCCCCCTGCCCGAACCGAGTTCCAGAATCAGCGCGTCGTACACGCCCGCGGGCAGCGTTGCGCCGTCATAGACGCGCGTGGGAAAGCTCTCTTCGCAGACCCTTGCCCTTGCTCCGTAAAAATAGCCGTTCTCCTCCAGAATGCGCTCGGCAACGCGCTCGATTTCGTCGAGTTTGGCGGAGACGGCGGCGATCGCCTCCTCCTTGGTCCCGCACTCCGCCACCGTCGGCGTGAGAAATTCCACCACGCCGTCGCGGACCCGATACTTGACTGTCTGATCGGCCTCATCGTTGGAATTGGCGCGGATATGTACGCGCAGATAGGACGCCGGAGCGCCCGCGTCCGCCCCCTGCGCTCCGCCGAACGCAAGCACGATCCCCGCCACCGCGGCGATCAGCAGACAGATGACAATTGCTTTTTTCATGATAAACCCCCGAAAGAACACGGAAGTTATTGCCATGTGAATGCATTTTTATACCGGAACAACGAAAAACATAAAAGGGGCGGCCATGTCCGCCACGGACATGGCCGCCCCTTTTTTCCGAAAACCAGCGTATATCGCCGACATGGTACGCGCCAATTCCTTGTTACCTGCGGAATGCGCCCGTGATCACGCCCCCGCCCAGGCACTGCGTTTCGTCGTACAGAACGGCGTACTGCCCCTCCGTAACGGCACGCTGCGGCTCGTCGAAATACAAAGTCAGCGTGTCCTTACCCGTGCGGACGGCGCGCGCGCCCTGTTCCGCCTGCCGGTAGCGGAGCTTGATGCGGCAGGAAAATTCGTCCGATACGGGCGGACAGGGAATGTAATTCATGCCCGTCACCGTACAGCCGTCCGTGTACAGCGGTCCTTCGTCCCCGTGCGAGACGACCAGAACGTTGCGCGCGAGATCTTTGCGCACCACAAACCAGCGGCCCTCTTCGCCTGCGCGGCCGCCGAGGTCAAGTCCCCTGCGCTGGCCGAGCGTATAATACATGAGGCCGATGTGTTCGCCGACCGTCTCCCCCGAAAGCGTCTCGATCCTGCCCGGCTGTGCGGGCAGATAATTTTGCAGAAATTTCCGGAAATTCCGTTCGCCGATGAAACAGATCCCCGTGGAATCCTTTTTCCGGGCAGTCGCCAGCCCGTTCTCTTGCGCGATGGCCCGCACCTCTTCCTTGCGAAGACGGGCAAGCGGAAACAGGACGTCGGCGAGCTGTTCCTGCGTGAGCTGATTGAGGAAGTACGTCTGATCTTTTCCGCCGTCGGCCGCCTTCAGAAGCCTGTGCACGCCCCCTTCATGCGAGATGCCGCAGTAGTGTCCCGTCGCGATCAGATCGGCTCCCAGCGACCTTGCATATTCCTTGAACGGGCCGAACTTGATCTCGCGATTGCACAACACATCGGGATTGGGCGTTCTGCCCGCGCGGTATTCTTCCAGAAAGTGCGAAAAGACGCGCTCCATGTATTCGCGGGAAAAATCTGCGGTATAATACGGAATGCCGAGTTTTCCGCAGACGCGTTCCACGTCGGCGAAGTCCTCCTCCGCCGTGCAGACGCCGCTCGCGTCCGATTCCTCCCAGTTGCGCATGAAGAGGCCGACAACGCGATAGCCCTGCCTCTGCAGCAGAAGCGCGGCAACAGAGCTGTCCACTCCGCCGCTCATTCCGACGACAACGGTCTTATTCTCCATGCAGCCCCTCCCGCAGCAGAAATTTTTTCTGAAATTATAGCATATCCGTGCAAAAATATAAAGCATTTTCGGATAAGATGTGCTATAATGATATACGCTATCGGAAAAGCGTTCCGTTTCGGAATGCCCAGGCATCATCACCGGGAACGCGCACAACCGGAGCGTCCCACAAATAAAACTTCATATTTTTTATGCACTCGTAGCGCAATCGGATCACGTGTCAGCTGCCGTGCGAAGCTCAACCGAGGGGTCCCCTTGCGGGGTGTCGGTTGACGATGAAGGCTGCGCGTTCCGTTCCGGAATAGCCCCAGGCATTGCCATCGGGAACGCGCATAACCGAAAGCGTCCCATAGATAAAACTTCATATTTTTACGCACTCGTAGCGCAATTGGATAGCGTGTCAGCCTCCGACGCTGAAGGTTGTGGGTTCGATCCCCGCCGGGTGCACCAAACGGGAATAATTTGAACCGTTATGCAAACTTAACAATCGCATCGTTTCAAATTACCTGTCCCATTTCATAAAAGAGCTCCCATTCGGGGGCTCTTTTATGCTATATTCTGGTCCTCACGTATTTTTGCTTTTTTCGTTTGGGCTATGGTAGCACGGTCTGCGCGGGGTGTCAACGGTCGGGAAATCGTTGCATAAAACTTCATACAAAAAAAGATAGAAATCGTTGCATAAAACTTCATACAAAAAAAGATAGAGTCGAAATCGGATATTCCGGTTTCGGCTCTTTTTTTGTTTTTAATCGACTTGCACGCAACGATTTCCCTTTGGCCCGTTGACGCCCCAATCAGAACGAAAAATATGCCCTCTCCCCTCTTGCAGACCGTGCATCCGTCGCCCTGCCGAAAAAAGGCAAAAATCAAAAATACGGAGGTAGTAACAATGCAAAAGGTAGTGTACAGCGTTTCCAAGTTGAACAGGTTTGGAAACACGAAGATGACGGGAGTCGGGTTTATCACCGACAGCGATCTCATCATCGCCTGCGTGAGCAAGAAAGGCAATGCATATATCCGCGTATTCGAGGATTGCGTCAAGAATTGCCATGCAGTATCGGGACGCGACGGTGAGTACAAGGGCGCGCACTATGAGATCCGCGAGGTCGAGTTTGAAACGAAAAATCCGAGCGGTGAGAGCACGGGATACGACACACGAGAGATCGAAGTTGAGTATTCCATCTGGTACAAAATCGTGAAGTGAGGTCTGACATGAGAAACAAATTCTATCTGAAAGAGTTCCAATTCTTTGACGGAGAAGATACCGTCGTATTCAACATCGTGTCGGCAGACGATGACAAGATCACCGTTGCCGTCACCAAGTGCGGGAAAATCGTCGTGACGGATTACGACTTGTACAAGGACGACAACGGGCTGTACTTCGAGTACGGCGTGGCAGGGCGCGAGCATATCCATATCGGCGACTTTGAGGAGGCGGAATCATGATCAATGAGATCAACGTCGTCATCGGTTCATGGGGATCGTACAACGCCTGCAATGAAAGAGCGCTCGGCTCCGGCTGGCTGGACTTCTCCGAATATGACGAGTGGGAACAGATCGAAGAGAAACTC
>CAJFRT010000010.1 GCA_904419525.1 Candidatus Gallimonas merdae
CCTGCGCGTAACGCATAACGATACCAAACTCAACAACATTTTAATGGACGCCGAGACACACAAAGCCCGCGCCGTCATCGACCTCGACACCGTTATGCCTGGATCCATGCTCTACGACTTCGGCGATTCCATCCGCTTCGGCGCGTCCACCGCCGCAGAGGACGAAACCGATTTGAGCAAGGTGCATTTCAGTACAGAGCTTTTCAAAGCGTATGCGCGCGGTTATTTGAGCGCGGTGAAAGACAGCATTACGGAAAAAGAGCTTGCACTTCTCCCCTACGGTGCGTATCTCATGACGCTCGAATGCGGAATGCGCTTTTTAACCGACTACCTTTTAGGCAACGTCTATTTTGCAACGAAATACGAGGAGCACAACCTCGTGCGGTGCCGCACACAGTTTGCCCTTGCAAAACAAATGGAAGAACGTTTCCGCGAAACGGACGCAATCGTGCAAAAAATCATGCAAAATATCTAAAAAAGAACTCGGCGGTTGCCGAGTTCTTTTTTATTCGTAATAGGTGATTTTCCGCATGAATATCTTTTTCCCTTTGGGCGGAACGCAGACAACGCCCGCTTTTCGGAAAAACTCTTTTCTCTCCCCCACGGTGTCGGGCAGATTGAGCCAAGGTTCTAAACATATCATGTTCGCCTGTTGCAGTTTCCATAGCAAGAAATTTTCAAATCCTTCAAAATCCGTCCGCGCGACCGCCCTGCCGTTTCCATACAGCGTTGCTTTGCGCGATTGAAGGTTGCCGAAAATCAGCGTACTATCGCCCGTAAAATACTCCGCTTTTAACGGAAGAACTATATATTGTGTTTTTTACTCAAATTTTTAATAAAATACCACAATTTAAGTGTTCGCTTGGGGTTGCCACCGCCCCCCTAAAATAATCGCTGTACATCGTTTTTCACGGTTCTTTTATCTTGCAGTCTTTTCATCTGCAACCATGCTCGCGGCATGGAGTTTTGATCTAAAAACTTTAACGGATCTACTATTTATTAAACCGTTTTTTTCTGTGCCATGAAAGATAGCATTTGGAAAAAGCGGAGAAAGATTTCTTTGAAACGCACTCGCAATGCGGGAATTTGAGCACAAAATCGATCCATTTTTCGTGTCCGTCCACTTTTTTCGCGGGAGTATTGAACAGAGTATTGACACCGGGGAAAGTCAGGTCGAGAATGGAGATGAGATTGTTTTTGAGCATGACTTTGAGTTTGATGTACTGATTATATTGTCTGTTAAAGGCTTTGAGTAACGTTCTCGTGTCGGATTGAGCGGAAAAGAACGGAAGTTCATTCCAACGATTAGAGCAAAGGCGGCAAGTTTTATGGAATCTTTTTTATCCGTCTTGCCTTTGCGGACAGTTAAAGATTTGTTGCTATAATCTTTTACGAGAATAGGATTTACAACGGAAACAAACAATCCGGACTTTTGGAGGAATAGGGCAACGAGAAGATAGTAGCTGCCTGTGCACTCCATAACGATTTTGGTATCACCGTCCAAACTTTTAATCAGGTGACCGACAAGACCCATTACTTATTCAATCTGATTGGTTACACGGACGCTAAGCCCAACCTGCGGAAACCGAACGCTATAATGGAAAGCCGGCTGACAGTCTTTTATTACGTGCGTGCAAGCACAAGGAGACATCCGTCAGACCTCAAATACCTTTCCATTATAGCTTAGGTAACGGAACTTGGAAAGTGCCAATCCAAATACCGCACTTTCTCGGTCAAATATATTGTATCAGGAGAACCAACGTCTCCACATTAGTCACTTGTCGCTATATATCCAAATTGTTGCATAGATGTCGATAGTTCAAATCCTGTTTTCTTAATAATTCACAAAAAAACAGCCCTAAAATATTATCTTAGCTTCACTTTTCATAAATGCTCGTTTTCGGCACTTAAATAGCAAAAAACCATGAAAAACAATACGTTTTTCATGGTTTTTTTGTCTTGCAGCCTTTTCATCTGCAATCATGATCTATATAGTTGGAGCTGAACTGCCGATTTCGATGAAGTTACCTTTCCCAAGACGATTTGCCTTGCCTGATCACAAGAGAAACTTTACTACACTAAAAAACGATCGTAACAACGTTGTTAATGAGTTTTACGGGAAGCACGTCATTTGTATAGCGCTTTAACCCGCAACGTGCAAGCAATTCTTGCCAACTTTTGATTTTGTTATAGCGCATGATCACTTCTGCGCAGCAAATTTGCTTGCTCCGCTTTTGATTGAACTCAACTTCCGTAAAAGGCTTGATCCTCTCATATTCTTTGGCAAAATCGTGCAGAGAACTTTGCTTATACGTCCTGCCCCGCGCTCTTTCCTTCTGCATTAGTGCAGGGCAATGCAGTTCGATCCAAGCATTGCGGCGCATCTTATAACGATACCTGTATATGTCGACGAACGGCAGATACTTTTCTGTTTGATAATCTTCCTTCCTCGGCAAATATCCGTGCATATCGAAAAAGGTTTCCAACCCGTCGCCGATATTCTTTTCATTCCATTTTGTCAGCGGATACTCCGACAAAATATCGCGGAGCTTTTGGGTAGTTTCATCGTCCTCCACCGCGACCTCGATCGCTATACGCAGAGCCTGCCGAATCGTGACCGTCGGCTCATAGTATGTAGGAAAACTCCGCTCCATCCACTCGTGCGCGGTCATCTTGACAAGATACGGAAAGAGCGCGTGCGCGGGCATTCCGTTTTTCACCTTAAAGTCGGTAACTGTGGGCAATCTTCCGTGATCGCTCATAAATTGCTCCACGCAGTCGCGGACGGTTTCCTCGCTCCACTTCACGAAGGGCATCAAGTCTGCTATTTCCGTGAGCTTTGCGATAAGCGCCTCATTTTGCCCTTTCTGTGCCCGAATTTTCAAAATCACCTTGAAAATTGCCTGTTTTCGCGTCATAAATACCCCTTTTCAGGTATTTCGACGTCCTAATGTCTTCGGCACCGCATAGGTGGAAAATTTGACGTTGAAGGACAGATCGAATCCGTCGATCGCCTTGATAAGTCCCACGCAGCCCGCCTGAAACACGTCGTCGGCATTGGCATTTTTTGCCCAGAACCGCTTGACGAGCGAGAGCACAAGGCGCATGTTTCCGACAATAAACCTGTCCCGTGCCTCTTTATCGCCGGATTTCAGGCGGCGCATCAACTCTTCGTTCTCTTTGTGGGAGAGCTTCGGGAGCCCGGCCGTGTCCACTCCGCAGATATAGACCTTTTGCAGCATACTCACCTCCTTGCGCGGCAGAAAGCCATCTGCCGCGTATGTATTCAGATGAAGTATGCGCCGATTTCCTGAAACCATGCGCCCGTCCGCCGCATGCAGTTTGCGCACTTCCTATCTTTCCCCGCCCCGCGGGTTTTATACGCATCGCATCGATATTTCGCCGCGAAAGCGCGCTTTCTTCACATTTGTTCTGTATCATTTTTTGCACAAAATACGTAAATACAACACGATTATGTCTTAAACGCGTTATTTTGTCGATCTTTTTACGATGTATCTCATACGCAAATAAGATATATAATAAATCCGGAACATGAATGTGATAGAGCGCATCAGACAACTGAAAAACGACAGAGGCTGGACGGATTACCGGCTTGCGTCCGAGGCGATGATCCCGCAGTCGACGCTGGCCTCGATCTATGAGCGCAACACCCCTCCGAAGCTCGATATTCTTGAAAGCCTGTGCCATGCATTCGGGATCACGCTCGCCCAGTTCTTTCAGGAGGACGAACAGACGGAGATCGTCAGCGAGGACGAGAGACGCATCCTGGAATGTTACCGCACGCTGCCCGAAAAGAAGAAACGGGCGCTTCTCGACCTTCTGTGCGGGAGCGATTCGCGCCCCCTGCGTTGACACTGCGCCTTTGCGGACACGAAACGCCGGAACAACAGCTGCTTCCGGCATACTTTTTCACGCCCGGATAATTCCATTCAGATTTCGGCCGGAGTCAAAACGGGACGCGTTCAGGCGCGTCCCGTTTTCCAAAGGAATTTCGTCCGAGCAGAATGCATCGCAGTCATGCCCGGAAACTCTTACCCGTGCTGCGTTATACCAGTTTGGAAATTTCCTTTTTCAGACGCTCGATGATCTTTTTTTCCAGGCGGGAGATATAACTCTGCGAAATGCCCAGCCGGTCGGCGACGTCTTTTTGCGTCATCTCCTCCTGCCCGCCCAAGCCGAAGCGCATATACATGATCCTGCGCTCCCGTTCCGGGAGTTTTTTTAACGCCTCTTTCAGAAGCTCTTTTTCCACATTGGCCTCTACGCCGCCGTAGACCGTCTCGCTGTCGGTGCCGAGAATATCCGAAAGAAGCAGTTCGTTGCCCTCGAAATCGGTGTTGAGCGGCTCGTCAAACGAGACCTCGCTCTTGAGTTTGACCGTCCTGCGCAGATACATCAGAATTTCATTCTCGATACAGCGGGAGGCATACGTGGCAAGTTTGATGTTTTTATCCGTGCGGAATGAATTGATCGCCTTGATGAGACCGATCGTGCCGATCGAGATCAGGTCGTCCGCATCCACGCCCGTGTTTTCAAACTTGCGGGAAATGTAGACGACAAGGCGCAGATTATGTTCGATGAGCTTCGCCTTGACGGTCTCCGTCTCCTCCCCCGCTTCCAGCTTGGAAAGAAGTTCCGCCTCTTGCTCCGGAGGGAGCGGGAGCGGGAGCGCCTCGCTTCCGCACAGATAATGGACAACGTTGTCCGACCCGATGCTCTGCAGCCATTGCTTTAATACCGAGAATATGTTCATGATAGCCCTCCGTCAATGCGGTATGTAATATGATCGGATATTTTCCCCCGACGTCTCCCACCGTAAGGAAAATCCCCCTGTGCACAGCAGCGCCGATCTTCAGAGAATCGCAGCGGAATACGGGCGAGGAACTTCTGCCGTTTACCGTGCCGATCTCCAGACGGCCCTCCTCCTTCGGATGCGCGCCGAACAGGGCAAAGATGCCTGCCGCGGAGACGACGCAGACGGGTTCCCCGCGGAACGTGAGGCAGTTCCCGCTGTCCGCAAAGCCCTCCCACGTCACGCTGCGCTCCCCCTCCGTCAGCACGCAAGGCAGGACATTGCGCCGTACGGCGCGGTATTTCCAGAGAGCGCGCGCCCCCGCAAGGACGCAGACAGCAAACGCACCGCTTCCCCCGACGATGAGCGCCACGGGCGCACGTTCGAGATAAAACCCTGTCCCGTCGGCGGTTTCAATGCCAAAGAAGGAATAAACGGCCGTCAGGAGCCCGCCAAGTGCGAACGTGAGCGCGAAGAACGAGGCAACCGCAACGAGGTATCCCCTTGCACGTTTCCCGCTTGCGGCGATCAGGACGATCGCCGCGCCGGACAAAAACTTTACGGCATACGCCGCCCAGCCCGGAAGCGGGATCAGCGGAAAGACGACCGCAAACGCGCCGCCCAGCGCCGCCGCAGCAAGCAGCCGCAGAGGGCGCGCCCTCATGCGGGCGCATTTGACGGCGAGATACAGAAGCAGTCCGTCCAGAACGGCGTTTTCGAGAAATGCGTACTCCCAATAGACGACCATGTCCCCCTCCCGCTCCGCATCTGCCATTATAAACCCGCGGGCGGCGCGGAGCGTAAAAAAAGCCGTCGTACCGCGTCGAAATCGGTCGGTAATTTTCCGGACGCCTCTTGTCATCGCGCACAGGATATGATATACTGGAAGCGGAGGTCAGAATGGATATTTCCAATGCAGCGCGGTTTCTGCAAAGCTACAACCGCATCGAAGCTCAGCTCAAACTTCTGCATAACGCCAGATCGGCCATGAACTTTACCGATCTCGTGAAAAAATGCAGCGACGAGGACATCACCGTGCGCCGCTACGCCGCGGAACTCATCGATTACGGAAAACTGCGCAATGCGATCGTACATCGGGCCGCAGGCGCGGCAGACGAAACCGTGATCGCCGTCCCCTGCGACGACGTGGTGCAGACGATCGAGTTCATTGAGGCGCTCATCTGCCGTCCGCCCCGCCTGATCGACGCGATCAAAGTCAAAAAAATTGCCTCCGTCTTTGCGGATAAGCCCATTCTCACCGCCGTGGAGGCCTTCCGCGAATACAGGCAAAAGACACTTATCGTATACGATCACGGCGTCATGGTCGGCGTCATCAACAGCTACGGACTGTATGCGGAGATCGAAGCCCGCGTCAGATCGGGCGCCGATCTGACATCCTTTTTTACCGATACACTCTGCCGCGAGATCGTCCATGAGAGCGAAATGGAAAAGTACCGCATCATGAGCCAGGACGCGACCGTGTTCGAGATCTTTGTCGCCTTTGAGGAAAAGAAGGATCTTCTGGCCGTCATCGTCACGGAGAACGGCGTGTTCGGCGAAAAGGCGCTCTCCATCGTCACGCCGTCCGACTTCCCCCGCATCAACCGCTTTCTGGAAACCTACAACGCAAAGCCCTTCTGACTTGTTTAGAAAATAAATTGCAAAAAATTAAAAATATTTTCAGAAAAACTATTGACAAATGAAATTTACGTGCTATAATAGAGGCACAACAAGGGAGTAACCCAAGGAAGTTTTCCGAGTAAGAGACCTGTAACAACGCCGAAGAAAACTTTTCTAAAAGCAAAATTTGCAACTTCTTTTTCAGAAAGCAACCTCTGCGGGGCGGACGAAAGACCGCTGCCGGAAGAAAAAGAAGAAACAAACAAGCCGAAGAAAGGTCAAAGCGGAAAAACTTACAGGAATCGGAAGCGGAAAGCGCAACCGGATTCCACCCGCAGACAAACCGTTTCGCGTACGGAAACAACCGGGAAAACGAATACCAAAGGGCTCCATTCGTTGCATGGGTTTATTGTCAGGGACAACCGAAGAACGGATGTTTCAGAGGAAACCGCAAATCCAAAGAGCGGAACACTCAAAAAACTCCCCCCATTCATCGGAAAATCCCGATCGATCCGCAAAAGGGAAAGAAATTTCCGATCGAAAGCCAGGAGTTCAGCCGGACAAGACGAAAAGGAAAAGGCTGAAAAGTGTAAAAAGCGGCTCAAGATCAGAACTTTCCGGAATCAACGTACCGAGACGATAAATGCCATGAAAAAACAGGGGCGTATCGCAAGATACGCCCCTTATCCTGTACTGCCGGAACTTTATCAAAAAAGAAGGTTTTATGAATATTGTTGAATACACGCCCGACTATGAAAACGACGTCAAGGATCTTCTGACACAGCTCCAGACGTTCCTGAGCAATATCGACCCGCAAGGCATCATCGTCGTCCGCGAAAATTATCGCGACGGCTATTTTGCCCATGCCATGACGGCGGTAAAAAAACATGCGGGTAAGGTTTTTCTAGCCACGGAAGGCAACAAGGCCGTCGGGGCCGCAATCTGTCTGATCCCGCCCTACGGCGAGGAGAGCAGGCTGACGACGACCTGCCCCAAATGCGGATTCATCAGCGACCTCGTCGTCGCGGAGGGTATGCGCGGAAAAGGCATCGGAAGCGCCCTGCTTGCCCGCGCCGAACGTTACTTTGCCGAACAGCACTGCGAACAGATGCAGCTGTGCGTCTCCACATACAACACAGGCGCCATCGCCTTTTACGAAAGGCAGGGCCTGCTGAAAGACTGCTTCTATCTGAGAAAGCCCGTCGGACAGTCACAGACGGATCTGAAACTCCCCGAAGTCTGCAAGTCCGGTCCCATGGCGTAGTTTTCCCGCCCGCGCAAGCCCGGAAAATGCCGCATCGATCCTGCCGACGAGATCGGGAGAGAGTTCCAGCGAATGATGACCGGGCAGGATCCCGGAAACCGCAAGCCGACGCACACGCTGCACGGACTGCCGGAACAAAACGGGATCGGTCGTCGGATAAAATGCGTCCAGACAGCCGCGGCAGATGAGGTCCCCCGCGTAGAGATATCCCCTTTCCTCCTCATAAAAACAGCAGTGCCCCGGAGAATGCCCCGGCGTGTGCAGGACGCTCAGCGTTCTTCCGCCGAGTTCCAGCCTGTCGCCGTCATGCAGGATCCTGTTCGGTTCGCCCCGGAAAATACGATATTCCGCAGGGTCAAATCCGGGCGGAAATTCGCACGGCCTGCATGTCAGATGCTGTCTGACAACGGAAAGCGGCAGAGGAAACCGTTCCGCCAGCCATGCCCGTTCCGCTTCATGAACGGCAATGTTTTCAAACAGGCGGTGCCCGCCGATATGATCCCAGTGCACATGGGTCGTTACCACCAGAACGGGGAGCGACGTCAGCCGTTCCACGACCCCGCGGATATCCCCGACGCCCAGCCCCGTATCAATGAGGACGGCGGCGCGCCTTCCGCAGACAAGATAGCTGTGCGGCTCTTCCCAATGCTTCGGTTCGCTGATCGCAAATGTTTCGTTGTCGATCTCCTCGACCAAAAACCAATCGGTCACGTGTTCCCCTTTTCTGAAAGACGGCGGCGCCCGGAATGAGCGCCGCCGTCTTTTTTATTTGCTCCGGATGTATTCGTCGATCGCCTTGGCGGCCGTCTTTCCCGCGCCCATCGCCAGAATGACCGTCGCCGCGCCCGTCACGGCATCGCCGCCCGCATAGACCCCTTCAAGGCTCGTCCTGCCGTTTTCATCGGCAACGATCTCCCCGCGCCGCTGCGTTTCCAGCCCCGCCGTCGTCTGTTTGAGAAGCGGATTGGGCGAAGTCCCGAGCGCCATGATGACGCAGTCGACTTCCATGTCAAATTCGCTCCCGGCGACCTCGACGGGACGGCGGCGGCCGGAGGCATCGGGCTCCCCGAGCTCCATGCGGATACACCGCAGTCCGACCACGTTGTCGTCCGCATCCGTCAGGATCTCGACGGGATTGGTGAGCAGTTTGAAGACGATCTCCTCTTCCTTGGCATGCTCGACTTCCTCACGGCGGGCAGGAAGCTCCGCCTCCGAACGACGGTAGACGATGTACACCGTCTCCGCCCCCAGCCGCTTTGCACAGCGCGCCGCGTCCATGGCGACGTTGCCGCCGCCCACAACGGCGATCTTTTTCGCGTGCAGAATGGGCGTCTCGCTGTCCGGCTCATACGCCTTCATCAGGTTGGTGCGCGTCAGGTACTCGTTTGCGGAAAACACCCCTTTGGCGCCCTCGCCCCTGATGCCCATAAAGCGGGGAAGGCCCGCGCCCGTGCCGAGAAAGACCGCTTCAAACCCGTATTCGTTTTTCAGTTCATCGATCGTAAGAACGCGCCCGATGACGGAATCCGTCTCGATCTTCACGCCAAGCGCCCTGAGGCCGTCCACTTCCTTTCTGACGATCTCCTTGGGCAGTCTGAATTCGGGGATCCCGTAGACGAGCACGCCGCCCGCCACGTGAAGCGCTTCAAACACGGTCACGTCGTAGCCGAGCCGCGCCAGGTCTCCCGCGCAGGTGAGCCCCGCAGGCCCCGAACCGACGACGGCGACCTTGTGCCCGTTGGACTGCGGCCTGACAGGCGCAGCCGAAGAATGCGCCATGTGCCAATCGGCGACAAACCGTTCCAGCCTGCCGATGCCGACCGGTTCGCCCTTGATGCCGCGCGTGCACTTGCCTTCGCACTGCGTCTCCTGAGGGCAGACCCTGCCGCAGACGGCGGGCAGAGAAGACGTGCGGGAGATCACCTCGTACGCCTCTTCAAACTTTCCCTCCGCCACCAGCGAAATGAAAGCGGGAATATCCACGGCCACGGGACAGCCCAGAACACAGGGCTTGTTTTTGCAGTTCAGGCAGCGCTTTGCCTCGTCCACGGCCGTCTCTTCGTCATAGCCGAGCGCGACTTCCTTGAAATTTTTATTGCGGACAAGGGGCTCCTGCGAAGGCATCGGATGCTTCTTGGGATCCATATTGAATTTCGGCATATCAGGACACCTCCTTTTTGTAGAGATTGCAGTGCTTTTCGCGCGCCTTGGCTTCAAACTCCACATAGGTGCGCGAACGCTTCATGGCTTCGTCGAAATCGATGAGATGCGCGTCGAAGTCGGGTCCGTCCACGCAGGCAAATTTCATTTCGCCGCCCACAGTGACGCGGCAGCAGCCGCACATGCCCGTTCCGTCGATCATGATGGGATTCATGCTTGCGATCGTTCTGATGCCGTAAGGCCTGGTCGCCGCGGCAACGAACTTCATCATGATGAGCGGGCCGATCGTGATCACTTCGTCAAATGTCTCGCCGCTCTCCAGAAGTTTGTTCAGCGGGACGCAGACGTTTCCCTTTTCGCCGTACGAACCGTCGTCCGTCATCATGAAGAACCGGCTGCTGACTTCCCTGAACTCCTTTTCCAGGATCACAAGGTCCCGGTTGCGGAACCCGACGATGGAGGTGACCTCGCAACCCTGTTCATGCAGTGCGCGCGCGACGGGAAGCGCAATGGCACAGCCGACGCCGCCGCCCACAACGGCGACCTTTTTCAGCCCTTCGATGTGCGTAGGCGTTCCGAGCGGCCCGACGAAATCGGCAAGGCAGCCCCCTTCGGGCAGCGTCGCAAGCGTCATGGTCGCGCCCCCCACGATCTGAAAGATGATCGTCACCGTTCCGGCTTCCTTGTCGCAGCCCGCCACGGTCAGCGGAATGCGCTCGCCGCGCTCGTCCGCGCGCAGAATGACAAACTGCCCCGCAAGCGCTTTTTTCGCGATCAGCGGCGCCTTGATATCCATCCGCATGACGGTAGGATTGAGCGCCTCTTTTTTCACGATCTCATACATATCCTGTACAATCTCCTTGTATGAATTCCAAAATATATTATACTATCACAGGCCGGGATTGTCAACGGGGAAAAACGGGTTTTTCTGCCGTTTCGCCGTCATTTGAGTTGACTTTCCATGCGTAATGGGATATAATGACAATTAGTTCAAAAAATGAAATAAATATTGGAGAGATGCTATGACGAACATCAGGATCGTCACCGACTCGAACAGCGGCATCACGCAGTCGGAAGCGGAGAAACTGGGAATCTCCGTTATCCCGATGCCCTTTCTGATCGATGGCGAGGAGTATTTCGAGGACATCAACCTCACCCAGGAACAGTTCTACGAGCACCTGCGCGGCGACGCAGCGGTCTCCACGTCACAGCCGTCGGTGGCAAGCGTGACGGAACTCTGGGACAGACTGCTCAAAGAGGGCTGCGAGATCGTGCACATCCCCATGTCGAGCGGGCTTTCGGAAAGCTGCCACACGGCACAGACGCTTGCAAAAGAATACGGCGGAAGAGTGCACGTCGTGGACAATCAGCGCATCTCCGTCACCCAGAAGCAGAGCGTTTTCGACGCATTGAAACTGGCGGAACAGGGAAAGAGCGCCGCGCAGATCGCAGAATACCTCACGGCGACCAAGCGCGACAGCAGCATCTATATTTCGCTGGACACGCTGAAATACCTGAAGAAGGGCGGACGCCTTACCCCCGCCGCCGCGCTTGTGGGATCCATTCTCCGCATCAAGCCCGTTTTGCAGATCCAGGGAGAAAAGCTCGACGCCTTCAGGAAAGTTCATTCGCTGAGACAGGCCAAACAGGAGATGGTCGCGGCGATCAGAAACGATCTTGCAACGCGGTTCGCACAGTTCCGCAAGGACGGCGAGATGACGATCTCCGTTGCCCACACGGACAACTATGCCGAAGCGGAGATCTTCCGCAAAGAGCTTGAAGAACTCTTCCCCGATGTTCCCGTGACCTATACCGATCCCCTTTCGCTCTCCGTCTCCTGCCACATCGGACCCGGAGCGCTCGCCGTTACGGCAACGCGGATCCTCAAATAAACTTATCATGAAAAAAGAGCGGACGATCGTCCGCTCTTTTTTGAGTTATTCTTCCAGAATGCGGATCAGCATCGGAATGTCCGCACTGGTCAGCAGATTGACGATCCTGTCGCCCGCATCTCCGCTTTCGGTCACGACGACCGCAAGGAGCTTCCGGTTGTCCTCGAATGCGTCGATCGCCTCCTGAACGGTATCGCTGCGACCCAGCACGCGATAGAACCGGTTCATATCCTCCGCCTGCAGGATCTGAGAGCAGGGCGTCTGCAAGAAAACGTCCACGTCCTCCCCCCGTTCCAGCGCCTGTCCGACGACGCGCACGACACGGCGGTTGTTCAGGATCCCGATCATGCGGTCCTTCCGGTAGACGGGCAGGTTGGAATAATTGGTCTGCGCGATCCGCACGAGCGCTTCGGCAAGGGTGGCCTCCGCGTCGATGCCCGTCACATTCTTTTCCCTGAGAACGGAGAGCCTGGGCGGCATGCTCAGAAGCTCCGCCACATGACCAATGAGGCGCGTCAGATCGTCGCAGGGTTCGGCGATGATGCGGTCTTTCTTGCTCTCATGCACGATGACGTTCCGCAAACGGGCGCAGAGCAGAAGATCGTCTTCGTACTTTCTGACCGTGTTGTTGAACTCGGCGCAGCGGCGCACGAGATCGGAAAACTGAAGATTCCCCTTGCCGCGGTAAATGGCGCGCAGGCGGGAATCGATGGTGTTGTAAGCGGAAATAAAATCGATCGCGTTGCTCATAAACAGAGTATACTACATTTTCCCGCAGATTGCAAGCCCTAAAATCCTTTTCGGCCGCTGCGATAAAAACCGCGGCGGCGCGTCTCGACAAGGTGATATTCCTGTTCCCGTTCCAGGTCGTACACACACGGACTTCCGGGAGAAGCAAACCGGACTTTTCCGCCGATATCCGCAATGAGTGCATAGCCGTATCCGCAGAGCAGGACGGGCAGCCCGCACAAAAACGCCTGCGCGCGGGCGAGCATGGGTTCAAGCGATTCCGAAAACTGTTCAAACACGCACACGGCGGCGTCTGCACCGCAGACGGCAAGCGTCTCTGCCACACGGGAAAAATAAAGATCCTCGGCGACGATGATGCCGAGTTTCCCCGCCGCCGTCTCATAGATCTTGACCCCGGCGCCCGCGCGGTAGAGGCTGCCGTCAATGCGGTTCACCATGTCCGAAACGCCGAGAATGCGCCCCTTTTCCGCGACGACGACGGACTTTCGGCGCATGCCGCGCGCATCCGTAAAGCAGCCGCCGATCACGACGTTTTTCGCCTCCTTGGAAAGAAGCGCGACGTCCTCAAACAGGCTGGTCTCCCCACGGAGTTCCCGTTCGTAGCTCACTTCGCCGAGCGCCTGGAACCCGCAGACGACGACCTCCGCCTGCGCCTCCTGCCAACGGTCGGAAAACTCCGCAAGGCTTCCTCCGGTCACAAAACAGATCCGCATTCCACGCTCCCCCTCCACGCAGTATATGCCGCAGGGAAAAAGTTTGCCATATAAAAAGCGCGGAGAAATCCGCGCTTTTACAAAACCCGCACCTGCGGGGATATTTATCTGTGACGGCCCTTGAAGAAGAGGGCGACCGTTCCCGCACCCGAATGCGTCCCGATGACGCTTCCGATCATGTTCACGTAAAAATTGCGGGTCCCGAAGCGGTTTTTGATGAGCCCGATGAGATATTCCACGTCCTGTTCGCAGTCACCGTGACTGATGAAGACGGGATCGTCTTTGCCGAGCTCCTGCAGCTCCGTCATCTTTTCCACGAGCGCCGCAAGCGATTTCTTTCTGCCCATCGCCTTGCCGATCGCAATGAGATGACCCGCGTCGTCTACGTGAAGGACTGGCTTGATGCCCAGCATCTTGCCGACGACCGCCGTCGTGGCGGAGACGCGTCCCCCGCGTTTTAAGTGGAACAGATCATCCACCGTGAAAAAGTGGCAGATGTGGCCCTTGAGTTCCTCGGCATACTGCACCGTCTCTTCAAGCGATGCGCCGGAGTCCGCCTTTCTGACGATATAGTCGACGAACAGACCCTGCCCGAGGGAAGCGCAGCGCGAATCGACGACGCGCACCTTTGCGGAATACGATCCCGAAAGTTCCTTTGCCGCGGTGCAATAGCTTTCGTACGTCCCCGAAAGGCCGGACGAGAAGGAGATCACAAGCACGTCTTTTCCCTCTTTCAGAAAGGGTTCGATGTGCCCGACCGCCTGCGCGGGTGTGATCTGAAAGGTCTTGGGCATTGCCCCGCCGCGCAGCAGATCGTAGAACTTTTTATCGTCCATTTCGGCGCCGTCGTCGCCGCCGTAGGTCACGCCGTCCAGCGTAAACCCGAGGCGGACGCACGCCAGGTCATGCTGTACATAGTACTCTTTGGGAAGGTCGCTGCCCGTGTCAGTCATCAGAACAAACTGTCTTGTCATTCCATTGATTCCTCTCTGTTTTTTCAGAACAGACTCTCCCCCTGTTCCACGGAAAATTATACACAAAGGAAACTAATTTGTCAATCGGTTGTACCGCCTTCACGATAAGACGGTAAAATTTTTTACGCGCGTGATGCGGAACGTCAATGTGACGAGCGCGCCGTTTTTTTCCTCCTGCAAAGAGAAAGAGACCCGCCCGTCAAGATCAAAATATTCCTGTGCAACGTGTGCGAAATCGCGGACGGCCGCCGCCTCGCATTCCTCGGAGATGACCGCCTTATCGCGCCGCAGAAGGTTTTCCAGCCTGCGCAGCTCTTCCTCTTTCATCTTCCCCTCCCCTGTGCGCGGAGCTGCACCCCCGCTTCCGCATTCAGAAATGCATCGGCCAGTCCGCGGAACGCGCGCGATTTCGCGACGATGTTTTCCGAAAACACCTTGTCGTCCTCCGGAAGGGCGGCGATGAGCGGAAGGCGGAGCGTGGCGGCGATCTCCTCGGCCGAAAGAAATTCCGCACGGCGGCGATCCCTGCGTGCAAGATTGACGACCAGCCCGACGCAGGAAAAACGGTAGCTTTTGAGAATGCCCGCCACGCGGTCCGCATCGCGCAGGGCGGAAATATGCGGCGTCGTGACGAGCAGAGCCTCTTCCGCGCAGGAGGCCGCGCGGTGGAAGCCGTCCTCGATGCCCGCGGGCGAATCAATGAGAATGTAGTCGAACTGCGGCGAGAGCGATTCCAGAACCAGCCGGATCGCCTGCGGGGAGACGTACCGTTCGAGCACACGGTTGCTGGAAAGGGAAAAGAGCGTGGGATAATACGGGTGCGCGACGAGCGCCTGCTTGGGGCGGCAGCGTCCCTCCACCGCGTCCAGCACGTCATACAGCGCGCGGTTTTCGACGCCCAGGACCACATCGGCGTTGTTCAGTCCGAAATCGAGGTCGCAGACGATCACCCGATACCCCCTGCGCGCAAGCTGCACGCCGAGATTGCAGCAGACGGTCGTCTTGCCGACGCCGCCCTTTCCCGACGTTACTACGATCTTTCTTGCCATGTCCCCTCCCGCGCGCATTTTCCTGTATCATATCATATCTTTGCGTGTTTATGCGGGAGCGATCGTGTCGGAACCGGGGAAATTGTGACGAAAAAAGAGCTCCGCCGGACGGCGGAGCTCTTTTCTACTTCCTGAGAAGTTCTCTGATGTATTTTTCGTATTCTTCGTCCGTGAGTTTTCTGATCTTCTTCTTTGCCATGGCGCGCCCCCTGGTATCGTGGTAGCGTCAGTATGGCCGAGACTGCGCAGTTTTATTCCGTCCGCAATGCGATCACGGGATCTTTTTTGGCGGCAGACTGCGCGGGAATGAGACCGGAAATGAGCGTCAGAACAACGCTGACAAGCACCATGATGAGCGCCGTCGTGAACGGCAGCGCGGCGATTCCCGTGATCCCCGTCAGAGACTGAATGGCGATGTTGATAAAGATCGATATGAAGTAAGACAGTCCGATGCCGATGAGCCCCGCGCCGAGGCCGATGATGAACGTCTCCGCATTGAACAGGTTCCGGACGTCCTGTTTTCGCGCGCCGAGCGATCGCAGGACGCCGATCTCCTTGACGCGTTCCACCACCGAGACGTACGTGATGATCCCGATCATGACAGAGGAGACGACAAGCGAGATCGCCGTGAAAGCGACGAGCACGTAAGTGATGATGTCGAGGATCTGCTGTACCATGCCCATCAGCAGACCGACCGTATCGGTATAGGTGATCTGCTGGGTCCGCTCTTCCTCGCTGCCGTCGTGGTCGGCATTCCACTGATCGAGATAAGCCAGAATATTTTCCTTGCTGTCAAAATCGGTCGCGTAAATAGAAATACGGCTCACGTCCCGGCTTCCGCCCAATGTCTTGATCGCAGCATCAGGCGTCTGGGCGATATAGACGCTGGTGCCGGGAAGGACTTCATAGAGCGTATAGCCGCTGGTCAGATTTTCCGTTGCGACGGGCAGGAGATACAGATCTGTACCGCTAGGCAATGGATATTTTGCATCCTCGTTCATCCATTGGACGATCTGCGAATCGAGGTTTCCTTCGATATACGCTTTGACGGTGTTTTCCGTGAGGTTGAGCCCCGCGGAAAGGCAGCCGTACGAAAGACCGTCTTTCAGGCGGAGAATGCCTGAAATTTTCAGGTTGAGTCCCTCGCCTTCCGCCGCGGTGAAGTCGGCATTGTCGCGCTGGCCCTGATAAGTAAACGCATACTGCCCGCTCAGATAAGAAACCGGCGTCCAGCCCTCATTTTCGGTGTACACTTCGTCGTTGTAGAAGAAGGTGTATTTCTTCCCGAGGATATCGGCAAAGTTCACCCTGTCGGCGTCCGGATCGGTCACCGACTCGCTGTCGTCCGTTCCGAGGTTGAACAGGTCCATAAAGCGGTCTTCTTCCAGCAATCCGAGCTGGGCAAGCGTCAGGTCCGTCACCTGATTGTTGGCTCCGACGACCAGCACGACCTCGTTTTCGTTCTGCGGGAAATGTCCCGCGATCACGTCGTACTGGGAGAGGACGTATTCCCCGTAGCCAAGGTTGGTGTCGTCCGACGTGCCCGGCATGACGTTGACGACGTCCAGGAAATAATCGGCATACCCGATGAGCGAGTCGTACTGCGACGCGAACGCCATAAGATCGGTAATATACTTGTTTTTCAGATTGGAGAGCGACCGCGTCGTCAGCTCCGTTTCCTTGTTGTTCCCGTCGGGGAAGGTCTCTGCCTGCAAAAACAGATTGTCGGAAATGGCGGCGCCGTAACTGTACATCAGCTCAGCGTACCATTCAGAATTCATGTTTTCAAGATAGCTGATGTACTCTTCGGAGATGTTGTTCTGCGTGGCCATGCCGTTTGCAAGGCTCGTCAGGAACGAATCGATGTACACCTGATCGTCGAGCTGCGACAGATCGGGCATATCCTGCGGAGACGTGAACGAAGTCATGGCGGAAGCAAGGTCGAACGAACTCTCCGAAATCGTCACGGGATAGTAAGAGAGCATGTCTTCTTCCGTCTTTCTGACATAATTGTTGAATCCGCTTGAAAGCGCAAGCACCAGACACACGCTGACGATCCCGATGCTGCCGGCCACCGACGTCAGAATGGTGCGCCCTTTTTTGGTGAGCAGATTTTTGGCGCTCAGCGCAAGCGACGTCAGAAAACTCATGCGCGCACGCGGTTTTTTCTCTTTCTTCTTTGCCCGGCGCTCTTCTGTCCCTTCCGGCAGCTCCCGTTCCGCTTCGGGATCCTGTAATGCATCCCCCCCCGCGGCCTGTTCTTCCGGTTCCGCCGGAACGTCTGCCTCCTCCGCGGATTCTTCCCGCACTTCCTCCGGCTCCTCGGACGAATCATAGGGCATGGAATCGGCTTCCACGACGCCATCCTTCAGGCGCACGATGCGCGAGGCATACTGATAGGCAAGCTCCGGATTGTGCGTGACCATGATGACGAGACGCTCGCCCGAGATCTCCCGGATAAGGTCCATGATCTGCACGCTCGTCTCCGAATCGAGCGCGCCCGTCGGCTCGTCTGCAAGCAGGATATCGGGATTGTTCACAAGAGCCCGCGCAATCGCGACGCGCTGCATCTGCCCGCCCGAGAGCTGGTTGGGCTTTTTGTTGAGTTCCGCCGCCAGGCCAACGCGCGCAAGCGCCTGTTCCGCCCGCGCACGGCGCTCTTCCCGGCCGACGCCCGCGATCGTGAGCGCGAGCTCCACGTTCCCGAGCACCGTCTGGTGCGGAATAAGATTATAGGACTGGAAAATAAATCCGATGCGATGATTGCGGTAGATGTCCCAATCGCGGTCGCGGTAATCCCTGGTGGATCTTCCCTGAATGACGAGATCGCCCGACGTATAGTGATCGAGCCCGCCGATAATATTGAGCAACGTCGTCTTGCCGCACCCGGACGGGCCGAGAATACAGACGAATTCGTTCTCACGGAATTCAAGACTCACGCCTTTGAGCGCGTGAACATCTCCGGAGGCAGATTGATAAACCTTCCGGATATCGGTCAGTTTCAGCATATTTTTTCCCTCGGACGATCGCGGCCGCGCAACGGACTGCAATTATTTCGCTGCTTTCTTTTCGGCGTCGATCTGGTCGATCACTTTGTTCATGGCCTTTCTGAGCTCTTCATAGAGCGCAAAGAAATCCTTGACCTTTTCTTCACCGACCTCCGCCACGATGCGTTCCATTGTCGCATTGGCTTCCTTGCACTGCTCTTCAAAGACAGCACGCGCGTTTTCCGACAGACGGATATAGGCGATCTTTCTGTCCGTAGGCGAAGCGACGCGGTTGACGACGCCGTCTTTCTCCATCTTCGTCACGATCTGCGAAACTGCCGAACGGGTGATCCCGAGACGACGCGCAAGTTCGGACGAAATGATGCTCTTGCCCTTCTCTTCTTCGAGAATGACTTCCCGCAGAAGGCGGAATTCCGTCCTCGAAAGTTCGTGAACGCCGGCAAAAAAGTCGATGTTCTCCATGTTCCGCATCAGCTGAAAACATTTGATAAGGTACTCATTGATCTCCATAGCAACTCCTCCCATAAGTTTGTATTTGGCTGAACAATTTACCAACTTTATTATAACGCAGCAAACAAAAATTGTCAATCGCTCAAAACTGCATTTTCGCGGAATTCACAATTTTCTCATTTTTTACACGGAGACTTCCCGAAATAGGCATACAACGTACACGCAAGTCTGGCATTCCACAGATGCCGTTTTTTATCCGCCCTGCCCCCGAACGCACGCTCCGCCCCCTCGTACGCGGAGAGAAAATAACAGCTCCAGTCGCGAAGAGAACGGAATACTTTCCCGAAATCGCGGTAAAGCCCCATGAGATCGGCATCCCCCATGCGCTCGCCGTAGGGCGGGTTGGAGAGGATCACCCCGAAGGATTCCGGGGAACGGAACCTGCGCATATCCTGCGTCTGAAAGACGATATCGCCTTCAACGCCCGCGCGGGCAGCATGAAAACGCGCGATCCCGATCGCCTTTTCCGAGATGTCCGAAGCAAACAGCGGCGGGAGCGGCTCACGGTTTTCCAGATCGCGGGCCTCCTCGCGCGCTGCCCGGAGCACGCCCGGCGGCGTACATTTCCAGCGCGTGAAATCGAACTGCCGCGCGATGCCGGGCGCTATGTTCCGCATATACAGCGCCGCTTCAACGGGAAGCGTCCCGCTTCCGCAGAACAGATCGGCAAACGGCTTTCCGCCGCGGAAAAAGGAGCTTTCGATCATGGCCGCCGCGGTCGTCTCGCGCAGAGGCGCATCGTACGTGCGCACGCGGTATCCGCGCTTGTGCAGGCCGTCTCCCGACGTATCCAGCGTGAGATATGCCGTATTTTCGCAGAGATAGACGCCCACGACGGTGCGTTCTCCGCGTTCGTCCAGCGTACGGACGCCGAACTTTTTCATAAGGCGTTCCGCGATCGCCTTTTTGACTACGCCGCCCGTCGCTTTGACCGCCATGAGATTGCTTTTCACACACTTTCCGTCCATCAGAATGCGGCTGTGCGGCGACAGAAATTCTTCCCACGGAAGCGCGGAAACGCCCTCGAACAGCGCATCGAAATCGGGGGAGGGAAATTCCCCCACCCCGATGAGCACGCGTTCGCCTGCCCGAAGGCAGACATTGAGGCGGGCGACGTCCTGCCAGCCGCCTTCGAGACAAATTCTGCCCGAAAGCGCAGGACAGTCGCCGTAGCCGAGTTGTCTGAGCTGCCGTTTGACGGACGCTTCCACGCCCGAGGCAACCGGAATGTAAAGTTTCATTTTTTACCGATCGCAGTCCTCCTCCGAATCGTCCGGGATCTGTTCCGGCATACAGGGATTGAGCGGAGACGTGACGGGCGTCATGTCGTACTTGTCGTCGAGGTCGCCGAGCAGTTCTTCGATCATATCCTCGCGCGTGATGATCCCCACGACTTTTTCCCCGTCGCGAACGAGCATCATATGTTCACGCTCCTTCTGCATGCGCTTCATGAGCACGGACACCTTTTCTTCCGACGACGTTACGGAAACGGGACGCACGAGCGCGGAGAAATCCTTTTTCCCTGCAAGCAGATTTTCATAGAAATCCGCGCGGTAGAGAATTCCCACAATGTTGTCCTTTTCGTCCCGCCAGACGGGGACCCGCGAAAAATTGGTCTCCCGGAACACGCGGAAAACGCTCTTGTCGCTCTCCCGCTCGCCGACCTCGGTCACGCGCTCCAGCGGGATCATACAGTTCCCGACCCGCAGCTCGTCGTAGCGGAGCGTGCGGCGGATGAGTTCATGTTCCGTCTCGTTGAGCACCCCGTCCTCTTTGACGTCCGAGACGAGCATTCTGAACTCTGCTTCGGTATAAGAGGGCCGCTCTTTATTCAGGCGGAACACAAAAAACACAAATCTTTCCCACTGTGCAAACAGCCAGTTGAGCGGCCACAACACATAGGTGAGCACCAGCAGAGGATACGCCGCAAAGCATGCAAATTTTTCGGGCGACTCCTTGGCGAGCGTCTTGGGGGTGATCTCCCCGAAGATGAGCACGACGGCCGTGATGACGACCGTTGAAACAGTCGGGCCGAGCCCTTCGCCGAGCAAGGCGACAAAGAGCACCGTGCCGATCGTGGAAGACGTGATGTTGACGATATTGTTGCCGATCAGCAGCGTCGTCAGAATTTTGTTATAGTCCCCGCTCAGGCGAAGCGCGACACGCGCAGACCGTTTCGTCTTGGAAAAACGGCGCATGCGCACGGCGGAAAAGCCGGTGTATGCCGTCTCCGTCGCACTGAAAAAGCCGGAGAGCATAATGAGTATAACCAGCGCAACGAGCAGCGCGATCATGGTGAACCGATCCATTTTCCGCCCTCCTTACGCCTGCTGCGGCGCCGCGGGCGGCGTCGGGAGCGAGGTAACGGGCGTCAGGTCGTACTTATCGTCCACGTCCCCCAGAAGTTCCTCCACCATATCCTCGCGCGTGATGATGCCGAGTGCGTTGTCCTCGGACCCCACCACCAGCATATGCTCGCGCATCGTGCGAAGGCGCTCCATCAGTCCGGAGACCTTTTCGTCGGGCGAGACATAGGAAACGGGTCGGATAATGTTGTCGAAGTCGCGCCGTCCCGCAAGCATATTTTCATAGAAATCCGCGCGGTACAGAACGCCTTCCAGATTGCGCTTCACCCCCTTATAGACGGGAAGCCGCGAAAAATTGGTCTCACGGAACAGTTTGTATACGACGCGGTCATTCTCGCGCACATCGACCGCATACACCCGGTCAAGCGGGATCATGCAGTCGGATACGGCGAGTTCGTCGTAGCGGAGCGTCCTGTGAATGAGCTCCTGTTCCGTTTCGTTGAGCACGCCCTCCTTTCCGACGTCGGAGACGAGCATCTCGAACTCCTCCTCGGTGAGCCTGGGCTGCTTCTTTCCGAGACCGAAAAGATAAAAAATAAACTTCTTCCAAAGCCCGAACAACCATACGAGCGGCAGGAAGAGGTATGTACAGACCAGAAGCGGATAGGCGGCGACGCGCGCAAACGTTTCGGGAACGCGCTTTGCAAGAATTTTCGGCGTGATCTCACCGAAAATGAGCAAAACGACCGTGAGAACGACCGTCGAGACCGTCGGCCCGATCTCCGCGCCCAGCAGGGACGTGAAAATGAGCGTGCCGATCGTCGCCGATGCGATATTCACGATATTGTCCGCGATCAGCAGCGTCGTCAGAATCCTGTTATAGTCCGCGCTCAGGCGGAAAGCCATCCGCGCGGTCTTTTTGTTTTTCGCAAAGCGGCGCATACGCACCGCCGAAAAACTCGTGTACGCCGTCTCTGTGGCGCTGAACAGCCCCGACAACACGACGAGCACAAACAAAGCGATCAACAGTCCGATACATCGACTGTCCATAGGAAATTACCTTGTACCTCCTTCATGACGGAAAAATCCGTTTATTTCTATTCCCGTCCCCCCAACGCAGAGAGACGCAAATATTCTGATTCAGGCGCCCAGTTCGGACGTCACCGTCGGAATGCGCCGCTGCAGGGCGCACAGCCGCACGCCGCCCCTGACTCCGCGTGCGATCACGTGCGGGCGCCCGTGCTCTTCCTCCGGCGCCGGCAAAGCCGCACCAAAAACCGGCTCCGCCTCCTGCACGGGCGCGGTGTCCGGAGCTGAGGGAGCAGGCTGCGCCTTTTCCGCAGATTCAAATTCCACAGGAATATCCGGCTCGGGCAGAAGCCAGTCGGGGATCCGGTCGGGCACGGGCGCCTTCTGCATCTCCTCCAGGCGGATGTGCGCCATCGCGCAGGGGTACTCCTCCGTGCGCACGCAATAACGGCAGCGGACATACCGCCCGCACATGTCGCAGGCGCGTTTTTCGCTGTCTTTCCATTTTTCTGCATCGAGAAATTCCTGAAGTTCCCTGAGCGTCATAGCAGCCTCTTTGAAAATCTTTCCTCTATTATACGATATTTTTCACAATAAAACAAGGGGCGCGGCGCAAAAAATTGCCCGCACGCCCGTTTTTTTTATGAAAAATCGTATTCATCGAGGAAATTTCCCCGTTTTCCGCCCTTGCGCCAGCCGAGAACACAGTCAAGGGCGACATTGTGCATGCTTCGGAAAACGTTGTCCGCCGCGGCGGGATTGCACGTTTCCAGGTGCGCAAGCAGTTCTTTCATCTCCCTGCGCTTGCTCTCCTCCTCTTTGCCGGCGACCCGCTCCGTAAAACGGCAGGCGCAGTTGAGGAAGGACAGCCCGTTCCGGTCTGCCCATGCAACGATATCCCGCTCGCGCACGGCATACAGCGGGCGAATGAGTTCCATGCCGGGATGGCTTGTGGAACGGAGCTTGGGCATCATCGTCTTGATTTCCGCACCGTAGAACATGCTCAAAAGCGTGGTCGTGACGACGTCGTCGAAGTGATGGCCGAGCGCGATCTTGTTGCAGTTCAGTTTTTTTGCGAATTCGTACAGATAGCCGCGCCGCATACGGGCGCACAGATAGCACGCCGAGCCCTGCGTGACCGAATCCACCACGGAAAAGATATCGCTGTCGAAAATATGGACGGGAACGCCGAGTTTTGCCGCATTTTCTTCAATACGTGCGCGGTTTTCCGGAGCATAGCCCGGATCCATGACCAAAAATTCCAGCCCGAATTCATACTTGCCGTGCCGGCAGAGTTCCTGCATGCACTTGGCCAGCAGAAAGGAATCTTTCCCGCCCGAGATGCAGACGGCGACCCTGTCCCCTTCCGATAACAGTTCGTATTTTTTGACGCTCTTGACGAATGGGCACCAGATCTCTTTGCGGTATTTTTTGATGATCGAACGCTCGATCTCCTCCGTGCTCATCTGCTCTTCTCCGCAAGATAGGCATGGGCGGAATATGCCGCCGTGCAGCCCTCCCCCGCCGCCTTGACATACTGATAGGGACGGCCCGTGACGTCGCCGGCGGCGAACAGTCCGGGCAGATTGGTGGAGAGACCGCGCCCGACTTTAACGCGCGTCCCGTCCGTTTCAAGCCCCCCGACGAGCGCCGCAGGAGGCGCCGCGTCGCGCAGGAAAAAGACGGCGGAAACATCGAGCACCCCGTCCGCCAGGACCAGGCGCTCCACGCGCATCCGACCCTCGACCGCGACGGGCTTCTGCATGTGGACGACGACGTTTTTCGCCCCGAACGAAGCGTCCGGATACAGACAGAATGCGTGCACCGTCTGCGCGAAGCCCGCAAGATACCCGACCTCTTCCGCGAATTTTTCAGATGCGACCACGGCGGCGATGACTTTGCCGCGGTAGAGCGCGCCGTCGCAGACGGCGCAATAACTCACCCCGCGGCCGAGAAATGCGTCTTCACCCTTCACCGTGCCCGTCTGCGAGACCCCCGAGGCCAGAATAACGGAGCGGGACAGGAACACTTCCTCCCCGGCGGTGACCGTGAACGGATCGCCCGCATAGACGCCGTCCGCCCGCCTGCGGGTAAAGACGATCCCCTCATGCGCCATCTGTTCTTCCAGACGGGCGGCAAATTCCCTTCCGCCGCCGATCACGCCGGGATAGTTGCGCACATACTCCGCGGCGCGCAGTTTTTCCCCGAACAGCTCCGCCCCCAGCCACAGACAGTCGCGTTTCAGGCTTTTCAGCGTCAGCGCGGCAGAATAACCCGCGATCCCGCCGCCCAGCACGATGACATCGTAAATTTTTTCCATGGCGCAAGTATACCACGGACCGCACACATTTGTCAAGCCGAACAGGAAATGCCTTTTTTCCCTTCTTTTTTGTTTTTTACGCGATCGGCGATTGACTTTTTCCGAGACTGCACTATAATAGTTATTATGGAGAAGACGGAGAAACGGTTCACGGGAAAAAAGATCGCCCTGCTCGGCATTCTTGCAGGCCTCGGGCTGATCGCCTTTATGTTGGAAAGCCTGATCCCCGTCCCCTTTCTGCCCGGCGCCAAGCTGGGGTTTGCGAATATTTTTTCCCTGCTCGCGCTGCTGCTGTACGGCCTGCCCGAAGCGCTCATCGTCGTGACGGTGCGCACCGTACTCGGAAGCCTGTTCGCGGGGAATGTTTCCATGTTGCTGTACAGTCTGACGGCGGGGCTGGTTTCCACCTGCGTTTCCCGCCTTTTGTTGTGCGCGCTTCCGCGCGTGAGTTTTCTCTGCGTGAGCGTTGCAGGCGCGATCGTACACAATCTCGTTCAGCTGTTCGTCTACTGCGCGCTGACAGGCACCGCACTGCTGTTCGTTTACTCCCCCTACCTGTGCCTGATGGGTGCCGGGGCGGGCGTGGTCGTCGGACTGGCAGTCACCTTTGTTCTGAAAGCGCTTCCGGCGCGGCTGTTTGCACAAAAAACCCTTCCCAAGGAGGATATCAAGTGAAATTAAGACCAAGGACGTTCCTGCGCGGCATTCATATTGCCGGTCATAAAACGTCCACAGAGCACTTCCCCGCCGAACGGCTTCCCGTTCCGGCGGAAGTGGCGATCCCGCTTTCACAGCATGCGGGCGCGCCGGCCGAACCCGTCGTGCAGGAGGGACAGGCCGTCAGACGGGGCGAACTGATCGCAAAGAGCGCCGGCGCCGTCTCCGCGAATATCCATGCCAGCGTCGCAGGGACCGTACGGTCTGTCGGGGCGCGTCCCGACGGGCGCGGCGGCACGGCACAGTATATTGTGATCGTCCCCGATGAGACGCAGCAGGACGCCTTTTTGCCCCCGCTTTCCGACCCCGCGCCCGAAGAGATCCTTGCGCGCATCGAAGCCTGCGGGCTCGTCGGCATGGGCGGCGCGGGATTCCCGACGCACGTCAAACTCAGGCCGCCCGTTCCCGTCGACACGCTCATTCTCAACGGCGCGGAGTGCGAACCCTACCTCACCTGCGACGATATCCTCATGCAGAAGCGGCGGGACGAGATCATGCGGGGCGCAAAGTATATGGCAAAGGCGCTCGGCGTCACGCGGATCATCATTGCAGTCGAAAAGAACAAGCCGGACGCCATCGCGGCGTTTGAACATTCCGACTTCGACGTGGTCCCCCTCAAAAAACAATACCCCATGGGCGCGGAAAAGCAGCTGATCTGGTGCTGCACGGGGCGCAAAGTTCCCCTCGGCAAACTCCCGGCGCATACGGGCGTCGTCGTGCAGAACGTTGCCACGGCGTTCGCCGTCTGCGAAGCCGTGGAACTCGGAAAGCCGCTCATCGAGCGCATCGTCACCGTCACGGGCGGCGGCATCGCGCAGCCCAAAAATCTGATCTGTCCCGTCGGAGCGCCCCTTTCGGCGCTTGCGCAGGCCTGCGGCGGCGAACGGGACGCCGTAAAACTGGTTGCGGGCGGCCCGATGACGGGCTCCGCCCTCACGGGGACGGAGGCGGTCGTCACCAAGACGACGGGCGGATTTTTGTTCATGACGGCAAAGGAGACCAACACCGACGCACCCACGCCGTGCATCAACTGCGGCAAGTGCGCGCAGGTGTGTCCCATGAAACTCATGCCCATGCAGACGGAATTTTACACCGATGCAAAGGAATATGAAAACGCAGCTAAATTCGGGGGCGTGCTTGCCTGTATCGAATGCGGCGCATGCACCTATATCTGTCCCGCGCGCAGACCGCTTGCGCAGGCGATCAAGACCGCGAAAGCGGAACTGAGGAGGAAGTCATGAGAATCCTTTCCACGGCCCCGCATATCCGTTCGCGGCGCACCACCAAATGCATCATGCTCGACGTGCTGATCGCGCTTCTTCCCGCAGCAGCAGCCGGGATCGTGTATTTCGGCTGGGAGGCCGCGGTGATCATCGCCGTCTCCATGGCGAGCGCCGCCCTCACGGAATTTGTCTGGTACCTCATCGAACACAAGGTATGGAGCAACGGAAAAGAGACGCTTAAAGCGTTTGCCGTACAGTTCGACTATACCTCGCTGGTGACGGGGCTTCTGCTCGCGCTCTGCCTGCCCGCCAACATCGAAGGCTGGCATATGCCCCTTCTCGGAAGTATTTTCGCCGTGGGCGTCGTCAAGATGCTCTTCGGCGGCACGGGCAAAAACATCGTCAATCCGGCCATTGCGGGACGAATTTTCCTGTTCATCTCCTTCACCCTGATGACGAACTACCCCGCGGCAAACTTCGGACCCATCGGCGCAAACAGCCTTGCCGATCTGCAGACGGGCGCGACTTCTCTGACAAGCGGGCTTCACGGCGGCGGCCAGCTCTCCGCGATCGATCTGTTCCTCGGAACGGGCGTCGCCGGCTGCATCGGCGAAACGTGCAAACTTGCCCTTCTGGTCGGATTCGTCTACCTGTGCGTGCGCGGCGTGGTCAAATGGTATCTGCCCCTGCTGTATATCGTGGTGACGGGCCTGTTCGCCGTCGCGCTCGAAGGGTTCAACTTTGCATATTTCCTGCCTTCCATCCTTTCGGGCGGCCTGATCCTGGGCGCCTGCTTTATGGCGACCGACTATGTGACGACGCCCAAATCGACGCTCGGCAACATCATCTACTTTGTTGCGCTGGGACTTCTGACGGCGGGTCTGAGAAAAGCAACACAGATCGAGGTCGTCTCCTTCTGCATTCTTCTGATGAACTTCCTGGTGTTCCTGATCGACATTGCGATCAAGCCCCGTCCCTTCGGCTATGTGCGCGCAAAGAAGGAGGCGAAGAAATGACAGTCAGACAGTTTTTCAAAAGCAACGCCTTCAAGAGCCTTGCGGTGCTCATCGCCATCGTTCTGGTTGCCGGCGGACTGCTCGCCATCTTCAACGATCTGTTGTATATCTCCGACGAGGAACGGCTCAACCGCACCCTCTCTTCGATCTACGGGGAGCCGGTAACGGCAGAGGAAGTGACGCTCGACGACGCCGACACCGAAACCCCCTACGGCACGGTGAACGCCGCCTACTACATTGTGGACGACGGAAATTATCTGCTGCAATCGACGGGCACGGGCGGCTATCAGAACGGAACGGTCACCCTCTGGACGGCGCTCACCTGTTCGGGGACCCCCGAAAACGGCCTTGCCCTGACCGGGATCCGGAAAGTCGTCTATGACTCCAACATCAATCAGTCGTGGATCGGAAAAATCGAACCTTCCTTCTACGACTTCTTTGCGGAGCAGGACGAGCTGATCGCGGACGGCGGTTACTTCACGGCCATCAGGGACGATACAGGTGACCTCAACAATGTACAGACTGGCGCGACAGGTGCCTCCAACGCCATCTGCAACGCCGTCAATTCTGCCCTCTGCTATTTCAGAACGATCCTCACGGGAGGTAACGCATGAACGCGAAAAAATACGGCAAGATCGCCTATGACGGTCTCATTACCAATAATGCGACGTTCAAGCTGGTGCTGGGCACCTGTGCGACACTGGGCATGTCCACTTCCGCCGTCAACAGCTTTGGCATGGGACTTTCTGTCACGGTGGTGCTGCTGCTGAGCAATGTGATCATTTCCCTCCTCAGAAAGATCATTCCCAACACGGTGCGCATCCCTGCTTACATCGTTATCATCGCGACGATGGTCACACTGCTGAGAATGGTGCTGGAAAAGTACATTCCGGATCTGTATGACTCCATGGGCGTATTTCTTCCGCTGATCGTCGTCAACTGCGTCATTCTGGGACGGGCGGAAGCATTCGCCAGCAAAAATCCCGTTCTGGACAGCGCGATCGACGGCGTTGCAACGGGCCTCGGCCTCACCTTTGCCCTGACGATCATCGGCATTATCCGCGAATTCCTGGGAAGCGGAAGTTTCTTCGGAATGCAGGTCATGGACTTCCGCATCGGATTCTTCACGAATTCGGCGGGCGCGTTCTTTGTATACGGCATCTGCATTGCGCTCTTTGTCCTCATCACGGGACAGGTCGACAAGGCGCGCCGCGCAAAGCACGCGCGTGCGCTGCGGGTGCCCTCGCATGAAGAGCCGCTCCCCGCTCCCGATGAAACGACGGCTGAGGAGGTAAAATAATGGCAACGACCATTCTTCTCATCGTGGTGTCCGCAGTCTTTTCACAGAACTTTATTCTTGTGAAATTCCTGGGGATCTGCCCCTTCCTCGGCGTCTCCAAAAAGGTGAACAGCGCCTTTTCCATGGGAATTGCGGTGACGCTGGTCATGGTGCTTGCCACGCTGGTCACCTGGCCGCTCTACTTCTATATCATGGCGCCGCTGAACATCGAATATCTTGAGATCATCTTCTTCATCTTCGTCATTGCGGCCCTTGTGCAGATGCTGGAAAAGATCATAGCCAAACTCTCCCCCGCGCTCTACCGCTCCATGGGCATCTATCTGCCCCTGATCACGACCAACTGCGCGATCCTGGGCGTTGCGGAACTCCTGCTCGTCAACGACCTGTCGGGCGTCGTCAGCGGCATTGAGGCAGGGATCTCCATGAATCTCGGGTTCGCCCTCCTCTACGCGCTGTGTGCGGGCATCGGATTCACCCTTGCAATGGTGCTGATGGGCGGCGTCCGCGAAAAGATGGAAAAACTCCCCGTCGCAAAGTGCATGAAGGGATTCCCGATCACGATGGTTGCGGCGGCGTTCATGGCAATGGCGTTCTACGTCTTTTCTCTGCTGTAAGGAGGCGACTATGCAAAATCTTCTTCTCGCGCCTGTCAACTGGGCGCAGGTGGGCATCGTGCTCGGCATCTTTGCCGCGATCGCCCTTGTGCTTACGATCTGTATTCTTCTCGTCGCGAAATTCTGCAAGACGAATGCCGACGAAAAGGTGGAGACCATTCTTTCCCACCTGGCGGGGGCAAACTGCGGCGGCTGCGGCTGCACGGGCTGCGCGGGATTTGCGGAAAAGCTCGCAAAGGGCGAAGCAAAACTTTCCGACTGCCACGTGACGGAGGCGAGCGAAAAAGCGGCCATTGCAGGCGTGCTCGGCGTCCCCTTCACGGCGGCAAAGCCCACCGTCAGCGTGTGCCGCTGTTCGGGCGGGATCCACGCCAAGGACGCGTTTGAATACGCCGGCGCACAGAACTGCTCCGAAGAAAATAAACTCGCCGGCGGGCGCAAGGTCTGCAAGTACGGCTGTCTCGGCGACGGAAACTGCACGCGCGTCTGTCCGGAAAACGCGATCTCGCTCCCCGATGAATGCGCGAACGTCAACCCTGACCGCTGCATCTCCTGCGGCGCATGCATTCTGACTTGTCCCAAGCAGCTCTTTACCCGCATTCCCGCCGATGCAAAGGTCTATATCGCATGCTCTTCGCATGAACGCGGCAAGGCCGTTCTCGACGCCTGCGAATTCGGCTGCATCGCGTGCGGAAAGTGCGCGCGGACATGCCCCGAAGGCGCGATCACGATGCAGGACAATCTGCCCGTGATCGACTACGACAAGTGCGTCAACTGCGGCAAATGCGCCGATGCCTGCCCGCGGCATACGATCAAGGTGCGCTACTGAACGGATTTACGCAAAACGCCCCGCCGGATCGGCGGGGCGTTTTGCGTTATCTGATCTTCTTCCCGAAAAGCCCCCGCTTCTCGTACGGTTCCCGCGACACGTTCAGCACGCGGTATCCCATTTTTTCGATCCCGGCGCGGATCGCCTCAACGTCTGAATCATCTTCGCATAGAATGACCGTCTCCCCCTTTCTGTGCGACGACGTCACTTTTCTGACCGCGGCGCTTCTGCGCACAAGATCGTTGACATGCGTTTCACACATGCCGCAGCGCATGCCGTCGATCCTCAATATGATTTTTTCCATACATACCCTCCGTAAGTTCGCATTTGCGAACTATAATGATCATACACCTTTCCGCACGGAAAGTCAAGGCCTTGCGGGAAACTTTCCTCACACGCCGCGATATGAAATATGCGTACTTGACAAAACTGCCCTGCCGTGCTATCCTTATGAAAAAAACATTCGGGAGGACAATTCAATGCTGAAAGATCTTGGAGTAAAACCTTATGCGTTTCCGATGCCCGTTCTGCTGATCGCAACATACGGCGAGGACGGAAAAGTTGACGTGATGAACATGGCGTGGGGCGGTATCTGTGCGGAAAACATGATCGCCCTGAATATCGATGAAGAGCACAAGACGAGCGCAAACATCAAAGCGCGCGGCGCGTTCACGGTGAGCGTGGCAGATGTTCCGCACATCGAGGCCGCGGACTTCTTCGGGATCGCCTCCGGCAACAAGATGACGGACAAATTTGAACGTTCTGGCCTGCATGCCGTAAAGAGCACGCGCGTGGACGCGCCCGTCGTGGAAGAGTTCCCGCTCACGCTGGAATGCAAGGTGGTCGAATGCCAGCACACGGCCTACGGGTTCCGCGTTCTCGGCGAGATCGTCAACGTGCTTGCAGACGAAAAGGTACTCGATGACAAGGGCCGCGTACAGCCCGAAAAGCTGAACGCCTTTGTCTTTGATCAGTTCCGCAGCGGCTATTACGCGATCGGCGAAAAAGTCGGTCAGGCATGGCAGTCGGGCGCGAACCTGATGAAAAAGTAACGGATCTACAATCAAAACCGCACGCAGAAACTGTGTGCGGTTTTTTTGTTGCCGGCATGACTTACGGACAAACAGATGATGCGCGCGGAAAGGCTTTCAGAAAGAAGTCTCCCCTGCCGTACTTCTGTAAGCCCTTGGGCTGAGATCATAGCGCAGACGGAAAAGTTTGGAAAAATAATTGTAGTCGCCGATCCCGCACCGCTCGGCAATGACCGATACGGGCAGTGAAGTCGTGCGCAGAAGTTCTGCGGCACAGGCAAGGCGGCGTTCCCGCACAAATTCAGCGGGCGTACAGCCGAACGACTCCCGCGCCGCGCGATACAGCTCCCGCCGGGAGACGTGCAGAACGGAACAGAGCGCATTCACCTCAAGATCGGCGGTCAGGTTGGCGCCGACATACTTTTCCAGCTTCTCGTGCAGGGACAGCTCCCCCTCTTCGACGAAGCGCCTGAGCTGTTCATACCCCGCACACGCCTCCAGGATATGAACGGCCGCCGCGATTTTCTCCCGCGAGATGACGGGCAGAGCCTCATACAGACGGGCAAGCGCATCGTCCAGCCCCTCGTCCGGGCGGGCATTCTGCTCGCGGATCTGTCCGATCACGATAAATCCGCCAATCGCCCCGCGCACGGTGACGGGCGCGATGCACTCCGTCAGCCCCGCGTGGCAGGTATAGATCTGCGTCTGCCCCGTGCACAGACAGCGCGCAAGCGCGCTCCTGTCGCTCTCGCGGCAGCGCGCATTCATCGCCCCGTCCTCCCGCAGGCAGCGGCAGAATTCGGTGAACCGCTCGGGGTAGTAACACACTTCGCGGCCCTCGCCGTCATAGACACAGATCTTGATGCCCGTCAGCAGATAGAAGTCCTTTAACAGCCGTTTGAGTTCACGGACGTTATACTCGGTAAAAATAGTCTCCATTGATACGATTTTATCATGTTTTTTTCTTTATCTTACTATATAACGCAACAAAAATCAAGTATAATGCGGAAAAAAGGAGAACCGCGAATGAATTTTCTCACGCTCGACGTTGGCTCAACGTGCTGCAAATGTCAGGTCTTTTCGCAGGACGGGGCCATCTTGTTTTACCGGACGGCGGAGTGTGCGCTGAGCCGGGAAGACGGTGGGGCGTCCGTGGATATCCGTGCGCTCTGGTCGGTGATCCGCGATCTGGTGCGCGCCGCCTCGGAGACCGCCGAAATCACTTCCGTTGCCGTCGCCTCCTTCGGAGAATCATTTGTCCTGCTTGACGAAAACGACGAACTCATCGCCTATCCCATGCTGTACACCGATCCCCGCGGCGAAGAACAGGCGGAGCAGGTCGCAAAAACCCTCGGAAAGCAAAAGATCTTTTCGGTCACGGGCACCGTCCCGCATGCGATGTACTCCGTCTACAAACTGCTCTGGTGGAAACAGAACCGCCCCGAAATTTACAGGAAGGCGGATAAACTTCTGCTCATCTGCGACTATATCGGATATCTTCTCACCGGAAAGCGCGTCATCGACTACTCCCTGGCAGCGCGGACGGGCGTGTTCGATATCCGCGGCAAATGCTTTTCCGAAGAACTTCTGTCCGCACTCGGCATCGACAGAAAGCTCTTTTCCGCCCCCATGCCGACGGGCAGCGTTGTGGGCGACATTCTTCCGTCGGTCGCCAAAGAGCTCGGCCTGCCGGAGGGCTGCCGGCTGATCCTGGGAAGCCACGACCAGATCTGCGCGACCCTGGGCGCGGGCGTGTTTCAGGCGGGGCAGGCCGCCGACGGCATGGGCACGGTGGAATGCATCACCGCCGTCTTTGAAAATGCTCCCGCCGATCTCCGGTTCGGCGAAATGGGTTACTGCGTGGTGCCCTTTTTGCGCGATCTGTACTGTACATACATCTTCAATTACACGTCCAACGCCGTTGTCAACTGGTTCCGCAGCGACATTCTGCACGGCTATAAGGGCGAGGAAGAGAAGCAGTTCGCCTATCTGGAAGGGCATGACCGTCCCCCGACCGAAGTTTTGCTGCTCCCCTATTTTGCGGGCGCGGCGACCCCCTATCAGGACGCCGACGCCAAGGGCGCCTTCCTCAATCTGACCAAGGACACGACCGACCTCGACATGCACCGCGCCATTCTGGAAGGGACTTCCTTTGAAATGAAAGTCAACCTGGAAACGGCGGCGCAGTTCGGGATCCGGGTGCAGGCGATCACAGCGACGGGCGGAGGCGCCAATTCCGACCTCTGGCTGCACATCAAGAGCGATATCCTGGGGCTTCCCGTCAGGACGCTCCGCTCCTCCGAAGGGGGGCTCTGCGGGCTTGCGGTCCTGTCCGCCGTCGCAGCGGGCGCGTATGATTCCCCGGAAGCCGCCCGCGCCGTGTTTGTCCGCTACAAAAAGGAATATGTCCCGCAGACGGACTATGCACAGATCTATTCGCAGAAGTATCAGAAATACAAAAAATTATATCATATCCTGAAGGAGATCAACTGACATGAAATTCGCACTCTATTTCGGCAACCGCGGCTTTATGCCCGGAGAACTGATCGAAGGCGCGCGCGCGGACATGATCAAGGCCGTGACGGACGCAGGCTACGAATACCTTGCGATGGACGCCTCCCTCACCCGCTACGGCGCGGTGGAGACGCGGGAAGAAGGCAGACTGTACCACGACTGGCTGAAAAGCCACGAGGGAGAATATGACGGCGTCATTCTCTGTATGCCCATCTTCATCGACGAGAACGGCGCGGCCGCAGCCCTGCAGGACGCAAACGTGCCCATTCTCATGCAGGCGTACCCCGACGAGATCGGAAAAATGGACTTTTCCCACCGCCGCGACGCCTTCTGCGGAAAATTTTCGGTCACGGACGTATTCTATCAGTACAAGATCCCGTTCACCGTCTTAAAGCCGCACGTCGTGCATCCCCTCTCCGCCGCGTTCGCAGAGAATCTCAAGGACTTTGCCGCCATCTGCCGCGTCGTCAAGGGCATGAAGCGGTTCAACCTCGGCTGTATCGGCGCGCGGACGACCGCGTTCAAGACGGTGCGCTTTGACGAAGTGACCCTCCAGCGGTACGGCATCAACGTGGAAAGTTTCGATTTGTCCGAGCTCGTCTATCTGGTCGGACAAAAAAAGGACGACGACCCCGCCGTGCTTGCAAAGATCGCGCAGCTGGAGCATTACGCCGACTTTTCCAAAGTGCCCGCCGAAAACAAGCGGACGCTCGCCAAAATTTCCGTCGTCATCGACGACTATATCAGGGATTACAGGCTGGACGCGCTCACCCTGCGCTGCTGGAACGAAATGGAGACCATTCTGCGGGTCTGCCCCTGCGTGCTCATTTCCGAGCTCAACGACCGCGGCATCACCTGTTCGTGCGAAATCGACCTGACGTCCGCCATCACGATGCGCGCGCTCGCGCTCGCCAGCGAAAAGCCCGCCGCCTGCCTTGACTGGAACAACAACTACGGCGACGACGAGAACAAGGTGATCCTGTTCCACTGCGGGCCTGTGGCGCAGACGCTGATGGCCGGAAAAGGCACCGTCACCGAACACAAGATGTTTGCCAAAGGCGATCCCGGTTCCGGCTGGGGAACCAACGAAGGGCGCATCGCGGCGTTCGACATGACCTTTTCCAACGGCTTTACGGAAAACGGGACATTCAAGGTCTACGCCAGCGAAGCGCGCTTTACGGGCGAACCCATTGAAAAATCCTTCTTCGGCTGCGGCGGCGTGGCGGAGATCCCCGATCTGCAGAACAAACTCATCCGCCTTGCCCGCGGCGGATTCAAACATCACACCACCGTCGGAATGGGTCACATGAAATCCGTTCTCACCGAGGCGTTCCGGACATACCTCGGCTACGAAGTCATCGATATCGACAAGGAGTAAAAAAATGCTTGTTTCCCTGAAAGAAGTTGTTGCCGTCTCCAAGAAACACAACGCCGCGGTCGGCGCGTTCAATACGCCCAACCTCGAGTGCCTGCTCGCCGTTCTGGACGCCGCGGAGGCGCTGAACGTTCCCGTCATCCTCTCGCATGCACAGCTGCACGAGAGCGTCGCGCCGCTTGAAAAAATCGGGCCCGTCATGCTCGAACTCGCAAAGCGCGCCAAGGTGCCCGTGTGCGTGCACCTCGACCACGGCGAGGATTTCGATTACTGCAAAAGGGCCGTTGAACTCGGCTTCACCTCGGTGATGATCGACTATTCCACCCTCCCCTATGAAGACAATCTCCGGGGAACGGCCGAAGTCGTGAAGTATGCCCATGCACGGGGCGTGGACGTCGAAGCGGAACTGGGCGCCCTGCCCCAGCGCGAGGGCGGCGCCGGCGAAGCGGCCGCCGACCCCGAAGCGCTGTACACCAAACCCGAACTTGTGCCCGACTTTCTTGCAAGGACAAACGTCGACGCCCTTGCCATCGCATTCGGCACGGCGCACGGCATCTACAAGACGAAGCCCGTCCTCAACATGGACATCATCGACCGGGTGCGCGCCCTGACCGACGTACCCCTGGTCATGCACGGCGGGAGCGGCATCTCGCACGAGGAATACCGCAACGTCATCCGCCGCGGCATCAATAAAATCAACTATTACACCTACATGTCCTACGCGGGCTATGCGGCGGCAAAGGCGCATGCCGAAGCCAACGGAAGCGGATTCTTCCACGACATGGCGCTCTGCGCGCAGAAGGCCATGGAGGAAAACGCCCTTTCGACGCTCCACGTCTTTTCGGGGAAACAGTCATGAACAGCCGGAAATGTTCCAATCCCGAACAGACCGCCTATCTCCGCCGCTATACCCTGACGGACGGCAGACAGGCGGGCGTCCGGATCGTTGAGATCTATAACGGCGTTCTGCGCGCGCTGTTCAACGAAAGCAAGGCGCTCGATCTCATACAGCTCTTTCACCTGGGCGTCAACATGGGATTTCTGTCCAAAAACGGCATCTCTGCAAGTTCGGGCGCCTTTTCGGGGCGCTTTGAGGGCGGCATGGTGTACACCTGCGGGCTGGACAGCCTCGGCGCGCGCGAAGGATACGAACTGCACGGGACGCTCCACAACACCCCCGCCAGGATCACCTCGTGTCTCTGCGACGGGGAAACGATCCGCGTGACGGCGGAAATGGAAAACACCGAGCTATTCGGGAAAAATCTACTTCTGCGGCGCACGGTCTCCACAACGGCGGGCAGCGGGAGCATTGCCATTCACGATGAACTTGTCAACCGCGGATTCCGCGCCGAGCCATACTGCCTTCTGTATCACGTCAACCTGGGATATCCCATGCTGGACGAAGGCGTGACCATCGAGGCCGACAGCAGTTCCGTTCTCCCCCGCACCCCTTGGGCAAAGGAAAAGATGGCGGGCAGGACCGTCTTCCCTCCGCCCACCGACAACGAAGAGGAATGCTGCTACTTCCTGAAAAACAGGACGCCGCAGGTGCGCGTCGTCAACCGCGCACTCGGGAGAGCGTTCACCTTGTCCTATTCGGGCGATACTCTCCCTTATATGGTGCAATGGAACAGCGCGGCGAGCGGCGACTATGCGCTTGGCCTGGAACCCGCCACAACCTTTCTGGACGACCTGTTCACTTACAGAACGCTCGATCCCGGACAGAAAGTCGCATTTTCCGTCACGCTCAGGATCGACCCGATCGCATGAAAAAAATACGGACGCTCAGCGTCCGTATTTTTTTCGTTGTTTCTTTGATTTCACACGGATTTATTTCTTACAGATTGGGCACATCTTCTGCCGAAACGACTCCATTATAAATCGCACACGACTGAATATACCCGTCGAAAACGCTGTCCACCCAAAAGTCTGCACCGCCGAAGAAAGAAACCTCATCGAAAGTCGAATCTGTTGTCAACGTTTCTACGCAATTGCTCAGTCCGATACCGCCGGACCCGCCCGAATGAGAAGCAAGTACATTATTGATATAGATCGAGAGAGACCCGTCATCGGCAACGGAAATCGTGATCCTCACACTTCCCGTCGGCAGCTGTGTTGTGTCCATATCCACATAATTTGCCTCCGGACTTGCATAATCATTGTACGAAACTCGGACTCCGGTACCGCTGTACAGAACAGAGAGGAACCCATTCGACCCACTTCTGTTGATACTGAAAATCCGAGACCATGCGGTAGGCGCATTGACATACAATTCAAGATGAATGGTAAACCCACCGTTCAATGTCTTACCGGCAAGAGGATTGTCGCTATCAGAAACAGAATTTACCGCATTTGCTTTGAATCCACCCTGTGCAAATGTACCATCTTTGGTTCCGAATGCCGTTCCGTACGTTGCAATGAACATGTCCCCGTCCTCATTGAGGCCGTACTCTTTCAGAAGCGTAACAGAAGTGACCTCTACGCTTGTCTGTACGGTAATGCTGACCGTCTCTTCCACCCCGTCGCGGGCGACGGTGACCGTATAAGTTGAGGCAACGGCCGCGTCATAACCGCCGTCAGCAACTACCGTATAGTCGGTGACAACTCCGGGAATGGAGGATTCGGCATAGGTTGCATGAAATACGATCTGAGAAAGCGCAGCATTCAAAGATGTCCCGTTGGCCACGCTGATCGATTCCTGGGAAGCCGTAAGCGTCTGAACCGTGAGCCCGCGTTCCGTGCCATAGACGACACTGTAATCATAGGAAGCATCTTCTGCCCCGAACCATACAGTCATTTCGTTCGTGGCGGTATCAGGTTCAACAATCGTCAATACGGCAACTTTTGTCCCGCCTGTTATGGTGATTGTCAGTGTATATGCTCCGTCTGCATAGCTGCGAGCGATCACGAAATCGAGCGTATCGTATTCCTGCAGTTCCTTGTAGAAATCGCCTGTCTCATCGGTGAAACCGGTCAGAACGGCAGATGTCTGATTGGTCGTTCCGATAAAATTGGCTCCTGTGTTACCCGGCGCATTATTTCTGCCGAAATTATTCAGAACAAAGTTATCTTCACGAACGACTGCAATCTGGCCGCCGGAAGAGAACTGAAGCAGCCAGGATTCAAACAAATTATTGACCGACTGGCGTCCCCTTTCAAGATTGCTCAAAGTAAAACGGATCTCAAATTCGCCTTCAAATGTGCCGACGGATTGCGCCGTAGGATTGTACAGACCGTCAGGCGCCTGGTACACATCTACATTTCCGCCGGAAATGATCTGCGTGTACAGCGTGATGCCCTCCGCCGTTGCGCTGATTTCCCCGACTTTCGTTGCAACCGTGATCACGGCATTCTGATAGGCATTTCCCGTGACAACTGCCGTAAGCGCGTCCGCGGGGATCGCAATATCCTCACTGCCCCACGCGCCCCTTGCTACAACGACAAATCCGTCAAGAGAGACCGCCTCTCCGATGTCGGCACTCCCCACAATGATACTGTCGGGCTTCTGATCGATCGTAATGCTTACGACACCGTAAAACTGCGTATCATCACCGCGTACACACGTTTTTTCGACCTTACCCGTCTCAGAATTATAGGAAAGTTCGCCATATTCATGCTCCAACGCAGAAATGGCAAGTTCTTCTTCCGAGACTTCGGTATATACGTCGCCTTCCTTCGTGAAAAGTTTCCCGCAGACCGAGCACTCATAGTGCGCCTTCACGCCGGGCTGTGTACAGGTCGGGTCTTTCTGTGCAATCAGCTCTCCGTAACTGTGCTCGAATGCAACTGTTTCGGAGCCGTTTCCGACGGTGATGAGATCGCAATAGCCCGCGCCCCTGATCGTCGCAGAGGTGTTTTCATCCGCATAGGCATAGATTTCGAGAGCTTCGTTATTTCCCGTGAACGTGTTGCCCGTTCCGAGCGTTACTTCGGCGGGATACGCATAGCCGCCCGATCTGTCCCCGACGACCAGCGCCGCATGGGGAAGATTGCTTCCGCTGCCCCAATCCTCTTCAAGATAGGACTTATCCGTGCAGGTGCCGAGCGAGACGACCGTGCTGTTTTCGATCATCGCCGTGCCGCCGCGGACGACGACGCCCTGGCGCGCGCCGGTAGCGGTAACGTTCTTCATTGTGAGCGTGCCGGGCACATTGATCAGGACGGCAGCGCTGTCATTGGTCCAGGTGGAATTAAAATAGCCCTTTTTGGCCGCGATCGTGACGTTTTCCAGCGAAATGGTCACGTCGCCGTACAGCGGCTGTCCCTCGGACACGGTGGCGTTCGTACCGATGCCGTATGTGCCGTCAGCGGTGATCGATCCGCCGGTCATATTCAGCGTCCCGCGCGCAACCGCAATGGCAGAAGTTGTGGAAGTGACGTCAACGTTGTTGAGCGTCAGCGTCCCCCACACGGAAAGAGGCGAAAACGTACCGTTCATGGGAGCGGTTCCGCCGCTGAAAGCGTCCCGATAGGTGACGCCCGTGTATGCGACATCAAAGACGATCGCACCGTCTTCGCCGCCGTTGATCGTGACATTGCCGCCCTCTTCCGCGATATTCAGGGAGGCGACTTCGGAAGGCCCTGCGTTTTCGGCCGTCACAAAGGTCAATGTTTCTCCGTTCAGATTGATCGTGAGTGTGCGGGCAACGGAAACTGCCTGATGTACCCCGAACGAATCTTTGAGCGTGATTGCCGTGGCAGCTTCGTCTGCGAGAACGGCAAGGAATTCCTCCTCCGTCGCGATGCTGTCGTGAACCGCCCACTTTTCGGCGAGCACGATATCCGACGTACCCATGGTCACGATGCGGTTCTCCGCCGTGTAAGCGAGCGTGCCGCCCGACGTCCAGCCCATGAAGGTCTGTCCGCCCACCGCTTCGGGGACTTCCAGCGTATATGTTTCGCCCTCGGCAAGCGTCGCGACGGGCTCGCCGCCGACCGTCACCGTCCAGACCTGCGTCCATCTCGCCGTGAACGTGATATCCGCCGTGATCTTCGTTTCGCCGAATACGAGCGCCGTATCATCGTGATACCAGCCTCCGAAACGGTATCCGGTGCGTTCGGGCGTTTCCACCGCATCGGCAGATACGGTGCCGTTCTCTTCGACACGGATCTCCTTTGTCCCGGCTCCGCCGACTGTGCCGCCGTTTGCGTCAAAAGTGACGGTGTACGTCGTCTGCGCCCACTTTGCATACAGAGTGAAGCCCTGCGCAAGTTCAGACGTGATCTGCGTGCTGCCCGTATAACGGGTCCCCGTTCCATCGGCATTCTCATACCAGCCGAGGAATTCATATCCGGTGCGCACCGGCGTCTCGACCCAACCGGACGCGGCGCCGAACGTGCTTCCGAACGTGACCGAAACAGTACCGTCTTCCGCACCGTCATAGTTATAATCGAGCACGACCGTAAACTGCTTCGCCGTCCAGACGGCATAGAGCGTCACATCGCCCGTCACGGTATATTTCCCACCGATCGCCGCGCCGCCGGAAGTTTCCGACCAGCCGCCGAACGTGTAGCCCTCTTTGGTCAGATCCCCCGTATTGGCAGGCAGATCGATCTGCGCGCCGCTCAGGTTTCCGGTCATCGCTTCGGGGACGCTCCCGCCCGTCGCGCCGTTTGCATCGAACGTGACCGTATACGTTTCGGGAGCGGGCGTCACGTCTTTCCAGACCGCGGTGAACGTGACGTTGCTCTCCACCGTATAGCTTGTCCCCGCGGCATATGTCTGTTCGCCGTCGTTCCAGCCGTCGAACGCCCAGTTTTCCGCCGCCTCGGGAGCTGCGGGAAGCGTGATCACGGTGCCCGCCTCCACGATCTGCGCGGCAGGAACTTCTGCGCCGTCTGCCGCATGTCCGCCGAGCGCATATGTAACGGTATACGAAACGGGCTCCGGAGAGACCTCGTCCCAGGTTGCCGTGAATGTGACGTTGTCCTCCACGACATAACTCGCGCCCGCGCCGTACGTCTGTTCGCCGTCCGACCAGGCAGTGAACTGCCACCCTTCCTCCGCCGCGGGAGCCGCGGGAAGCGTGATCTGCGTCCCCTGCGCGTACTCCGCGCTTTCGGGCACGGTCGCATCGTCTGCCGCATGCTCGCCGAGCGAGTAGCTGACCGTGTAGTTCGTGCCGCACGCAGCAAGCGCGAAAACAAGCCCGCAGGACAGAAGCGCGATCAGAAATGCCCGCACAATACCAGTCTTTCTCATACATTCCTCCTAGTTTTCACCAAACGGAACGGTACAGTGTACCATATTCACATCGGTTTTCTCCATTATAGCACAGTACCCCCCCCGCTGTCAACCCCGGCAGAATCAAAAGCAAAAACAATTCAGATTTTTACCGCGAGGAAAGGCCTCCCCGAAGAAAACCACAAATTTTTCGGGCTTGACAATCACAGAAAAAAGCAATATAATTATGGACAAATAAGCATACAACAGGCGGGATATGCTGGAACAGGGTACATTGTTTGAAGACATAACGAGTCAGCCGCTGGCGGCGCGCCTGCGGCCTCGCACACTGGAGGAATACTGCGGGCAGAAACACCTCTTGGGCGAAGGAAAGGTCCTGCGGCGGCTCATTGAAAGCGATCAGATCGGGTCGATGATCTTCTGGGGGCCGCCAGGAGTCGGAAAGACGACGCTCGCCCGCATCATCGCCCAGCGCACAAAGGCAACGTTCATCGACTTTTCCGCCGTGACGAGCGGCATCAAAGAGATCAAGCAGGTCATGGAACAGGCGGAAAAGAACCGCAGGTTCGGCGGAAAGACCATTCTCTTTGTGGACGAGATCCACCGCTTCAACAAGGCGCAGCAGGACGCATTCCTGCCCTTTGTGGAAAAAGGCAGCATCATTCTCATCGGCGCGACGACGGAAAACCCCTCGTTTGAGATCAACGGCGCTCTTCTTTCGCGCTGCAAAGTCTTTGTTTTGCAGGCACTCTCCGCAGACGAACTGTGTGAACTGCTGCATCACGCCCTGCGCGACCCACGCGGGTTCGGCAATCAGGAGATCGAGATCCCCGAAGAACTCATCAGGGCGATCGCCAATTTTGCCAACGGAGACGCCCGCAGCGCGCTTTCCACCCTTGAAATGGCCGTGCTCAACGGCACCTTGGAGGGCACAAAGACCGTCGTCACTGACGAGACGATCGAACAGATCACCTCAAAAAAATCGCTCCTGTACGACAAAAAGGGCGAGGAGCACTATAACCTGATCTCCGCATTGCACAAGTCCATGCGCAATTCCGATCCCGATGCCGCCGTCTACTGGCTGGCGCGCATGCTGGAGGCAGGCGAAGACCCCATCTATATCGCGCGGCGGGTGACCCGATTCGCAAGCGAGGACGTCGGCCTGGCCGATCCGCGCGCACTCGAACTGTGCGTGGCGGCGTTCGAGGCGTGCCGCCTCATCGGAATGCCCGAATGCTCGGTGCACCTGACGCAGGCGGTCGTCTACCTTTCCCTGGCGCCCAAGTCCAATGCACTCTATGTCGCCTATGAGCGCGCAAAAAAAGACGCGCTGACCATGCTGGCCGAACCCGTCCCCCTGGTGATCCGGAACGCTCCGACGAAGCTGATGAAGGAGCTCGACTACGGCAAGGGCTATCAGTATGCGCATGACAGTGCGGACAAGCTGACCGACATGCAGTGTCTGCCCGACAGCCTTGCGGGAAAGACGTACTATTCCCCCACGGACGAGGGACTGGAGACCCGCTTCAAGGCACGTCTGGAAGAAATCAAAGCGTGGAAGGCACAGCACAAAAAACAGGATCCGCCCAAAAAGGACAAATAAAAATGCGGCGCAGGCTTCATGCCTGCGCCGCAAATTATATTTTGCAATCATTTCAGGAATTTTCCGTATACTTCGGAAACGGGAGAGAAAGAAGCGAACGTATCGGGATACTTGCGCAGAATGCGCTGCAATTCCCCGATCTGACGCTTGCGGATCACACACACGAGCACTGCTTTTTCCTGATGGGAATACATGCCCGTCGCTCCCAATTCCGTCACGCCGTGGTGCAGCTGCGCCATGATCTCGGAGCCGATCTCCTCCGGATGGTCGGTGATGATCTCAAACCGGTACGCCACTTTGAAGCCGCGCAGGATCGCATCGCTCGTTTCGCTCGTCACAAACAGGGAGACGAGCGCAAGCAGGACCGGATCGAGCTTGACCGCAAACGGCGCACCCCGATGATAGACGAAAAACGAGGCAAGCACCACGCAGGCGTCGAACACCGACGTCATGGCGCTTACGCTGAGATTGCGGTACTTCTTGTTGACAAGGGAAGCGAGCACCGTGGTTCCCCCGCTCGTGCCGCAGCTCTTGATCGTGACCGCGAGTGCGATCCCCAGAAAGACACCGCCCGCGATCGCCGCAAGAATGGCGTTGTATTCGGGCTTATAGCACAGATATTCCATTCCGGGAATGTAATCAAACACGATGAGCAGTCCGGACGTGAATAGCATGGACAGCGTGGAGACGACCGCCCCGAACTTTCCGATCAGAAAAAAAGCGACGAAAAAGAGCGGTACATTGAGGATGATGAGGAAAATACCCGAGTTCCAGCCGATCAGTTCCTGCAGCAGAACGGCGATGCCGTTGATGCCGCCGGGGGCAAATTGGTTGGGCGTGGTGAACATGTAGATCGCAAGCGCACGGACGACTCCGGACACCAGAATGGACAAAAAAGCGGAAAACGCGACACGCAGACTATGCAGCGTCTTTTCATTCGTCTTGCCGTTCATATACTCTCCTCGGGCGCGTAAGCCCACGCAATATCCTATCACAAAACGACGCGATATGCAAGAGCTCTTCCAAAAAAATATACGGAAATACAGAAAAAAGCCCGCCGGAAGGCGGGCCTTTTGCATGTGCAATGAGTCTGTCAGGACACAAGTCCCAGAAGGTTGCTGTACGTTCCCGGGAAGAACAGGAAGATCACGCACAGCGCAATCAGGATACAGAAAATCAGGAAGAAGAGGAAATTGCGCTTGACCATTGCCTCAAGTCCCACGATCGCCGCGATGACGAATGCGCCGTACTGCCAGATGATCTTGAACGCATTGTACAGCCAGTCAACGTTGCTGATGAAGGGCCACTGCGCATCGATCAGAAGCAGCGCGAACACGATGATATAGATCACCGCAAGGATCTCGCCGATAATATCGAACACTTTTTCCAGTTTGTTCTTCCAGCCGGAATCTTTTCCCATATTACACCTCCGAAAAAGTATCTCCATTATACCCTTCCGTTATACGGTTGTCAAGTATAGAATGAAAATTTTTCCGTGCTTAATTTTCCCCGGAAGAACCGCCGGAAGCAGGCGGCCTCTTCACCGGGCGGTAGACAAGTGTTTCCTCGCGGAAAAATCCGCCGCGAATGAGGAAATAAAGCTCCTCGGCGCAGAACAGCAGCATGAGCGCCCCCGCCGTGACGACCGCGGCGCCCACCGAGGGGAAAACGGACACGAAATTGTTGACGATCAGCAAAATCCCGGTCACAACATATCCCGCGGCAAGGACCGAACGCACGGCCGCCGTCGCCCTCTGCGCGCGTGACGCAACCGCCTCAAAAATTTCGCTGACCGCAGCAAGCACCAGAAAAACGCCCAGCCCGAGCGCGAGCACGCTGCGTGAAAAGTCCGTGCATGTGATCAGCGCCCACAGGCCGACGGACACCTGCGTGATCCCCGCCAGCATGCGCGCGGCGTGGATCGGCTGTCCGACAAAGAAGGCAACGGCGCACACAAGCCCGGACGCAAGCAAAAACGCGCCGACGGACGCGGCAAGCGCCGTCCGCGGCAGGGCGGAGTGCGCAAACATCAGAATGCATGCGACCGCCGTCAGCGCCATGGGAACGACAGTCCCCCAGCGAAATGTCTTTCTTGTCTCTTTTTCCATAGTCCTCCCCTTTCCGTATGCGCCCGTTGACGCCCGTTCTGATCAGAGACTGAATGCCTCCAGCTCGCGGATACGGTGGGAATCGATCGCATAGATGAGATTGACGAGTTCATCGTCGCCGAAGGAGCTGTTGCGGCCCTCCTCGTATTCCGCGTCGATGCGCTCTTTCATCTTCACGACAAGCGGGTCGTGCTTATCCACTTTGTGCTCTTCGGGAAGTTTATAATAGTCGTTGATCCAGAACGCGATCCCGGCGAGTCCGCTCGTCTTGTTGACGGAGACGCGGGCCGGCCGGTTGAGGATCTTGGCCGTGTTGAAGATGTTGTAGATCTCCTCGTCCTTTAACAGTCCGTCCGCATGAATGCCGGCGCGCGTGGAGTTGAAAGCGCGTCCGACGAACGGCGTCTTGGGCGGGATATTGTAGTTGATCTCCCGCTCGAAATAATCGGCGATCTCGGTGATCGCGGTAAAATCCATGCCGTCCATCGTCCCGCGGAAGGACGCGTATTCCATGGCCATTGCCTCAAGCGGGCAGTTTCCCGTGCGCTCGCCGATGCCGAGGAGGGAACAGTTGACGGCGGAAGCGCCGTACAGCCATGCCGTGGACGCATTGGAGACCGCCTTATAAAAGTCGTTATGGCCGTGCCACTCGAGCAGTTCGTGCGGAACGCCCGCGTAGTGATGGAGGCCGTACACGATGCCCTGAACGCTTCTGGGCAGAGACGTCCCCGGGAAGGAAACGCCGAACCCCATCGTATCGCACATTCTGATCTTGATGGGGATCCCGCTCTCATGCGAAAGGCGCATGAGCTCCGTGGCAAAGGGCACGACGAATCCGTAAAAACTTGCGCGGGTGATGTCCTCGAAATGGCAGCGCGGACGGATCCCGTGCGAGAGCGCGCTCTTGACGATGCCCAGATACTGATCGAGCGCCTGGCGGCGGGTCAGGTGCATCTTTTTGAAGATATGATAGTCCGAACAGCTCACAAGGATCCCCGTTTCGGCAACGCCCGCCTCTTTGACCAGCTCAAAATCCTTTTCGTTTGCACGGATCCAGGTCGTGATCTCGGGAAATTTCAGCCCCGTATCCTGGCAGGCCCGCAGAGCCTCCTTGTCCTTTTTGGAATAGATGAAGAATTCCGACTGCCGCACAAGCCCCTTGGGCCCGCCGAGGCGCGACATGAGCTTATAAAGATCGACGATCTGCTTTACCGTAAAGGGAGAAGTCGACTGCTGTCCGTCGCGGAAGGTCGTGTCCGTCATCCAGATCTCGTCCGGCATATTGATGGGCACATGGCGGTTGTTGAATGCGATCTTGGGAATGGATTCATAGTCGAACATCTCACGGAACAGTTCGGGCTCCGCCACGTCCTGCAATTCGTAGTGATAGATGGTGTCCTCCAGAAGATTGGACTTGTTGTTGTAATAAATCACGGGAGCCTCCTTTGCATAATTATGCGTTTCATTTGGTTTATTTTATCAGATTTCATGCGTCTTTGTCAAGCTCGAAGGCGGGTCCGGGCGCCGTTTACCCCCGCAATTTCCATGCCAATAATCAATTGCGGCCATTTGTTCTATGATAATATGCAGCTGCTATACAACGGCAATGCGATACCGGCAATTCAAAAAACCGATCCGATTGTACCATACGGCCCGGCGGGTGTCAAGCCGGAGACCGCGAAAAAGAGGAACCGTTTCCGGTTCCCCTTTTCCGAAGATTTATGGAGATTGTTGTGTGTGCTGTTTCAGATTATCCGGACCATCCTTGTTTTCAGGCTTGCAGGAGGCGCAGCCGGAACAGCCTGAGCAGCCGCCGCAATCGCACCCGCAGCCCGTCTTTCCGTGCTTTCTGCGAATGACGGACGCTGCAATGACGCCGATCACGATCGCACAGGCCGCAAGAATGATCAGGATCTCGTACCAGGTCATTTTTTCTCCTCCCGGGTCGCGGCGGCTTCATCGAGCGCCGCAGAATCCGTGCCCGCCGCAGCAGCGACGGCCTCCTTGGCAAGCGGATGTCTCTTGTTCCAGATGACGATCGCCACGATCGCCGCAGCGATCAGCACCGCAAAGATGAAGCAGGTCCACCACCATTCGCCGATGAGATAGATCATCATCGATACAATGTATGAGGTCGCCAGCCAGAACAGAAGCGTCCATTTGAATTTCCCCTTGGGAAGCTCCGCCTTTGCCGTGGCACAGGCCGCAAAACAGGGGATCGTGAGCATGTTGAACGCAATGAATGCGATCAGTGCGGGAACGCCGATGGTCGTGTTCTGGATCATGGCGGTCACTTCGCTGATCCCCTCTTCCGTGGCGATATATCCGCCCGCGATCGTGGAAGCCAGCGTGCCGAACGTTGCAATGACGTTCTCCTTGGCCACGAGGCCGGTGATCGCGGCAACGGCAAACACCCAGCCGTTTGCGCCGATCTGCGAGCCGAAGCCGAGCGGCGTGAACAGGGGCTGAATGAGCATGCCCAGACCGCCGAGAATACTCTCGTCCATGCGGAAATTCGCGGTGATCTCTTCGCCGTCGATGACGCGCGTCTCGATGAGGAACTCCCAGTGGAAACTGAAGCTGGAGAAGAACCAGATGACGATCGTCGAAGCGAGAATGATCGTGAAAGCCTTTTTGATATAGTGCTTGGTCTTATCCCACAGATGGATCATCAGCGAGGAGAAGCGGGGCACATGATACGCGGGCAGCTCCATGATGAAGGGCGGGACTTCGCCGCGCATGGTCGTCGAACGCATGAGTATGACGGTGACGATCGCGGTGCAGATGCCGAGGATGTACATGCACATCGTGATGACGTCCGCGTTGCCCACGCCCGCCGAAGCGACGATCGCGCCCGCAACAGCCGTCAGAATGGGAAGTTTTGCCCCGCAGGAAAAGAACGGGATCACGCGCACGGTCGAAGTGCGTTCCTTTTCGTCCGCAAGCGTGCGGGTGTTGATCATCGCCGGAAGCGAACACCCGAAGCCCATGACCATGGGCATGAACGCCCTGCCCGAAAGGCCGAATCTGCGGAAGATCCTGTCCAGAATGAACGCGATACGCGCCATGTAGCCGGAATCTTCCAGAATGGAGAAGAACAGGAAGAGCGTGAGGATCTGCGGGATAAATCCGAGCACCGCGAACACGCCGCCGAGAACGCCGTCCACGACGAAGCTCCCCACCCATGCGGGCGCACCGGCGCACGCCATTTCGGCGAGTACGTTGATCCATTCGAGCACCCAGTTCAGAAGATTTGTCAAAATCACCCCGGGCGAGAACACCGCGCCGTCATAGAAACAGGCGAGAAGCGTCACGGCCCCGTTGTCCATGTCCATGCCGAGATCTTCCAGCGTCGGAAGTCCGCCGGCGATGGCGCTGATATAGAACAGGTCTTCCGAAAACGTCAGGTGGAAAATGGCAAACAGGATGACAATGAAGATGGGAATGCCCCAGACGCGGTGCGTGAGCACCTTGTCCGCCCTGTCGCTTTTGGTGAGCTTTTCTCCCCCGGCGTTCTTTTTATGATAGGCAGAGGAATAGTTTGCCGATATATACTTGTATCTGGCGTCCGCCACCACCGCTTCAAGGTCTGTTCCGAACACGTCGTCCTTGAAAGTCGCCTTGAATTCGTCCACCATTCTGACGAGTTCAGGATGCATTTTCGTCTCGATCTCGTCCATTTCGGAGAGCTTCACCGCGTGAAAGAGCGGCGCCCCGACGCCCTGCGCCCTGAGCGCGATGTTGACGTCCTGCACAAGGTGGGCAATGGGAGAATCTTTCAGGACCGTGACCCCTTCGCGCGGCTTTTTGGAGACGGCGATCGCCCTGTCCATCAGCTCTTTGATGCCCGATCCTTTGAGCGCGGAAATGGCGACGACGGGCAGCCCGATCTTTTCTTCCAGGAGCTTTGCGTCGATGACGTCGCCCGACTTTTCCACCTCATCCATCATGTTGAGCGCAATGACGATGGGAACGTCGATCTCCATGAGCTGTGTCGTCAGATACAGATTTCTTTCGAGATTGGTCGCATCGACGATGTTGATGACGCACGCGGGTTTTTCTTCAAGAATGAAGTTGCGCGAAATGACTTCTTCGGGCGTATACGGCGAAAGCGAATAGATGCCGGGCAGGTCGACGATCTGCACGGGCTCCGAACCCTTTTTGTAGGTGCCCGTCTTTTTATCGACCGTGACGCCGGGCCAGTTGCCGACATAGGCCGTCGAACCCGTCAGGAGATTGAAGAGCGTGGTCTTCCCGCAGTTGGGATTGCCCGCAAGAGCAAATTGTTTCACTTCTTCACCTCCATCATCACGCAGGCCGCTTCGGTCTTTCTCAGCGTCAGCTCGTAGCCGCGCAGGGTGACCTCAATGGGATCGCCGAGCGGCGCCTTCTTGCGCATGACGACCTCGGCACCGGGGGTGACCCCCATGTCGAACAGGCGGCGCCTTACGCGTCCCTCCCCTGCGACGGCGGTGATGACACCCTTTTCGCCGGGAACAAAGTCTTCGAGAGTCTTTGTCATAGTGTTTCTATGTACCTCCACAACTGATATCTGAGTTCAGGCAACGTAAATGTGCGCCGCGACGTTTCTGTCAAGGGCGAGACGCCCTTCCTTGACACGGCACACCGTGCTCCCTCCCGCAGAGGACAGCACCGTCACTGTCGCATCCACCAAAAGCCCTAAATTGGCAAGGTGCTTTTTGGTCTTGTCGTCCGCAACGATCTTCACAATCCGGACCTCCTGCCCCAGGGGCGCAAGAATAAGCGGCATTTTTCAATCTCCTTTCCGCCGTCTTTGCGGCGTTGTTCGCATATGCGAACCAATCTCCCGAAAAAATAGTTCGCATCTACGAACTGTGCTTATTTTATCATGGAAGAACTGCAATGTCAAACGTTTGAACGGTCATTTTCAAATTTTTTTCCGAAATTTTTCGACGCCTTCGGACGGAAATCATTTCCTGCCTGTCCGATCGCCCCGTTCAGACATTTTTCGACATGTTTTCTTGACAAATCCCGTCCGATTCTTTATAATGTGAAATTGTTACACAATGATGTGAATCGGAGAGAATCATGATCGAGATCAAAGAAGTTGTCACACGCGCACAACAGAAAACTTTTATTGAGTTTCCGCTGAAACTGTACCGGAACAACCCCTATTTTACCCCTCCGCTGTACGCCGATGAAAAAAAGCTGTTCCGGAAAAACTATCATTATTACGACACCTGCGAGGCGGTTTACTATCTGGCCTACCGCGACGGAAAGGCCGCAGGCAGGATCTCGGGGATCCTGCAGCGGGCGAGCAACGAAAAATGGAATCAGAAGCGGGTGCGCTTCACACGCTTCGACTGCATCGACGATAAGGAAGTCGCCGCAGCCCTGTTTGCCGCCGTGGAAAACTGGGCGCGCACAAAGGGCATGGAGGAAGTCGTGGGCCCGCTCGGATTTTCCGACCTTGAGCGCGAAGGACTTCTGATCGAAGGGTTTGAAGAGCTCGCCACCTTTGAAGAACAGTACAACTACCCCTATTATCAGAACCTGATCGAAGGACTCGGATACGAAAAGGAAGTGGACTGGGTGGAGCACAAGCTCTATCCGCCGGCGGTGCCCGATCCGCGCATCAGGGAGATGCGCGAAAAACTTCTGACCCGGTACGGTCTGCATCTGAGTACCGCAAAAAACGCAGACGTATTTATAAAATTGTACAAAGACGCGTTCTTTGAAATGCTCGATACGACCTATGCCGACATCTACGGAACGGTGCCGTTCACCGAAAAGATGAAAAACGAGCTCGTGAAAAGTTTCCGGCAGATCATCGACACGCGGTATATCGCCATGGTGCTCGACAAGGACGAAAAGCCCGTCTGCTTCGGGCTGTGTTTCCCCTCGATCGCGCGGGCCGTGCAAAAGTCGGGCGGCAGAATGACGATCCCCACCATTTTCCGTATTCTCAAAGCCGTGAAAAAGCCCGAGATCATCGATCTTGCGCTCATCGGCGTGCTCCCCTCCCACCGCGGCGTCAGCCTGATCATGATCGACGAGATCATGCGCATGCTGACCGAGGGAACGGCAAAGTACTGTGAAACCAACCTCAATCTCGAAGACAATTACGCCATTCTCAACCAGTGGAAGAACTTTGATAACGTTCTGCACAAGCGCCGCCGCTGCTATATCAAAAAAATCTGAACATCCGATCGTAAAAAACCGCAGAGCGGCGCCCGAACGGGCGCCGCTCTGTCTGATATTCCGATAAAATTCCGCTCAGTTCCGCCTGTAAATGCATGCGGAGTGCGGTGGAAGATAGATGTCGTTCAGATTGCGCACCTGCCCGTCGAGCAGGTTGACGCCCTCCGCCTCCTCCACACGGACCGTGCAGTCGCCGTCTCCGATGTTGATCGCAACGATGATCTTTTCCCCGTTGTGCTCGCGCACAAAGGAAAAATTGGTGTTCATGCAGGTCGCCTTGGCATACGTTCCGTAAGAGAGCGCCGGGCAGGCCTTTCTGATCTGCGCGAGCTTTTTGAGGTGCGCGGCCAGTTCAGGATGCGCGTTTTTATCGATATCGCCGATGAACGGACGCAGTTTATAGTCAAAGTCGGACTTGTCCCCTTCCGCGCCGTACTCCGAACCGTAGTAGACGCAGGGAATGCCGGGCATCGTGTAGAGCAGCGTATACAGATTGAGCAGGTTTGCCCTGTTCCTGAGCGCGGTACAGGCGCGCTCCACGTCGTGATTGTCCACAAAGTTGAGCAGATGCTTCCCCTTGAAGAGCGCCCAAGGCGTATCGGCAAACAGACGCGTCATGGAGTGCTCGATCTCAAACAGGTTTCCCGAATTGAACGCCGAGATCATGCTGCGGAACCCTTCGTAATTGGTGATGGAATCCAGCCGTTCCGGGCAGACGTTCTGCTGAAAGTTGTTGTTGTGAATGACCTCGCCGACAAGAAAGAATTCCCCCTTCTTTTCATTGACGGTACGGCGGAGCATCTCCATGAACCACGGCGGCAGCAGATAGCTCACGTCGAGGCGCAGTCCGTCGATGTCAAAGGTATCGATCCAGAAGCGGACGGCGTCCATCAGATAGCGCTGCAGGTCCTGATTTTCAAGACGGAGCTTGACGAGCTCGGGATGCCCCTCCCAATTTTCATAGTCAAGCCCGTCGTTGTAGCGGGAGTTGCCGTAGAAATTGATGTTGAACCAGAACCGATAGTCCGTTCCCTCGCGCTTTTCCAGGACCTCCTTAAAAGGCGGGAATGCGCGCCCCACATGATTGAAAACGCCGTCCAGCACGACGCGGATCCCCGCTTCGTGCAGCTTTTTTACAAGCGCCGCAAATTCCCCGTTGGTGCCGAGGCGTCTGTCCACCCTGAAAAAGTCCACCGTGTCATAGCCGTGACGTTCGCTTTCAAACAGCGGGTTGAAGAGCACGGCGCCGATGCCCAGCTCTTTCAGGCGGGGGATCTCTGCCTCGATCAGGCCAAGGCGGTGGCGCGTTTCCCCAAAGTCGTTTTCCCGTTCCGCTCCGCAGAACCCGAGCGGGTAGATCTGATAGAACACACTTTCATCAAACCACATTTTGTGCTGTCTCCTTTTTTCTCACTGACATATTGTACCATACGGCAGACATTTTGACAAGAGAAATTTGAAAATTCCCGTAATTTCCGATCTTTGCGCCCCGTTTCTTTTGCTTGCAATTTCTGCCGCATGGCTCTATAATATAAAGAAAAAACGGAATACGGACATGAAAGCATTATCGGAATTTCTTGAAACATCGTACACCGCATATCAGGCGGCCGACAACGTGCGGGCGTATCTGCTGGCGCACGGATTCCGCGAGCTGCGCGAAACGGAGGCATGGAACCTGAAGCAGGGCGGAAAATACTTCGCCGTCCGCGGCGGGAGCGCGGTCATCGCCTTTTGCATGGGCGATGCAAGACAGGGCTTTAAGATCGTGGCGAGCCACACCGACTCCCCCGCGCTCAAATTAAAGGAAAACCCCGCCCTTTCGGACGGGAATTATACGCGGCTGAACACGGAACCGTACGGCGGCGGGCTCTGGTACACCTTTTTCGACCGCCCGCTCCGCCTTGCCGGACGCGTCGTTCGCGAAAGAGAGGGAGCGCTCGTCTCCGAAAGCTTTGCAAGCGATTTCATTGTGACGCTGCCCTCGCTCGCGCCGCACCTCAACCGCGCCGTAAACGAAGGATTCGCCCCCGAACAGCAGAAAGACCTTCCCCTCCTTGCACTCGGAACATCCGATTTTGAAGCCCTTCTTGGCAACCCCGTCGCATACGATCTGTTTGCCGCCTGCGCTCAGAAGCCCTACTTCTGGGGAGAACACGGCGAATTCTTCTCCGCGCCCAGACTGGACAACCTTGCAAGCGTGTGGGTGTCCGTCACGAGCCTTGCCGCCGGAAGCACCGGCGTCTGCGTGGCCGCCTGCCTTGACAGCGAAGAAGTCGGAAGCCGCACGCGGCAGGGAGCCGCGGGGGATTTCCTGCGTTCCGTTCTGACGCGCATCGCCGCGCAGCAGGCCCTGACGGAAGAGGAACTGCTTTGCGCTTATGCGAAGTCCTTCTGTATCTCTTTGGACAACGCGCAGGGATTCCACCCCAACCACGCCGAAAAATTCGACCCGAAAGAGAGAGCGATCCTGGGAAAGGGCGTGGCGATCAAGGGTCACGCCGGCGGCGCCTATACGACGGACGCGCTCTCTTCGGCGGTCGTCAGGACCGTTTTTGCACAGGCGGAAGCCCCTTTGCAGGTATTCTACAACCGTTCCGATGCGCGCAGCGGCTCCACGCTCGGCGCGATCAGCCTCGGACAGGCCTGCATCCTCACCGTGGACATCGGGCTCCCGCAGCTTGCGATGCACTCCGCCGTCGAGACGATCGCCTGCGCCGACTACATGGCGCTTGAACGGGGCCTGGCGGCGTTCTGGAACAGTACCGTTCAGACGGACGGAGAAACCGTAACGATCATCTGACACGAATATGAAACATAAAAGGCCCGCCGCAGCGCTGAACGCGCTGCGGCGGGCCTTTTGTCTTATGCGTCCGACTTGCCCGACGGCTGTTCGGGCGGAAGCTGGGATTGTTCCAGGATCTCCTGATAATAGGGATCCGATGTAAAATCGCGCGGTCTGGTATACTCCCCGCCCAGCGCCTCGACGGCATATTTCAGTTCCCGGAATTCCAGGAAGTTGATGTCGTCGCGGTCGATGTATTCGAGAAGGACGGGAAGCGCGCGCTCATCGCCGTAGGCCGCAAGATAGCTGGCGTGCATGGGAACATCGTCCCCCGTACGGAAAGCATTGAGCAGGATCTCATACACCCTGTCGTCGCGCTGTTTACAGCGGGAAAGGATCTCAAGCATGAGTTCGCGCTCCTTTCCCTCCTCGTAGAGTGCGAGCGCGCGCTCTTTGGCCGCATCCGCGCCCCCCTTGAGCTGTTCGCAGACCGCCTCCTTGATGTCGTCGCTCACCGGAGAAGTCAGCAATTCAAAGTAGGCGGGAAAGGCCTTTTCGCTGCTCCCCGCAAGATTGACGGCGAGCGTCAGGATCTCCTCTTCCCGACGGGAGAGCAGCCCGACGAGCGCGTCCGTGCAGCCGCGGCCTTCGATCTCGCGGCAGAGGAAGTCGGAGACCGGGACCCCTTCGGCGACGTGCCGTTCAAGCGTCTCGCAAAGTTCTTCGTCCGACATGGACGCATAGTATTCCTTGGGCGTGGAGCCGGCCGCGGCGACATAGATATCGCCAAATTGTTTGTACAGCCGCGGAATGACGTTTTCCCACTGTTTTTCCGTATATTTTTCGGGATTGGACCGGATATATTCCGCGAGTTTTTCGTCGAACAATCCGTCAAAATCGATGAGTTTTTTCATGAAGAGCTTTCCTCCTGTGTTCCCGCCTTTTCCGGCAGGTCACATCATATAGTCCAGAATACACTGCGTCGTATACTGGTTGGCGTCAAAGAGCGCAACGATCTCTTTCAGCGAGCGTTCCCCGCCCTTCAGGCGGGATTCCCGGTAGATGGCCGCCGCAAGGGAGGCGCGTTCGTCGCAGTAATCGAGCGCCCCCGCCTCGTCGAGAGAGGCATAGACGTCCTCCGCCGCCGCGCAGATCTTGCCCTCGTTTTCGTCGTTGAGCAGGGCGAACTTGGAATACACGTCCGCGAACGCTTTGAGAAATGCGTCCGCTTTTTTGGGCCCGATCTCAATCTTATGCGTAAAAAATTCCTTGTACACATTACAGACGACCACGCCGAAGGAATCCTCCTCATTGCGCATGATGAGTTCGTGCAGAATGTTGATCTTGGCGTACTCTTCCAGCGTACAGTCGAGCAGGACTTCCCTTAAAAATGCGTCCGCACGGGCGGGAACCGCAACGCGCACGGCAAGAGCCTGCAATTTTTCGTCCCTGCCCTCCATTTCGTCGAATGCGATGCGGAAAAAGGTGTCCAGCTGCGGAAGCTCGCCGATCCGGCGCATCTCGCGTTCGCCCACCGACGCCGCCGCGAGAAGAAATCCCGCGACCGTCTCGTATTCATCTTCCGGCACGCGGTAGTAATAGGTCATGGCAAACGCCTCTTCCTCGCCGTCCCGGAGCCTGCGCATACGCTCCAGATAGTAGTCGGCGACCGCCTTGCGCGGCCAGACCGTCGTCAGCGTTTCAAGAGAGGCGATCGCCTCGTCCAGCCTGCCCGTGCGATAGGCCGCAACGGCATGGAACCACAGGATATTTTCGTCCAGGGGGAGCCGCTCTTTCAGGACCGTGAGCTTTTCGCAGGCCGGCTCGTCCAGACCCGTCTCGCACAGAGCCGTCGCGATCCGATACAGATCGTCGGTCGAATCGGCCGGAACGGAAGCAAGTTTTTCCGCAACCTTTTTTGCGCCCTCCTTGTTTCCCCGCGCACCGAGCACCGCGCAATAGGTCGTGAGCGCCTGGATGTTGTCCGGGTGACCGGCAAGGAGATCTTCGCATTCTTTCTGCGCGCCCTCCTCATCTCCCGACATGAGCGTGCACATGGCGGCAAGCCCCGCCGCCGACGGAAAGTCGGAGCTCTCGGAAGGGACCTCGCCGAACGCTTTACGGGCCTTGTCCAGCTCTCCCGCCTTCAGAAGCGCAAGTCCTTCCGACAGAAGTTCGGGTTCGGGCGCACCTTCGTCCGGAACGATCCTGAGCCGCGGCGCAACCGCACGGCGGAACAGGCCGCCCAATTCCGCAACGCCTTCCGGCGAGAGCTGGCCGTCCTCGGCAAAGGCGCGGTGATAGTAGAGCGCGGACTGCATGTCGTTTCCCATGTTCATGAACGCGACCGCAAGGCCCTCGTATCCCTCGCCGAAGTCCGCCTCGTTGCAGGTATCGAGAAAGCGGAACCATGCGTCCGCAGCGAGCGGCCACAGCTCCAGCGCCTCGTAGATGTCCGCGGCAAGCGCCTGCGCGTCCGCGCTGGGCGCATACATCTTGTTTCGCTTGTTGAGGAGCGTGAGCGCACCGAGGTAATTCCCCTCCTGCAGACGATTTTCCACGCTCTCCAACAAAAATTCATCGCTGAAATTCAGCGTCTGTACATTGTCCTCTTTCATGGATTCTCCCCGAAAAGCTTGCGCAAATCGTCTTCATCAAATGTATACTCGGTATTACAATAGTGACAATGCACCCGGATCGCCCCCTGTTCCGCAAGCAATGCCCGCGCGTCCGCCCCGCCCATGGCAAGGACGGCGGAGGCCGCACGCTCCCGCGAACAATGGCAGACAAAGCGCACGTCGCGCACGGAGACGTTCTCCGCGCCGAAGTCCGCGAGCACCCGCCGCGCTCCCTCCCGCTCGATGACGGAGGAGACCGACGCATAGTCCGCGATGCGCCTCTGTGCAAAGTCGAGCGCCTCCTCCCCGGCGCCCGGCAGAGGCTGCAAAAAGACGCCGCCCGCCCCGACGCACGTTCCGTCCGTGCCGATCTTCACGCCGAGCGCGACCGCCGTGGGCCGCTGTTCGCTCGTCAGAAAATAGGCGGAGAGGTCCTCGGCGATCTCCCCGGAAACGAGCGGACTTGTCCCCACAAAGGGGATCCCCTCGCCGTCGTCGCGGATCACCGTAAATGTGCCGCGCCTGCCCACGCATCCGCCGACGTCGAGTTTGCCGTCCGCGCGCGGCGGAAGCTGTACCTCCGGGTGTTCGATGTAGCCGCGCACGCGCAGGGCGCCGTCTGCCGCCACGCCGAGTTTACCGCCCGGGCCGCCGCCGTCCACCGCGACGGAAAGGGAGCTCGTCTCCTCCTTCAGCCAGCCCGCCAGATAGGCCGCCGCCGTCAGCGTGCGCCCGAGCGCCGCCGCCGCAAGCGGGGAAAGCGCATGGCGGACGATCGCCTCGTTCACCACGGCAGTGGTATCGAGTACGCTGAGGGAGACGCGCCCGTCCGATACAAGCGCGCGATACAGTTTGCTCACAGTTTCCGGCATATAAAATTCACCCTGTCGCTTTGTTCCGGACATTCGCCGAGGTGCCCCTCTGTCCGCAGGACCCTGAATCCTGCCCGTTCCAGTTCCGCCCTGACCGCGTCCGTTTCGTGGATATACTGGACGTGCCGCTCGTCAAAGCGGTCAAAGGCGCCGTCCTGCCGGCGCACGAACAGCGTGACGTCCATTTCGACGCGGTCATGGGAAAGATGATTGAACACAAGATATGTAACCTCATCCCTGTCGTCCGCAAACACATTGTCGGCAATTTTTTCGCGCAGTTTGCGTGGAGATGAGAGATCGAACCAAAAAATACCGCCCTTCCCGAGCGCCGCGGCTGCCCTGCGGAAGGCCGCGGGAAGTTTTTCGGGCGCGAGATAATTGTAGCAATCGTTGGGAGCGAGCAGAAAATCAAATCTGCCGAGGGAGAATTTTGCCGCATCCGCCTGCACGAACCGGATCGAAAGCCCTTCCTCGCGCGCGAGCCGCATGCCCTCCGAAAGCATGGGTGCGGAGAGATCTGCGCCCGTCATTTCATAGCCGGATTTGGCGAGCGCACGGCAGAACGCGCCGCTTCCGCAGCCCATTTCCAGCCCTCTTTTTCCCGCGCCGAGCGCTTTCAGCCCGGAAAGAAAATACTGCGACCATTGTTCATAGCCGCAGTCATCGTTGAGTCGTTCAAACCATTGGGATAAATGATCGTAAGCGTTCGCCATACCTTGCTGTCACCGCTTGTTGAGCATCTTGGGAGGCTGAGGCGCCTTTTTCTTCTTTTTCTTGCCGCTGCTCTCGTCCTCTTCGCGAAGCGCGCGCTCGCGCTCCTCGAACTGACGGTTGTATTCGACATAGCGCTCGTCGTCCTTGTGCTCCTCTTCGTACGCGCGCGTATCCTCTTCGATCGCCTGCTTGCTCTGGCGGAGTTTTTCCAGGTCTTCGCGCGAGAAGGACTCGGGAAGCTGATACACTTCCAGCTCGTCGTCGATCGGCTTGATCGGGCGGCAGACAAGCTTGCTCTTGCCCTGCGCGACGATCAGGCGGCGGTACTCGCGCATTGCCGCACTGTCCTGTGCGGGTGAAGGTCTGGCAGAGCCGTCCTTGGGCTTGTCCTTGTTATAGAGCCCCCTGCCCGTTGCAACGCCGATGTTCGGGTTGATGAACTTATCGAACGCCCACTGTGAATAGTCCAGCCACACGAGCAGCATGTAGGAGATCCCGAAAAAGAGCAGCAGCAGAATGCCGATCACCGCGAAGAATCCGCCTGCAAACATCGCAAGAAAGATGGGCCAGGTTGCAAGCGCGGCAAAGAAAACCGTCTGCGGGAAAGTGCCCACCGTCATGACCACGGCATTGCGGAAGAGCGCCCACGGGCCCTGCTTATAGCTGATGCCCAGCGAGATCATCCAGAAGAACAGCAGGATCCCGAATGCGACAAAGATATAGCCGACGACTTTGGAAGCGATCAGCCACCCGGCGCCCTCCGCGCCGATCGCAACCAGCCAATCAGCAAGATTTCCCATCGTGCGCGCCACAAACAACAGCACCGTGAGAACAAGCACCGCTTCCAGCACATTCCAGTAGTTGCGGCGGATCCCGCGCAGGAAATCGTTCGCGACAAAGATCCCCTCCGTCCAGATCAGGTTGCGGATAATGTAACCGCCGCCCGAAATCCCGAGCGCGGCGATCGCACCGGCGGGAATAAACAGCGCAAAAAAGAGAAGATCGGCCTGGAACATGCTCATTTCCGCATAGCCGACAAGCTCCGGCAGCACGGGGTAACCGACGCCGAGGCCGGAACCGTAGGGACCGACTGTCCCCTGCACACCGATCGCAAGAGTACGCCACACAATGACGGCGGCGAGCGGAAGGAAAGTGACGACCATCAGAAGGTTGATGAGGACCAGACGGCCGAATCTTCCCTTGAGGATATCCCAAAAGAGCGCCCAGCGGCTTGTGGGAAGGGTGCTGCGGGCGTAGTCCTCGCTGCGCTCTTTCCCCTCCAGCCACCGGGCGACAAGCCCTTTTTTCTCTCTGTCTGCCATATATTTTCTCCGTTTTTGCGTGTTTGACGGGCAGGAAAAAACCGCCCATGCGGATATTGTACTACAAATCAGAAAATATTTCAATTGAATTCAGGCAAATTCCTTGATTTTTCTGTGTGCATATGATAAAATTGTCTCGCTAAAAAGAGGAGCGGAAGAACATGAGTACCGCGGCCGGAGAGGAATGAGGGTTCCTTGCACGACGGGCGCGGGAAAGGGTATCTCCGCCGAAGCGTATCCCGGCCCTCGGCGGATATGCTGGGTCTGCGGGAGAACACCCGCTTTCCTGTCACCGTCCGCGGTGAAGCGCTTTTTCGGCAGGATACACTCTGTAAAAGGCGAAGAAGGCGGACGCACGCCTTCTTTTTCTTTTCCGAACGCCCTTTCAAGGAGATCTGATATGAAGAACAAAACGTACAGAGTCGGCGTCATCGGCGCGACCGGCATGGTGGGACAGCGCTTTGTCACCCTGCTCGACGGGCATCCCCTTTTCACCCCCGTCGTCCTCGCTGCGAGCGCGCGCTCTGCCGGAAAACCCTATGCGGAGGCCGTAGACGGCAAATGGGCGATGAACGCCCCCGTCCCCGCCTATGCGAAAGACATGCCCGTCCTCGATGCCGAGGCAGACGCAGAAAAGATCGCCGGCCAGGTGGATTTCGTGTTCTGCGCCGTCAACATGAAAAAAGATGAGATCAAGGCGCTCGAAGAAAGATACGCGCGCCTGGAAGTTCCCGTCGTCTCCAACAATTCGGCGCACCGCGCGACGCCGGACGTTCCCATGATCATTCCCGAGATCAACGCCGACCACCTGAAAATCATCGAGGCACAGCGCGCACGGCTCGGCACCGGGCGCGGGTTCATCGCCGTCAAGAGCAACTGTTCGCTGCAGTCCTACGTCCCCCTGCTGCACCCCCTGAAAAAGTTCGGCATCAGATGCGCGGCGGTCACGACCTATCAGGCGATCTCCGGCGCGGGCAAGACATTTGCGACCATGCCCGAGATCTTGGACAACATCATCCCCTATATCGGCGGGGAGGAACAGAAGAGCGAGGAAGAGCCCCTGAAGATCTGGGGACACATCGAAAACGGCCGCATCGTCCCGTCGGACGGCCCCGTGATCACCTCGCAGTGCCTGAGAGTTCCCGTTTCGGACGGGCACACCGCGGCGGTCTTTGTCTCGTTTGAGAAAAAGCCTTCCAGGGAAGAGATCCTCGACGCCTGGAAAAGTTTTGCGGGAGAGCCTCAGGCGCTTTCCCTGCCCTCCGCGCCAAAACAGTTTATCCACTACTTTGAAGAGGACAACCGTCCGCAGGCGAAACTCGACCGCATGACGGAACACGGCATGGCAGTCTGTGCCGGACGGCTCCGCGAAGACGCGCTGTTCGACTACAAATTTATCGGGCTTTCGCACAACACGCTGCGGGGCGCAGCGGGCGGCGCCGTTCTGCTTGCGGAACTGCTTGCGGCAAAGGGATATTTTGACTGAAATTTCCGATCTTCACACAGATCGGCACGCGCGTCATAAAATATGACGCAAGGAGCAGATATGACCGGATTTTTAACGGGCAGCGCAACTGCCATGATCACCCCTTTCACGGAAAGCGGCATCAATTTCGACAGCTTCGGGAAGATGATCGAATATCAGATCGAGGGCGGGACCGACGCGCTCGTGATCCTCGGCACTACGGGCGAACCCGCCACCATGACCGAGGCTGAAAAGCAGTCGGTGATGCGCTTTGCCGTCGAAAAAGCAAAGGGCCGCATCAAACTTATCTTCGGAACTGGCGGCAATAACACCCAAAAAGCGGTGGAGATGACCAGACTTGCCGAAGAGATCGGCGCAGACGGCATTCTTGCCGTCACCCCCTATTACAACAAATGTACGCAGAAGGGCCTGATCGAATACTACAAGGCGATCTGCGGCGCGACCAGGCTTCCCGTCATCTGCTACAACGTGCCGGGGCGCACGGGCGTCAATATCCTGCCCGCGACCATGGAGCGCATCGCCGATATCCCCAACATGGCGGGCATCAAGGAAGCGAGCGGAAACATGCAGCAGGTCATGGAGACGGCACGGCGGATCCGCGGGAAATGCGATCTCTATTCGGGCGAGGACGCCCTCAATCTGCCCATTCTCTGTGTGGGCGGAAAGGCCGTCATCTCCGTTGTCTCCAACATTGTGCCCAAACAGGTCAAATGGCTTGTGAACGACGTCCTTGCGGGCAAACTCGACATCGCCAACGGAACAAACGACGTGCTCCTTCCCCTCATCAACGCCTGCTTCCTGGAAGTCAACCCCATTCCCGTCAAGGCGGCGATGAACCTGATCGGGTTTGACGCCGGCGTGCCGCGTGCCCCTCTCACCCCCATGGAACCGGAGCACCTGGAAACGCTGAAAGCGGCCATCACCGAAAATTACATCGAGGTACACGCATGAAGATCATTCTCTGCGGCGCCTGCGGGCGCATGGGAACCAATGTGGCGGAAGTGGCGGCAGAACGGGGCGCGGCGATCGTTGCGGGCGTAGATCTTGTCCCGGCTCCCCGTCCCTTTCCTGTGTACGAAACGATCGCGGACGTAAAGGAAGAGGCGGACGCCGTCATTGACTTTTCCTCCTCGGCCGCCCTTGAAAGCGTGCTGTCCTTCTGCGAAACACGTCGGCTGCCCGTCGTGCTGGCCGCAACGGGGTATTCGGAAGATGACCTTGCCAGGATCCGCAAAGCGGCGCAGTGCATCGCCGTGTTCAAAACGGGAAATCTGTCCGTCGGTATCAATCTGCTGCAGTATCTTTCCCAAAAGGCTGCCCTGATCCTGGGCGATGCATTCGATGCGGAGATCATCGAGCGGCACCACCATTTCAAAAAGGACGCTCCGTCGGGCACGGCGCTCATGCTCGCCGAGAGCGTGAACAAAGGATTCGGCGGACAGAAAGAGAACGTGTACGGCCGCCACGGCATGGTCGGCGCGCGCGAAAAGAAAGAGATCGGGATCCACGCCGTGCGCGGCGGGACCATCGTCGGCGAGCACGAAGTCATGTTTGCCGGCGAAGACGAGATCGTCACCCTTTCCCACTCCGCGCGCAGCCGCAAGGTTTTTGCTTCCGGCGCGCTCAAAGCGGCTGGCTGGCTCCGCGGGAAAGATGCGGGCCTGTATGACATGAACGATCTTCTTGCCGAATATCTTGAGGACTGACAGAAAATTCGCCGGCAGCAATTTTCCAAAACGCATTGAAAACGATTGCTTTTTCCGCCGTTTTATTGTAAAATAGGCGGGTAATTGCAGAGATGGCGGAGCGGTCGAACGCGCACGATTCGAAATCGTGTGATGCAGGAATGTATCCAAGGGTTCAAATCCCTTTCTCTGCGCCAGCAAAAGGCGAGGTCTTGCGACCCCGCTTTTTTGCTTTATTGTGCCTGTAAATCGGGAAAAAGCGTGAATTTTGCCGCTTCTTTGCGCTTATATCCGTCCATGACGTGCGTGTAGACGTCCAACGTCATCGCCGCCGTTGCGTGCCCTACGAGCTGCTGACACACCCGCGCGTTCACTCCACTTTCTGCGCACAATGTGATATAGGTGTGGCGCAAATCATGCAGATGATGGGCGGGGCAAAGCTGCTTGAACGCATGGCTTACATACCCTGCGGAAAACGGAAACACGCCGCGCCCACGGTTTTGCTTGTCTGCTTCGTTTTGCTTGCGCTGCTCATCGAGGATATGCCGCACTTCATCGGTTAAGAGTATCGTGCGGTAGCTCCCTTCCGTCTTTGTCCCGCGTATCAGGATAAGCCCCTCCTCCTCGTCGATATCCGACCATTCGAGCGCAAGAGCCTCCGCACGCCGCACGCCTGTCATCAGGTAAAAGCGCATGAGCCACTCCAAACGAGTGCCTTTGATGGCTTGCAGGAAATCCCACCGTTCTTTTGCCGTCAACGCCTTGCCGCGCTGCTTCCTGTAACGTATCGGGTCAGTGAGCTCTACCACGTTCCGCTCCACCATGCCGAGCTTGCTTGCCTTGCCGAACGCCGCGTGCCACGTTTGGCGGGCGTACTGCCGTGTCCTGCCATTGGGCAGATCCGACAGGGCTCTGTCCAGGTCAAGCACGCCGATATCCGCAAGCCGCATTTCTTTGAGCCATGCGGGCGTATGCAAGCGTATCATCTGCTCTATGTTCCGCAAACTGTATGGGCGTAAATACGGCTTCTTGTAAGTGGCATACCACAGGTCGAGCCACTCCCCCAGCTTCATATCCTTATACCGTGCTTTCGCTTCCATGAGCTTTTTCTCCTCTTTTAACACGCGACAGGGCTTGCCACAGGCGAGGGAACGCGCCGCGAAGCCTGCTATGCGTATTCATGCCGCTTTCTTTCCACTATTACAGGGGCACGCCCCTGTACCCCGTGTTTGCTCCTGCTGGGCTGTTCCTGCGGGCTTTCCTGTTCCCTGCGACAGATGATTTGCGTGTACCGCACAATGCCGTAATACTCGCTCTCATACGTCGAGGTCTGCACGCGCTGCACGTCCGCAAGGCTCTCCAACTCCGCTTCTATCTGCTTCTCGTCCGTGTACACCTGCGGCGCATTGAGCCAGCGGGACATGGAGTAGCTTCTCCGACCGATGAGCCGCTCGTCCATGTTCTCTTTTGTCATATACTTGGTCACATATGCTCCGACATTGTCCACGTTATCGATACGGTTGAGCTTGATAAAACCGTGTCCCCATACCCTTGCGAGCGCGTTCACGTCAACGTAAGGCAGATTGCAAAGCATGTGGAAGTGCACCGCACCACGCTCTTGGAACTCTATCACACAGACATATTGAAAGCTCGCGTATTTCCTGTTTAATCGTTTGATGAAACGGTCAAACTCTGCGCGGGCATAGTCTATATCCGTCACGTTCTCCGCAAAGGTCAGCGTAAGAAACTTGTTAAGCTGCGGATTGGCATTGATGATACGGCGTACTTTCGCTCGGGCTCTGTTTGCCGTCTTACTGCGGTTTTCCTGCTTGGTCTCCTTTGAGGTAAATGCCTGATTGGCTCGACCTCTGCGAACTCCGCCGCTGCCTCTCATCACGGGCTTTTCGTAGTCGTACAGTTCGATGACATTTCCCGACCGAATAAGCCGTCTTTGGTATGGCTGTAATGTATGCAGTTTTGGCATTGTTAAGCTACTTTTCATCGGTGAATTAAATACCTTTAATCGAGTTAAGATACGCGCCGCTCCACGGGCGCCCGCAAGCGGGCTCCCCCGTCAAGCGGCGCTCGCCGAAGCACGCTTCCAGCCTCACCCGCTCCCCCTCTCCTGATTGCAAAGTAAAAGCCCCTGCGGTGCGAGCGCAAGAGCTTTTTATCTATAAAGGCACATTTCATTGCCTTTACATTCTATTTGACAAAGTCCTCGCACGGCTTTATGATATAGTCATATTGACTACATCATATTATACTCGCCGTTTTGACTATGTCAAGTCATTTTGACTACTTTTGTGGTATGATTTTTTGCAAGGAGAAAAAACAATGATGAAATCAGTAGTTAAAACTTTTTTGGACTATGCGTCATTGCCCGTAAGATTTGGAAAACATTTAATGCAACTTCGAACGGAACGCAACATGACACAAAAAGAGATGGCTACAAAATTGCAAGTGAGCGAAAGCACATATGCAAATTGGGAGCAAGGTAGACGAGAGCCATCGCTTTCTAATCTGCTCCTAATTGCAAAAATTTTAGAGACGGACATGAACAATCTTTTTGATATTGAAGTATAACTATTCGAAATCGTGTGATGCAGGAATGTATCCAAGGGTTCAAATCCCTTTCTCTGCGCCATATGGGAATAATACGAACTCTTTCTCGGAGTTCGTATTATTTTTTGCCCGCGATTTCTTCGGGATGATCGTCCGAGCAAAATAACCTTTCGAATTTTGCTTTTTTCGGTCGGCGCAGTTTGGCATAGTTCCTCGCGTAAGTCAACGGCCGCAAAATCGTCGCCTAAAACACCCATATAAACAAATCAAAAGCCGAGTAAGGAAAATTTCCCTTGCTCGGCTCTTTTTCTGTCTGTAAGCTATTTACGCGCCTACAATGCAACGATTTTGGCTTTGTCCCGTTGACTTCCGCAAACCGACAGAGAATTTGCATTCCTTCTACCGTCCTATGCACCTCCGCCTGTTGCCCGAAAAAGGCAAATACAAATTCAGAGGTGTTAAAATGGAAATGTTAGTCACAAAGTTCTCAAACGGAAAGTATCGCAATGAAGGCGAATTATTCGATGAGCCTATCTCCGTCGAGAACGTCAAACTCATGGGTGAAATGATCGCCTTGCAATCGCTGCGTACCGTTAAAAAGTTCGATATGAAAGTTGCAGACAGGCTGTATATCGGTTTAATCAAAGACCTGCACCACATGGGCGAGATTGACTATATCGTATCGGACGGCTACGACGTGGCACAAACCGCAATCTGTTTTCTGTATCAATTCGTCGGTGATTTATGTCACAGACCGCAAAGGAAAAGAAATCACCATTAAACTTGCCTGTTATCGCGAAGTAGATCATTTCATCAGGCTGCTGCGCAACAAACCCGACAGACGGGGAACGATCGTCGAATCTATCGATTTCACGAATTACAAAGCTCTCCCCGCCGATCCTGTAAATTGCTTTGAACCAGAGCAGACGGATTACAGCAAATACGATACTCTCATTGAAGCACTGCATCTGACGGAATTAGAGCTTGCGATCCTGAACTGCTACATGAATGGCATGAGGCAAGGCGAAGTCTGCGCCGAACTCGGTATCGGCAGAGGAATAATAAATCACCGCAAGGCAAGCATACGTAAAAGGTATAATGCTTACTTCAATACACTTTAAGGCGATTTCAGACTTTATATCACATAAAGGGCAGCCTATATAGGCCGCCCTTTAGCTACGAATTATCTTGCTGTATTCTGTCTTGAAGTTTTAATAAAGATATTATTTCGGCAATATGCCTTTGCGTAAACCATACTTCTTCTCTGTCAAGCGGAACTTTAACGGGCGAATCGTCTTTAATTTGCTCATAACTTAAACTTCGTAGCTTGCTTTGAAAAGCGGAATACGCAGAACTATTTCGATAGGCTCTGAATTTCGCTGCACAATTCGGGCAAAGACACAAATGCATGGGTTCTAATTCCTTGTCTGCATTACCTTTTTCATCTACCTGACAACATTCAATATTTGCAGAAGAGTGATGGCAAAGCTGGCAAGCGTAACGGCTTCGATTCCCCATTAAACGATATGCTTGCTGCAGGTAAGTTTTGACTGCCGAACTATTTTTGCTTACTCGTATAGAACGAACTTTTTCCGCATACAGAACAGGCTCTGCATATGCAAACATTTGCTCCGCATGGCGTTCAACGGACTCCCAATTTCTAACATCATCAATCGGAAAATCAAAAGACTCATTAGGCTCATCTTCATCGTTGTTCACTACACCATTATCTAAAATATGAGTAAGCTGCTCCGGAGTAATACCAAAGCATTCTTTAAGCCACTGAATGCCATATGCCTCACGTCTTTCCACCGGTAATGAATTATAGTCTTTTAACGTTTGTTCAGCAAAGTCTCGTTCATCCTTTTTGAACTTCAAAATTTCATAGAGTTTCGAATCCATCTTGACTTCGCCATATAATTGCCTATTCAAATCATATTTGGAGATTTCCATTGAGGACACAAGAGTATCATCGTTTGTAAAAAGCCATTTCCCATTCCATTGCTTTAAAAATTCGTTTGAATAATAGCTAAGATTGGTGCGCCATTTTTTTGAAAGTATGATTCGAATTGCTATGGAAATTTCATTATCTAAATTTTCTGTTATTCCTGTGATGGATATATTGCCCTTTAAAATATGTTCATTTGCAAAAAGCATTTTAAGAATAATAGAAGATTTTATCTTCGCATCGGCTTCAGCCGCATTCTTTTCTATGTAATTTAGAATCTGTGCCAAATACGACAGTGTCCATCTCCACCGAAAGCTTCCTTCGCTATGCCAAGTTGGATGCCTTCCCGGTTTCCCGTTATCGTATTCGCCGCTTATGATATCGGCCCCTTCGATTATATTATCGCGAACAGACAATTGCTTTAAATCATCATAGCTGATTTCATTAGCGTTATAGAACTGATCGTCAATGTAGTGATACTCGACAATATTACGAAAATATTCCTGAAGATCAATACCGTCTTTATTTTTAACAAAATAAATCCTTTCCTTATACGGGTTGCGCCACACATCTTCTTCAGAATAGCTTTTTAACAGCAAATTTGCATGTAAAATATTTGTCAATTCATTTTGATAATCGGGATGCTGTAAATATTTTAAAATCAACCTGATATCCTTAATATGCTGTTCGTTTGTAACATGATAGCCAGTTTCAAAACGCTGTTTTATGTCCTTGATCCAAATATCATATTCCTTGGGCTTTTCAAGGTGAAGAACATCCTCAAAGAATTCTTTACAAGAAGAATAAATCACAGGATCGACGAATAACAGCTTGTCATCATTGCTTTGCTCATATCCCTCAAACGGAATAAAGACATTTTGCAAATACTTACCAGCATTTTTTCTAAAAGGCTCAACAAAGCGACCGGTATTCGTCAACACTATTTTTGCTGTCAACATTGCGCCGCCTCTGGCTTGATTAAATTGTCCCGGAACAGAAGACAAAAATGAATAGAATCGAGTAAGCCACGCAGTATCTTCCTTTTTAGAGGGTAAAAAGTCAGGATTTTGTTCTATTAACCGTGCTAAGTTATCAGGCGAAATTTGGCTTATCTTAAGCTTCTGATTTAAATACCCATATAATGCTTGATATGCTTGGCTATTATCCGTGATTTCTTCGGGGAGCCAATGCACACTCTCATGTTCCCCTAATAATTCCGTTAAAGTATCGTCATCGAAGATTTCCGCCAATTCACGACTGCGAAGAAGACGCGCATGACTTGCATTCGTAAAGCCGCCTTGTTTGCAAGGCAATATCTGTTGCTGCTTAAAAAGTTCAATTGTTTTGTCATATAACGAAGCCATTAAATTATTTGAACTTCGGATTACATTAAACCAATTTATCTCATTATAAAAATTCTTTTCTTCTATCGGCAAGACATTGAGAAGGCTTAAATTTAACTTGCCCATCTCCTTCAATTCAAGAACGCTGTCATAAAGAAGTTCTGCTGTCTTTGCTGCCAAACCAATATTTTCAGGTTCATCTGCAGGAATCTCACTTCTGCTTGGCGTCGTGCGGTATGGTCCTTGAACAATAAAATTCAACTTGCTTTCCGTTCCGGTGGGAAAATAAACAAAAATGTGCTTTTCCGTTGTAGAGACAAATTGCCATTCCCTATTCTTTTCAACATAGGAGAATGCAATATCGACTGAACGATTGGATTGCTCTTCATCCAATTTCCGAGAAAAAACGATGTAAGAGATTTCTCGCATGTCTTTTTGAGTATCTTTAGCCTCATGCCCTTCAGACAATGTTTTTATACAACAACAATGATCGTTTATTTTCTTTTTGTCGAGCATATAACTGCCGGCTTTGTTCTCGTCGCACAAATTGATCTCATATTCTATTACTTCAATGTTCTTCATAAACAGAAGAGTAGTTTCGCTAAAGTTCTCTAATTTTTCTTTGATTCTAGAGCGCAACTCTTCAATTTTTTTGAAGCCCAAAAATGACTTATCTACGGCAAAAGGGAAGACAAATTTTGTTGTATAAACTCTTCCAAGATCAACGATAGGAATATCGACAGGCTTGTAAAAATCCTGTATTTCAAAGCCAAATGATCCCGCACTCACGATATTCTTTACGCGATAATTATTCGGATTGCTAAAAAACTGGACACGTTCGCAAATACTGAATACCGATTTAAAGCCAACACCAAATTCTCCGATTTGATTTAAGTCGTTCACTTTGTCGGATAATCCAATATCAAAGAGGCTTTGAACATTGCTTTCTGTAAATGGCTTTCCATCATGAAAAACTTCGAGGCGATCTTCATATAAAACAAATTTTACTACCTGAGCTTGCGCGTCTTCCGCATTTTGAAGAAGCTCATAAACAAAATGTACTTTATCTTTATAGAGCTGTATGATGCGCTCCAAAGACCTCCGTAACATCCCTTCACGATCTTGATGTTCTTTTATAAATGCCGCGTTTATCATTTTTCTTCCCTCATTCGATTATAATAATTCCATTCGCAATAATTGTTGCTTGAATATCTGCCAGCATTTCTTTATGCCGCAGTTCTTCAATCTGTTTGTTCTGTCTTCCTTGCTCCGCTTCCAGTTGTGATTGATACATTCGCCGCAGCGATTCATCGGTAGCATCTCCGATCCGTTGCTCAATAGAACGTAATTTCACGTTAAAGCCAGCCTGTAAACTATTGATGTGCAAGTTCGTGATCTCTTTCACATCTTTCTGATATTGTGCTTTTTCCGATTTCCACATTGCGATATGGCACTCTTCCAAACTACTCCAAACGTCACCCATATCTGGCATGTCAGTTTTCTCGATAGAGGTAGCCAACATGACAAGTTCATTCCATTCCTCTAATACAGCGCTGCTTTCACACACAACTTGCAATTTCGTTTTCGGGTTGCCGCCCAAATAACTCCACTGATATACCGAAAAAGGGTAATTCCCGCGAGGGATATGATCGCTCTTGGTGCTCAGTGCAACATAAATTGGTTTACTGCTCCTAAAGAAGCGTGCAGCCTGTTTGACAAGCGGATGCACGGTCGTGATGAACTGTATGTTTTGATTTTGGCTAGCCGCATCTTGTTCAAATGTCACTGATAAAGTAGGGCTGTTTCCCTTCAAATACCTATCCCATTGCATTTTTACTATGGACTTAGGACCTTTTAATTGGAGAAAATCTTCCCTAATCGTCGCACGCGCAGTTACCGAGAGCCGCAGTGTTTTAACCTCTCCGCCGCCAAGAAAATAAGCGCCTTCACCAAGTCGCGCATTAAGATATTTCTCCGTCAACAATTGTAGTTGAGGGGGAGTCAACCACGGGCTTTCTGCATTTTGAATTTGATCGGATGTAGCCAAAGAAGTTAAATCAAATCCGAACAAACCTTTTTCTTCTTCTTCCAAACGCTCTAATTCCTGTACCCTCAATACCTCATTATCAGCAATTTGCTCTAACTTTTTACGGCGTTCTTCATCTGTTAAACGAACGTCCATAGCAATTTTTTCAATTCCGGAGCCAATCTCTCCGAGAATTTCTTCACAATCGCCGATGCTCCTTTCAAAAACGCCTATCCGTATCAAACAGCGATTATAGATATCCGCGTCCACAGTATCTGCCGTGATAACATTATAGATCTGAACGACTTCGCTTTGTTGTCCGCGCCTGTCGATACGACCGATTCTCTGTTCTATCCGCATAGGATTCCAAGGTAAGTCATAATTGATCATCATATTACAAAACTGATAATCAAGGCCCTCCGATCCAACTTCGGTAAACAAAAGAATATCCAAAGCGTCACTATTCTGTTTATCTAACTTGAACCTTTCGCGCAACTCACAACGTAGGGTATCTTTTACGCTTCCGTCTATTTGAGCAACTCGCAGACCTTCTATTTCCAACTTCTTTTTTACATAAGCGAGCGTGTGTTTGAACGTACTGAAAAGAATGATTTTATTATTCTCTTCTTTCTGTTTTTGCAAAATTACATCAAGGACACTTTCAAATTTAGGATCTTTTTCCGGTAGATTATCGGCCAAGACAAGAACACTTTGAGCCATTGTTTGCAAGCCTTCAAGCAGAGCGCTATCTAGAGAAATCTGTTCGATATCAATTTCAGGATCATCCGTCAACTGTGCAAATCGCCTGTTCAACAAATCACGCACAAAGGGCGCCAACCCAAAGATACAGCTTGCCGCTTGCCGCCGAAGCGTGCTGATCATAAATGGAACCATGCGTGCATCATGCAAGATGGTTAATGCTGTACGTTCAAAATCCAAAAGTGCATTGTACAATTTTTCTTGTTCATGCGTAAAAGACGTTTCAAGGGTATATGACCGACGCACGCAAAAGTCCTGAATATCTTTTCTGCGTGTGCGATTCATCATATTAGCAAAGCTATGCAGATGTTCAATTTTATTTATCAGCCTTACACGTTCCTCTCTCGATAAAGGGTGCCCCGAAAGTTCTTGTATTGCGTCTTGGAAAATCGAACTTTTTGTTATTACATTCTCGCCCCATTGAGTAATATGTACTTGATTTAATGTTTGCAGTGCTTCCTGCTGCCATCCGTCCTTTTGCGAACGTAACAGTTGAATACTTTTTGTAACGAAAGCATTCGGTCTTGACATGACTGAAAATGTATTCTTATCCATGACCACGTCCGGGCGTAATACATTTAAAAGCGTATAAAGGTCGTCATCGCTGTTTTGCAGCGGGGTTGCGGTCAACATGACAACCGCGTCCGCTCTGTCGCAAAAATACTTTACGCATTTATACGCAAAGGCTTTTTCTTTTTCCATACTTCCGTTACGGATATGATGGGCCTCATCGACAATAACAAGATCAAAATGAGGCTCAGGATCAAGCTGTTTTAATCCAACGGACAATCTTTTTCCTTGTTCCCCTAGGAATGCTACTGAATCCAAAATTGAATAAGGAATAATCACCTTCCCATAGCGCGAAGGCCATTCTCCATCTTCCTGTGCCCGTGCAAGTATATGACGGAGGTCGTCACCCTTCAGTGGAATAAATTCCTCATCGAAGCGCTTCATTTCAAGTTCCCATTTTCGCTCTGTCACCAATGGCTTGGGGCAAATAATAAGAACTCTTTCAAGCTCATTTCGCGCTTCAAGCTCCTTAATGATAAGTCCGGCTTCTATCGTTTTTCCAACGCCAACACTATCAGCAATTAAAATGCGAGGTTTATCTGATTTTATCAATTTTAACGCCGGGCGAAATTGATAAGGTACAAAATCAATCCTTGCAGCATTGAGCGAATACAGATTTGATGAGGAAGGATTATTTACCTGATGCGCGGAAAGATAACACTTAAATGTTTCATTATCTATCCAATCAAGCGCCTCTTCCGCTTTAAGCAACGCAATTTGCCCGGAATAAAACGTCCGTATAGAACCATCTACAAATACTTCATATCGCGTAGTATCACCGATATGTTTTATTTTAACAACAATCCCTTTTTTACTCGGTTCTGAAACCAAATAGACAATATCTTGTTCTTTGATGTCTGAAGAAGTATTAGATTGAACAGGAAGTAACCGATCATTTTTCGGATTTGAAGTATCGCTTAAATTTGTTTTTTCAATGGATGATATGAGTTTTTCAATATCATCTGACATCTTCCTATCGCAATTAAATTGCTGAAAAAATTTAAGAATGATTTGTAAATCATGGATGATCGTATCTTTCCCCGGCAGAGCTCCGCTACAATGCGCCCAATTATTGCGCACAATTTGCATTGCCTTAATGCACTCACGTTCGCTATTGGGAAGATAGGCAAATTCGCGCATTGCATACCAATTTTTATCTGCGATACGCAAAAGTGCGGCAAGGTCAAGTCCTTCCAATGTATTGATATTTTTTGAGGAAACAATTTCAAGCTGCCCGATATTTAGTTTATCTAAAACACAATCGTTCCACCAATCTTGTGTTATATGGGGAAGCATTTTTTTCAGCCATACGGCAAGCATATTTGTTGCTGTATGCAATAGTGCATTGAGTTCGCCAATAATTAATTTTTCATCCATATTTGTTTGCTCCGATGACTTATAAAAATATTATAGCATATTTAACTTTCAATGTAAAGATGGCAATGGATTTTTTGATTAGCTTTCTCAAATGGCAGTAAGGCGTGCGCTTGGCTATATACAAGTCGGCGGCTCCGCTGACGGCGCGGCTGACGCCGCGCCGTCACCCGCTCGCTGCGCTCGCGGGCGCCGAAGCCAAGCGCACGCCCCAACGGGCAAACAAACCGAAAACCGTACAGAAAGCGCGGCGAAGGCGCGGCATCGCCGCTGAACCGCTCGGCGATTGCCGCGCGCATCTTTCGCCGCGCACGGCTTTCTTCCATCGGTTTTACCGTTGCTGTTTTGTATCGTTATAAGCGGCGCGCTATGTAACTTTCGGCAGCAGTTTTATTACCTCGGGGCTTACCTGTCCGATATATTCGCCATCCACCCAGCAGCCGAAGCTGTCGAAGAGGAGTATTTTCCTGTCCTCTAAGCCGTAGGGGCAGACGATGTCCTCGTCCATAATATCCGTCACAAAGTATTGATACAGTCCTCTGGAATAGATGAGCTTTCCTCCTGATTTTTCTATGTATTTTACGAGATACTGTACCGCCTGCGGCATTTCGGATACATGGTTAATGGGACGGAACTCATTCCGTCCAAATCGTTTGGCAAAAAACGTATTCTGTTGTACTGTCTGCATTCTCCTTTTGCGGGTATCGAAGTCGCGCAGTATCTCCATTTCGCCCGAAAGAGTGCCTTCGGGGATATAGAACAGACCGTGGAAGTGCAAACGATTTGTTTCCCCGCCGCGCTCCCATGCGCCGATATACAGCCAGCCTTTACGGCTGGAAAAGTGGTACAGGGATTTAACAGCTTTTTTGCAAATTCTTCCTCAGTCATCTTGTCATCGGAATAGGTAAAAGTCACGAAATAGTTGAAACGCTGGTGGTTTATCTTTCTCCAAAGCCTTGTGCGGCGGCAAATCATATTGCGGTGCTTTCTCTCAAAGTTTTGCTCCACGAAGGCGCGGCAAGAAGGACCGTCCTTGAAATAGGGCAGCATTTCCTTGACGATATGTGATTTTTGCTCCCGCTTCTTCATGCCGAAAGTCTGTTGATACAATTCATCGAACAGCTCTTTGCGCGTCATCTGTCTTACGGCAGGCGGCGCGCTTTTTTCGTGGACGTCGGCGGAATTTTTTCCCACGGCAGCGGCTTCCTCTTCGGACGCGGCGACTTCTTCTGATGGCTCCTCAACTTCAATGACTTCCTCATAACGAGGGCGACGATTCTTTGCCCTCGGGTTCGGCTCATACGGGATGCCGATATAGTGGCTCCCGTCCGAATAAACTTTTACTTGGCTATACGGCATCGTTTTCCTCCTTCTGTTTGGTGATGTAGTCGTTGACCCGCATCGCCAGCGACGATGCAAACAGGTTGTATTCCTCCTCGGTCATGCGGTCGATGTCCGGCTCTCCGACGGCATAGATCTTGATCCCCAGCGGATTATCTTTGACTTCGATCTCCTTCATCAACTCACCTTCCGTTCATTGAGTTTGCTCTGCAAAAACAGCAAGAGCTTTTTATTTTTCTGCCTGATATACTCGGTGCTGTAATTGAGATCTTCCGCCGTTGCTTCCTGCGTCAGCCCCTTGACATATAGTTCATAGTAAATGTAGTACAAATCGAGCGGCGCGGTGCTGACGATAGCAGCATACTTCTCGGCAAGTTCTTTTACCGTATGCGGGAGGGTATCGAAGGCAGCCGAAAAGCGCGCCTTGTTCATATAGTACAGGCGTATCGTTTTTAATTGCTGTCTTATTTCGTTGAGCGTCATAGCGGTCTCCTCCCGTTGTGCGCATATCTTAAACCTTAAACTCGCAAGGTTTTTGCAACTTTACAAAATTTCTTTGAGAAAATTTACTTTCGGCGATAGCATATCAGCCAAACCTGCAACTTTCTTTCAGGTTTGAAAAATTTCCTTCTACTACCACAAGGACAAAAAGTTTGAAAAGGTGACGGGTAAGCCGTAAATTTTCACAAACTTTTTCCACGGATAGTAAACCACCCAAATACGACACTTTTTGACGTATTTGAAAAAGTTTTCTCGTAAAGTTTACAGGCAAACATAGACAAAACCTGTCCCTAATTCCGAAGTTTTTTTATCTTACAGGTGAAAGGTGCAGGTTTTCTTCACCTTTTCCAAATTTCCCCGAAAAAACAAAAAAAGACCGTGACCGCAGACAAAGGACAGACGATCTCTCGTCTATCTTGCCTGACAGTCACGGTCACCCGGATATTTCGTCAATTTTTCGGTTTGGGTCTATGCCCGACTACTCCCGCTGGTTTTTTCCCACAGTCAGAATACATTCCTCCGTGATGTGAAGCCGAACCTCGGCTTGTTTGTGCTTTTATTCTACCACATTCCCATTCGTTTTTCAACAAAAGCTGCCGTGAATAAACCCCAACAAAACCGCAACTCAGGTCACCAAAACCGAAACAAACCGCGCATTTCGTTACCTTTTCGGGACATTTTCGTACCTTTCGGCTTTGGTAGGGTGGGAGAGCGGCTTGGTCTGTCAAAGGCGCGCAGCAATTTTTAGATAACAAAAAGCAGACTTATCCGCACAAAATTCCTGCGCGTCCCTGTGCGGGCAGACCTTTGACAGACTGCGCCTTGCTCTCCCTGTTTTGGGGTGCGCCGAAAGGTACGGAAGCACCAAAATTGTCCCGCTTCCGTTGGGGTTTTGTATCGGTACGGTTTGGCTATTGTCGGAAAACAGTACGTCAGCCGTGCCTGTTATTCCCTGCCGTAAAGGTGTATGCTATAAGCAAAAAATTTTGGAGGTGCCCATTTTGAAAACAGCAGTCATCTATGCCAGATATTCATCTGACAGCCAGACAGAACAGTCTATCGAAGGACAAGTCCGCGTCTGTAAACAGTTCGCTGAGAAAAACGATCTTCTCGTCGTCGATCAGTACATCGACAGGGCGACGACGGGAATGAACGACAACCGCGCGGCTTTCCAACAAATGCTGCGCGACAGCAAACGACGACAATGGAGCGTGGTCATCGTTTACAAATTAGACAGGTTCGCCCGCAACAAGTATGAATCGGTCGTCAACCGAAAGAAACTGACCGACAACGGCGTGGAACTTGTCTCCGCAATGGAGAATATTCCCGATACGCCGGAAGGAAAGCTGTTTCTTGCCGTCATCGAAGGCTTCAACGAATACTTTTCGGAAGACCTCAAACAGAAAGTCAACCGCGGTCTGCGGGAGAGCTGGCTCAAAGGCAATGCCACGGGCGGAAGAGATATCTTCGGATGGGACTTGAAAGACAAGAAGTATCATATCAACGAAGCGGAAGCCGAAGTCGTCCGCGAGATATTCCGAAAGTACGCACAGGGTTATAAAGCGCAAACCATCGCTGACGATCTGAAAGAAAAGAACTTCCGCCGCAAGAACGGGAAGTTCATCACGCACAAATTCGTATATAAGGTCCTGCACGACAAACGTTATACGGGTGTCGTGACCCATAAGGGCGAGGATTACGACAAAGTCTTCCCCGCGATCATTTCAAAGGAGTTGTGGATGCAAGTGAACGCTATAAATGAAGAAAACAAGAATGCGCCGGGGCGCAAGAAGGAGATGTTCGACTATATCCTTTCGGGAAAGCTCATCTGCGGAAAATGTAAGCACAGGATGGTCGGCGAGAGCGGCACGAGCAAGACGGGTGAGATCCATTACTATTATTCTTGTCTTTCAAAACGCCGCAAGCAGGAAAATTGCGACTGCAAAGCCGTTAAAAAGCAGATCCTGGAAGACTACGTCATCCAAGCGACGGTTGCAATGCTGCGCAGGAACAGCATCATCACGCAGATCGCGGAGACCGTCGTCAAGGTACACGAAAAGATGATGCAGGACGATTCTGGTTTGCAGATCCTGCTGCAAAAGCGGGATGATGCCAAAAAGGCGGCAGACAATATCGTAAAAGCCATCGAACAAGGCATCATCACAGATTTTACGAAGGACAGGCTCAACGGCTTACAGGCAGAGCTCAACGAATTGGAGATCGAGATCAATAAGGCAAAGCAGAAATCATACGCTCACTTATCCGTCGAGGAAGTGGAGAAGTTCCTGCTCTCCAAAGTCTTTGAGGATCCCGACGACATCAAGGTTCGCAAACTGCTCGTGAATACCTTTGTGCGGGAAGTTATCTGGTACGGCGACCGCATGGTCATTACATACAACTTCCAGGAACAGTTCTCCACGGAGCGCTTTTCCAAGTCGTATGTAGAGGATATCGAAAAGCAGGTCGGGGAATGTTCCCGATCTGCGTCTTCTTTTCCTTTGAGTTCGTACAAAGTCACCCAATCGGCGCCAAACGATGAGCATACGAACCCCGATGAAATATCGGGGTTCGTATTCTTTTTCTCGCACGATTATTTCGGAATATGCCTGCAAAGATGACCTCCCGAATTTGTCTTTTTCGGTCGGCTATGGTAGCATAGTTCCTCGCGGATGTCAACGGCCGCAAAATCGTCACAGAAAACTTCAAACAAAAAAGAGTCGAGATCGTGTATTCCCGATTTCGACTCTTTTTTGTTTTTATTAAGTCTCATACGCAACGATTTTGTCTTTGTCCCGTTGACTTCCGCATACTTACATTCAGAATACCGGCATTCACCGTCCTATGCACCTCCGCCTGTTGCCCGAAAAAGGCAAATACAAATTCAGAGGTGTAAAGATGGAAATGTTGGTAACCAAGTTCTCAAACGGAAAGTATCGTAACGAGGGTGAATTGTTCAAAGAAATTATCTCCGATGAGAACGTCAAACTCATGGGCGAAATGATTGCCTTGCAAGCACTCCGTACTGTAAAGAAATTCGATATGAAAGTGGCGGACAAACTGTACATCGGTCTCATCAAAGATCTGCACCACATGGGCGAGATAGATTATATCGTATCGGACGGCTATGACGTAGCGCAAACTGCTATCTGCTTCCTGTATCAATTCGTTGGCAGAACTGTCTACGAGATCTACGGCAAAGACCGTAAAGGGAAAGAAATCGCCATTAAACTTGCCTGCTATCGCGAAGCAGATCATTTCATCAGACATCTGCGCAACAAACCCGACAGACGAGGAACGATCGTCGAATCCATAGACTTTACGGATTATAAGGCTCTGCCTATGGATCCCGTGAATTGCTTTGAACGCGAACAGACAGATTACGGCAAATACGACGAACTTGTAGAAATGTTACAGCTCTCCGCATTGGAGCTTGCAATCCTGAACTGTTATATGAGCGGAATGGGACAATCTCAAGTCTGCGCCGAACTCGGAATAGGTCGCGGAACGATAAATCACCGCAAGGCAAGTATACGTCAAAGATATTACAGCCTTTACGGCTCGCTCTGATATGAAGCTAAACATCATACTCTCTTAAAGGCAGTTGCTTTATATGAAGCGGCTGCCTTTTTCTATGTTTTTTCATGCTGATCGCCATTTTTATTTTGCAACATTTTGGCACACAGTAGCGAAGGATTTCAAAACTCGTGTTACAATGAAAAAAATATATTCAAGAGGCAAAAGCATGAAAAAGCACATGATCCCTAAAAACTCCTACTTGTCGGATGATACAGTATGCTATTATAACCGTGATTATATCGGTTATCAAAAGCATGGAAATCCTGATTTTATCAACAGGCTTAAAAATATGACAGGGCGTTATGACGAATTGGATCTTGTGCGGGATTTCCTAAAAGTTTTTGATCTCGCCTACAAAGACATCCCTCAAATCATTGACGAGGAACACCTTGAAAATTGCGCAGTTGCAATCATCCCCAGGTCAAAAGCAGAAAAAACATATGACCCCTCTCAACTTATTTTCAAAAAAACAATTTCATGTGTTGCAGATAAACTCAATCTTTACAACGCAACAGACACGATCAGGCGCGTCACCGACACAAAAACAACTCACTCCTGGAGGCTGGAAAACAACTCCGGAAAAATGCCCCATCGAGGCATCACAAAAGAGTCCTGCAATATCGATTCCTCTCTCTTTCGCAACAAAGATGTCATCCTGGTCGACGATATCTATACCGAAGGCGTTTATGTAGCTGAAGATTGTATGCAAACCCTCTTGGATTTCGGCGCAAAACGTGTTATACTGTATGTAATTGCAAAGACGAGGAACAGATCATGATCACCGAAGTTGCCCTGCACTTGTACGCCGCAAAGAAAGAGGGTATTATCCGATCAAACGCGCAATTCTGGCGCGAATATTCGCATGGCGACAAAATCACTCACCTTTCGGTCAAACCTGAAAAATATGTTTCCGAAATCGAAAAAGCCGGGATTTGCCTGATCTGCGCAATGGATGTCGGGTTTCCCCCTCTTCCTGACAGCAAGCCGAGCGAAAAGCCGTATTTATTTGCATACAAAGGCGATATTTCTCTCCTTTACGACAGGGCAAACAATATTGCAGTCGTGGGGACGCTCACCCCGTGCCCAAAAGTTCTCCGCCGTGAACGCGCCGCCGTTGAGGCACTTACAGAGCGGGGGCTTCATATTGTGAGCGGCCTTGCAGAAGGTTGCGACACCGCCGCCCACGAGGAGTGCCTGAGACGCGGCGGAAAGACAATCGCTTTTCTGCCTTCCACAATTTCCAATATCTATCCAAAAGCCAACGCACCCCTTGCTGAGAGCATCGTTCAAAACGGCGGACTGATCCTCACGGAGTACATTGCAGAACCTGAGACGCGTTATGAGCGTGTGCGCAGATTGATTGAACGCGACAGATTGCAGTCAATGTTTGCAGGAAATATTCTCCTCATCGCCAGCAATCTTCCCGGCCAGGGCGACAGCGGATCACGCCACGCCATGGAAAAGGCAAAAACTTATGGCGCCGGACGGTTTGTTTTGTATGATCGGACAACCGATGCCGACGACCCGTTGTTTGCTCTAAATCGTCAGCTCCTTGGCGACGGCGCTTCAATCTTTACACGCAATGCCTTAAACAGCTTATCTTACCCATGAAATACCTGTTCGATTTAGACGAGACTCTGATCCATTCAGATTCTTTGAATAGCGATGCCTACAATTATGCACTGGAAAAATGCGGATATCCGCGGATTGAAGACTGTCTCCGTTTAACACGAGATTCTCTGCAATTTATCCCCGCTTCCGACCTGAAGAAAATCATCAGAATCAAACAGAACTACTTCACAAGATCATGGCTGCCATACAGGATCGTCCTCAACACCGCCCTTCTTCAAAGAATCAGGGGATATGGAAAGAAAAATTGTTATCTGTGGACGAGCGCAAGCAAACAAAGAGCGCAAGGATATATAGAGATCGTACAGCCGCGGCGGCGCGCCTTCGATTGCTACGTTATATTTTTCCGCCAAGCCCACAGCCGTGCTTTTTGCCACACAGTCCGAAGCCCTGTCAAACATTGCCTTATGCGAATAGTAATAACGGATATCCTGTAATTCCCTTCGGATCTGTTCCGTCGTCAAATTCTGTCCTCCTTCTTCTTACCGAACTTTTTCAATATCGAACGAAGTACGCGGCTGTCGCTTTCGCTCACCTCTTTCGTAAGCCTTACAAGCATGTCCATCTGTTCCTCTGTAAGATAACGCCCGTCCAACCGAAAATTGTCCATGACGTGGATCCCTCCGCCTTTCCCCTGGATGGCATAGATCGGATACTTCCGTGACAGGAGCAGCAGATCATGATCGATTGTCCGTTTGCTCACGCCGAACTCGAAAGCAAGATTGGCTCGCGTCGTAAACTTGTCCGAACTCAATGCTTCCAAGATAGCGCGGCGTCTGTCTGCCGCCGTCACGTTTTCCCTCCTTCCGCTGATTTCTGCCCGTATTCTACAGGCTAAAGGTGCAGGTTTTCTGCACCTTATAAAATTTTTTTCTTACTTGTTCAAAATTTTTTCCCATAATGCAAAAAGGTCCCGACACAAACCGCTGCTGTCAGCGATCTGCTGTCGAGACCTTTTATCAAGGCTGTACCACTCGATGTTTTACTATTCCCTTACACAGACGTAAGTTTTGTTTCCTGTCTATTCAAGAAATCTGCCGATTGTTTCCCTAACCTTCGCTTTGAAGCGGTCGATAAAGCCTGCGATATAGTCGCCAATATCGACGGATTGATCCATAAGCGGGGTTAAATCCATTGCGTAATTGAGCGCGGAATAGGTATCGCACGCATGGCTTGCGGAAAAAGTAGCGTTCGCAAGCCTGCGTCCCTCCGCCGCTAAATCGTACCGCTTGCCGCCCGCGATCTGGCTGTCAAACACCGCCGAAAGACAGCGCATCAGGTTGGGGTGCGCCCCGCAGTCGAGGTACACCTTTTCGTCGTCGCAGAGCCAATCCAGATCGCGCCACACCTCGCACCCGTACACCTTTTCGGGGCGCTCCTCGGGCGAAAGGGTGCGCAACGCCGCAATGACTTTGAGCACCGTTGCAACGTGCGTCTCGTGCTTGTCCGCGAGGTTGTGCGTATAGAGATACTTCGGCTTTGCTGTTCGGATAAGGTCGGCAAGCTCTTCGACGATTTTGGGATTGCTCGCGCCCTTGACCTCTTTGGACGGGTGAGAGAGCATTGCCAAAAAGCCGTACTCACCTACGCACGCTGCCTTTTTCTGTTCGACGATGCGCACTTCCTTCATCTGTTCGTCCGTGTAATCGGCGTAAAGCCCGCTCCTCGGGCTCCCCGCGCCGTCCGTCACGACGATTGCGCCAAACCACTTGTCTTGATTCCCGAAGCACTCCGCAATGGGCGCGTACGCCATGAATTCGATATCGTCCTGATGCGCGGAGATCGCAAGGTGTGTTGTGCGGGAAATCGCCGCTTGTTCCTGCATTCCGTCCGGAATATATGTGATCATTTTATCTCCTTTGCGAGCATTGCCGCGCCCACCAGCCCCGCGTCGTTGCCGAGGCTCGCCGCTCTGATTGTTACGGGCGCATATCTGCCGTGCCCGAGAATTTTTGTGTCCACCATCTCCTGCAAGGGTAGCGTGAGCGCTTCCCCTTCCGCGGAGATCCCTCCGCCGATGAGCACCGCCTGCGGACGGAACACGTTGACGATATTCGCGATCCCCTCCGCAAGATAGTTTAGGTACCGCTCCACGACTGCTTTCGCCGTTTTATCGTCCAGCCGCATCCCGTCGAACGCCGTCCTGCCGTCCGCATTGTCCGCGCTGCCTTTGCAAAGTTCCCACATTTTGCTCTCCGGATGGGCGATCATCGCGTTCCTCGTCTGCCGCACAAGCGCGCTTGCGGAGGCGTACGCCTCAAAGCACCCCCTTCTCCCGCAGGAGCAAGGCTCGCCGTCCAGACAGATGACCGTATGCCCGAGCTCCGCGCCCGCGCCCAGCTCGCCCGTGAACAGCTTCCCGCCGAAGATGACGCCGCCCCCTACGCCCGTGCCGAGCGTGATGAGAACAATGCTCCGATATTCCTTTCCTGCGCCGCACATATACTCCCCGTACGCCGCCGCGTTCGCGTCGTTGGCAAGTGTGGCCGATATGCCGAGCAGGCTGCCCAAGTCCTCCGCGAGCGGTTTATTCTCCCAGCCGAGGTTTCCGCCCGTGACGACCATGCCGTGTTCGCCGTCGATGACCCCCGGGCAGCCGATGCCCACGCTTTCCGGCACACCCATGTCCGCGATCATCCCTTTTACCGCCTCCGCGATCGCGGACACGGTTGCCATATAATCACAGCCCGCGGGCGTAGGGATTTTATCTTTTTTGAGGATATTTCCGCTTTCCCCGACCGCGCCGAACTTTATAAACGTGCCGCCCAGATCGATGCCGATATGATGATTCATAGCTTTGCCGCCGCCTCTTGATCGGCAATGAGAATACAGTCGGGGTGAAGTTGCAGAACGGACGCGGGGACTGCTTCCGTCACCTCCCCTTTCACCATCTTACAGACGGCGTCCGCCTTGTTTGCGCCGCTCGCCAAAATGAGGATTTTCTTCGCCTGTATGATCTGACGGATCCCCATTGTGAACGCTTTTCTCGGCACTTCGGAGATGTCGTCGAACAGGCGTGCATTGTCCTTCACCGTGCTCTCTGCAAGTTCCACGACATGCGTGCCGCTCCCGAAGGGCGTGCCCGGCTCGTTAAACGCGATGTGCCCGTTGCTGCCCAATCCGAGAAGCTGAATGTCCCGCGGGAGCTGTTCCAAAAGCTCATCGTAGCGGGCACACTCCCTTGCCTCGTCCTCCGCCATGCCGTTTTCAATGTTGGTGTTCTCGGGGTCGATATTCAGCCCATCAAAGAGATTTTTGCGCATGAAATACGCATAGCTCTGCTCATGCGTTTTGGGCAAGCCCTTGTACTCATCGAGGTTGACCGTGCGGACATGGGCATAGCTCGTGCCATGTTTCTCATGATCGGCGATCATGTGCGCGTACAGCCCAAGCGGCGTGGTGCCCGTCGCAAGCCCTAAAACGGCATACGGGTTTCCCTTCACCGTTTCCAGCATCACCCGCGCCGCTTTTACAGAGAGTTCTTCGTAATCTTTTGTAATGATCAGTTTCATATGTTCCCCTCCAGACCGAGCGCCGCCATGAATGTATCAAACCCGCGCCGCCCGGTTTCATCCTGTTTGAATACCGCCGTGTTATCACAAATGAACGCACATGTATAGCCGAAAAATGAATGAACGGACATACCGTTTATTGTTTGCTCGGAAGGCACTCGATGAGCACTGCACGTTTTTGCGCCGTTACCGTAAACTTACCTTCCGCCGCATAGGGCAGATAGAAGTAGTCCCCGCGGCGGATGGGCCTTTCATACCCCTCCCCCGTGATGACCGCCTCCCCTTCGAGACAGATGTACACGCTCGGGGCATAGTCCATCACAAAACTCCCGCCATCTTGCAGCGTGTGTCTGTTCTCGCCGAAGCAGGGCGTATCTTCATACGAGATGAGCACTTCCTTTTTATATGTTGGCGTGTCGATTTCCGTCCTCGGTACAACGCGCGCATATGCCTGTGCCGCCGCGCCGTAGATGTCGTAGTTGACGGCGTTCAGCGCGGTATCCTTTGTAAGCCCGATGTACTCTTCCTCATAGCTGATATGGTAGTTCCCGCACCAGCGCTCGGGCTGGATGGTGAAGTCGGTGGGCTCCTGCACCTCGATGATGGTGCACCCCGCGCCGATGGCGTGAATGAGCCCCGCCCTGATGAGCCACAGATCGCCCGGCTTGACATCTACGCCCTGCAACAGGCCGCCCATGATGTCCCTTTCCGTCTCGCTGCGCTCCTCGAGAGCGGCGAGCTCTTCCTTGGCGATCTTATCTTTGAACCCGAAGTACAGCTTTGCCCCGGGGCGGGCGGCAACTACCAGCCACGCCTCCGTCTTGCCGTATTCGCTGTGGAAGTACTTGCGCGAAAACTCCTTGGTTGGGTGCACCTGAAAGGGCAGGCGGATGGCGCTGTCCAGAAACTTGACGAGGCAGTCATACTTCCTGCCGCCGAGCAGTTCCTCCGGATAGTCGCGCAGCAGATCGTCGAAGAAGATATCCGTTCCCTTTACGACGGATACGCCGTCCCGCGCGCCGAAGTATTTGGGGTTGATCGCCTTTACCTTGCTTGCCACCCACTCCTCGGGGAACATGTTGTCCGTACCGTCGTCATAGCCATCGTTGAAGATCTCCCTGTACGGTTTGCCGCCCAGATAGATGCGGTACACGCGGTTACGCTCGAAAAAAAGGGGTTGTGTGACGATTGTTTCAATATCCATGACATTCTCCTTTACAGACGGACGGCACCCCTGAAGCAGACGGTGCGCGCGCCCGCCTCGTTCGCACGCATGAGCGCGTATTCGATGTTCTCCCTCGTGAGGTCTTTTCCGTCGATATGGGCAAGCAAGGAGCCGAAAAAGGCATCGCCCGCGCCCGTCGTATCCACCCGTTCGCCCGCATCGGGTGCGGGAGGCATGGCGGCGTGCATACCCTTGTAATAATAGGCGCAGCCCCTTTTGCCGAGCGTGACGACGACCAGGCTTTCCGGCTTGTTCAGCGTTGCGACCGCTTCATCCATCTCCGCGATCCCCGTAAATTCGGCAAGCTCATCCTCCGAAAATTTCAGAATGTCCGCTTCTGCCACAAACGGACGGTAAGCCTTGAGCGCGTCCTCGAAATCGGCGTAGATATCCTTGCGGAAGTTGACGTCGAAGGAGAGTTTTGCCCCGATTTTCCGCGTACGCTGCACAACTTCCTGTGCCAGAGCGCGCCCTTCTTCCTCCGAAAGCATGAGCGAGCCGAGGTGCACGATATGCAAATCGGGAAAGGCAGAAAAATCCACATGCTTCAGATCGATATGATAGTCCGCGGTATCGTGCCGGAAGAAGGAGAAGTCCCTTTCGCCGTCTGTGAGCGTCACGAACGCCAGCGTGGTGCCTCGCACCTTGTCCGTCTGAATGTCGAGGAAATCAAATTGTGCGCGGCGGGCATAGCTCTGCAGAAATTTGCCCACGGGGTCACACCCCACTCTGCCGACAAAACCCACCTTTGCCCCTGCCTGTTTTGCGTTCACCGCGCAGTTGAAAGGTGCGCCGCCGCAGTGAGCGTGCAATGCAAGTCCGTCACCCTCGGCACTTCCTGTCATGTCCGCCAATATTTCGCCGATCGACAATATCATACTTCAGCCTCTTTATCCATGGGCGTGCAGCGCGAAGCAGTTCCTCTCGCTTTATATCGCCATACCGCATGGATAATATCACATTTTTACTTCTCTGTCAATTTTGAAAAACTGTTTTGTTTGCCCTTCCAAAAAAGGGGCGGCCTTGGCATGGCCGCCGTATTTACGATTCAGCGGAACGCTCGGGATCCCAATGAAGTTGTATTCCGTTTTCCCGGAGATGATCCTGAAATTTTTTCAGGGCGCGGCTGTCTTCCCGTATCTCGCGCGGAGAAATTTTTTCCTTCAGGGAATATGCCGACAACAGCCCGCTCACCTCCCCGATATTCCATTCAACGGGGTGCAGCCGATAGCAGCCGTTCGTCAGTTGCGTTGTACCGATGTTTTTGCAGGAAGGGAGTAAATTCTGCATACGAATCGGCAAAAATGCGCCCAACGGAATGGTGAAGCGCAGAGTCGGCTGATAGAAAAACCGATGCGATACCGTTGTGATGTGCACATCGATGGGATAACTTCCCACACCGACGCTGTCATAAAAATCAGGGTTTCCGCCCTCCGTTACGTCCTGTTCACGGATCGTAAACAAACTGCGGATCCGTCTCGATTCACGGATATAAGGCGCCATCGCAAGCCCGTCCCGCGTGCCGAGCTCATGCATGTTGAGCGCAAGGCTGCGATACCCTCTTCCGCCGTCCGGGCGCTCCGCCTCCGTCTGCAGCCAATACAACAGACTGAGCGTGAGCTGCCGCGCCATATACGCATGTTCCGCGCAATTTCTCCTCCCCAGCAGATTGCCGAGAAAATAGTCGTTCTGCGGCCAGTTGAGCACTGTCACATCATAGGGCACGCCCCGCGTGAAGTGCGCTGCCCGCACGATCCTGCGATAGGAAAACAACCCGAACAACGCATTGCCATTTTCATCGCGCTCCCCGTTGTAAAATCCGAAACGCTTCGCCCTGCCCGTAGAAGAATCAGGTCCATACATACTCAACACCGGATACTCATCATAGGGCATTTTCAGTTTCCGGAAAAAATCATATTCGGCAGGGCGATCGATGGTATAGTCTCCCTTCAGGCGGTCCTCCACCGCCGCCGCCCAGGTAGAGGGCTGCAGATCGGCGCTGTCCGCCTGCGCAAAAGCGTGCCGCTCCCTAGTCCGGAGCGCGCTCTCCGCCCCCACCGTAAACTCACATCCGCTTTGTGCGATCAGTTCGCCTGTATCGGTGCCATCGAGAAAATACCCGGCTTGCACTTCTTCTTCCACCGTTCCCGTTATCCGCACGGAAACGATGCGGTCACCGCTCACATTGACGGAAGCAAGCTTACAGCGGCAATGCACCTCCAGCTTTCCGTTTTCCAGATAGGGCGCCAGCATCTCATAAAGCAGTTTCAGTGCAAGACGGGGCGGATGGGAAAGTCTGCTGACCGACGAGCCCGCAGGGCAGAAGATCTGTTTTGTCTTAAGTTCTTCGGTCACATCGGGATGATTGCGATAAACTTCGCGCACCCGATCGCGGTAGGCACGGTAGCTTGCCGTACAACCCGTCTGCTCGATCCAGCGATGCTCATCGGGCGGAACAGCCTGCGATGTGAGCTGCCCGCCGATCCAATCCGTTTCTTCAAACAATACAACAGAGCAGCCGCTCTTGGCAGCCGCCCACGCAGCTAGTACGCCGCCAAGGCTTCCGCCGATCACGGCTATATCCTTTCTGATCATAATTTACCCTCCGCAAACCGATATGCTCCGAACAAACCGGCGCGGTTCCCCAGTTCCGCAAAGACGGTTCGGAATGAAAGTTCCGAAAGCATGGAAGGAAGCATCCGCGCGATCCCCTCCGCAACGCCTCCGCCCAGAATACATACGTCAAAAGGGCATCTTTGCGCAATGATGCGCAAAGCCCTTTCAAGCAGACAGATAAAGTCCGCGACCATCGCGCGCGCCGCCCGATCTCCGTGCCTTGCCTGCAGAAGATAGCCCTCCGGTTGCAGTCCGCGCTCGCGCGCCATACGGTTGAGCGCCCGTCCGGAGAGATACTGTTCGACACACCCCCTTCTCCCGCAGTTACAGAGTTTGCCGTCCGCCTCCAGGCAATAGTGTCCGAAACGCGCATGATCGTTGGCGGGGCTGCCCGCCAACGATCCGTCTTTCCAATAGGCTCCGCCCACGCCCGACCCGAGCGTGAGCATGACTACGCGCCTGTCCTTCATATTTTTTCCCACCCCGTCGCACATCTCGCCAAGCAGTGCGGCACAGGCATCGTTGATCGCCGTACAGTGCAGCCCGAACGTCTCTGAAGCATATGCGGCGAAGTCAAAGCCCGTAAACCCCTCAAGGTTGGGCGTTGCATAGGTGCAGACGCCGCGCGCCTCGTCGATATCTCCCGCAGAGGCGATGGCGATGGCGTCCGTTCCGGGCACGAGCAGCCCTTCGATCGCCCGTGTGAGCGAGGCGACGACCGCCTGATGAGAGCCGTGTCCTGTGGGCGTGCACGTTTCCGCTACGATCGCACCGTTCACCATCCGTGCGCCCTTGATATTGGTCGCCCCCAGATCGATACAAACTTTCATGATCACCCCTTGACGCTGCCCACCGTAACGCCTTTTACAAAATATTTTGCAACAAAGGGATATACCGCAAGAACGGGAATGATGCTTACGATGATCATCGCCGCTTCGATATATGTTTTCTGCAGCAAAAGCGTCTGATCGCCGAGCACGTCGGGCATGGTATTGATATAATTGAGGATATACATGGCAAGCGGCCACCACTGCGATGCATTCGGAAGATAGATAAGCGCAGAAAAGTAGTTGTTCCAGTACGTCACCGCCGTGAACAGCGCAACGCTCGCAACGGAAGGGACCGCAATGGGGAGAAGGATGTACACCATCGCCTGCAGGTTGCCTGCGCCGTCAATGACAGCCGACTCCTCGATCTCTTTCGGAACGCCCTCCAGGTAACTCTTGAGCAGGATCATGTTATAGACCTGCACAAGGGAAGGAAGCACGAGAGCGAAGGGCGTGTTAAGAATACCCAGCATGCGCACCACAAAGAAATTCGGAACGATGCCGCCCGAAAAGAGCATGACGATAATGAAAAACACCATCAGTCCCTTACGGAAGGGAAGATCGGGCTTGCTGAGCGCATAAGCTGCCGCAAACATGATGGCGACCGAAAGCACGGTACCGCCCACCGTAACGCCCACCGACACAAAGAACGCGCGGAAATAGGGCCACGTCGTAAAAACATATTCATAGTTGAACCAGGTGAAATCCACGGGCCATATTCCCACCGTTTCGCCGTATGTGGAGAGCGACTTCGCCAGAACATTGAAAAACGGAAGAATGCAGATGAGGATGATGAGCGCCAGCAAAACATAGTTTACGGCGTGAAACGCCCTGCTGTCCCTTATCTTGTTGCGCCGCGTTTCCTTCAGTTGTTTTCCTTTCAAATGTTCCACTTCAGAAAATCCCCGTGTGCGTCGTTTTTTTGGAGATCCAGTTGGTAAACAGGATCAGGATAAGCGAAATGATACCGTTGAACAACCCCACCGCAGTCGAAAGTCCGTACTGTCCCGCATTTTCGCCCAGGCTGATGCGATAGACATACGTCCCGATGATCTCGCCTGAATTGCGCGTGACCGAAGATATCATCGCATACACCTGGTCAAATCCCGCATCCATCAGATACCCCACACGGATGATAAGCATGATTATAATGGTGGGAAGAATGCCGGGAAGCGTGATGCTCCAGATCTGACGGAATTTTCCGGCGCCGTCCAGCTTTGCCGCCTCATACAAATTGGGATCGATCGCCATGATCGCAGAGACGTAGACGATGGAGCTGTAACCGATCTCCTTCCAACCGGACAGGAATACCACAAGTCCGCGGAATAATGAATCTGTGCCGAACCAATAGGTCGGCGAATTGGCGTCCATCAATCCCATGGAAACAAGCACCTGATTGACGGGACCGTCGATCGCCAGCACGCTCTTGAAAATGCCCACGATGACCACCCACGACAGGAAATGCGGAAGGAACACCGCCATCTGCGTAAGTTTGGAAAACCATTTGCTGGAGACTTCCGTGATCATGACGGCAAGCACCACGGGCAGCGGAAACAGGATTACGATCTTCAAAACGCTGATGATAAGCGTATTTCCGATATATTTCAGGATCTCCGGATCGCTGAAGATCTTCTGGAAATGCTCCACCGTCCATGTAGCGTTCATGAACGCTTCCAACGGATTGCTGTAGCGGATAAAGTTGATATTGTCCTTGAACGCGATGAGAACGCCGACCATGGGCAAGTAGTTGAAAATAAGCGCCAGGACAACGGCGGGAAGGACAAAGAGCAACAGCGTCTTTCTCCTCTTCCACTTCCGCGAAAAATCTTTCATCCATCCGGATGACCGGCTTTCGGCGCGGACCTCTCCTGCCTGTGCGCCGGATTGCAGCGCTTCCTGTTCTTTGACCGGAGTACGCTCCATATTTATCTCCTTGAAAAAGGTCTTTGTTCAAAAAACGTTACTACGCGTAGTACCAAGCGTTGATCTCTTCGGTAGACGCCGCCCCGCCGTCGCTGCTCCATGTGCTGAGGTATTGGGCAAGATTGGAACTGCCGCCGTCCTGGATCATCATCACAAAGAACTGATCCTGCGCATACAGTTCGATAATCGAACGATAACTTGCATACTCTTCCAAAGGCGGCGCCCAGTCGAGCACGTTATACACGCCGACCTCATCCGCGTCCTCCATCATCAGACTCCACGCACGGTAGAGCTCCGCCTGCTTGCGCACGCGCGCCAGCCAGTATTGCGTATACACAAGTTCGTTGCTGCCCGTCAGATAGTAGCTGGCGGTATCTTTTTCACTGAAATTTTCGGAGAGCGGGATATAGCCTTCCGTAGCATTGTACGTCCAGTGATATCCCTCCTCGCCGATGACGATATCGCGGAAATTGTGCTCTTCCTCGGTATCCGTGAGCTTTTCATTGATCCAGTCGATCACATACCCTGCGTTCTCCGCCATATAGAAGGGAATACAGGTCACATACGAACATCCGCCCAGACGATTGGCGTGTTCTTCCCCGTCCTCGTTTTCCAGCGCACGCAGATAGCCGAGCAGATTTTCCTGCGTGGTGTTGGCATCCGCGCCCGAAACAAGTCCGTTTACGATGGAAGAAACGCTCCAGATGCTGGTAGAAATGCATGCGGCACGGTCATTGGTAAACTTGGAGATCGCCGTAGCGGAATCGTTTGTGGCGACTTCCGTATCGATGAGCCCGTCCGCATAGAGGTCCGCCATATAGTCCACATAATCCGCATAGTTGGGGGAATCCATGTAGTAGAGGACCTTTGTCTGCCCGTCGACGGTATATTCCTGCCATTCGGCGTAAATGCCGAACCCGGCCGCGATCGCCCAGACGATGGGCGTATACATGTCAAAAGTCAACGGCGCGTTGACGGTATCGCCGTCATCGACCATCTTTTGTTTGAGCGCCTCGAGCACGGTGCGAAATTCTTCCAGAGTGGTAGGGATATTGAGGTTCAGCTCATCCAGCCAGTCCTGACGGAACACAATGGGATACTGAATATTGTCACTGGACGAACGCTCGGGAATCCCGTAAATTTTTCCGTCCACCGTGACGGTCGCCCACGATTCTTCGGAAATGACCTCCTGAAGGACATCGCCGAACTTTTCGATGGCGGGCGTCAGATCGAGCAGAACGTCCTGTGCGATAAGGTCGGCAAATTGCGCGCTCGTCAGCTTCATGGCGTTGTAGGGCTCACGGTCGATGAGCTGCAGATTGAGCGTAGTGGACGCATTGGTCGCGGGCAGCTGCGAATACTCCACATGATACCCTGTGACGTCTTCGACCACCTGCGCGTTCGGGTCCTCGTTGATATATGTATCATCGTACCCCGAATTGGGCATCAGCACGCTGAGCGTAGGCTTCTGCGTCAGATCGATATCGAGATTGATATCCGTCTGCGTTTCTCCGCCCGTACAGGCGGAAAACGACGCCATGACGAGAGTTGCAAGCAGCAGCGCTGCAGTTGTTTTACATACGAGCTTTTTCACGTTATGCCTCCTTGTTCCTTTTGATCGTCAATTCCCTTTTTTCTTTCTGCGCACAAACACGATCGTGGCGCCTGTGCCCGCAGCAAACAATACCGGTACGCCGAGCCCCGCGCCATAGCCCACCGCGCCCGCGCAGCCGCCCTGCCCGTCCTCTCCGGACGGAACGGTAGTTTCGCCGTCGCCGGACTGCGAAGGCGGATCCTCGTCCTCTTCGCCGTCCTGCGCGTCCTCTTTTTCCACAAGCAGCACCGCATTGCACACTCTGCGCGCACCCGTGGCATCGGAAGGGCTGTTCATGAGCGTGAGTTCATCATCCTGCCGCAGCAAAAAGGTGGTGGAGCCGCCGCCGTCCAGTTCGATGGCGGTGACGAGCCCAAGCTCCTCGGCAAGATACGCCTCCTCCTGTACGGTCAGTCCGACGGAATAGCCCGTCTGCCTGCCATCCAGCGCGCACAGCACCATGGTGCCGTCCTCTTTGACGCCGAAGAAGGTGCGAGGCGCAGCAACGCCGCCCGAATTTTCCGTGTCGGTACGGCAATCCTCGTTGACAACGCCGTCTTCGATGAGGATATCCCAGCCGCCCACAACATACTCCATCCCTTCAAATTCGCCTGCGGGATAGCGTACGATGTCTGCCTGTGCACCGTAATAAAGATTTTCATACAGCCAGCGGGAGATCTCATTATCTCCTTTGACGACGATGGCGTACTGGCCAGAGCTGACCGTGAACGACCCGTCCGAAATCACCTCCCCTTCCACCGTACGGCGGGAGGTGCCGTAGACGGGATACTGCGTGGTATTGGCAGATTCTGCAACGATGACATATTTTGCCGCACCGTTCACCGTGAACGTCCCCGTGTTGGTATAGACGGCAAGTTCGCCGTCCTCCGGTTCCCGATTGAACGCATCGATCTCAAAAACCTGCGACGCACTTCCGTCCGCCGATGTCACGTTCAGACGGACGACGGTATTGTTGAGGTCCAGTCTGCCGATCGCCGTGTTTCCGTTGTTGTCAAACCCGAAACAATGTTTCCAGCTGTAAGCGCCCAGATTGAGCACGATGCCGTCTTTGACGTAGCTCTCCACGGGACCGACGCCCGAACTTGCACTCATGAAGAAGTCGCCGTTGGTCGCCGCAAGCACCTTTCTGCCCGTGCTTTCTTCAAAGTCGGTGGCGATATCCGCCACATAGGATGCGGCATACCCGCCCTGCCCGTTGGAGATGTGGTGAACGACAAATTCATATTCGCTCCCCTCCGCAGCGGGATCGCAGGCGATGGTGAACAATTTCTGTGAGCCGTTCCATTCAAAATCATAGTAGGCATATACGGCGCCGCCGCCCATATCCTGCGTGACGGACGGCGTGAGCGCAGGCGCTGCCGATGCACCGCAGCCAAGAGTAAAGACGCCCGCCATAAGGATGCCCGTACACAAAAGCGCTGTCTTTTTCATGTTCGCCTCCCGTTCCCATCGGGGCATGCGCCGCCGCCCGGAAGCGGCGGCGCAAGTTCCGAAGTTGATTTATGCCTGTTCGGTTTCCTCTTCGGGCGCGACTTCCGAGCCGCCCTCTTCAGGGGTTTCCTCTGCCTCGAGGAAGAGCGTCACTTCCGCTCCTACCGTGCGGGCGTTGTTCAACGCCCAAGCTCGTGCCACATTTTCACCGCCATCGTTGGGGAATACGATCATGTACTCGCCCTCCTGCAGGGAGGCGAATGCCTCCGACACATAACCGGATGAAGTACATTTTGTTGCGTCAACAATGCCTGACGGGTTCTCCGCATCGCGGTATCTGCCATTTGCGCCGTCATACACACGCACGATCTTGCCGCTTGCGTCCACCACGGCCGCCACGCCGTAACCATTTGATACGAGCGTACCAGAGAAGCCGTAATTGTAGATGAACACGGCATAGTCGGCAGTCGTTGCGGCATCCACATCGACGGCGACTTCGGCGGGGTCGAGCTCAAGCAGAGCGTTGCCGACCCAGATGCCCGTGGGCTGCGCGCCTTCTTCCTCATACTCTGTAGAGAAGTTGGACAGCGTGATGGTGTACTGCAGGAATCTCTGGCGAAGGGTCAGGGCGAATGTCCTGGGCGAATCTGTCCCATTGGCTCCGTCGTTGGGGAAAATGATCAGGATCTCACCTTCCGTCAACGAGTTGAATGCAACTGCGGCATAGGTGTCCTGTGTAAACCCGGCATCTGCCATCGGCAAACTGTTATTTTCCGCATCCCAATAGTGATCTTCGTCGTGCAATCTGCCGTTTGCTCCGTCGTAGATGCGTACGATCTTACCGGTCTCCGCATTGATGACGACCGCTGCACCGGACCCGTTGCAGGTAATGGACGCATTGCCCGCCGCTTTCCAATCGTAAGTGTAGACAAGAAAATCGGCAGCCGCCGCATCGCTCTCCGAAACGACTTCATTGATGACCACTTTATTTCCGCTGAATGAAGTGGAAGTGCCGTCCTCTTTGGTCGCAGTAAAGGTAGGCCAGATGTCAAGGAGCCAAAGTTCCACTTCCATGCCCAGCATATAATTGCTGCTTGCGGACATGGGAGTCTGCAACGACGTACGGAAGGAGTCGCTTCCGCTGTAGCCGTTGACGGCAAGCACCAGATATTCGCCGGCAGAAAGTTCGCTCGCCTGCGCCAGCACATCGTTCTGGCTTCCGGTTGTCGAAACGGCAACGCCGTCTTCGTCCGGCGTATTGATCGTGTTCGACCAAGGGCTGTAACTTTCACGGATGATGCCGTCCGCCCCGACAATGAAGTATACGCCGTAATTGTTTACAAAGTATGTTCCCGTGAAATAGGACGTGTAAATAATGACATTGTAACTTGTTGCACCCGTCTCGGGATTCACTGCGATCTGATCGTCTTCAAACTCATACCATGTGCCGTCAATGTCGATCGTCTTCATGGTCGGCTCTGCCGGCGTGACGATGACGGTACGCGTGAACTGCGTCTCGTTGCCCTGCTCGTCGGCGATCGTCAGTGAAAAGACGTACTCGCCTTCCGTTCCGACATCATATTCAGGGGTGCTTGTTCCCACCGTGATGGTAAGGCCGGAAGTGACGTCATCGTCCGTTTCCCACGTACCGTTATCGTCGATATAGGTAATGCCTTCGAGAATGGCTTCCGAGATCGTAACGGAGGAATCTCCAACGCGTACGGACAGATCTGCCTTCGACTGAATGACAGGCGCCTGATCTTCATATACGGTGAGCAGATCTTCTTCTCCGTCGAAGCCGATCTGCACGGCAGCGCCGAGACGGTACACCACGTTCTTGTTCAGCCAGCCGCGGCCGTCCTGATCGAAGTTGCCGCCTGCATTCACCGCTACGATGGCAAACCCGCCCGCAGGGATCTGCATATAGGAAGCGTAGTAGTTTGCCACCTGATATGTTTCGCCGTCATATTCAAACGACGTCGCCTGCGAAGAAGTTCTAACGGGGTTATCCGTATTCACAAGCCTGCCGTTTGCGCCGTCGCGCGCCTCGATCACAACGCCCGCGGCGTTGAGGATGGCGGCTTCGCCGTATCCGCCCGGAACGGTAACGACGATGGGTTCATCCGACGTATTGTGGAACACGCCCGATGTGGCCGCTTCGTATGTGGTATCCTCGGTCAGCTCAAAGTAAAGCTCGTGCGCAAAGGAGAGTTTGCCCTCCGCGCCGCCGTTTTCGACCCAGTTGGCGTCGTTTTCCTGTTGCGCCGTAATGACGATATTGGGCAACGGCGCCACAACATTATAAATGCGCGTGGCAGTACCCGTCATGTTGTGCGAATTGGTCGCCGAATAGGTGACGGTGTAGGTGCCCACCGTGTCCGCGTCAAAGCCTCCGTCGTCGGATACGATCGCACGCAGATCGCTGTCATATTCGTCCGTAACGGTCACACCGTAAAGCAGGCTGACTTCATCCCCCTGTGTGATCTCCATCTCATCCGGCTCGACCGTGATGACAGGCGACGAATAAACATCCCCCCCCGGATTTTCGCCGTTGTTCGGATCCTCGCCGGTATCCGTACAGGCGAACAGACCGAGCGCAGTCAATACTGCAACTGCAAGCATCAACACAACTTTTGCTAACTTTTTCATCCTTTCTCCTCCTGATCTTATTCCACGGAATTTGTTCCGTCGGATCCCTTCCGGTCGCCGCTCTTACGGCTCTTTTTGCTGTCCCTGCGCACAAACACCGCAAGCAGCACGGCTGCGGCAACAACAAGCACTGCCACGCCGGTCCCCGTGCCCAGGCTCACCGCGCCGGAGCAACCGTTTGCGCACCCGCCCGAAGGCGTCTGCGTGTCTGTTTCACCGGGGTCCGTCCCATCGGTGTCCGGATCGGTTTCCCCTGCCGTCGGACGTACGGGCGTGGTTTCGGGGTCCCACTCCCCGTTGTCGATCATAAAGCGGGAAAGCTTTCTGTCGATCATGGATTCCACTTCGGAGAGCGTTCCAGAAAGCCGCCGCGCCGAATATCCCGTCGCATAATCCCTGTAATCGTTCGCCAGTTCCCCGATGGCAAGAAGAACTTCGTTGATGCCCTCGGACGTGGAAACGTCCATCGCAAGAATTTCTTCAAAACGGGTCTCGAGCGCCGTGTACTGTTCCTGCGTCATTCCGCCGGCAGGTATATAGATACGCTCTGCACGATCCAGAATACAGTCGAAGTAGGCTTCCAGCACCTCCGCTACGGATGCGTGGGGGAGAACTGCATCCGCAGCGTTGATGCCGCTCTTCAGCACCTCCTGTACGTCCTCATGTCCGAGGACCTGCGTCGAACAAAAGATGACGTAGCCGTGGCTGCCGCCCAGGAGCGCCGCATCGATCTGATTGGCATTTTCATAGGCGGGGAGCCCGCTGTAAGAAGAGGCAAGCCCTGCATAGTAATAACAGTTGTTGCCCGCCATCAGGATCATATCGCTGACGTGCGTGAGCACGTCGGCGGAATCGGTGTAATATGCCATGGGCGTTGCCACGTCGATCCATCCGTTGGAAAACCACGTCTGCCAGTCCTGCATCTTTGTATTGATGCTCTCCGTCAGGGACGGGAACACCGCCGTGGAAAGAATGAGCCCTTCGTGCGTGCCCTTCACTTCATCTTTGATGCGCTCGACAAAATTTGTGATGATCTGCGTACGATAATCCACCCATGCATCGTAATTTTCATCCGCCGTGAGCGTATAGTCGGAATTGAACAGCCTTGAAAAATCGTCTGCCGCCGCCTCACGGCTGGATGTATCCAGCGTGACGCCCAGCGTTTCGGCAAAGCCCGTCATGGCGGCAAGCGTGTAGCCCGTGTCCTCCTCCCGGCTGGAGACGGGATAACGGATATAGTCGAGATTGAGCCCCGAGATATAGGGAACTTCATCGAGCAATTCGTTATAAAAATCAATGAGCAGATCCTGCACCTCTTCGTTAGCGGGATCGAGGAACACATAGGCGCCGCCCTCATTGCGCTGGTAAATGGTACCGTCGTCGTTGTAGAGCAACCAGTCGGCATGATCTGCCGCAATTCCCGCGTCCGGATTCAGCCCCACATAGAAGTCTTCCACCCAGGCATGGACTTCAATGCCGACCTCATTCGCGATCGCAGCGAATGCCGTCAGATAGTCGGGATAATCGCCGAAGCTGTCCGAGGCAAAGTCACTGTGATAGGGCATATAGTCCGACTTGAACAGCGACATGCCGCCGTAAAACGCTTCGACAAAGATCAGATTGAAGCCGCACTCTTTGTACGTCTCCAGTGAAGCACAGATCTCCGCAAGCGAGTGTTCGGTCGGGCGGTGCCACACCGCCCTGCCCTGCACGGGAGAACTCTCCATCGATGCCGCAATGATCAGATAAGCGGTATTTTCCACTTCGAGCTGCAGGGAGTTGAACTCCATCAGATGGCTCATGCGCTCCGCGTCGCTCCAATCGGTGTTTGCTTCGATCTCTTCCTTGAGCGTCTTGAGTTCGGCAAGCGCCGTCTGCGCCGAGTCGATGAGCGCGTTGATGGTGTCCGCATCTACGTCGTACAGCTGCTCGATGCTCGTGAGCGCATCCTCGATCGCGGAATTGAGCGTCGTCTCCACATTGGTGTAAAAACTGTTGAGCGTTGTAGTGACGGAAAACGTATTGTTGCTTTCGTTGATGGTGACGGTCGCGCCCAGAGGGACGTTGGAGCGCAGATAATCACGCTCGGTACCGTGTCCGCTCAACACGAACCCTCCCTCCGGAATGGCGGTGACATTGACGGCGCGCTCCACCACGATGCCATCCGCATCGACGGCGACCTCAAACCCGTAGGCGTTGGTGCCCGTTCCGGAAGAGCCTTCCCACGACCATCCGTCGCGGTAAACGATCATCTGGTTCTCGCCGCGGTAGGCGGGAAAGGCGGCGTTCGTTGCAGAATCCCATCCGGACGGATTATCCTCGAGCGTGGGATCGATGTAATCGTACTCATGCGTAAGGGTGTTTCCGAAGCGGATATAGTCGAACCCGACCATCGTCAGCTGATCGCCCAGAGAGAAGCGATGGTCCTGCGCGAGGATACCGCGATACCCTTCGCCGTAAGCGCTTAACACAAACCCGTTTTCGGGAATGTCGCTGCCCGCATCGTCTCCCGTACCGAAGTCACGGAAAGCGGTGACGATAAAGCGGTTGGCGCTCTCGTCATAGACTGCGATCATTTCGGTGCCGTAGGCATTGGTCCCCGTCTTGTCGCCCGTCTGATAATCATAGTAAACCACCATGGGCTCGCTGCGTGTTGCGTTGAGCGCGTCCACCGCCACACGGTCGCCGTCGTCCGATTCGACCGCCATGGACGCAAGTTCAAACTCCGTTCCGCCGAGGGTGACAGCATCCCCCACTTCGCCCAGCGCAGAGCCGCTTGCAAGCGAAACAACGAACCCGCCCACGGGGATATAACTGTTTCCGGACTGGGAGATCGTTGTAATGCGATAGGTATTTCCGTCCGGCTCTACGGTGTATTCCGTGACACCCGTGCGGTGCGTGGTGGTGTAAAGCCAGCGCGCCGTATAAATGATCGTCTCCGACGCACTGACCGTATCGAGCGTCGTGGTATTGCCCGTAAGCTGTCCGGAAGCGGAAATATCGGTGTTATAATAGGGGTCCGTCCTTCCGGTATAGGTATTGCCGCCGCTCGTGACGGTCACGTCCTCCACCGAATAATCGGTGACGACCGTACCGTCTGCCGACGCTGCAAGACGTTCGGGCAGCGTTCCGAGGAAAACACCGCCCAGAAAAATGAGCCCCAGCCCTACGGCAGCCAGTCGTTTTGAAACACCCTGCATCTTTTCCATCATGATCGCTCCTGTCCATGTCCTTTTTTATTTTTCTTTTACGGTGAGCGCCGTTTCAAACATCCTGTTCCACGGCATCTCGCACCGATCGACGGCATACTTTGCTGCAACTTCCGGCAGCAGCTCCCCGATATAACGCTCCAGTTCCGCTCTGACGGCCGCCGCTACTCTTCCGTTCGGGCCGTCTGTATGAAACCAGTCCAACCCCATCGGCAGGCACACCGTTTCACAGATGTACTTTCGCACATGGCCGCAATACCCGATATCCTCATAGGCACGTTCGGCAAGAAAACGCCCGTGCGCGGGAGTATCGCCATAGTGAAAGTACATTACCCCCTCCGCAATGACCGTGCCGAGCGTATTGGAAGAGGTGTTCCAACCCGCATAGCCGCCCAGTCGCAAAAATCCCATCGTACGGGAGATACGCTTTGCCCAATCGGCGTCGCCGCCGTTACAGTATGCCACATCCGCTGCAAGCACGATCCTGCTCGCGTCCGCCTCCTCCTTCATCTCCTGCACGAAAACAGCAAGGTCGCGGTCGAAATATCCCTTTCCGCCCGCCGAACCGATATCCGCCATGCCCTCGGACGGAACATTGACGAACAGCACCATGTCCGCTTCCTCCGCGCCGCACGGTTCACAGCCCGCCGCGAGGATCTGGGAACGGACGCTTTCGGAAAGCGGTCTGTCCTCATAGAGCGGAATGAGCGTTTTGCCTCGCTCGGCCGCATACCGGACGGCGATCTTCGGTCGTGCGCCACGCATCTCGTTGACCGCCCGCGCGAGAAGGGTCATCCCCGCCTCATCCGCGCCCGGATAGACGGGCGGCTGTACAAGCCCCTCCCGCTGTATTTGCAAAAACAGTCCGGCGCGGTCCATCGCCGTATAACCGTATGGAGCGGAGTCGTCCTGCGGCAGCACAAGAACATCGATCACGTTTTTCTGCAGGCGTACCGTTCGCAGTACCATGTCAAGATTTTTCCGCCGTCGGGCAAGGTAGTCGGACAGATATTCGTCCGTCTTTTTCCTGTATTCCGCGATTGCTTTTTCATAGTTTTCGCGGTCAAGCTCCCCGACACGGTAACGGTGTTCCGCCTGTCCCGTCAAAAATATCTCCCTGCCGCAGTTTTCGTAATAATCGGGCTCCTCATCCGCGCTGCTGTAGGACGGGCAGCGCATGAGCAACGCAAAAGCATAAATTTTCAGCTTCGGATTTTCCCGTTTGATGTCCTCCAGCAAGGAAAGGCGGCGAACAAGTTCTTCCGAAGAAAGACAATGCAGTCTGGAGGGCACGATCCCGCCGTATAACAGCATATCCACCGAACAGATGAGCGCATCCGCCGCGGCACACGTTTCCAGAAGGAATCGTGCGAGCTCCCGATGATCTGCCGGCTGTTTTTTCTTGCCAAGCATACGGCGCGGCGGCCGGATCAGCATAAAGTCGGGATTCCCCTCACACATCTGCGCGGCAAAAGCCGCATTGCACGGACGTTCATCCAATGGCAGATATACGATACGTTTCATCTCTTTCCCCTGTCAGGAAATATCGGCGGAGATACGTTCCTCATCCCCCGTGACCGACGGCGCGGAGCAGAGCATCAGTCCGTCATTCAGAGCAGAAGCAAGGCGCCGCGTGATCATGGCGGGACGCGTGATGGCAGTTCCGACGACAACGGCATAGGGATCCAGCATGCCGACCCGGCGCATTTCGTCCCGTTCAAATATCCCGCCTTCTGCGATCATCTTTACCTTTGTTCCGGAAAGAATTCGCTTGATGCGCCCCATGAAAGCGATGTCCGGCAAAGCGACGTCGTTTGTATCGGAAGTATAACCGCGCAACGTGGTGGAAACATAATCAAAGCCGAGACGAACGGCGTTTTCCGCATCCTCTTCACGGGCAATGTCCGCCATCAGTTCGCGCCCGGGCGCATGCACGCGCACATATTCCACCAATTCCTCCAGCCGCACGTTACCGGGACGAGGTCGCAGCGTTGCGTCCATTGCGATCACTTCGCAGGAAGTTTCCAGCAGAGCGCGCACATCCTCCAGCTTCGGGGTGATATAGACGTCGCTGTCCGGAAAAACATTCTTTGTCAGCCCGATCACAGGAACGGATACCGTTGCTTTGATCGCCGCAATGTCCTGCCGCAATGCGCGGATCCCGACGGCTCCTCCCTCTACCGCCGCTTTCGCCATCAGATGCATGACATTCTGCCCGTACAGAGGTTCGCCTTTCAATGCCTGACACGATACGATCAATCCTCTCCTCAACTTCTCCATATTTATCCCGCTTCCTTTCTCATAAAATTTATTTTTATTTTCTTGCAAACAAGAGGAAAATTTTTTTCTTGTCCGTATTGTATCACAGATACTATATGGTGTCAATAGTTTTTCAAAAAAAAGTTTTTATTTGAAAAATTATTTCATAATAATCACAATTTATCCGCAAATAAACGAGCGGCGAGGTTTCCCCCGCCGCTCTGTTCTTATGATATCTCATCCGTCATCAACCGGAGCGTCTTGATCTCAAACGGTGAAAAAGCAACCGCGATCTCCTTCCCGGAACCGAGATCCTTTTCCACATCCTCCAGCATGTTACATTCAAAAACATGATACCGTTCCGAAAAAACAAGGACCGCCTGCGTATAGGTACGCGTGCACTCATACAGTCGGAGCACGATCCCCTTTCCGCGCTCGGAAAATTTTACCGTCTCGCACAGAATATTCGGTGAAGAAAGGGTCACGAGCGGGCTGACGGGCCTGTACGAAGTGAGAACGGGAGGAACATTCAGGCGTTCGGCAGGCTGTACCACCTGTTCCGCGCCAAAGCCGCCGCGGTGCAGCACAAGCGCATACCTGAAATACATTCTGCCCGTACCGCCCGACGGATCGGGGTGCGTAGCCGTCTTGGCAAGCGTAAGAGAAAGCGTGCCGCCCTCACAGGCGCAGCCGTACTTGCCGTCGTTGAGCAGCGCAAGACCGTAGTCATTCTCGGAAAGATCGCTCCACTTATGATTACAAACCTCAAATTGCGCCTGCGTTTCGGAGGTATTGTGAAAGGTCGGATGTTCGATATAGCCGAACTGTGTGGAGTTGCGCACCGTCGGCGCGAACAGATTTGTGGGAAAATATGCACGCACAAGGGCGTGTTTATCGCACAGATCAAGGCGACATTCAAAATCGATGCGTGCCTCAAAAGGGCTGAACACCGTGTCGACGATCAGTTCGTTCCCTTCGCCGAAGGGATAGACGGAACGGATGCGAAGTTCGCAGCTTCCGCAACTGACCACCCGGCTCGAAGCCGCCTGCAGCACATGCTCCTTGAGCACATAGTCGGCATCGATATCCCAGTTATCCCATTGATAGGGAACACATTCGCTTACGCGTATTTCATTGAGGATCCCCGCCGCATATTCTCTTCCGCCATAGATAAGAGAAGTGAGACCGCCGTCCGCAAAAACTGCCTGCAAATAGGGTGTTCGGATAACGCCGCCCTTCCAGACGACCTCCCCTGCAGACGCACCGACGGGCGCTCCCCCTCCGAAAGCAGGGAATCTCCAGCGAGATACGCAGTGTTCCCTTCCGTCGATATCGGAATAGCGCTGCCCTTCGCCGCTCTCCAGCGTCTCTTCCCGGGCAAACGATAGCGTATTGTAATAGTGCCGTTCCCCTTCGCCTGCGCAGAGCGCGCGGAGTCTTTCCAATGCCTGCGTATTCTGCGAAACGGCAAGCGCGTTCACTTCTGCGATCGCCGTCCCGGGAAGAATATCATGGAACTGATTGAGCATCAGCGTATCATAGCACGCATCCGTCACCTTTTTCCACGCCCGCTTTCCCGCCGCCACGCTGATGTATTCCGCATCGCGCAGCGCGATCTCGAGCTTGCGGTTGAGCTGTTTGATCGCATGGTGCATGGTGAGCGTGCCGCGGTGCAATTCCAGATACAGTTCACCGTACCAGGTGGGCAGCGCCTGCCCTTCCAGCCGCTTCATGAACGCGGAAACCGTGGTGTGCTCCACCTGCGCCCACGGGAACACTTCCTGCGTACGGAAGGCGCGCGCGACCATCTCCTCGGACGGGCCTCCGCCGCCGTCGCCGTAGCCGTAGGCAATGAGCATCATATCGTTGAGATACTTCTGTTTTTTATTCTCCATCCGCCGCGCGAGCGCCGCCGGATCGGCATCGCTCTGGATGGTATTGAAGTGCGCAAGGACTCTGCTGCCGTCCATCCCCTGCCAGATAAAACTGTCATAGGGAAACTTGTTGGTATCGTTCCAGTCAAGCTTGGTCGTCAGAAAGTATTTTACGCCGCATTTTTGCATGATCTGCGGCAGCGCTGCACTGTAGCCGAAAGTATCGGGCAGCCAGAAGGTGTCCGCCTCATAGCCGAAATATTCCCGCAAAAACAGCTTCCCCCTGACAAACTGCCTGACGAGCGCTTCCGCTCCCGTCAGGTTGCAGTCACATTCCACCCATGTTGCGCCGTTTGGCTCAAAACGTCCCGCACGCACGAGCGCGGCGATCTCCTCAAATAGAGCGGGGTGGTCCGTACGAAACCAATCGTAATAGAGTACGGATGACATGATGAACCGATATCCGGGATGCCGCTTGAGAAGCGTGACCGCATTCGCCGCCGTGCGTACCGCTTTGCGGCGCGTCTCCTCTACCGTCCACAACCATGCCGTATCCAGATGGCTGTGTCCCACAAGCCCTATATATGGTCTGTGCCCGCAGGGGGACAGCGTACGGAAAAAACGATCGAATATCTCGTTTGCCGCTCCGATCGACTGCGGATTCGGCTCGCTCTGCAGCATGGAAAGAATTGCGAACAGTTCCTCATAGACGGGATACTGCGCATATTGCAGCCAATCCTCTTCCGGACAGGAATCAAACAGCTCATTGAAAATCTTCAGGTTGTCAAAAAAGAGACGCAGGTCTTCCCGCATCGTGACCAAAAATGTTCCGCGGTAAACGCGCGTCTTTTCGACTGTCTGCAATGCAAACGTATGGGGCTGCGAATAAGGTTGGGTGCCCGCGATCGTATGCGAAGCGTACGCTTCGATAACGATCTTTGTGCCCTCCGGTACGTTTTCAAGCAGCAGATACCGGTGTACGCGCGAAGCGGGATCGTCCGAATTGCGCACATGATCGAACATCCCGTAAGGGACACCGCCCACGCTCACCAGGCTTTCCACTCCGCCGTTGTCGCTTTCCAACCAGACCTTTTCAAAAAAGGCAGGCATCCGCAACGAAAAACGCGCACAGGTAAATTCTCCGCCCCATTCGTCGCCGATGCACATCTGCCGTTCCGACGTATCCGTTTGGCAAAAAACGGGCAATTCCGTCCTGGAACGCACAAGCCACGGTTCATATACGACGTTCAGCCGCCTGACCTTGGCAATGAGCCGCTCGAATTGTTTGCGATTGACCATAGTCCCTCCCGTTCATCTGCGTTCAGAGCGCTTTATCGGCAACAGCATCCGACGCACGGAAACGCATTTCGGCAGCATCGCCGCCCAACACCTCATAGACGGCGGTGCACAACACATCCGCAACATACGCCTGCGTGACGGTACCGATCAGCGACCCGCCCTCATTCGCCGCTTCCTTCTTGCTTGAAAGCAGTACCCAATCGGCATACTTGACAAGCGGAGATTTATCATAGTTGGTAATGACAAGCACAGGCACGTTGCGCTTTTTTGCAATTTCCGCGAGGCTTAAGATATCCTTGGTGCTGCCCGATATACTGATGAGTATGAGAAAATCATGTTCGTTGAGATTGGCAACGGCGATCGACTGGATATGCGGGTCGGAGGACGCATCCACACTGATCCCCGCGCGCAGCAACCGATAGCGCACGGCAAGCGAGGCGATGGAGGAATTGCCGACGGCAAACACACAGATCTTGCCCGCCTGAACCATCCTGCGAGCGATCCCCAGGCACACCTCGTGATCGATCTGTTTGCTTGTTTCGGTAATGGCATCGATCATGTCCTCCGCGATCTGCTGGGGGCGGCTGTGCGTATCCTTCGGCTCCGAGCCAAGCTCCTGGCTCAAACTCAACTTAAAATCCTGGAAACCTTTATACCCGAGTTTGCGGCAGAAACGCACGATGGTCGCCTCCGCCACATCGACAAGTCCGGAAAGCTCCGTGATCGAAAGATAGATAAGCACATTCTTGTCGATCCGTCTGATCTCCTCGATGAGCTTACGCTCCGCCTTTGTCGCCATCGGGCGAACAGATTCCATTCTGTCAAATACTTTTCCGACCATATTGCTTTCTCCTGATTATCTGCGTTCGGTATCCCAGAAAACTTCGCGCTCCGGCACGGTGATGTCCCTGCCCGTCCGCTCCTTTACATATTCCAGAATACTCTGATCTGCCCTGCGATAGGCGCACGAACACATGGCGGAAAGAATTCCGTCGATTTCAGCGCCGCTGCGCAGCGCACGGTAGAGTCTGCACTCTTCCAGCACATAGTTAAAAAGATCGCGCCATTCCAGCGACAGTTCTTTGCGGCAGTGCGCACGAACGCGTAAAACGGCACGCTCTGCCTGCACATACCAACCATCCAGATAAGCCCAATCTTCCCGCTCAAACGCCGCTTTCAGCGAGGGATAAGTACGCATGACCGTAGAGCGGTTCAGTCCGGCAAAAAAATAATCCTCCTCCGCAACGCCCAAGTGTTCCCGCACAGCACGGCGGTACGCCCCTTCCTCGTCGTACATTTCCACATTCCACATCCACTCCGCCATCGCCGAAAGCGCAAATTTACTGCTCTCCCAAAGGGCAGACGGATTGGCAATGCAGCCTGTATGATAGGCAGCGATCGTGCGCGTGCGGTTGCATACGGCGTCCAGATAGATGCGGCTCTTGGGCTGAAAGTCGTTGACGGGATAATTGTCCCAAAGCACAAGCGGGCGGCGGAATGCTTTCCTGGCAGCAATGCAGTCCCGTTCCGGAATGGCTTCCGCCACACAGTTATAGCCCGTCCAGATGACGCAGATATCCCGGTCAAGATACTTCCTGACAGCACGGCGATAAGGCGTGTCCGTATTCTGGGCATAGTCTGTGGGGCAGAAGATGAGACTGCCCGTATGCCGCAGCTTTGCGTTGAGAATGTTTGCCACATGACAGTGTGCCTGCGCCGCGCAGGAAAACTGCCGCGCATCCTGCGGAGAAAGCTCTGCGCAAATATCGTCAAACAGAACGGCAAAACGATCCACGCCCAGCGCTGCCACCTGCTCATACTTTTTCAGCAGAAGATCATAGTCCTCCTCCGCACTGAAGCGAAAGTCCTTTCCGGGAGAAAGACAATAATAGAACCCGATCTCTTTGTCTCGCGCGCAGCGCACAAGCGCCGCGATCTGATCTAGCCAAGTCTGCGGATAGGGTTCCCGCCAGAGATCGCGATGATATGCGTCGTCCTTCGGCGCATAAAAATAGGCGTTCATCCGGTGACGATAAAGAAAATCGATGACATCATGCCGCTTTTCCCACGCATACGGTTCCCCATAAAAGCCCTCGATGATGCCGCGCAACGCAAAGGAAGGATGGTCTTCCACCTCCGCCACCAGAGTCCCCTCTTTTCCCGTCAGCCGTGCGAGCGCTTCATCGGCATACCGCTCCCCGCGGGCATTGCTGCACGAAATTTCCGCCCTTCCGCTTGCTGTGACGCACAGCCGGAACCCGTCCTCCGGAATGCGATCGTCTTTGCAGACGCAGCGTTCCACAACCGTCGTATAGTTGTTTCGCGTGATCAATTCTCTGAATCGCCAATGTCGCGCGGCGTTTTCTTCAAGCCGATTTGCCATTTTAGTTTTTCTTCTTGCAACCTTTTTATAATGAAATTTTTTTTCATTATATCATATAACGGTAATTCTGGCAAGTCTTTTTCAAAAAATATACCATACCGTCCCGAAATACTTCTGCCGCCGCTCGAAAACAGCGCGCCATGAATATACCATGCCGCAATTCTATGAACCGCTCTGTCGTCTTTTATACCACGCCGTTCTTTCCTGCGGGGATTCTTGATATTCGCCTGTGCGGCCTCTTTGGGGCGATGCCGCACTGGCTTCTCGTAAAAAAAGGGCCTGCGCAATGCTATGCACCCCAAAAGTCTGTCCAACTTTTGGGGTGCATAGCAAAGCCGAGGCCCGTTTTCAAAAATTCGCCGTATTCTTTCCCTTGCTTCTTCTCCCCTCATTTTCCAAATCTCTCATCCCATTTCAAGTTGTCTTTCCGT
>CAJFRT010000011.1 GCA_904419525.1 Candidatus Gallimonas merdae
GACAGCGCCTACCGTATGCACATATTCGTAGAATGTAGCGTCCACAAGCGTGTTCCCGTTCAGTTGAGAAATTTCCATAGCCCATAAAACTCCTTTGATGTAATTTCATAGGCGGATCTTTGTTTATGCGACGCGCGACCACGCATACACGGCTCTGTACGGGGGCATGTTGTTGTGGGATTGGTTGCCCCCCGTATAGGTAAGTTGCTGCTGATTCGCTGTTCCAAGAATCCAAATCTGCTGATCTCCGTCTTGACGAAGATGCCCCCATGACTGCATTGCGGTTTCAAAATTGTGCCTATGACTTGGCATTTGCTCCACGGAGAGCGTTACATCCGCTGCACCTCCCGTACTTCCCGCCGCGTAAGTATTCCCGGCGCAAAGTAAAAAGACATCTTCGATTCGCTCCCACGTCCCGCCTATGAACGACGCGGGAGACACATTCACGGTGGAAAAATAGATACGTCCTACCGGATAGTATGTATCAAGTAATGCTTCCCCCCCCATGACGAGCGGGTTGCCGTTCAACTGACTGATTTGCATTTTTTGCCTCCTTATTCGATTCGTTCCCAAGCGTAAAATGCTTTGTACGGCGGCAGAACGCTAAAAGGCTCGCCTTCTCCCGCCTCCTTTGTTGAAAGTGCGGCCGTCGATCCTCCGTGCGGCATTGCCGTGTTCCAATATTTGTTCGGGCCATCTGCAGATCCGTTTCTGTACCCAAGATTCCGAACGCCGTATTCTGTCGTATACTCCTCAAAACACATCTGTTCGACATGTGAATGCGGAGCAAGATTCGCCTCAATAAGCGTTACATTGGCATTTCCCCCTTTGCTGCCGGCCGCATAATTCGTCCCGGCAAACAGCGGAAAAACGTCCTCAACTCTCTCCCACGTCCCGCCGAGAAACTGCGCCGGCGATTGATTATTCGATGAAACGTACACGCTCCCTACGGGGAATATAGCATCTAAAAGTAACCCCCCCCCGCATTACGAGATCGTTTCCGTTGAGCTGACTGATTTGCATAACATTCCTCCTGTCACTGTTCAATGTCGATGATCAGATTGTACGTTCCGTCGGAAAGCTGTTGGTATTGACCGACAACTTTTTGCGCCTTCCCTGCCGTCAAGTTCGGGAATGTCCCGCTCTTGTCCGCTTTGTTGTTGAGTGCCGTTTTCGTTGCCGTGGAAATCGGCTTATTCGCGTCCGACGTATTGTCAACGTTGGAAAGCCCGATATTGTCACGCGCCTGCTGCCTCTGCTGGTCCGTGAGCGTCTGCTCTTCGTTAAAATGTACCGCGCCCTCATCGACGCCGCTTGCCCCGCGCGGGATCTTCGCATCAAAATCCAGCAGAACTTTGTTCGTTCCCTCTTCACGGCGCACACTGACGTCAAAATCCGCATCAAGGCCCGCAGCCAGCGTCTCCGTGGTAACCGTTCCAACTTCGATATTAACGTCTCCGCCGCCCGATCCGTAAATAATATCGAGCGTCTTCGTGAGATTGGAGATCGTTCCGTCCGGATTATGCGTAAAGCTGGCAAGCTCCGCCTGATAGGTCCCTATGTCGCTCTGGTACAGGGAGTTCTGAACGAGCGGCTGCGGCGTACGGATGAAAAATGAAAAGTCCACGTCTCCGTTGGACGCAAGCGTCACCTGTGCAACGATCTGATAGGACGTCGGATTGAGCGGCACGGACGAGAGCGCAAGTGTCTCGATCCCGGTCACTTTGATTCGGATCCCGTGCAGAATGATGAGCCCCGGAGAAATACCGATTGCGCTGCCCGCTGCCGTCAGCGCACATTCTGCAAGCACCCCGCCCACGATTCCGTCACGTCCGCCCGCTGCAAAGTTGTTGAATGCGCCGCCGTCAACATTCTGATTATCGACGCCGTTTTTTTCGAGAATTTTATAGCTCATGATCCCTCCATTCAAGGCAACTCCCATCCGACATTGGAACACTGTATTTTTGCCTTATGTTCCTCGCTAACAGGATAAATTGGAGAACTTGCACTCCCCGTCGGAGTAGAAGATGTAATTGTTCCATCCGTATTGATCGTAATTGTAACATCAAAATAATATGGCAGAAAAGAAGTATCAACGGATAACGATCCGTTTGCTATAATCGTCTTCTTCGGACGAAATTTCTCCGACAATATTGCTATTGGATTTTTTACGTTTGTTATACGATTCCCCGATACTGTAACGGCACTTGACGTTTCCACATACATGGTTTCCATGACAGCCATTTTAGCCATTCTTGCGACAGAAAATTTCGGAGACGCGACGTCTTCCCAACCGTTTTGTAAAACGATTCCTCCGTTCTCGGAAGACGCCTCTTTAAAACCCATCTCATCAAGCCTTTGATTGATTTCTGCAACGATTTCATCCACATATGAAATCCCCTGCACCATTTTCTCGATATCAGCAATGACACCGCCGGTCGCCGTAAAATGATAGAGCAGCAGGCGCGCCGTTCCGATCGTGTTCTGCGTCAGATCGTCGCTTTCTGAAATTTCCGGATAGCCCGCCGGATCGGTCAACGATTTTATCTCTGCCGTATCTGTCGCGCAATTGACTTCCAGATATACGGAATAATACTGTTTGTTCGTTACAGATGCAGACGTCGGGATGCTGACGCCGTTTGCATCAACCTCGACCTCCCACCCCTGCAGGTTGATCACTCCGCTCTGCACGACGAATGACGCCCCACTGATCGCATATCCGATCTCCTGCCCCCTGTTCTTTACAAATCCGTCATATCCTCCATAGGCATACCGCACCATTCGCGCATCATCATGGTTGCTGACATTTGGCGTTTCACTCTCCTGCCTGATCAAACGAATCGACATTACTCTCTCCTATAAAATGAATGAAATTCCCGTTGTCCGGAATCCGATCTGCACCTTCTTCAGCCCCGCCGCGTCATACTGCAACTCCCCGCACGGCAAAGACTTATAGACCGCTTCCCCACGGCGTACAACTACATTGAAGCGTGACTCCAATGAAACGATCGGATCCTGATCTCTGTCTAACAGCCCTTCGATTTCGATATTTTCCTGATACATGCTCTCTACAAGCTCTTTGAGCGCCTCGGTATCTGCTTCCGTTTTCAGCGCTTCAACCTCGCTTGCGTCCTCCGTCTCTTCGAGCGTGATGCGGCGCTTGATCGGGTAAATATCTCTGTTGGACGGATCATTTGTGATTTCGTTCTGCGACGTCAGGATCCACCGCGTACCCATCGTCAGTTGTTTTGCATGATCGGTCTCTGCCTTATTCAAAACATAGCCCTGCGTTTCATTGACGTCGGCCACCCACTTCCCATAGTCGTAGATGCCCCACTCCCATAGCTTGACGGTGACATTCCGATACATCGAAAGCCCGATACGAAAAACCACCTTTTTTGCGACCAGGTCAAGCTCCGCCGCCATGAAAAGCCCGTAATATTTGAGATAGGGCGCGAAGATATCCTCCCATGCGTCATATACTGCCCATGTTTCGGCAGATCCGGACGGCGTTAGAAACTCAAATGCGATCGTTCCGACATTGTCGTTGAAGACAAGCTCACAGGTGAAGCTCCCCTGCGTGACCTGCTCGTTCCACTTGGAAAAAACATGTTCAAGAAATGTATTGACGTCGGAAAATTCCTGCGACAGATCGAGCAGCACATCCGCTTTGAGCATCGTCTTCAAATCGGACGCCGTGATCTTGGTCTGGTTGTCCTCTGTCAGCTGCGGAACACCCGCCAAGGCACCATAGATGTAGTTTCCTCTGTCATTTTTGATGACGACGAAGGTCGGCTGCATGTCCTCTGTAAACGCCTCGCAGGTGCATTTCAGATCGTCCAGATCAACGGCCCGGCGTGTCAAAGAATAACTTGCATTGTCCACAACAAGCGAAGCATTGTTCTTTGTCCCTTTGAAATCCTTATCGTAAAAGGAAACGATCATAAGCCGTACTGCCTCCATGATCCCGTCAGCGCTCCGGAGTTCGCCCCGTCCATCGTGATCTGGATACGGCTCTTCCCGCTCTCCGCAAACAGGAATGTATCATACGACGGATCCGTGTTTGCGCTGTACTCTTCTTCCTTTATCCCGTTAAAATACCAGATTTTTCGCGCCGCGCTGTTGATGACGAGATAATCCCCTGTCTTCAATGACAGCTCCGGGAAACTGACAATATTGTAGGCAGTCCCGTTTTCATCTACCAGCTCAACAATAGGGGCATCCCGCGGGCCTTCCAGACGCACCGTAACCGGGACGGGTGCAAGATACGGATTATCGATCTCGTTATTTTCGACCATGTTTTTCCCGTAGCAGTACGGATATCTGAACGAATAACTTTTTCCGACGCTGGAAAAGCTGATCGTGATCGTCTGCTCGATATTGACGAAGAAGGGCGTGAGCGGTGTAAACGTTGCAGCGCACGACAGATTGTTATATTCGTCTTTTTCCGTCTTCTTCAGCTCTGTGACCTTCCCCTCCACGTATCGCGGCTGCACCCCGTCATCGTATTCAAGCGCCAACGGTACATTGACAGCAGAGTATTTCTGCAGCCATTGCGACAGGATCGTGAATTTCTCATATCCCCGCCCGATCAGATTGATTGTGATGCCGACAGACTGCTTTTCCTGTACAACTTTCGTGACGGTATCCGTGACGTCTCCCTCGATTTTCGAGAGCTTGAGCCGCCACCCGAGTCCGCTCAAATCGGTGACAACGTCGAGCGGGAAACGGTCAATGATGGAATTGTCAATGTCAAATACGACAAACGCAAATTTCCGCATGTTACCTCCGCGATTGCGCAAGCGTTGCGATCTCCCGTCCGACCGCCGCCGCGATCTCCTCTGCCGTCGCCCCAGGGCTTGTCACGTTGACCGTGACATTGTATTGATCGGCATAGGTGTTGTCCGTATAGGACGATCCGCCGCCCGATGACGTGTACTCCGGGAGCGAATAGTTCCCATTCATAACGCCGTTTGCGACTTCATCGGCATCATAATCGGGCAGATTGTCCGGAACATCTATCTCATCCTTGACGGAATTGATGGCGGCAACCGCCGCCGTGATCCCCGCAACGATTCCTGTCACGGCAAGCCCGAGCGACCATGCCGAATGAAATGCGCCGAATGCAACTGCAGCGCCGAGGACGGCTGCTGTGAGAATTCCGATGATCGCAATAACGTGCTCCAGCGTTCCCATCTTTTCCCAGTTCGCAATCAGTCCAAATGTAAGACCGATTACGGCCCCCAGCGTACTGATCCCAACCGTAGCACGTCCGGCCACACTGTTCAATTTTTGGATCAAGGAAATAAGCACTTTGATTCCTGGCACGATCTTTCCGATCAAAATGAGCAGAGGTCCCGCCACGGCAATGATGCCGAGGATTGCAAGAATGGTATCCTGCATGCCCGGAGAAAGGTTTTCAAACCAATTTGCAAGTCCCTCAATGGCAGGAACAAGCGATTCCTCAATGAATACAACTACTCGTTCGATAATGGGAGCGAGCGCCTCTCCAAGCTGTGCCGTGGCGTACTGCATGGTCGTATTCAAGCGATTGAACGTGTCGTCCAGTTCGGCAAGCGCCGCCGCCTCATCCCCCGTCAGCGACGGCATCGCCTCGAACTCTTCATTCCACTTGGCAAGATCATCCGCGCCCGCATTGATATACGGCAAAAGCTGCGTGGCGATCCTGTCCCCGAAAATTTCATTGGCATACGCTGTCTGCAGCGTGCTGTCCTCGACTTCAGAAAGCGCCTTGAGGATCCCGTCAAACATCTCTTCGTCGGAGCCGAACTGTCTCGCGGAGATTCCGAGTGCATCAAGCGCCTGCGTTGCAGCATTCGATGTTCCCGTGGACAGATCTGCCATTGCCGCCCTGGCACGTATCAGAGCCCTTGTAAAGGCCGTAGAATCGACGCCCGCCTGCAGCGCAAGATAGTTCCATCGCTGGATCGTTTCGGCGGAGACGTCGAACTGCTGCGTCATGTCGTCGATCTCGGCGCCCGTTGCCGCCGCGCTCTTCCCGATCGCCGCCGCCCCCGCGATCAGCCCTGCCGCCGCCGCAGAGAACACGGAGACCTTCTGCCCTGCTTTTTCGATGGAATCTCCGAGCTTATCAAACTTCTCGTTCAACTGCTCGATCTTGATATTCTTGATCCGTTCGATCCCTTCGGCAGCCTTTACGCTCTGCGTTTCAACTTTTGCAAGCTCCAGCTGAAGTTTCGCATAATCTTCCGGATCGAATTTCCCGCTTTCCTCCATGTGCTTTAACTGCGCACGGAGAGCCTGCGCCTTTTGTTCGCATAACTCAATGGCTTTCTGAAATTGCCCCATCGCTTGCACGGCGCGGTTTTCATCGTATTTGAAATCTAAACTCTTTTCCAGATCGGTCGCCGATTTTTGCGTTTGTCTGATCTCGCGGTCCAACCCTCTCATGCTATCCATGAAAGTCTTGGTGTCCGCTCCGATTTTTATCGTGACGCTTTTTGCCATTCTGCCCCCTTAAAGCGCATCAAACTCTGCCTCCGTCGCCGGAGAGATCCTTCTGACGCCTGCACGCTGCATCCGTTCCTGCGCTCTCGCTCTCAAATAGTTTTTTGCATCCTCAACTTTGAGTGCGCAATACAGGCTCACGGCGTCGATCATATGCAGCCCTTTCCAGTCAATTCCCGCCTCCGCAAGCGCCTTGATATACCGAAGTCCGCGAGGCATCAGAAAGCCCTTTTGCTCTTTTACACCGCAACGTTTGAAGAGCTCAAGCATCTCTTTCTGATGCCCGATCAGTTTTTTTCTGCCGCTCCGTCGAGCATGACCTTGAAAGCCTCACCGATGCGATGAACAAGCTCCTGAACATACTCCTTCTTCGTAAAATCAAACAGACGGATAAATTCAAGAAAGCTCATGTCCGTTTCCAAAAAGCAGTAAATACATTTCAGCTTGGACAAAAGACTTGCCGCATCGCTCGGCATCTTTGCGACACGCGCCGCATAATCCGTAACAGAACACTGTGCCGCAAGCTCCGGAAATTTCGCTTCCCACCGAAGCTGCATTCCGAGCGAAAAGTCCGCCTCCATCGCGCGCTCTTCGTAAACGAAAATGCGCTTCCCATCCTTTCCGAGTTCGTCTTTCGTGACAATCGGCAATGTAATTTTCATGTTATGATCTCCTTTTGAACGATGCGGGAGTTGCACCCGCCGCCAGCGGCGCTCTTTCGTTCATAGTCCCGTACCGCAATGCGGTACGGGAAACAAGAGGGGTATATGGCAAGATGCCGTATGAGCTTACGTTGATGCTGCCTTGGGCACGGGAACGCTGTCCAGGAACGTCGCGTATCCGGAATCGGTGGGCTTTTTGCTCCATGTAAAGACTTTCGTCTTTTGCCCGTTCTCGTCGACATAGGCAGTTTCCCCTTCCGCGTCCAACAGATCGACACCGTATGCCGTATAGGCGTAATCCGCCGCAGACTGCGTAATGTCGTCCTGATCCTGTGTGAAACTGTCGTTGGGCGGACTGACCTGAACGCCGAACACCCACGTCTTTTTCGCTTTGCGAATGCCGTCGGCCCCGATATAGTCCGTTTCAAACCCGAAACAGATACGGGACATGCTCTTGACGGCAATTTCTGCCGTGCCGCCGCCGTCGGGTGCGATCGCGAGTCCGACGTCCTCCTCAAAATCATCGTCCCGCGCCGTCGCACCGATCGTTCCCGATACAGAGCGATCGGACGCAAGAGAGACGATCATTTCGCCGTCCCCATAGAATGCGTGCGTCGCAACGTTTCTGTCCTTCGAGAATGTATTCATCCACGTCATCGGCTTGACGGTGGACGGCGTCCCTTCCAGCGCATATACAGCGTTTTTAACGTTGAACTGCGCAAGGTCCTTCCCCGTTTTACTCGGTGTTGCCATGTTCGATTTCTCCTTTTATGATATTGATGATTTGTTCTTGCTCTGCCTGTACCGTTTTACGAACGAAAGGCTTTCCCTTTTTCCCGAACTCCAACAGATTTACAATCGGCACGCCCTGCTCGTTGACGCTCGTATTGTTGATATAGCGTACGTTCTTGTATTTGAAGTCCACTTCCCATGATCTTCGCGTCTCACCCGTGTCGATCGGTGTTGCCGCTTCAAGTGCTCGCTCCATATGACGTGCCGCTTTGTCAAGCCCTGCATCCACCGCAGCATACACTTCTTCGGACACCTCTACAATCGCTTCATCGATTGCTTGTGAAAGCCCTGCAAGCGTCGGCCTCAAAGAGCCGCTACTGCGCCGCCTTGCCATACAAAAACTCCAAAGTCCAGCTGTACTGCGCTTCGCGGAGCGTTGCATTGTATCCGAGATCATACGCCGTATAGGATACCTCTCCCGAAGCATCAAGCAATGCTTTCACTTTTCTGCGGTTTACGTTGTGGATGTCGTCCGACAACGCGCCCGTGCACTTGGAGACGAGCAGCAAGTCCGCCGTATTGCGGCGAAGCATGACGCGCCCGTCCCCGTATATGGCGCCCATGTCCGTGATGTCCGTGCGGATGAGCAAATAGCTCTCCGGCACGTTCTCATCCGCTTCGTCCATGGTCTGCTTATAGATCGGGATTTCCTCCGCAAGCGGCTGCAAAAACGACCAAAGCGCGGACATGGTGTCATCTGTATGAAAGATTTGCATCTACCCACTCCTTGACCGCCTGTGCTGCGGCGGCATCGTTGTGCACGGCGACGTTCAGAAGCATCTTTGCAGGCGATCCCGCCTTCCCGAGCGTTCCGACGGCATAGAGCGTTCCGTCGAAATAGAGATACTTTTCTCCGCCGTACTGCACACGGTCGATTTCGACGCTGTTCGTGAGTCGAAAACCCTGCACCTGTCCGAGCTGGGCGGTATTGACACCGACCAGCTCGACCATTGCAGCGAGCACCTTTGCCCGTGTGACGCGCTTTGTCCTGTCACCGTTGGAGACGCTCTGCGTGCTCTCTATATCGGCAAGCACGACCTGTTTACGCCCCGTCAGCATCGTCATCACCTTCCCCGTAGCGCTCGCCCTTCGTCTGGGCGGAGAGCGTATTGCGCATGAGTATGATCGTCCGATTGCCCTCATCCGCATCCACGTTCCCCATCAGGACCTGCGCCTGCAATACGATGGCGGACATCCCGAGTTCAGTCGCGAGAATGCTGTCGGAAATATCGTTTGCGGCGATGATCGCCTGCGCGGTATCGAGCTTTTCCGTATAGTAGTCGTCAAGTTCTTTCCCGGGCGTCAGGTCGCCGATCGCCAATTTGAGTTTTGCGAGAAGCGCCGCCTTGTCGATCGCCGCCATAACTCACCTCGTGCTTTACACCGTTCCCTGTACCAGCTTGACGAGCGCACCCGCAACGCCCGTGGGCTTGCCGTCGGCAAGCGCCATACCGCGATAGACGACGGATCCGCTCATGAAACCCGCCTCTTCGGAGCTTGCGATCTCGATGGGCTGCGCGAAGTTCATGACATACCCCGATTTCCAATCCCCGAAGTACATCTCGCCGTCCTTCACGTTTGCATCCAGGCGGACGGGATACCCGAGCAGCGTCCCGACGAAGCCATCCTCGACCGCACGCTCGAAGAGCGGGCGCTTCTGGTCGTCTTTGAGCTTTAAGAGCGTCGCCTTCATTTTGCGATTGCACGCCCAAACAGCGTTATTGATGAAACTTTCTCCGACGAGCGCTTCCAGATCGACCAGGTTGTCATAGGTGACCGTAGCGGCCTTTGCAACCGTCACGCTGTTCGTTGCGTTCCACGTCAGCGTATCCAGCCCCGTGGGCTGATTGGTGCCCGTGCCCGAGATAATCGCCTTATCACACGCCGCACGGAGCTTTCGCACGAGCGCACCCACAAGCCACGTCTCGAAGGCATCGATCGACATCCGCGCGACCTGCGCCGTGATCTTGATCGTCTTGATGAGCGTGTACGCCGCGAGCGATACCGCTTTCAGGCTATCGCTGCTCGACGTGCTGTCCGAGCCTTCGGATACCCAGGACGCATCGTTGACGACGTTCTCCACGGGAAAACTCGTCAGGCTCGGAATGTTCGTGAGCGTGATGAGCCCCAGCAGCGAATCCGATTCACGGAGCTGCCCGATGATCATATCCATCGTCTGCGTGGGGATCGCAGCTCCTGCCGACGTCGATGCCGACGTCATCGCGCGCTTTTCGAGATCCTCCAGCGGTTTTCTCTGCAGCCGCTTGAAGAATGCGCTGCGGTACTCTGCCGTCGCGGGAATATCCGCACGCTCCATGCCATCCTTGAAATGCAAAAGGTTGTCGTTCATAATTCCTCTCCCTTCTCCTTGATTTTTGTTTTTGTCGGCCGCAGCGGTGAGTTCGTCGCGGCGCTTGGTGCGGAGCGCAAGCTCCTTTTCGATGTCCTTACGTTCGGCAGAGAGCTTTTCAAACTCTTCCGCCGAAATGTTTCCGCTGCGGTGCTCTTCGAGCTTGCGCTTTAATTCCTCACGTCTTGCGGTGAGCTGTTCGATCGCGTTGTTCTCATCCCGCAGCATTTCGATAATGGGATCCATGTTGTTCTCCTTTTATGAAAAATTTTTGAGTTCTTCTTCCACGCGGCGCGCCATTTCCGACTGTGCGCGCAACACTTTCCGGCGCTCCTCTTCCATGGCAATAACGACCGTTTCCTTGTACGCCGGGAACGCCGTAATGGTGACCTCCGGCAGCTCTTCGATCTTGGTGACGGTGCGTGTGAGCGTGGACGGATTGACCTGATCATAGGTACGGAGCCAGAAGCTCATGCCGTCAACGATCCCTGCCTCAATGAGGTTGTACAGGTCGCGCGCCTCCTGCGTATTGGGCATGACACATTCCATGAAAAGCCCCGTCTCGTCCGTTTCCAGCCGCATGTTCTTTCCCGTTCGCCCAAGCACACGGTTCATGTCGTGTCCGTAGAGCAGGAATACATTCTGCAAGTCGACGCCGTCAAGCGCCTGCGGTAAAATGATCTCCGTGATCTCGTCGTACCAATAATCCCACACTTTGGTCGGAGTGTTGAACAGAATGGGATACCCGCGAACAACGAGTTCCTTTTTCCCGTTCTCCGCCTCCCGCGCCTCCGTGCGGAATTCCACGGTGCGGAACTCCCGCTGCCGTTTGAGTTTCTCGTCAGGTTGCTGCATTGTTTCCTCCTTCCGACGCCGATGAGCCGCCGCCCGTCGGTTTCTCCGACTGGCCGCCCGCCCCCGCCGCGCCGTTTTTTGCGCTCTGATAAGCGTCCGCATTTTCTATGTTGACCGTATCGAGAGTTACCCTGTACTTTCGCCCCAGCCCGTCGGGCAGCGGGGCATATCCGATCATTTCGCGCATCTCGTCGTTGTTCATCACCCCGTTGCGCGATACAACGTTGAAGAACGCCGTCTTTGCCGAGAGTGTCGATACCTGCAGCCAGAACGTATCCAGCTCCAACCGGTTGCCGTGCGCCTGTTCCATGCGCGAAAAGATCTTGCCCGTGAATTCCTGTTCCACCTGCCGCGCGACCGGCTCAACATGATTCTTTACAAAGAGCTGATATTCGATTTCCGTCGCCTTATTGTTGACGATATCCGCCGTGATGCCGAAATAGTTGTAGACGATGTCGATGACCAGCTTCATGAGATCGCGGTTGACGTCGTTCTCGTTCCAGTTGATGGGCGTGATCTTCCACTGCGGATCGACATAGGCGATCCCGCGTACCGACTTATCAAAACGCGCGTCCAGATCGCGCATCGTTCCGTCCGCATCCTTCTCTTTCAGCTGTCCCTGCGCTGTCGGATCGGTCTGCATGATCGCCCGCACCTTGTTCGGATCCGCAACGGCGATCGCCTGCGCCGCAAGCGCCTGAATGACCGTTTCATACAGTCCGAGGTCGTTCTTCTGGCCGCCGCCCAGCGTAGAAAAACGGTTGAGATAGATGAGATCGCTCATGTCATACGTCTTTCCGATCCGCCCGAACGTGACCGTTGCGCGGTCGTCGTACAGCTTGAAGTCGTAAAAATCGTGCGGCAGCACATACAGCTGCGAGAGCCGCCCCGTGCGCGATGAAAAGCGCGGCTCGACGAACACATTGGAATACAGCATCAGCGACGTGATGAGATTCACCCAGAACTGCGAGGCGTTCTGCAAAGGATTGGCGCGAATGTTGATGACGCGGTCCTCCTCCCCTTCGAGATAGGTCACGTTCCCGTCTTTGTCCTTGCGTTCAAAGTACTTCGGGATGATGGAGAAGATCTCCGCGAACGATTGGATCGCCGTGCGCACCTCCGGGATCTGATAGATGTTGCTCGCGTAGTTGTAGGCAAACCATCCCACGTTGTTGCCGTAGTACTCGTGAATGATCGTGCGGAGCTGCTCCCTCGGCGGCACCTGCCCCGGCCGCGGCTTACTCCGCCCGAATGTGTTTTTGAAAAAATCCAGAATTTTCCCCATGATCAGATCCTGAAAAGCTGTCCGATGCGATTTGCGTACAGCGGCATCTCCTTGGCCCGCTGGTAGGCGACAAATGCGTTGAATACGCCGACGGCACCGTCGATATGTCCCGTCGATTTCGCCTTGTGCGGCGAAAGGTTGTTGTTGACGTCCTGTCGGATTTTGAGATTATAGAAGCAGTACGCAAACAGCTTGTTTCTTACATCCGCAACGATCTTGCCCGATTCAAACAGGCTTTTTACTACCTTGATCGGCTCGGACAGCGTCCAGCCGCCCTGTGCGACTTCGGTAAGAACGCCGAGATCGCGCGTGATACTTCCCGTCTCGCCGTCTCGACGGACCTTCTCGTGCGAAAACCCGTGTTCCTGCATATCCGTAAGCCACTCTTTTGAAAGCGCACGGTCATAGCCGATTTTTAGGAAGCTGATCTTGTATTCTTCACGCAGCAGCGTAAACCATGCCGTAACGTACTCTTTCCGCACATAGCTTCCCGGCGTTACAATGACCACTTCACTCGTGACGCGGTCTCCCGTTGCAAGGTTTGTCATGCGCTGATAGTCCTGTTTGTCCCGCTCGCTGTTGCGCGCGAGGCGATCCTCTGCAATGAAATACGCCTGCAGATAGATGAACTTTTCGCCCGTCAGAATCTGCGCCGTTGCGTTGCACAAGTCCGTCGTTTCTGCGAGATCGACGCCCCCGACTGCGTATGTGTCGATATACTCTTCCGGCGCGACGATGCGCATGGCATTCCGGATGGCGACCATGCTGAAATAGTCGATGGACGCCCCGATCTGCCGATTCATGTGTTTGGCAATAAAGGTATTCAGCAGAACGGGATCGTCCTTCATCCCCTCCAGCTGCGTACGCAGGAACTCCATGGTCGGACGTCCCTCGTACATGGCGGGGTTTGCCTTGATCCAGCAGGCTTCATCGCGGTAGTCGTCCGTTTCGTCGATCCCGAACATGAGCGCAAAGATGCGATCATTCTGTCCGAGCCGTTTCTTTTTGAGAAATTTCTTGTTTCTCTCATAGAGGGACTCGTACAGGCTTTCCGGCGTAACGCCCGCCGAGGAAATGACGATCATCATCGGCTGCGACCTGGCCCCCATACCCGACTTGACCGCGTTGTACTGATTCTTGTTTGTGATCTCGTGCGCCTCGTTGACGACGGCAACGGACGGATTGGCGCCGTCCTTTCCCTTCGTCCGTCCCGAAAGGTACTGAATTACGCCGTGCGTCTCCGGGCATTCGATCGTCTTGGACGTCTTGCCCGTTCCCGTAAACCAGCAATCCAGCGGATCTTCCTTGACGTTCTCTTTGACGAGATCGAACGTCCGCTTTGCCTGCGCCTCGTTCTCCGCAAGAATCTGACACCATGCGGACGGCTCTTTATCGATGCCAACGAAATATGCGATAAGCGGTACGATGAATGTGTCTTTTCCCCACTTTCGCGCCACGAACAGATCGAGCTCTCGAAACCAGCGGACGAAGCGCTTTTCTTTCTTGTCCCACACCTTGATGCCGAGGATGCAGGCAACGATGTACTTTTGCTCGCGGTTGAGCTCGACGGGCTGCCCCGCCCAAACGCCCTCCCGATGGCGGAACATTCGCGCAAAGTCGCGGAACGCGATCGGATCGGCTTCTTTATAGAAAATTTCTTTCCGGGAGATGAGCTCTTTGATCTGCCGGACATTGTTTTTGACGTGCTCGTTAAAATCCTGCGGACGGTTTTCGACGTAACGAATGTAGTCGGTGATCCATTTGAGCATAGCCGCCGCCCGTCAATCGTCTTTCCGCTGCATCATCTTGCGGAACGGATCATCCTTGCGCTTTGCGTTTGCCGCTTTCAGTCCCGCCCGCGCCCGTGCCTGGGGAGATAGTCCCAGCTGATCGGCAAGTCGGATGCAGAGTGCGGCATTGTCGTTCCGCTTCTTGATGTTCGGATTGGCTTTGAGCACATACTTGGGATTCCCGTCCTTGTCCTCGCCGCACTCGTACACGAGATAGGCGCGGGGATCTTCTTTGAGCGCCGCGTCCGCTTCGTCGGTAGCCACTTTGGCGCGGCAGTACAGGACCATCATGTCAACGTCAGCATCAGATACGCGGCAGTTGACCGTCTCCCGGAATACCTGCACGAGGAATTTCCATACCTTGCGCTCCTCCTTCGTGAGCGTCCTTGGCATTTTGAATTCCTGCCGCTGATAGATCGGCGTCTCCTCGTTGCGATCCCGGAGTTCCTCGTTGCTCCGATGTAATTTCTTGTCCGGCGTGATGCTCGGCAGCCGCCCCGCCATTCTCCAATTCCTCCCAGAATTTGCTGAACTTCTGCAGCGGGCTCTCCCTCTCGTGCTCGGCATTGTGACAAGCGGCACACAAAAGTTCCAGATTGTCGGGATCAAGCCGTCTGCTCCAATCGACCTCTATCGGCACAATGTGGTGCACTTCTTTCCCCAAACTGACGATCCCCTTTGCCCGGCACCGCTGACAGAGTCCCGTCTCCTGTGCAAATTTGATCGTGCGGATCCGCCGCCATGCACGGGACTGATAAAACGCATCGTATTTCTCGTGATATGTCCGCCGATCGTCCATATTTTTGCAAGATTTTCCCCAAAACCGCAAAACATTTCAAAAAGCGGAAAAGTTTGTAAAGCTGCATTTGGCGCGCTTGCGCGCGCGCCCGCGTTTTCGCGCGACACCAGGGGGGGATATGAAAAAATGCAGGCTTTTCGCTTTTTTCTGCGATTTGCCTGCATTATAACATGCCGAGTCTCATGTTTTTTTCATGATTTTATAAGAAAACATCATGATTTTATCATGACTTTATAAGAATTTCAGGTTTTCAGCCGCATGAGAGCCATTGCCGCCTTGTTTTTGGAAAGCCGATCGATTGCCTTTGCCTCCAAATTTGCGCAATGACCGACGCTGTATCCGAGACGTTCCGCCACAGCTTTCAGCTTCGTCCCCTGCAAGTATCGGAGCGCCATCACCCGATACATGGCACTCTCTTTGGGCAAATACCCGAGAATCAATCTGACTGCATTGCAATGCACTTCAAAATCTTCCTTCGCTTGGAGCAGCATATCCTTGACGGCGTCGAGCACCTCGCCCTTTTCGATCTGCCGCGCAATCTCCGCCGCCTGGTCCTGGCAGATGCGGTATGCCTTCAGATATCCGCGCAGCTCTTTCTTGGAATCCTGCAAATCCACTTTCATTCTTTCCTCCCCTGCCTTTGCATTTGACTGCAAATTTCATCTGCACTTTCCCGCTCTGCCTGGATCACAAAGAATGCCTCGCCGCACTCTTCACAGACAGTCTTTGAAAAGAGCGCAACGCCGTAGAGCCTCCGTCCGCAATACGGACAGAAGCTGATCCTTTCGTCGATATAGCCCGACGCAATGCCTGTCACCATGAACACCCTCCTTGACTTTGAAACGGGTTTCCCGTTTTCACCTTCCCGAAGTCGGGATTTATACCAACTTCCTTATCCTGCTCTCTGCGCCGTACCACATTTCCGTCATTCCCGTCGGATGAAACGTGCGTAGAGATATACCCCCGCGACGTCGTCTGAGAATTTCACTTCCTGAAATGTCATCCGATATGCAGGGTTGCATCTTTGAAAGAATGCTTCCGCCTCTGCATAGTCCATTCCCATGCGCTGCGCGCGGCGGCGTGAGACAGCCGTGTCCGACACAGTGACTTTCGGCTGTTTCAGATTGCGGGACGCCGACCACATCCGCGCATGTTTGATAAGGAACTCCTTGCCCTTTGTGATGTACCGTCCGATCCCTTCCAGTCCCGCCTCGTCCGGCTGCAATCTTCTGGTGTGTGTCCGCGCGCCGCCCGTCCACATTTTCTCGGCAAGATCGCGGTCGGGAAAATTCATCACGCAATGATGATGTACGCGGATCTTCTTTCCGTCGTCAAGGTACTCCGTGACAAATATGTATTTGAGTTCTCCCCATTTCTCCCGCCGCATGCGGTAGGCAAGCCTGCGCAGATAGTTGCGAAAGAACTTGTGCGCCGCCTTTTCATCAGTCGGGAGCTTGTCCGCACCGTATGTAAACGTCGCCCAGACGTCTCCCTCTGTGAAATTAGCATTTAGCAGGCGAATGAGCCGCTTTTGCGCATTTCGCCTGTTGAGCCGTCTCTGCTTGTCGCGGGATTCTCTCGTTTTCTTTCCCCTTGTAAAATCCACCCTTTGGCTGAAGACGGGATAGATCTCGCATTCACGGATGTTCCCCGACGTGATCGTCTTCATGCGGTATCCGCATACACCCCTGTTGTCGATCTGCCGCGCTTCCGACTGCGGCATATCGAATAATTCTTCATAGTCCTCGCAAGGATATGCTTTGCGCTTCATCATGGCAGCTCCTTTGCCGCCGCCCGTTTCGTCCTACAAATAATACCTATTACAAGGCCGAGAAAGGCACTTCGTGCATATTTCTTGACATTTTATATAATAAGGTATATAATATAGGCAGTTGAAAGATTGTCTTTGGCGGCAGTCTTATGATTACGGGAATCCCTTTGCCGAGGGATTCCCTTTTTCGTTACAGAACGCGGACGGAGTCCGTCTCCGTGTAATTCTTTTTGAAAAACAGCTTTCCGTCGTTGTCGAGCTTTACGGAAACCTTGATGCTTCCCAGCTTCACGGAAACGCTGTCAATGTGCCCTCTCACGACTTCCATCCCGACAGAAAAGAGCATCTTGCGGCTGTCCTCGTGCAAGAAATGTCTTTTGCTCTCACAAAACTGCCCCAGCGCATCGATCCCGTCGCGCAGCGCCTGTTCCGCACGGCGGCGCTCTTCTTTCATGCGCTCCTTTTCCTGATAGCCCTGCGCGCCCTTGCACTTACAGTGCATGGCCGCATAATGCTCCGCGTCCTTTTTGTCGATCAGCTCCCGATCCGCAATGATCGCCTGTCCGCAGAACGGACAGCGCGGCATGACAAGCTCTTCCCGGATCTCCTCCTTTTTACTCTTGTTCATACCTTTTTCTCCTTTTCCATCCGATTGATTTCCCGATCGAGGTACCACCTCGCTTTTTTCAGGTCCTCGATTTCCTTTGTCGGATCCTTCTTTCCTGCCCGAGCGATGTACTTGACCGCGTTCCCGCGATGAAAGTTCAGTCCTTTGTCCTCGATGAAATCGATGACTTCGATTTTTCCGTCCGTGTAATGGGCGGGATGCGACACGGGATCGCTTGCCTCCCGATGCTCCCGCTCTCCTTCCGCCCTCTGTGCCATAAACGGAAATTCCGGTATGTGATTCATGACTTCCCCTCCTCCGCGAGTTCTTTTTCGGCTTGCCGTAAATATTCGGCAAAACAATAATTTGGATGTACGGAATCTTTCATCTTTTCCAAAGAAGAACAATCCGAGAAAAAGTCTTTTCGAGCCTCTCGCGCAGGGCGGCGTTTTCGTTTTCAAGTGCTTTTACCGCTTCCCGCACCTGATCTTCCCATTTCGTTGCGTACTCCTCGGCATTCTCGCATACCGTGGTCGGAGCGAAACCCATTTCGTCAAACTCTATCATCAGATCAAGCAAACGATTCTTCATCTTTCCCCTCCGCGTTCAGAGAATCGGCGTACGCCTGCGCAGAAGCCTTATCCGAAAATACCGCACCGCGATATTCCCGATTGCCGCTGTGATCGACGGCGAACATATCGATCAGGCGATAAACCTGATAATGATATGCGTCGTTGAAATAGTTACACGAAACCATCCATTTGCTCATCGTACTCATAGTTCCCTCCTATGCGGCATGTTCCGCCGCCCTGTTTGCTGCAATCTCTTCCGAAGGAACTTCTCGCACAACGCGGAAACGTCGCGTGCGAACCTGATCTTTTGCGTCCGGCACGATGACGTCGTGAATATCCGTCTCCACTTCGAGGATCGCGGCGTCCTTCCACCCCTTGCCGTAATTCATGGCAAATTCAAGCGATGCGACGTGCAGCCCCTTGACCGCGACACGATCGGGCTCTCCGTCCGTCTCGACTTCGATCCATTCGCCGACATGGTACTCCGTTTTTCCATCCCATCCGGACATGTACCGCCCGCCCTGCTTGTGGACCGCCTTGTAGTAGCGTACAATGATCGTATCGCCGTCGTACCCGTTCAGGGAACGCCGATTAAACCAGCGCGTGTACTTCTTGCAGAACGCATTCACCTCGTCCGTGGCAGCGATATTGCGTTCTCCTCGCACCTGCACGATATGGCAGCGGCGCATGTCCTTTTTGATCTCCACCGTGTAGAAGTTCTTTTCGGGATCTTCCACGCGGCGGAGGAACAGAATGACGCTCTCGCCCGTTGCAACGCGCTCAACGTAGCGTCCGACGCAGTGATTCTGCCGTATGCCTTCCTCGACGATCTCCCGCGCCGAACGCGGCATGATGACGCGCAACTTCCCGTCCGACCATTCCGTGAGCGTGTGGAGCGAATCATACACCGCGGCGACAAGCGCCTCATACGCCTGCTTTTCCTGTACTTTCCGCTCGGTCGTCGCCCAATCATGCGCCTTTTTAAGCGAGCGCGGCGTCTTCACGGCAGTATCGCCGACATTGGCGCCGAGCAGACTGCACTCTGAAATGTAATCGGTGTAATCTGCTATGAAGTTTTTTACTTCGGGATAGTCCGCTCTCTGCGCCTGAAAATATCGGAACATCCGCTCGCGCGAGATGAAGTCATATCGAAAGTCCGTTCCCGACCGCTGATTCAGGCACACGACAAATTCCACCGCCGCCGCCCGTTCTTCCTCGTTGATCTTCCATGCCTTTATTTCCTTGCGGGCAACGATCTGCTCCACGGTCATGCGCGCGCACTCCGCCGCCTCCGCGCGGCTGCCGATCCCGAGGTCTTTGAGCGATCTGACCGCCCGCATCATGCGGCGGGCATCGTCGCCGTAGTACTCCGTGATCTCCGCCGCCGCCCGATACAAACCTATCTTATAGAGGAGTTCCAGCTTGGGCTCGTCATCGTAATCATTGAGATAAAACATCGGATTGACGAGATTGTTTTCGGCGGCGACATCAAGTGCCGAATACTGATACGGCGTTCCGTGCAGAACGGCGGGAAGATTATAAGGATAGGTGTGGATCGCCCTGTCCCGCAGTCGCCACCCGCTCCATCCCTGCCCGTGTACACGTCCGCTCCCCGCCGTCCATTCGCCTGCATTCCGCCCTTGCGTCTTCGGATGATAGCTGAACAGCGTTGCCTTCCGCGCCGCACGGCGGAAATTGCGTTCTTCTTCGGTGAAATGGTATTCGACGTCGATTTCAAGCCCATGAAAATAACACGACTTGTAGCACTCGAACAAGCGCTGCGTGAAAGCGTCACCATCCCGCTCCACATAGGCGCACGCCTGGCTTGTTCCGACGCCGCCCGTCTTCGTTCCGTCTTTCAGCGTAACGACCGCCCCGCACGCGGGACACTCGATGACGCGGGAGGAACGGGCGCGCGTCAGATGCACCTTTTTCCCGCACGCCTCGCACACGGCAATATAGCTTCCGCGCTTGACCTTTATGTAGAACATCCACTTCCCCATGCTCTTCTTCGCCCACTCCTGCACGAAGTCCGGAAGCTCCTCCGGCATCTGACGGATGCTCTTGAATGCCTGCTTCTTCTCTTTTCCGTACGTTCGTATCTCCGTTTCCGCCGCCTCGATCTGCGCCCTTGTCTGCTCGATGGCGGAATGGTCTGCATACATACACATAATGCCGCCTCACAGAAGGTCTTCCAGCCGAATCGTTGCAGGGCGCTGCCCGACGTTTCGGAACAGATGCGCAAAGCGCTCGATCGGCCGCTGATACTTTGCGCCGAGCTTGGCGGCGATCAGTTCCGCCGCCCGGAAGGGCGAAACGACGCGCGTTTTGCGCCCCTCGTCCTCAATGAGCTTGTACAGCTCGGAAAGCCCGACCGCCTGATCGGCTTCAAAGTCGGCATTTTCTTGGGAAAGTGCCTCTACTGTGCATTCCAAAACCGCTTCATGCAGTTCTTTGGTCGGCTCTTTCTCGGTCTCGTTGTCCTCAAAAAGCATCTTCAGATATTCGTCGCGTTTCATAATCCCCTCTCCTTCAGCACCACTTTAAGCGCGTTGACGCACTTTTCGACTTTCTCCCTGTCCATCCCCGTCATAATGGCAAACATCTCGCCGAGAATGTTCTGAAAATCCTCAAACTTGACTTTGAAACGCATCATCGACTCATCGGACGCGATCTCCAACTGCTTCCTCGCGCTCTCATAGGCGGCGACCGCCTCATCCCGCGCCTGTTCCGCCGCCTTGAGCCGTGCGGCCGTCTCGGGATTTTCCACCTCATGCACTTCGGGCGGCGTGTTTTTAAGATCCTGCACCTGCTTTTCCAACCGCGTTTTCTCTTCTTCCAATTTGATAACGCGCTCACGTTCTTTTGCAGCTGCGGCGATCTGCTTGTCAGCCGCCGCCTGCGCTTTGGCTGCATATTGTTCCGCCTTCGTCTTTTCCTCCTCGAACAGGGAGAGCTGCGCCTGTTTTTCGTCCCGCTCCGCCTCCAGCTCACGGATTCGCGCTTCCAGCTCCCGCGTGGTCGCATTCTCTACGTCCATCCCCTCCTCGACGCCCTCGCGTTCCGTTTCGGAAATAGAGGCAAGCAGGGCGAGCTTGGTCACGCCGTAGCCCGCGTGTTCTTCAAGGTACTTGTCCGTAAACCGTTCGGCGACCTTGATGTAATTGTACGCCTGCCGCTGTTTCAGCCCGACCGCCTGCTCGACATACTCGCCAAAATCTGCAAAACCCGCCGCCGCATACAGCTTTCCGTCCCGCATGCGCTGAAGTTCACGGGCAAGGTCGATAAACGCCCTGCCCGCCGCATTCCCGCAGGAGATGATTCTCCTGTGCGTTGTGATGAAGTTCTCCTGTTCTGCGGACAGCGTTTCCTGCCGTCCATCCGCGAGCATCAACTGCTCAAACACCTTGTTTTCCATGATACCCTCCTGAAATTTTGTAGTTGATTGCAAAATCACTGCTCTCCGTCGCCGTATTTGGCGACAAATTTCTGATACTCTGCCGCATAGTCTTTGGCAAAGAATACGCGGGAAACATCTACCCATGTGCCATCGTGAAATCGGATGGACGCCTTGATCCCGCCATTCTCACGATCCTGCTCCACAAGATACCCCGTGATACGGCGCGTCTTGCAGAACGGCTTTCCCGTTATAACACTTTTCACCAGCTCACACGCTTCTTTTCCGATCAGACTCTGATCTACTGCCAGCATGATTCCGCCCTCCGATGCAGCCTGTGAAACCGTGTTACAGCATAGAGCGATCCCGCCGTGTGGCGCCTGATCCGTGCGTACACGGTGACCTTCCCGTCAATGCGGGCGAAATATAGCGCCGTCAGAAACCTGCGATAACGCTCGATCGCCGCCAACGCTTCCTGCGTGTGCTGCGGCTTCCACTCCGTTCCGTTGATGACGACCTTGTCCACCGTTCCGAAAATATTGAAACCTGCCATGTTCCCCTCCTTATCCTTCGAGGTCCGCTTTCCGCGCGAGGTAGTCCCGAACGGCGTCCTCGAAAACTCTGAAATAATGTCCCCATGCCCAATCGTAGCCGCTCATCCCGCTTCGCCGCGAAAGGTCACGAACAGTTATGTACGGGCAGCCGGCATCTTCACAGATCAGCAGCGCCACGTTCCCGCGCGGTGTTTCCTGAATGTGTGCGATCGTAAAGTACATTCCTTCCGTAAGGAATCTGCTTCCGATTTGTAAATCCGTCATGCTTCGTCCCCCTCCATGACGCCGACACGGCGGCGTTTGCTTTCCAGCCATGCGTACACGTCGGACGCCTTCACCTTGCGCGAACGCCCGTCGAACTGATAAAAGGGCAGGTCCCCTCTGTTGATGGCAGCGTCCAGCCGATGGCGCGAGAGCCCGCAGCGCTTGGACGCTTCGGCAATGGAGAGCATCTCCTCGATTTTTCCGCCGCCCTCCGCCGCCTGTCTCTGTTTGCGCGGGCCCCGCCGCCCGTCTCCGGCGAACGCACCCTCAAAGATCCGTTCCCGCCCCTTTGTCAAGTCAATAATGTTTTCCATAATACCCCTCCTGAAATTTTTTTAAGTTGATTTTTACACAATGTTTTGCTACAATGATGGAAATCTTATGAGGTGACGAAATGATTTTTTACCATATTGATCGATGCTGTAGGCTCTTAAATCAAACAAAAATGGAGCTTTCTCCTTTTGAAACAAACGTTCTCTACGGATCTGTTTTTAACAATCTTTCTGTGCATGGAAATCTTTATTTCCGAGAATTAGACAGGCTTGATATTTCTCGTGATATTGAATTAACATTAGAATACATCCGCGTCTGCAAATATCCACCAATGCCCTCTCGTTTCCAATCTGTATTTGCTTCCCGTACCATCGAAGAATCGACATTTTGGATCAAGTTCTTCCCAAACAATGCCCCATTCGGTCTCATCACTATCGATACCGATAACTATCAAATCTTCGATTGTTCTTGGATAACGCCTCAACCAGGAATGATTCCCGATATACAAACTCGATGCAAACCATTTTCTCTCGGATGCATGTGTGATATAGCCAATGCTTATTGGAGCAAAAAGGTATCAAATAAACCTATTATGGAAGTATTGATCCCTCTACCTTGCAAAATCGTAAAAACTGAATACTTTCACGATCAAGGTGAGTTCAACACCATATACTCACCGTGATTTCTTTGATACAAGTGCTACGTATCTTTCCGGGCACTCCTTATATTCATGGGAAAAATCTTTATTTGTGTAAAGATGCCAATGCATCGGGAATTTATATGTGAAAGCCTCTTCGTCCTGATAATCCAGGCACTCTACTACCCCTTCCCGTAGCTCCTCTTTATACAGCTCTTTTCCCTTACAATCATTTCGATGAGTGCAATGCTCACAAAATCGAATCTCCATTTTTCCTCCTTAGCCCCGCGATGCGGGGCTTTTGCTTTTGGTGCAATAATGCACCTTACGCGGCAAAAAAAATTTCGATAGCTTCTTCATGAGACAATTCCAAAACACGAGAAATACTCTCCGCCTCTTCCAAAGAAAACTTGTTTTTTGATAGTTTTCTATAAAAAGTGCTTGAATCCATTCCGATTTTTTCCGAAATTGTCGCTACGGTGAATCCCTTCTCCGTCATTTTTCCTTTCAACTTATTAACGTGTAACATTTCAACCTCCTTTTTTGATTGGTGCATTTTTGCAACTTTCTTGTATCATATCACGACGCGCTTCATTTGTCAATGCATTTTTGCAACTTTTTTCTAAAATTTTTCAAAATTTATTGCAAAAATGCAATTTATGTGCTATGATTAACGTATTCAAGGAGGTCGTAATGAATATAGGACAACGCATAAAAGCGCGTCGTGAAGAACTTGGCATTTCCGCAGAAGATCTCGGGCAAAAAATTGGAAAAGCCAAAACGACCATTTATCGCTACGAGCTTGGACTTATTGAAAAAATGCCTACTTCTGTTTTAGAGGCCATTGCCGCAGCGCTTCAGACTTCCCCCGCATATCTCATGGGGTGGACTGAAAACAAATCTTTGTCCTCATGGCAAGCACAAAATTTTGATAACATCTCTCCTGTGCAGACACAGCGCGTTCCCATGCTGGGCGAGATCGCTTGCGGAAAACCCATTTGGGCAAATGAAGACCGGGAGTCCTATGTGCAGGCTGGAGTCAATATCAAGGCGGACTTCTGTCTTATCGCGCGCGGTGACAGCATGATCGGCGCACGCATTCACGACGGTGATATCGTCTTCTGCCGCTCGCAGAACATGGTCGAGAACGGCGAGATCGCTGCCGTCATCATCGGGGACGAAGCAACGCTCAAACGCGTGTATTATTATCCCGACAAACAAAAACTCGTACTCCAAGCGGAAAACCCGAAGTACGAGCCATTCGTCTATGTCGGCAGCGAACTCGATGAAATCAATATCATCGGCAAAGCCGTCGCCTTCCAAAGCGACGTGATTTAATAGGAGAAATTATGAATTGGTTCTGTGAATTGAGAAGATGGATCCGTGTTTACCTCTGCTTTCTTCTTCCTACGTTAGGCGCAGGAATCTTATTTTATTTCCGGCAATGGATCGCCGCCGCCGTGTTCCTCTGTATCATGGTCTTTCTGTTGCTGCCCCTATTTATCTATTCGGAAGAAAAATTCAGCGAACAACGTCATGACGAGATTACAGAGCTTTTGCGCAAATCCTTACAAACCCGTTCAGCTCAAACGCCAAAGGGATCTTCCACCCCTTCTGTCTCCGGTATATCGGAAAAACAATCTATCAAACAAAGCAATTCAACCCTCAATCTAACTGGGCAAGGAAACAATGAAACTGCCGCATCGGATCGTGCTGCAATCCTAATTGTCCAGAAAGACACGAATAGAATCATTGCCAGGATTTCCGAAATTGCAACTCAATCTACAACCTGCGATGAAGAGACAAAAAGACTTCTTTTTATAGAAAGAGATATTCTTTTGAAATATCTTTCGGGGCAAGGCATCACATTATGAACGAAAACGAAATCATCATTTACCAGACCGAGGACGGCGTGACAAAAATATCCGTCACGCTGGACGGCGATACCGTGTGGCTCACGCAGGCGCAGATGGCGGAACTGTTTCAGACCACGCCGCAAAATATCACTCTCCACATCGGTAACATCTATCAAGAGGGCGAACTTACGCCGGATTCAACTTGTAAGGAATTCTTACAAGTTCAGCCGGAGGGCGGCCGCGAAGTCAAGCGCAAACGCAAATACTACAATCTCGACGTTATCATCTCCGTAGGATATCGGGTGAAGTCGCTGCGCGGTACGCAGTTCCGCATCTGGGCAAACGGCGTTCTGAAAGACTATCTCATCAAGGGATTCGCCCTGGACGACGAACGTCTGAAAGGCAACGCCGGCGGCAACTATTGGAAAGATCTGCTCGATAGGATCCGCGACATCCGTTCTTCGGAAAAGGTCCTCTACCGCCAGGTGCTCGACCTCTATGCGACCAGCGTCGACTACGATCCTCACAGCAAGCAGTCCGTCCGATTCTTTAAGATCGTGCAGAACAAGCTCCACTATGCGGCGCACGGGCATACCGCCGCAGAAGTCATCTACGAACGCGCAGACGCCGAGAAACCCTTTATGGGGCTCACGAGCTTTTCCGGAGATTTCCCTGCGCTCAAAGACATCGGCATTGCCAAAAACTATCTGAAAGAGGATGAATTAAAAATCCTCAACAACCTTGTTTCCGGATACTTCGATTTTGCCGAGATCCAGGCGATGCGCCATAATCCGATGTATATGGACGACTATATCCGCCAGCTCGACAACATCCTTTCCTCTACCGGGGAAAAGTTGCTGGACGGCGCCGGGAGCGTCAGCCACGAAAAGGCAATGGAAAAGGCAAGGGCGGAATACCGCAAGTATCAGACGCAGAATCTTTCGCCCGTGGAAGAAGCCTATCTTCAAACGATCAAGGGCGTTCAAAAGAAAATTGAAAAAAGGCCCAAAAAATCGCCGGGGGACAAATCATGATCATCGAAATCGAAAAAGGCAAAAATTATGCTGCCCGATTCTACTACAAAGATGTCTTCGGCAAAATGCACCGCCCGTACAAAAGCGGATTTCCGTCACGCAAAGCGGCCCAGCAGTGGGAAACACAGGAGCGCGCACGTCTTGACGGCGATCCCGTAACGACAGACGGAATCACATTTGCTTATCTGTTCAAAGAATGGCGGAAAAACCTTATAAGGCAAGCCGCCTCCCCTCGCACATTGCAAAAATACGAAGACTATCATCGTTACGTATCCGACTTCCTGGATCACCTCGCGCTTAATAAAATCAATGAGCACATTATTCAAAAGCTGATCGACATCTATCAGGCATCCCCTGCCACCTGCAACGAGCTCCGCAAGATGTTGAACGCGGCATTTAATTATGCCCGCAAAAAGCGCTGGCTTCGGGAAAATCCGATGTACTATGTCGATGTGCCCGCATATCGTCCAAAAAGAGTTCCCGCTTACAACTTCGATGATATCCGTGAACTGTTCGCATCTCTTAGAGAGGATAATTCGAAACTTTATACTCCTGTACTTTGCGCCTGTCTCTTTGCGGCCAGCCGTGAAGAAGTTTGCGCGTTACAGGAATCGGATATCGTACGTCTGCACGACGGAAACTATCGCGTCGTTTTGGATAAAGCATTTATTACAGTACGCAGGCAATCAATCATTAAATCGCAAAAGACAGAAAACCGCTACCGCACATTTATCTTCTCTTCCGCTGTATACGATGAATTACACGCCTATAAAACGAAGAACGGAATCAGCAGTCCGTTCGTCTGCTGTAATAAAAACGGATCAAACATTAAGCCGAACACCATCTCCAATTCCTTTTCTCGTTTCCTCAAAACGCATGGATTGAAATACACGACGTTCCATAAGCTGCGCGATGCGTACGCGAACGCCTGCAAACGCCTCCACGTCGATCTTGACACCGCCTACCGCATGATGGGACATGCGTCCTATAAAACAACTGCGGAGTATTACGCCTCTGCAGACGATGTCCTTACAGCTGAAGCAGTATCCAAAATCGAGCATGAACTTTTTGCTGTAAGATAGCGTTTTTTCGGTGTTATAGACAATTTTTAGACAATAGACAATCGCAATTCCGCTCCATTGCACTATATACTGTGTAGAAGAATTGGAAATCTACCTATATTTTGTGTTAATAGACAAAAATACAACTCCCCTGCTAAGGGAGTAGTACCGTAAAGGTAGCACGAGTTCGAATCTCGTCTTCTGCGCCAACGCCGGCAACAGGGCAATTCCTGTTGCCGGCGTTTTTGTGTCACAGAGCGGCAGATATCGATCTGCCGCTCTGTTGCTGACGGGAGCTCCTCTTTTTCCCTATACAGGATACCTGCCTTCTATATTGAATGACAAACCGTATTTTTCCGCATCGATATGTTCCTGGATAATTTCCAGACACTCCACATATGCGGTCCGTTCCCCAAATACGAATTGGTCAAAGCCGACTGCTTCATCATACAGATCGTTCAGCCGTTCCAAAAGAATTCTGATCAAATACTCCAACAACTCTTTCTCTTTCATTCCGCATTCCTCTTCGATCCGTTTCCTCCCGTCATATAATATAGACTTTTTTCCGAACGCAAAAAATTTCATCCGAACAAGAATTTTTACGGAAAAAATCCGCCGGCATGACCGGCGGATTTTCATCTGTCTCATCGGATCGCTCTTCCGCTCCGCGCCCGGTGCGGGAATTGCGTTTGCGGAAAACCTCGGCACGGGCGGACGATCTGCGCCGCGTCAGGCAAGGCGGATCTCAAAGCAGAATTCGCCCTCCCGCGGGATACGATACTCTTCCGCGAGATCGGGGCCGCAGGCATGGGAGCCCATTCCTTCCTGAACGCCGAGGAACACATGCGCGTACGGCGAAGGCGTCAGCTCGAACGCATGCTTTGCATCCATGATCTGCCGTGCAGAATAGGGCAGGACCGAGAAATCAAAGGGCGCGGTCCCTGAAATCGTCATACGGTCCTCCACTTCCAGCCAGTCTGCGCCCGTGTGGTTTCCGCTCTCCTGCGGACGGACATAGGGAAAATACTGCGCGGAGATCTCCTCGCGGTAGACGTCCTTCGCGCAGGCATGCATATCGCAGTAAGTCTCCCTGCCGCCATACGCAAGATAGCGCACCGCGCCGCCGCCCCCGACGGCAAAGCGCAGGCCGACGCACGGCAGCCGCCGGACATAGGCGGGAATAAAATAACGCAGCGAGACGCGCACTCCGTTCTCCGTAAAAGCGTAGCCGATCGTATAATCGAGCAGGCTCCTGCGCGAGACGGCGAGCATCTTCCCTTCCGCCGAAAATTCCCCTTCCGTGCAGACGTTGCGCACGTGCGGCGACGCCTCGTATACGCCGGAAAGCCGGTACGCCCCGACCGCGGGCATCTCGTTATCGACAGGCGCGCGCATGATGCTCACGCGCATCGGCTCCTTCAGATACTCCCGCCCTGCCCGCGTGACGGACAGCAGATCGCCGCTCTTTTCATCGATTTTCAGCTCCGTTCCATCGCGCGAGAGGATCACCGCGCCGCCCTGCCTGCGCGTCTGTCCGGCAGGAAGCGGCGCCGCGGCGGAAGGCACATACGGGCACAGTTCAAAGAACGCTTCGGAGATGCCGCCGTCCTCTTCCTCGAACCGCGCAAGCAGTCCCGCATACCCCTGCGCCGGACGGACGATCTGCGCGCCGATCTGTTCCTGCGGCGGGATACAGACGCGGTGCTCTTCCTCCGAAACCGTCTCTCCGTTGACCCTGACCGTCAGACGCAGCGTTCCGACCAGCGCCTTGAAGTCATAGCGGTTTCGGACGCCGACGCAATCCCCGTTCAGTGAAAATTCGGCGGGCTGATAGACGGAGCGCATCTCCATTGTCCCCGCTTTGAAGGAACGGTCGGGCAAAACGATGCCGTCAATGCAGAAATTCCCGTCGTTGGGTGCATCGCCGAAATCGCCCCCGTAGAAGTATTTTCCGTCCCTGCAGATGCCGTGATCCGCCCACTCCCAGACAAAGCCGCCCGCCAGCCGCTCCGAGGAGCGAAGGATCTCCCAGTACTCCTTCAGATCGCCCGGGCCGTTGCCCATGGCGTGCGCGTATTCGCACAGAACGAGCGGGCGCGTCTCGCGCTTGTCCTGTAAAAATTCCCCGATCCACTGCACACTCGGATACATCCGGCTCGCCACGTCGAGCGTATCGTCATAATAGGCGTCGGTTCCGGCAATGTTGCTGTGATTTTCGTAATGAACGGGGCGGGAGGTATCGCGCGCTTTCAGTCTGCGCGCCGCACTCACAAAGCACCTTCCGTAGCCCGACTCATTTCCGAGCGACCACATGATGACGCAGGGGCGGTTTTTGTCGCGCTCGTACATGGTGAGCACGCGCTCGCAGATCGCCTCCTCAAAGAGCGTATCCTCGGCGAGCATGTTGTAATTCCTGGTGTTATAGTCGCCGTCCACATCCACAACGCCGTGCGCTTCGATGTCGGCCTCGTCCATGACGTAGAACCCGTATTCGTCGCACAGGCGGTAGAATTCGGGCGCATCGGGGTAGTGCGACGTGCGAATGGCGTTGACGTGGAGGGACTTCATGAGTTCCAGATCCCGCCGCATATCGGCGATCGTCACCACGGCGCCCCGCTCCGGATGAAACTCATGGCGGTTGACGCCGAGCAGCTTGACCGGCACGCCGTTCACGCGCAGCACGCCGCCTGCGGCGCTCACATCGCGAATGCCCACGCGCTCGCGGATCACCTCGTTTCCGCAGACGATCGTCATGGGATAGAGCGCGGGCGTCTCCGCGCTCCACAGGCGGGGAGACGAAACCCTGAACGTCGCCGTTTCCCCTTCCCGGACGGTGCACGTCTCCCCCTCAAAAGAGACAAGGCAGGCGCCGCCGCGCAGCAGGGAGAAGGAGACCTCCGCCCCGTTCCCCTTCCGCACGGTCCCGATGCGGTAGTCCTCCACGCAGGGCGTGTCGCGATAGAGCAGATATACGTCGCGGATGATGCCGCTGAACCGCCATTTGTCCTGATCTTCCAGATAGGAGGAAGCGCACCATTTCAAAACGATGACGTCGAGCACGTTTTCCCGATCGGGGGACGCAACGCCGTCCAGCGCGAATTCCGTCGTCTTGTGCGTGATCTGCGTATATCCGAGCGCTTTCCCGTTCACGAATATGTAAAATGCCGCGTCTACGCCCTCGAATACCAGCCGCGCCCCCGCGCGTTTGGGGCGGAAAGTGCGCCGGTAATGAAAGACGGGAATGTCCGCCGCGATATAGGGCGGATCGTAGGGAAACGGATAGTTGTGATTGGTGTACTGCGGCACATCATACCCGCAGAGCTGTACGCAGGCGGGCACCCGGACAGAGTCGGGAAGCGGTTCTTCCAGCTCGCAGTCCTCCGGCCGCGCATGGGCGCGGAACTGCCATTCCCCGTTCAGAAGCTCCATGCGCGAGGAAGCCGTCCGCTCATCCTGCGGCACATCTGCGCCGTCGAACGGAATAAAGTAACAGTGCTGCGGGAGCATGCCGAAATTTTCGGTCCTCTCCCATTCTCGTTGATTCGGAAACATGTTTTCTCCCTGATTGCGGCAGAGCCGCTGTTTTTTCTGCGGCGAAGTCAGACCCGCAGTTCTGTCCCATGATAAAAACAGGGATGTCAGACGCGGCATCCCCGTAATATTGTACACCTTTTGTGTAAAATGTCAACAGCAAAATCAAAATCCGTCAAAAGGAATTTTCCGCCCCCGGCCCGGGAACGCGCTTTCCGTCAGGTGCGCGGCTTGATCATCGAAATATACAGCCAGTCATTGTTCATGACCGCCTCGCCGTCGGCACAGCCGGCATAGGGGCAGATCTCCTCTTCCAGCGCGGGAAGGGACGCACGCTTCCCGCAGACATAGTCCGCAAGCATCCTGCGGCAGTGTCGGACGCGGCGGATCAATCCCCCCAGCCGGATATCGTGCATTTCAAAGCCGTTCTCGCGGCACTCTCTGTCCCACTGCTCACGGAAACGCCGGTAGAATGTTTCAAGGCGGCGTTCCAGTTCGCGGTATTCGCCGATCAGCGCCGAAAGCGCTTCCTTGTCCCCCTTCCGATAGAGTTCCCTCGTGCGCAGGCCGAGCGTTGCCTTGATCTCCAGCACGTCGCACAGCGCCATGAGCGTTCTGAACAGATAGCCGTATCTCCTGCTTGCGGCGCCCGCGGAAAGCGCCTTTCCGATCTTCGGGAACGTTTCCGGCTCCGTCCCGATCGCCGTCCGGTCGAGAAATCCCAGAAACGGGTCGGAATACAGCAGATATTTGGAGGGATTTTGCAGTTCCCCGCCGTGCAGATCGACATCGTCCGCCGCGAGAAAGGTCTCCATGTCAGTTCCCGTCAGCGCGCGGAACTTTCTCGCGATATCCGCTCCGTCGAAATTCCCGCGGGCGAACTGCGCCGCGGCAAAGAGGGAGGGAAGCGAGGAAAAGAGCGAGCACTCCGCGCCGTCATCTTTCCAGCAGGTGATGAACACATCGTCAACGCCGTTTTCCAGGCAGGAACGCATCGCCGCCTCGTTGGCGCGGATACTGAACCGGTTGGCGGGCGTAAACCCGCTCCACGACCACGCGCCGCCCGCAAACAGGACGGGATTATCAAACTGCCTGTGTGCGCGGAACATCTGATCATAGTGAGAGCGATCGGTGCTGTAATAGTCCCAATAGATCAGGGAAATATTCTTCGGGACAAGGTCTTTGATCGCCTGCGGGATCGCGCCGCTTGCGCAGTAATACTCCCCGCCGCTCATCAGGCGGAAGAACATGTCCGACCACATCATGGGAGAAAATCCGTACCTTTCGGCGATCTCCGCCACGCGGTTCAGATGACGGAGCAGGATCTCAAAGCGGCTTTCGTAGCCGTGCCTGTCGAGATACTTTCCAAGCCCGACCATGTGCGCCTCGTCCATGCCGATGTTGATGCGGCGCGAGGTGAAACATTCCGCGCAGGCCGCAAACATCTTTTCAATGAGGGCGTACGTCTTTTCCTCTCCCGCAAGGAGAATGTCCCCCGTATCGGTGCAGTCATGATACTGCGGCCAGCGCGTCACTCCGCTCAGGTGCGCAAGCGTCTGAATGCAGGGGACAAGCTCCAGCCCGCATGCCTGTGCCGCGGCGTCAAGCTCTTTGAGATCTGCTTTGGAATACCGTCCGCGCAGATAGCCGAAACAGGGCTCTCCCTCGATCTCGTACGTGTCCTCCGTGTACAGCTGCACATAGTTGTAGCCCATCTTTGCAAGCAGTGAAAACATCGTTTTCAATGTCTCCACCGTATACACGCCGTTGCGTGAACAGTCGATCATGACGCCGAGCGTTTTGATTGTATCTGTCATCATTTTTACCCCTCTTATTTAAGAAAACCGCGCCAGCATGTCCTCGACGGCCCGTCTGAAACGTTCGATGTGCTCTGAAATATAGGACACGATGTCTGTTTTTTCGTCCATGAGCGGCGTCAGATCCATCGCGTAATTGAGCGCGGAATAGGTATCGCACGCATGGCTTGCGGAAAAAGTAGCGTTCGCAAGCCTGCGGCCCTCCGCCGCTAAGTCGTACCGCTTGCCGCCGACGATCTGACTGTCGAACACCGCCGAAAGACAGCGCATCAGATTGGGGTGCGGACCGCAGTCAAGGTACACCTTTTCGTCGTCGCAGAGCCAATCGAGGTCGCGCCACACCTCGCATCCGTACGCCTGTTCGGGGCGCTCCTCGGGTTTGAGCATGCGCAATGCCGCAATCACACGAAGAGCCGTTGCAACGTGCGTCTCGTGCTTATCCGCAAGGTTGTGCGTATAGAGATACCTCGGTCTTGCTGTTCGGATAAGGTCGGCAAGTTCTTCGACGATTTTGGGATTGCCAGCGTCCTTCACCTCTTTGGACGGGTGCCCAAGCATGGCCAAAAAGCCGTACTCGCCCACCATCGCCGCCTTTTTCTGCTCGACGATGCGCACCTTTTTCATCTGTTCGTCCGTATAATCGGCGTAAAGCCCGCTTCTCGGACTTCCCGCGCCGTCCGTCACGACGATTGCGCCGAACCACTTATCGGGCGCGCCGAAGCACTCCGCGATGGGCGCGTACGCCATAAATTCGATGTCGTCCTGATGTGCCGCGATCGCAAGGTGCGTCGTGCGGGATATTGCCGCTTTTTCCTGCGTTCCGTCCGGAATATATGTGATCATGTTATCGCCTCCCTGAAGATGTCCTGGTTATTTCTGCAACTCCCGCCATACCGCACGGGCGATGAGCAGGGAGCCGATCTCCCCGGGGTGAACGCGGTCCCATGTGATCGACTGCCCCGGACGGCTCTGCATGTACACATCGAATTCCCTTTGCAGATCGATGACCCTTGCCCCGCGGCGCTTGGCAACGCCTTTCATGACCGCCGCATACTGCTCCGTCATGATCCGCATTTCGTCGCTGCGGTTGCCCTCCATATAGAACGGCGTCATCAGGCACAGTTCCCGCGCGCCCTTTGCCCGCTCACAGATCGCTTCCAGATTTCTTTCGTACTCCTCCGCGGAGATCTGCCTGCGCGAGGGATCGAAACAATCAAAATGACGCCATACGTCGTTGATCCCGATCAGACAGAACACCAGATCCGGCTTTTCCGCCGTAACGTCCTGTTCCCAGCGCGCCAGAAGATCGGCAGATGTATTTCCGCTCACGCCCGCGTTGACGACCCTGCTGCGAACCTCCGGGCAGAAGGCGTTCAGCATTCCGTTCAGCAGTCTGACATACCCCGTTCCGAGCCTGTCGCCCGTCGAAAGTTTACCCGCATCTGTTGTCGAATCGCCTGCAAATACGATCGTATCTCCGTCCTTGAATAACATTTTTGCCTCCTTACAAGTTTGCCGCAGCGGCGCGGTCGACGATCAGCGTACAATCGGGGTGGAGTTGCAGAACGGACGCGGGAACGCTTTCCGTCACTTCCCCTTTCGCCATTTTACAGACGGCTTCCGCCTTGTTTGCTCCGCTCGCCAGAATCAATATCTTCTTTGCCTGCATGATCTGTCTGATGCCCATCGTGAATGCCTTGCGCGGCACTTCGGAGATATCATCAAACAAGCGCGCATTGTCCTTCACAGTGCTCTCTGCAAGCGTGACAACGTGCGTCCCGCTCCCGAACGGCGTGCCCGGTTCGTTGAAGGCGATATGCCCGTTGCTGCCCAAACCCAGCAGCTGAATGTCGCGCGGGAGCTGTTCCAAAAGCTCGTCATACCGGGCGCACTCCTTTGCCTCGTCCTCCGCCATGCCGTTTTCGATGTTGGTGTTCTCGGGATCGATGTCCAGCCCGTCGAACAGGTTCTTTCGCATGAAATACGCATAACTCTGCGGGTGCGTCTTTGCAAGCCCCTTATACTCGTCCAGATTGGCCGTGCGGACATGGGCGTAGCTCGTGCCGTACTTTTCATGATCTGCGATCATGTATGCGTACAGCCCCAGCGGCGTCGTGCCCGTCGCAAGTCCCAGCACGGCGTACGGATTGTTCTTCACGACTTCCAGCATGACCTTCGCCGCGCTTGCCGATAACTCTTCATAATCTTTTGTAACAATGATTTTCATAGCCACCTCTTTTTGCCGCCCTATATTGTAACATAACCTGTCCGTTTCCGCAATAGGGAAATGCAAATTTATTGCCGACCCGTCAAAAGATGCCCGCCGCAAAAGCGGCGGGCATCCCGCTATCCTGTTTGTTAAGGCTGCACTTCGCCGCCTTCGCCTTCGACGGTCCCGGAGCCGCCCTCCGTTCCGCCCTCTGTTCCGCCTTCCGTGCCGCCCTTGATCGCGCCGACAGCGTCTTCCAGCGTCTTGCCATAGGAGATCCTGGTTTCGATGGTACTCTTAACCCCTCCCCATGTATCCACAATGCCGACCTGCGTCACCGTTGCGTTCTTGGGAAGCGAACCCAATGCCATATCATACACTTCGCCTGCGGTGTTGACCTGCGCCTTGGTCATGGTGTCCGGCGTGACGCCGCAATACACTTCCATGCCACCCGTTGCAGCGCGGTAGACAAATCCGAGGTAGACCTCCTCTCCCCTCGTCAGCGCCTGCGCAAACTCGGTTTTGAGATAGTGCGTATTGAGCCAGCCCGAATAGTTCGCCCAATAGAAGTAGCAGTTCTGATAATCTCCTACTCCGGGCATGGAACTGTACATGAGGCACGCCTGATACGTCGTTCCGCCGATGACAAAGGAGAGCCCGATGCAGTTCCAATCCTTTCCTGCGGCGACCGTCTCCGCATCAAACTTGATGGCGAGAATAAATGCCGCATCGCCCGCTTCAAGCGCCACATCCATCGTCATGCTACCCGCGTTCCCCGCGCAGCCGCTTGCGCACCACCGCTGCAGCGAGATCTCCTTCACCTTTGAAATCTGTTCGGAGACCATCTATTTCAACAACAACTGGCCGTCCGACATCACCGTGCGCGTGAACGACGTGGAACTGCTCACCTTTACTTCCCCCGGCGACTTCGGCGGGCGTCGCGGCAAATACACCCCCGCTTACTGGCCTGTAACGAGCACACAGTTCGGACTTCTGAAAAAGATCGCCGTCAACGAGGACGGCGTGTTCATGGACAACGTGCTCGTCACCAACAAGATCCGCTTTTCCGACCTCGGACTGTACGGGCGCAGCGCCGTCAAATTTGAGATCGGGATCAAGGAAAACGCCGAACACAAGGGCGGCCTCAATCTGTTCGGAAAGGACTTCGGAGACTTCCCCCAGGCCATCGTCATGTCCGTCAAATGATCGGATGGATTCAAAATAAGTCTGTTTTACAAAGACACTTGTTTTCGCACACATAAAACCCGCGTTCCGGCAGACGCCGGAACGCGGGTTTTATGTGACAATTCATCTTGATACTGATCTTAAAAGAGCCCTTTCAGCGCAGGATACAGCCCGGTGAAATGGCGGTATCGCTCTTCATAGCGGGCCGCGACCCGGGGATCGGGCAGAATGGTTTCACGGATCCGGACAATGGCGGAGGCGGCTTCCTGCACGCTTGTATATTCGCCGCAGCCGACCATCGCGAGCATCGCCGCCCCGTAAGAGGGGCCCTGCTCCGTCTGGGGAAGCTCCACGGGCACGTTCATGACGTTTGCCACGATCATGCGCCAGAGCGGGCTTTTGGCGCCGCCGCCGCACAGCTTGGTGCGCGTGATCTGCACGCCGTTCCTTTTTGCCGCTTCCAGGCAGTCGCGGAGCGCGAACGTCACGCCCTCGAGCACGGCGAGCGTCATGTGTCCGCGCGCGGTGTCGGGACGCATGCCGATGAACGCCCCGCGCGCGCTCACATCGTTGTGCGGGCTGCGCTCTCCCATGAGATAGGGCAGAAAGTACACGTCGTTTTTCCCGAGGAAGGCCTCCAGTCCGGCCTCCTCCCTCTTATAGTTATCCGACTGCAGAATGCCGTTCACCCACCAGCTGTTGCAGGAAGCCGCCGAAAGGATACACCCCATCAGATGCCAGCCGCCGTCCGCATGGCAGAACGCATGCAGCGCATTGGCGCGGTCCCCCCTGTATTCCGCCGACGACACGAACAGCGTGCCGCTTGTGCCGAGCGAGATATTGCATCCGCCCTCGCCGACGACGCCCGTGCCCACCGCGGCCGCGGCATTGTCCCCCGCGCCCGCGATGACTTTGACGTTTTTCAGCCCCAGCATGTCCGCGATCGCAGGCTTCAACATGCCGACGACCTCGTAACTTTCGTGAAGCCGGGGGAGCTGCGCCCCGGACATGCCCGTCACGCGCAGCATTTCGGGCGACCATGTCCGATGTGCGACGTCCAGAAGGAGCATGCCGCTCGCATCGGAAAAATCGGTGCAGAACGCCCCCGAAAGCCGGTAGGCAAGGTAGTCCTTGGGGAGCATGACCTTTGCGATGCGTGCAAAGTTTTCGGGTTCATGCTCTTTCAGCCAGAGGAGCTTGGGCGCCGTGAAGCCGGCAAAGGCGATGTTGCCCGTCCAGGCGGAGAGCTTTTCCCTGCCGACCGTTTCATTGAGATATTTCGTCTCTTCCGCCGTCCTGCCGTCGTTCCACAGAATGGCAGGACGAATGACGCTGTCGCGCGAATCGAGCGCAACCAGCCCGTGCATCTGTCCGCCGAAGGAGATGCCCCTGACAAGCGATTTATCCTGCCCTGCGAGCAGCTCTTTCAGCCCCTGCAGGACGGCCGCGTACCAGTCCTCGGGGTCCTGTTCGCTCCAGCCGCTCTGCGGATAACTGACGGGATAAGTTTGTGCGTTTTCCGCTAAAATTCTGCCGTCCGCGGCGACGAGCAGAAGTTTTACTCCGCTCGTGCCGAGGTCGATGCCGATATAAGTATTCATGGGTCACATCTCGAAAGGATTTTCCGTTTTATATCTCATACCGGCAGGCCGATTGAAGCCGATGTCCTCAACGCCGATGTACCTGAACACCTCGAAGAGCGCCTTCCCGAAGTGCCCGAACGCGACCGCGCCGTGGTGCGGGAAGTTGCCCTCGATGAGGACGTGGCGGTAAAAACGCTTCATCTCGGGAATGGCAAAGATCCCGATGGAGCCGAACGAGCGCGTTGCGACGGGCAGGACTTCCCCCTGCGCGACATAGGCGCGGAGCCTGTTGTCCGCCGTCGACTGCAGACGGAAAAACGTGATGTCCCCGGGAACGATGTCCCCTTCGAGCGTGCCGTTGGTCACCTCGACGGGAAGAGACCGCGCCATGATCTTCTGATAGCGCATCTCCGCCCGGCAGATCTTGCCCGAACAGGTGTTCCCGCAGTGGAAGCCCATAAAGGTATCCGTCAGTTTATAATCATATTTGCCCGCGATGTCCGCATCGTACAGATCTTTGGGCACCGTGTTGTTGATGTCGAGCAGCGTGACCGCATCTTCGGAGACGGCCGTGCCGATGAACTCCGAAAGCGCGCCGTAGATGTCGACCTCGCAGGAAACGGGAATGCCGCGCCCCGTCAGGCGGGAATTGACGTAGCAGGGCACAAAGCCGAACTGCGTCTGGAAAGCGGGCCAGCACTTACCCGCCACGGCGACATACTCCCGGCTGCCCCTGTGCGATTCGATCCAGTCGAGGAGGGTCAGCTCATACTGCGCAAGTTTGGGAAGAATTCCCGGTTTTTTATTGCCTGCGCCCAGCTCCTTTTCCATATCCGCGACCACTTCGGGAATGCGTTTGTCCCCGTCGTGTTTATGGAACGCCTCGAAGAGGTCGAGCTCGGAATTTTCCTCGATCTCAACGCCCAGATTGTACAGCTGCTGAATGGGCGCGTTGCAGGCGAGGAAGTTGGTGGGACGTGGCCCGAACGAGATGATCTTCAGATGTCTGAGCGCATAGACGGCGCGGGCGACGGGCAGGAAATCATGGATCATGTCCGCGCACTCCTGCGCGTCTCCGACGGGATATTCGGGGATATACGCCTTTACGCCGCGGAGCTTTAAGTTATAGCTTGCGTTCAGCATGCCGCAGTATGCGTCGCCGCGGGAATCGGCAAGGGTCGCGATCTTCTCCTCTGCCGCCGCGCAGAACATGACCGGCCCGCCGACCTTTTCCGCAAACTCCTTTGCAAGCATCGTTTCGGAAATTTCAGGGCCGAAATTGCCCAGGTATACGCAGAGGGCGTTGCAGCCCGCTTTCTGCACGTCCGCGAGCGCCTGCTGCATGTGGATCTCGCTCTCGACGATGCACACGGGGCATTCGTAGATCTCCCCTTTGCCGTACTTTTTCTCGTACGCGCCGATCAGCGCTTTGCGCCTGTTCACAGACAGGCTCTCGGGGAAACAGTCGCGGCTCACTGCCACGATCCCCACTTTCATCTTCGGAATATTATTCATAAACATAGAAACCTCCGCCCTTTATTCTATCACGTCTTTGCGCTCTGCGCAAGCCCCTGCGCGCAATTTCGGGAGGCGCCGAGCAGATTTGCCCGCCGCCTTTGCCCCGAACGGACGCATCGGCAGCGCCCTCCGCGATCCGGACCGCAAAAAAATCCCCGGACCTCTGTCCGGGGATTCGATTCTTCTCAGTACACGCTGACTTGCTTTCTGTCTCTGCCCTTGCGCTCAAATTTGACAACGCCGTCCTTGAGGGCGAAGAGCGTGTCGTCTCCGCCGATGCCGACGTTATTGCCGGGGTGGATCTTCGTCCCGCGCTGGCGGACAATGATGCTGCCCGCAAGCACCGCCTGCCCGTCCTGACGCTTGACACCAAGGCGCTTTGCCTCGCTGTCGCGGCCGTTGTGGGAGGAACCCGTACCTTTTTTATGCGCGAATAAGCTGATGAAAAACATATTCGTTATCTCCTTATTCATAAAATTCCGGGCTTTGGGCCCATGCGTCAAAGAACGATCTTTTCGATCTTGACAGCGGTGAACGGCTGACGGTGACCCTGCTTCTTGCGCTCGTTCTTCTTGGCCTTGTACTTGAAGACGATGATCTTCTTGTACTTGTCCTGCGCCTGAACGGTGGCGGTCACCTTGGCGTTCGCAACGTCGGAACCCACCTTGACGGCCGTTCCGTCCGCGACCATGACGACGTTGAACGAGACCTCAGCGCCCACTTCCGCGTTGAGCTTTTCGACCTTCAGAACGTCGCCTTCGGAAACCTTGTACTGTTTCCCGCCGTTTTCGATGATTGCGTACACAGTTTTTACCTCCTCTTCCCAGTCTCGCAAGTTGCTTAGGCGACCCGTATTGCATGGTCCTTGTGTGCCCGTCCTTAGCGGCTCGGAGTACATTATATGAAATCCGCGCAAGAAAGTCAAGCGCTTTTTCCGCATGTTGCGCTCGTTTTTTTGCGAACCCGCATAAACCGTGCCGCCGCCGCGCACACTGCTGGCAGGAGGCGAACATGGAAATCAAAAAGAGCGAGGAAGTTCTGGCGGAAGTGCACCGCAACTGTCAGCTTGCACTGCAGTCCATTTCGGACATTCTGCCCGAAACGGAGGACGCGGAGCTGCGGGAAGAGCTGCTGCGCCAGCACGAAGATTACGAAAAGATCGGCGGCCGCGCAGCCATTCTTGCCAAGGATAAATCGATCGAGCTCAAAAATCCGGGCCCGATCAAAAAGGCGATGATGTGGAGCAGCATCAAAATGAGCACGATGAGCGACAATTCGCGCGCACACATCGCAGAAATGATGGTGCAGGGCACCGTGATGGGCATTACGGCGCTCAAGAGCACGCTCGGCGAAGTGAGCGAGGACTGCGCCGACGGCGACATCCTCTCCCTTGCCAGAGAACTTCTTTCCGCGGAAGAAGGCTTTGAAAAGAAATGGAAAGAGATGATCGCGTGACCGCGCTTTTTTGCAAAGACGCCGCGGCGGGGAAATCCCCGCCGCGGCTTATCCTTTACAGCGCCTGTGTAAAATCGCTTATTTCCGAAAAGGTATAGGAAAATTCCCGCACTTCCCCGCGGCGGGAGACCCTGATGCGCAACGTGTCCCCCAGCCGCACGCCGTACATGAGTTCGCTCAGCGTGCAGTCCCGCGTGATCGCGGCCGAACGGACCGTCGCCCCGCCGCGTTCGATGGCTGCAAAGAGGAGCGTGTCGCCCACGTCCAGTCCCATTTCCGCCGCCGTGCTGCCGCTTGCCACGCTGCGCACGACGACCTTTTCTTCCGGATACATCTTGCCCGTCGCCTCGTTGAACAGGGCGTGCGAGGCGGCGGCATACACCGAAAGCCCGCCCAGCGAAGCGAGCGCCGCTCCGTCCGTGTTGGCCTCGTTGTCGATGACGTTCTGCGCGATCAGAAGCGCACGGTTGGCGGGGATCGCATAGCCGAATGCCACGACGCCGTCCTCCTCCGAACGGGCGTTGACGATGCCGATGAGTTCGCCCATCTCGTTGAAGAGCCCGCCGCCCGAATTGCCGTGATTGATGATCGCGTCCGTGCGGATCCCGTACAGCGTGAGCGTTTTGGTATCGTCGGCCGAGGCGACGCGGATATATTCGCCCGGCACGGAGACAACGCCCTGCGACACGGAAAGCCCGTAGCCGCCCGCATTGCCGACGGCATAGACGTCTTCGCCCACCGTCAGAGACCCTGAGTCCGCGGCAACCGCCTCTAGCGCCGAACTCGCGGCGAGCTGCGCGCTGTCCTCGATCCGGAGGACGGCGATGTCCTCCTCCATGACGCCGCCCACAAAGGTCGCGGAAATGGGGTTCGCCTCCGCCGTATCTTCAAACAGATACACCTGCAGAGACGAACTCACGCCCGAGGACGTCGCGCCCGAATAGATCACATGATAGTTTGTGATGATGTAGGCGTCCCCCTGTTCCCTGTCCAGGTCATAGATGACGCCCGAGCCCTCGCTTTCGTCCCCCACGATGGTGACGGCGCTGTTTGCCGCACGCTCTGCGGCGGCGGTATGGTCGAGCAGGACGCGCTGCTGCGAGTCCGCTTCTTCCGCGCTCCCGATCGTCTGACAGCCGAATGCCGTGAGCGCTTCATTGACGTCCGCGGCGGAGATCGCATAGCCGAAACCGTCCACCGAGGTGGAACCGGTGCTGTCCCTGCGCGCCGTGACGATGCCGAGGAGCTCGCCGCACTCGTTGAAGAGTCCGCCGCCCGAGTTGCCCTGATTGATCGCCGCGTCCGTGCGCATGGCGTCGAACGAGACGGAGGACTGTTCGTTGGCCGCCTCGATGACGACCTGTTCGGACAGTTTGGATACGATGCCTCTCGTCACGGAAAGCCCCTCGCCCTCGGCATTCCCGACGGCGTACGCCTCTTCCCCGACGACGGGCTCCGCCGCCACGGCGGCCCGCGCGGAGCTGTCCTTCAGCGTGTCGCTGACCACGCGCAGCACGGCGATGTCCGTTCCCTCATAGACGGCGCCGCTGAAAATGCCGCTGTACACCGGCTTTGCGTCCGGGTCGGTCACGTTCCCGCCCGCGACGTATTCGATCCTGTCCCCCTCGGCAGAGGAGAGCGTCTCCCCGCCGTACAGCGTGAGCGCAATGGAGCTCCATGCCGTTGTGACCCCGTATGCCGGGGAGAGCCCCGCATAGCCGGACGAACTCCCCGTATTCGTCGCCTGCGCGACGACATGATAGTTCGTGACGATGTACGCCTCGCCCGTCTCGCTGTTCAGCTGATAGATGACGCCCGACCCGTCCGAAACGATCCGCCCGCCGCCGATCGAATAGGTCACCTCGATGGCGACCACGCTGCAGAGCGCGCGGTTGATGTAGGCGGTGTCGTCCTCCGATGAGAGGCCGAGAGACGCCAGAAATTCATAATAGGAGCCGCTGAACGTTCCGTCGGCAAGCGCCTCTTCATACAGACGGCGCTCATAGGTGGAAGGCGTATCCTGCGCGGCGAGCCAGCTCTCGCGCGAGCCGTACTCGCCCTCGGCAACCGCGACGTCGGACGGGAAGTTTCCGTCCGCAGACGACCCCGAAAACAGGCTGCATGCCGCAAGGGAAAACGCCGTCACGCCCGCCAGCAGAAGACATGCCGTGCCCGCAACCATCTTTTTCATTTTTTTCTCCTTCCGGGAGATTCCGTCTCCCCAGGGATATTATATTCCGCGCGCGGCACGGACGTATGTCCGCGCCGTGAAAAGAATGTGAATTCTTACACAAAACGCGCATTTTATATATTATACCATATTTCCCGCACTTTTACAAATGTCTGAAAAAAATTCTTTTGCTGCCGATTTCGCGTTCCGAAAACCGAAACCGCGGCGATGCCGCCGGACAGTATCGGACATTTTGTCTGCGTGCCGCAGGCGGCGACACAAAAACCGCGGTCCGGAAAAAAATAAGGGCGGGAATCATTCCCGCCCCCTTTTGCCTCAGAGATCGTCCGCGTCCTGAACGGGCTTTTCATACGGATCGGAATTCACCCCCGTATAGCTGCCCAGCACGTCCTCGTCCGAGTGCATCTTTGCGCCCTTTTCGAGCGCCCTGCGTTTTTTCACGTCAGTCACAGTTCTCGGGCGACTGCTTGCCGCAGTTTCTGCCGTTCTGAGAATTGTTGTTCTGAGCGTTCTTCGCGTTCTTCACGTTGTTGTTGCCCGACATCTTGTTGTTGTTTGCCTTTTTCATAATTTCCTCCTGTCAAAAATTGCATGAAAGAGTAACTGCCCCAAATCATGCGGACATGTCCGCCGTTTACGGATAAATCGCTGAGCGCAACTTTCCGTCCAAAGCTGCATGCGCCGCGTTTTCGCGGCAGCTCCTCTTTCAGAGGCTGTCCTTTGCGAAGGGCAGATGCAGCTGTACTTCTCCCTGCGACGCACCGCAAAGCGGGCAGATGTTCCACGCCTCTTTGGAAGTGTGCATGTACCCGCACTCACTGCAGATCCACAGCATCGGACGGTCCGCGGCATAGAGGGAGCCGTCCTTGAACGCCTCAAACAGATAGTTGAAGATGATCCGATGATGGCTTTCCACCTTCGCGACCTGCTCGAATTTGAGCGCGATTTGCGCAAACCCCTCTTCCCGCGCGATCTTTGCGAACGTCGGATAGATATCCTCCGCTTCCGAAAGTTCGTCCTCCATCGCAAATTTCAGATTGTCTTCCAATGTTCCCGCGTGAAACGGATAATGCGCATCGATGTGCACATCGTCGCAGCTTCCCGCGTTGCTGAGGATGGCCTCAAAGAAGACTTTCGCATGATTGGTCTCATTCTTTGCGATCGTACGGACGGTGTCCGCAAGGACCTCGTAGCCCTGCTTCATCGCAGCTTTTGCCGTAAGTTGGTACCGCATTCCCGCCTGACACTCTCCCGCAAAACCTCTTGCGAGATTGTGAAAGGTCTGCGTCTTGGTAAAGTCCATGCTTTATCCTCCCTTACACACCACTATTATGCGCGGGTTCGGGGCGGAATATACGCAAAAATCCGCACAATGTGCGGATCCTTTTTCTGTACGGGCAGGATTGCCCCCTATTCTTCCAGCGGCGGACCGATCATTTCGGACAACAGGGCGGACGCATCGCTGTCCGGCCGCACCTCCCCTTCGACCGTGAGGATATCGCCGGGAAGCAGCACCGTATTTCCGTCGGGGATAAACCTTCTTTCCCCGCGCTCCACACGCGTGACGCGCACGTCTGCGGGAAACAGCACGTCGCGCAGCGCCCTGCCCGCCGCCTGGCTGTGCACGCGGACGGCAAAGCGCGCTGCAAAATTTTCCGCCTGCCCGCCGTCCTCGGCCAGCATCTCGTCGAGCAGCCTGTCGTAGACGGGCCTGACGCGAAAGACATCGCCGATCAGGTAGCCCGCCGCAACGCCGATGAGCGCGGGAAGCAGAAATGCAAAATCCCATGTGAGTTCAAGCGTCATGAGCACGCCCGTGATGGGCGCGCGCACGACCGTCGTGAAAAACACCGCCATGCAGATGACGATGAGCGCGTCCGAACAGGCGGCCTCCATGCCCATGGCCTGCGCCATCAGGCTCATCAGCGCACCCAGCCCCGCCCCGATCGCAAGCATGGGGATAAACGCACCGCAGGGCACCCCCGCCCCCATGTTGCAGACCGTGACGAGCAGTCTGATCGCCGTGACGATGAGAAGCGTCGCCCACAGCGGCGAAGAAAAGACGGACTCCACCCCGGAAGCGCCGCTCCCGAGCGAGGCGATGAAGGCGTGTCCTCCGCCCATGACGTTCGCCGTCACGAGCCCCGCCGCGCCCGCCAGCAGGAAGGGAATGAGGAATTTCCCCATGCCATTCCGGAACGAGAGCTTTTTGAAGAGCCGTTTGGCTGCAAACAGCGCAAAATAAAATCCGACCCCCGCCAGCGAAACGAGTACCGCCGCAAGCAATACGTATCCATAAAACATGGGGTCGAGCATGTCCGCACCGGCAAAGCTGAACGTCGGAAAATATGCGCCGACCGGCAGAGAAAAGGCCATGTACAGCGCGTTCCGGACCAGCACCGCGACCGCGACCGAGGTGAACGAACACACAAACACTTCGGGCGTGAACCGTTTCTGTCCCTCTTCAAAGGCGAACGCCATGCCCGTGAGCGGCGCATTGAACGCCACCGCAAGCCCCGCGCAGGCGCCGCCCGTGATCTGATAGCGGCGGATGAGCGCACGGGCGCGGAGCGTATCGCTTGTCCCGGCCCCCGTCGAACCGCCGATCAGAATGCTCGGCCCCTCCGACCCCGCCGAAAGTCCGAGAAAGATGCACAGAAGGCTCGCCGCGAACATGCCCGTAAGCGCACGGTACCAGGAAAAGCGCATCAGGCCGCGCATCGCCCCCTCCGTCTGCGGGATCCCGCTCCCGCGGATGCAGGGCAAAAACCGCACAAAGCCGCCGACGACGACCGCACCGAGGCCGAGCGCGAGAAAGAGCAGCGGGATAAAGGCGGGATTGTCACGGAAAAATCCATAGTACCCGCGCGAAAAGTCCTCCGCCATGGACGCAAGGATCGTATAGAACGTGACGATGACGCCGACAAAGGCCCCCGTCAGCATACCCACAAGCACGAGCTGCAGGCCGTCTCCCAGCCGCCGCCCGAAACGTTTCTTCTTTTCTCTCATGCGTTGCATTGTAGCATACTCTTTGCAAAAAGTAAAGCGCGCAACACACCCGTCCGGCATGCCGCGCGCCTCTTTTTCAGAACTGTGCGTTGTAGAGCCGCGCATAGAAGCCGCCCCGTTCCAGCAGCTGCTCGTGCGTGCCCTGTTCGACGATCTGTCCCGCGTTCATGACGAGGATCAGGTCGGCATTCTGAATGGTGGAGAGCCTGTGCGCAACGATAAAGCAGGTCCTCCCCTCCATGAGCTGTGCGAACGCGTCCTGCACAAGGCGCTCGGTGCGCGTATCGATGTTGCTCGTCGCCTCGTCCAGAATGAGCATGGGCGGGCGGCAGATCATGACGCGCGCCACGCAAAGGAGCTGTTTCTGTCCCTCGGAAAGGGAACCTTCGCCCCCCACGACGGTGTCATACCCCTTGGAGAGCCGGCGGATAAAGCCGTGCGCGTGCACCGCCTTTGCCGCGGCGATCATCTCCTCTTCCGTGCAGTCGGGCCGCCCCATGCACAGATTTTCGCGCACGGTCGCGCGTTTGAGCCACGTCTCCTGCAGCACCATGCCGTAGTTGCGGCGCAGGGATGCCCGCGTCATGGCGCGCACGTCCGTGCCATCCACGGCGACGCTCCCTTCGTTCACGTCGTAGAACCGCATCAGAAGATTGATGACCGTCGTCTTGCCGCAGCCCGTGGGCCCGACGATGGCGACCCGTTTGCCCGCGCCGACGCTGACGTTGAAGTGCTCGATGAGCTTCTGTCCGGGGCGGTAGGAAAAGCTCACGTCCGTGAGCGCGACTTCCCCTTTTGCGCGCCCGAGATCGGGGAGACCCTCGTCCGAGGGCTGTTCTTCCTCCCTCTGCAGGGCGAAAATGCGCCCCGCGCAGGCGAGCGCGTTCTGGAACTCGGCCAGCACTTCGGTGATCTCGTTGAATGGCTTGGTGTACTGGTTGCAATAGGAAAGGCAGGTCGTGAGCGCCCCGACCGTAAAGGGAACCGCCGTTCCCGCCGTGGAAATGGCGAGAATGGCGCCCGTCAGCGCGACGCCCGCATAGACAAGGGAGTTGACGAACCGCGTGACGGGATTGGGCGTGGACGCATAGAACACGGCGCGCAGCGAACATTTGCGGTATTCCTCGTTCTGTTCGGCAAAGAACGCCGCGTTCTCGTCCTCATGGGTATACGCCTTGACGACTTTCAGATTTCCGATCGCCTCGTCGATGAATGCCGTCTGGTCGGCGCGCACTTCCGCCTGCCGCCGGAACGTCTTATAGGTATGCGACGAGATGAACCGGGCCGCGAACATGGAGAGCGGCGTGACGAGCACGACGACGAGCGCGATCTCCCAGCGCAGCACGAAGAGAATGACGAGCACGCCCAGAATGGTCACGACGCCCGTAAAGAGCTGCGTGAAACCGAGCAGCAGGCCGTCGGCAAACTGTTCGGCGTCCGTCAGGACGATGCCGGCGATCTCGCCGTAGGCGTGACTGTCGAGAAAGCTGAGCGGCAGCCGCTGGAACTTGGAAAAGGTGTCCATGCGCACCGCACACAGCACATGGTAGACGATGCGGTTGTTGATCAGGCTCATGGCAAACTGCGCGGCGAATGCCGCCGCGATGCATACGCCGATCACGAAGAACAGGCGGAATATGGCCGGATAATCGACATTGCCCGCGCCGACGATGAAATCGACCGCCCGTCCGATCAGAAAGGGAACGGCGAGCTGCGCCGCGACATTGACGAGCGCGCACAGCACCGAAATGCACAGAAGGGGGGCATACGGTTTCAGATAGCGCAATATGCCTTTGAACGTCTCGCGTTTGTTCACAGTGCGCCCTCCTTTTCCTGCGAAGCGGCGATCTCACGGTACACCTCGCACCGCTGCAGCAGCTCTTCATGCGTGCCGATGCCCGCCACCCCGCCGTCGTCCAGAACGACGATCTTATCCGCGTGCCGCACCGAAGCGGTGCGCTGGGAGACGACGATGACCGTGCAGTCGAGCGCCGAAAGCGCCTTTCTCAGCCGTGCGTCCGTCGCATAGTCGAGCGCGGAAGAGCTGTCGTCGAGAATGAGCACTTCGGGGCGGCGCACCAGCGCACGGGCGATCGTGAGCCGCTGACGCTGCCCGCCAGAAAGGTTTTTGCCCTCCTGCGCGATCTCGGCGTCGAGCCCGCCCTTGGCTGAAATGACGTCCTCCGCCTGGGCGATGCGGGCGGCCTGCATGAGCTCTTCGTCGGAGGCGTCTCCCCTGCCCCACAGCAGGTTGGAACGGATCGTCCCCTTGAAGAGCACGGCCTTCTGCGGCACGACCCCCACGCGCATGCGCAGCTCCTCTGCCGGAATGCAGTTGACGTCCTGCCCCGCAAGGCGCACCGTCCCGCGGCTGGCCGGATAAAAGCGCGGCAGAAGGCTTATGAGCGTCGTCTTGCCCGAGCCCGTCCCGCCGAGGATCCCGACCGTCTCGCCGCGCGCCGCGGAAAACGTGACGTTGTGCAGCGCGGGAGCGCCGCCGCCATGATAGGCGAACGTGACGTCCTCGAACGAAAACGCGGGTGCGTCCTCGTCCGCGGCGCCCTTTCCACCCTCTTCCGGGGCGAGCACGGAGGGCTCTCCGCCGCAGTCGAGCACCGCCTCGATGCGCTTCTCGCAGGAGATCGCCTTGGAGGCCGTAAAGATCAGATTGGCGAACTTGACAAGTTCGACGAGAATGATCGAAAGATAGCTGTAGAGCGCCACGACGTCGCCCTGCAGGATCACGCCGTTTTCCACGCGGACCCCGCCCACCCATACGAGGGCGATGGACGCGACGCTCACGAGGACGTACGTCAGCGGGTTGGTGAGCGCCGAAATGCCCCCGGCCAGTTTCTGTTCCCGCCGGAGCTCGGCATTGCGCCTTGCAAATTCCCGCTTTTCGTCCTCCTCCTTGCAGAAAGCGCGGATCACGCGCACGCCCGCAAGATTTTCATGGGTGGCGAGATATACGCCGTCCATTCTTCCCTGGACCTTTTTATAGAGGGGCACCGTCGCCGCCATGATGCCGACGACCGCCGCGGCGAGCAGCGGAATGACGGCCACGAACACGAGCGCCGCCGCCCAGTCGACAATAAACGCCATGACGGTGGCGCCCAGCACCACGATGGGGGAGCGCAGAAGCAGGCGGAGCGTCATGTTTACCCCCGCCTGCACCTGATTGACGTCGCTCGTCATGCGCGTGATCATGGTCGCCGTGCCCATATCGTCGATCTGCGTATACGAAAAGGACTGCAGTTTGTCAAAGAGCCGCCGCCGGAGCTCAGCCGATCCGCCCACCGCGGCCTTTGCCGCAAAGAACTGCGCCGTGAGCGCGAACGCAAGCCCCGCCACGCCGAACGCGGCGAGAATGAGACAGCGGGTGACGATGTACGGCACGTCTCCCGCCGCAATGCCAACATCCACGATCATGGCGACGACAAGGGGAACCAGCAGCTCCATGCACGCTTCGCACAGCTTGAAAAGAGGCGCAAGGATCGCCTCCGCGCGGTACGCTTTCATGCAGGACAACAAGTGTTTCACAAAGTACTCCCGATATGATTCAGACAAAGATTTCCGATAAAGTTCAAAATTCCCGACCCCGTGCAGGCGGCTGCGCCGCCAAAGCTATGCGGGAAGAAACAGATAGACGTAATACGCCGCGTATCCCAGGAGGAACACGACGCCGGCAGCCCTTCCGAGGCGGTGCCCGTCGAACATGGCAAGAAAGTACAGAAGAAGCGCCGCGGCGAGTGCGACGAGCGCGTCGATGAGGTTGTCCGTCATGCGGAATTCCAGTGGCGCAATGAGCGAGGAAATGCCCGCGATGAACAGAATGTTGAAGATGTTGCTGCCGATGATATTCCCAACGGCGATGTCCGTCTGCTTTTTTGCCGCCGCCACGACGGACGTGACCAGTTCGGGCAGGGACGTTCCGACCGCGACCACCGTGAGGCCGATGACGCGCTCGGACATGCCCGCCGCACGCGCCACGTACTTGGCGCCCTCGACGAGCAGCGTTCCGCCGCCGACGACCATGCCAAGCCCGACGACGGTGATGGCCAGAAGGAACCATGTCCGCTGTTTGCGCGCGGCATACCAGATGCCGAGACGGGTGCGGGGCACCTTCTCCTGCTCCGGAGCGGGCTCCGCCGTCCCCTTGCGGGCGCCGCGCAGCAGAATGAACATGTAGACGGCGAACACCGCCAGAAAGATGAGGCCGTCCCACCATTCCAGGGTGTTCCCCCACACGCCAAGCGCCACAAGAAGAACGCTTGCGAGCAGCAGTACGGGGATATCGAGCACCAGCGAAGATCTGCGCACGGGAAGTTTGCAAATGAGCGCGGAGACGCCGAGAATGAGCAGTATGTTTGCGATGTTGCTGCCGACCACGTTTCCGATCGAGAGATCGGCAGAACCCGTGGCCGCCGAGGTCGCCGAGACGGCGAGCTCCGGCATGGACGTGCCGAACGCAACGACGGTCAGCCCGATGACCAGCGGGGATACGCGGCACTTTTCCGCCACGCCCGCCGCGCCGTCCACAAAAAAGTCCGCCCCCTTGACCAGGAGCACAAGTCCGACGATGATGAGGAATATCCAGAGATACAGCACAGAAGAGCGCCTCCTCTTTCGTAAACGGGGTCTGTATTCCAAAGCGTACCACGTTTTCCGCAAAAAGTCAAGCGCGCGCCCCGTCTGCGGACGGGGCGCGCGTATTTTCATTCCTTTTTTCCGCGTTCTTTGACCTTTTCCTTTGCAAGCAGATAGATCTCCTCCGTTGCAAGCGAGATCTTGGTGAGCTGATCGCGCAGTCCTACGGGGTGAAGCCAGTAGCTGTCGTCGTGCGTGGAGATGTCGATGCAGTCGCCGAAGATATTCTTTTTATACTTGTCCTTGCGGTAGGGATAGTCGTATTCGATATGCACGCTCTCCAGCTCGGTCCCCGCCCAGGCGAGCTCCCGTTTTTCGCCGTATGCCGTGCAGGAGAGGAAGGTCCCTTCGCACGTCTGCACCAGCCGCCCCTTTCCCTGATCGTAAAACCGCTTGGCGTTGGGCAGCGTGTGCACGGTGACCTCCGATTCAAAGCGGTAGCGCCCCTCGCGCACCTCGCGGCGGACGTTTTCGCGCTCCCATGCCGTCCAGTCGGGAATATGGCGGAATTCCGTCTCCCCCTCCTCGGCGGTGAGTTCGCAGAAGGTGCTGACCTGCCACCCCTTGCCGCAGGAAGCGCACCACAGGCGGGTGCCCTCCGAATACATCATGAATTCCTTGCCGCAGTGCGGGCACTGATAGAGGATATTGTGCAGGCCGTCCGCGCGGCGGGGATTTTTGATCTCGATCCCCTCGGCGCGCTGATAGGCATAGTCGTCGCGCTGCATCGCCGCATGCACGCGGCGGTTGAGCTCGTCCGCGGGAAGCGCCTTCACTTCCTTTGCGGTGGCGACGCACTCCAGCTCGCAGCGGAGGGGAAGATACTGTTCGGCCTTGTTCCACTGGGGCGCGGAGATGAACGTGCCGTACAGCCGCAATACGACGGCGGGCACATTCATGAGCTTGCACATCTTGCCCAGCGAATCGGGCAGAAAGCCCGTCGTGCCGTCCAGCGTGTAGCGCGCTTCGGGATAGATGCACACGATCGTCCCGTACTTTTCGGCACAATAGCGCATATTGCGGATCAGGCTGAGATCCTTGACGAATTTGCGCTTGGCGATACAGCCGAGGCGGCGCATCAGAAAGTCGCCCACGTCGCGCACGGCGTCGATCGCGACGACGTTGTTGGCGTCATACGGCGCGACGGCGGTGTACATGGCGGGAAAATCCAGCATGCTCGCATGGGTGACAAACAGCAGATAGGGCGGCCGAATGCCCTCCATGTTCTTTTTGATGACCGTCACTTTGCGCCCTTTCAGTCGCGGGCGAATGGCAAAGTTGCGCGCGAGCCACATCCAGAATGCGCTCGGCTTCAACGGCCTTTTCGTAAAATCGTAATGTCTGATCTTTTTCGCCATAACTCTCCTCCCCTGGCGGACAATGCGGCAAATGCGCCTCACGTCGGATATGGCCGCACGTCGGATACATTATATCATTCCGGGGAGGAAATGTCAATGCTCTTATCGTTTTTCACATCAGTCCCTCGGCAAGGAGCTTGATCCCGATGGCGATGAGCACCGCTCCGCCGAACAGCCCGGCGGTATCGGCGAATTTGTCACCCGCCTCTCTGCCGATCTGCACGCCCGCGAACGAGAGCGCGAACGTGACCGCGCCGATGACGGCGGCGCAGGCAAGAACGGAAAACGGCAGGCCCTCAGACGTCTGTGCGGCAAGCAGGGTGACCCCCACCGCGAGCGCGTCGAGGCTGGTGGCGACTCCCTGCGCGAGCAGGCGCCCCAAAAAGGCGGAGCGCCGCGGCGGGTTATGCGGGAAAAGCATGGGACGGATCTGCTCGGGCGACCGCTTTTCCCGCAGCTCCTTTACGCAGTCCGCGATCATCTTTCCGCCGATCAGCGCAAGCAGGAAAAAGGAGAGCCACGGCGCGATCCGCTCCACGATCGACGAAAACGCATAGCCGCAGTAGTAGCCGATGAGCGGCATCGCGAACTGAAACAGCGCAAACGTGACGGCCATCGCAAGCGCTTTCCCCATGCTCATGCGGGGCTCCGCCATGCCGCCCGCCATGCTCACGGCGACGGCGTCCATGGCAAGCGCCGCGCCGATGAGGACGATCTCCCATACTGACATAAATCTTCTCCTTTGGCAGGCCCTTCGCAAAAGCGCAAAGGCCCTTCGGGAGTACAAAAAAGACTTATGCGCAAAACGGCGGAACAACACCGGTTTACGCATAAGTCTCGTCATTTCAGATAGCGCCCGCGGCAAAGGCCGCAATATGTGGACGCTGCCACTCGCAAGAGCCGACTACTCCCCTATGTCTTCTGTTTTATTGTACTCGCCCGAAGTCTGTCTGTCAACACAATTTTGCGTGTTTTCACAAATTTCCGACTCCTGCTGCAACACGCGCAGAATGGTGCGCGCGCGGGCAAACGGAACGGGCGCGGTCTGGGGCGTGCAGTCCTCGCAGCGGAGCACCCTGCCTTCGACGGGCCGCCCCGATTTGCCGTAGGGCACCGCGACGCGCGTCCCCGCCGGCAGTCTGCGCGCGGAAAGATACCAGCAGGGCGTGCCCATGACGTCCACTTTGACAAAGGTATGCACGCCGTTTTCGGCGATCACGCCGCCGGAAAGGGAATGGATCATGTTTTTTCCTCCCGTTATATGTTTTTGCGGACGTCACTGTCCGTCCGTGCAGCGGTGCTCCGTCAGAACATCGGCAAGGCGCGCGAACTGTGCGGGCGTGAGCGTCTCCCCCCGCGCCATGTCCGCGATACCCGCCTCCGAAAGCATCTCTTTCGCCTGTTCGCGCGAGAGCCGGAAGGTGTTCATCAGGTTGTTTTCAAGCGTCTTTCTTCTGCCCGAAAAGGCACACCGCACCACCGCGCGGTAGGCGCCGACGCTCCGCACGGGAATGCGATCTTGTTCAAAGTCGATGCGCACGACGGCGGAATCGACGTTGGGACGGGGCGTGAACATGGTGCGCGGCACCCGGCGCACGATGCGCGCTTCCCCCCTGAGGGCGATCGCCGCCGTGACCGCACCGTATTCGGGCGTGCCGGCCTGCGCCGTAAAGCGGTCGGCGACCTCCTCCTGCACCATGACGGTGACCCCGTCGCAGCAGGACGCCTCCTCCAGAAAGCGCATCATGACGGGCGTGGTGACATAGTAGGGAAGATTGGCGACGACGCGGTAATGTCCGAGCTCCGCCTCGATCGCACGGAGATCGGCGCGCAGAAAATCGCCGAACGCGACCTCCACGTTCTCGCAGCCCGCAAGCGTCTGCGCAAGCACGGGCCTGAGGGACGTGTCGATCTCATAGGCGAGCACCTTCCCTGCGGCCGCGGACAACGCGCGCGTGAGCGCACCCGCTCCCGCGCCGATCTCCAGAACGGTCGTCTTTTCGTCCACGCCCGCGTCGCGCACGATCGCGCCGAGCAGATTGGGATCGGTCAGAAAATTCTGGCCGAATTTCTTTTTGAAATAAAAATTGTTTCTGGCAAGGATTTCCCGGATCTCTTCCATTTCTTTCCTCACATAGGGCGGGCCGCCGCGCACAAACTGACACTGAGGGAACGGCCCTCCTTACAAATGAACAAAGGGAGCCGTCTGCCATGGGCAGCGGCTCTCACGGTTTTTATTCGATGGTCGGACGCACGCGCAGGGGAATGCCCACCCGCGCGGCAACGCCGCGGCAGGCCTCGATCTCCGCTTCGCCGATGCAGTCCACCACGGAAAACCAGCAGTTGAGGCCGTTTTCGCGGCAGGCGGACGCAAAAAAGAGCATGGAGTCAAACGCCGTGTCCGGATTGATCGGGCGGCAGATCTTATCGTAGAGCTTTGCCTCGGACGCGTTGAGCGAAATGTTGATGCCGTCCAGCTTGCCGACAAGTTCGGGCGCGATGTCCCGTCCGTTGATGACGCTTCCGTGGCCGTTGGTGTTCAGGCGCGTCTTTTTCCGATGCGCGTGTACATAGTCACACACTTCCAGCATGACGTCCAGGCGGTAGGTTGGCTCGCCGAAGCCGCAGAACACGACCTCGTCGCAGTCGCACTCCCCCAGCGCCCGTTCGATCTGCCCGGCGGACGGTTCGCCGTCCCTGAGCCAGAGCGCATAGCCCTCGAACGTCTCCTTGCCGTTGCGCACGCAGAACGTGCAGCGGTTGGAACAGCGGTTGGTCAGATTGACATACAGATTGTTTCCGATCCTGTAAACGTATGTGTCCATGATTCACCCCAATTTCGGAAAGAGAACGCGCGCGTTCTCCATGATCTGCGCCGCGAGCGCTTCCGGCTCCTCTGCGCGCAGCTGCGCGAGGCGCCGCACGATGACGGGAATGTTTGCGGGCGTGTTCTTTTCGCCGCGGAACGGGGACAGATAGGGGCTGTCCGTTTCCGAGAGGATCCGGTCGGCAGGACAGGCGCGCACGCTCTCCCACACGTTTTTGGCATTGTTGAAACAGGCCACGCCGCCGAAGGAACAGCGGGCGCCCAGCTCCAGAAAATCGTCCAGATTCGCCGCGCCGTGCGAATAGCAGTGCATCAGAAAGCCGTGTCCGAGCAGCTCCCGCCGTTCGCGCAGCATGGCAAGCATGTCGGCGCAGCAGTCGCGCGAATGGATCTGCACGGGCAGCGCGAGCGCATGGGCCAGCTCCAGCTGGGCGGAGAACACGCTCTGCTGCACGCGGCGGTCGGGCGTGTCCCAGTGGTAATCCAGCCCGATCTCCCCCACAGCCACGCACTTCCCCTCCCGCAGGAGAGCGCGCAGCTCGTCCGGTGTCCCGGCCGAAAAGCCCGCCGCCTCGGACGGATGGACTCCCGCCGTGAAATACAGCTCCGGATACTGTGCACACAGATCGCGGTGCATGCGGCTGTGCGCGACGGTGTCGCCCGCAAGAATGACGCGCACGACGCCCGCGGCGCGGATCTTCTCCCGTTCTGCGGGAATATCGTATCCTTCTTCCGCAAAATGGGCGTGGACGTCGAGGAACATCAGCGGATCCCCGCCCCGTCCGGCATCGCCTTTTCGGGCGCGATCAGCGAAAGGTTGCCCTCCGCGTCCTCCGCGCACAGCACCATGCCCTCAGACAGCACGCCGCACAGCTTGACGGGCTTCAGATTGGTGACGAGCACCACTTTTTTGCCCACCATCTCCTCCGGCGTATACCACTTTGCGATCCCCGAAACGACGGAACGCACCTCGCCGCCCACGCGAATGGTCTCGTGCAGGAGCTTGGAGGACTTGGGCACGCGCTCGCAGGCGATGACCTCGCCTACCTTAAGTTCGACTTTTGCAAAGTCGTCGATCGTGATCTCACATTTTGCGGGAACGTCCGCTTCTTTTTGCGCCGCCTGCTCCGCGCCGACGTTTTCGCGCTCGTATTCCGCTTTCTGCGCCCTGCGGATCTCCTCCACGCGGGGGGCGACCTCCTTCCAGTCGAACCGGGCAAAGAGCGCCTCGTCCGTCTCCGCGATCTGATTTCCGCTCGGATACACGCCGAACACGACGCACTCTTCGAGCGTCTTGAGCGGCGCATTCAGGTAGGCCGCGATCCGCTCCGCCGTGCCGGGCAGGAAGGGCGCAAGAAGGCTCGCGCCCGTCAGAATGCTCTCGGTCAGGTTATAGAGCAACGTCGCAAGGCGGGCTTTTTTCGTCTCGTCCTTGCCGAGTGCCCAGGGCATCGTCTCATCGATATATTTGTTGGCGCGGCGGAAGATGACGAACAGCTCGTTGAGCGCATCGGCGATACGCAGCTCCTCCATGCATGCCGTGACCTTTTCCGCCGCCCCCGTGACGGCGGCTTTCAGGTCGTCGTCCACGGGCTCCGCGGCCCCCATGTCCGCAGTCACGCCGCCGAAGTACTTCCTGCTCATCGCGAGCGTGCGCCGCACAAGGTTGCCCAGCGTGTTGGCGAGGTCGGAATTGACCCGCTCGCAGACCAGCTCCCACGTGATCGTGCCGTCGCCCTCATAGGGCATTTCATGCAGCACGAAATAGCGCACCGCGTCCACACCGAACACGGAGGCAAGGTCGTCCGCATAGATGACGTTGCCGCGCGACTTGCTCATCTTTTCGCCCCCCTGCAACAGCCACGGGTGCGCAAAGACGTGATCGGGCAGCGGCTCGCCGAGCGCCATCAGAAAGATGGGCCAGTAGATGGTGTGGAAACGCGCGATGTCCTTGCCGATGACGTGCAGCTTTTCCGCGCTGCGCCAGTAGGTGTCATAGAGTTCCCCGCTTGCGCCGTCCGGGTCGTACCCCAGGCCGGAAATGTAGTTGGTGAGCGCGTCCAGCCAGACGTAGACGACGTGCTTTTCGTCAAAGTCGACGGGGATCCCCCACTTGAACGACGTGCGCGAGACGCACAGATCCTGCAATCCCTTTTTCAGGAAATTGTTCATCATCTCGTTCTTGCGCGAGACGGGACGAATGAAGTCGGGGTGACTTTCGATGTGCGCGATGAGGCGGTCGGCATACTTGCCCATGCGGAAGAAATAGGCCTCTTCCTTGGCCCGCTTCACCTCTCTGCCGCAGTCGGGACACTTGCCGCCGACGAGCTGGCTCTCCGTCCAGAAGCTCTCGCAGGGCGTGCAGTACCAGCCCTCGTACTCGCCCTTGTAGATGTCTCCCTGTTCATAGAACTTGCGGAAGATCTTCTGCACGGTCTTTACGTGGTCTGCGTCCGTCGTGCGGATAAACTTGTCGTAGCCGACGTTCACGCCGTCCCAGATCGTGCGGATGACGTTTGCCACCTTGTCCACGTACGCCTTGGGCGTGACGTGCGCCGCGGCGGCCTTTTCTTCGATCTTCTGGCCGTGCTCGTCCGTGCCCGTCTGGAAGCGCACGTCATAGCCCTGCAGCTTCTTGTAGCGCACGATGGCGTCCGTCAGGATCGCTTCGTAAGTGTTTCCGATGTGCGGCTTGCCGGAAGTATAGGCGATCGCCGTCGTCACATAGTAAGGTTTTTTCATTTTGACTCCCTGCGGTCTTTCTTTCCCGCCCATTATACTGTATTTCCGAAAAAATGTAAACTGTTTTGCCCCGCGCGTCAGTCCGGAAAGCGCTCCGGAAACGCATTCACCCAGCGCGCCGCGCCGGTGCGCCGCCGCTCCCATTCCCCGCGCAGGATCGCGTGCACGCAGACGTCCGCATGCTCCCCCGTAGAGAGCATGCGCCAGTCGCCGCGCAGCACCCCTTCCGCCCGCATGCCGCACTTTTCCATCACCCTGCCCGATGCGGCGTTCTGCACGACGTGTCTTGCCGCAATGCGGTAAAGGCCGACTTCGGAAAAGAGATAGTCGACGACGCGCCCGACCGCCTCCGTCATCAGTCCCCTTCCCCAGAGCCTGCGCGAAAGGCACCAGCCGAGCTGTGCGCTCTCCGTGCGCTTGTCGAGCGAGACCACGCTGATGTCGCCCACCACTTCGCCGTCCGCGCGCAGCGTGATCGCCCAATGATAGACGTCGTCCAGGCCGGACTCGGCCTCCCACGCGGCGAGAAGCCGCCCCGTAAAGGCAATGTCCGTGTGCGGCGCCCAGGTGAGGTAGCGGGCGACCTCGGGATCGGCCATCCAGTTTGCATACGCCTGACCGGCGTCCCCCGCGCAAAAGGGCCGCAGGACGAGCCGCTGCGTTCTGAGAATTCTGCTGCCGAGCTGATTCATGAAAACCTCCGTTTTCCGCCGCGGCAAGCCTGCGTACAAACAAAAAAGCCCGCCGTTCGGCGGACCTTTCTTTTCGATTATGACGACACGCCAAACTACCGTATTTGCATTGCAAACACGGTACGCATGGCGTTGAAATGACATCCTGAAACTTCCATGGTCCTATTGTACCGCTTGGGCGGACGCTTGTCAAGCGGTCGATGATAATTTTTTTGCCGCGGACAAATGTTCCGCATAACAAAAAGCGCGGTGCGGCGCTCATCCGCGCGCCGCACCGCCGTCTTTTTCTGTTTCGTTTCCGCGCCCGCGGATCAGTCTCCCGTCCAGTATTTCAGGATCGGGACACAACATGGAGATCACCAACCTGCCATCATGCTTAATTTCAAGATTCATTTCCCGATAGCATCCCGGGCACAATACGGACTTTGTGCCTGTCCGAGGCAGAACTTCCCCGCAGACGGGACAGCAGAGCACCGTCCCCTTCAGCTTATCCGGCGGAGACGGCGGAGGCGGTAGAAGGGAAGGAGGGGGAGGCGGAGGGGGAGGCGGGGGTGTGGATATGACAGCCAGCGTTCCGTTTTGAAAAGCCTCCTCGGAAAAATGCTCCGCAACGGGGTCAAACACGACCTCGACAAGCCCGGACACTTCGTCGATATCTTCGATCATTCCTTCCCGCCCGCTTCTCACGTCACGAACTCTTGCCCCGCAGAAAATTTTTTTGTGTGGCTGCATGATTTTCTCCCTTATAAAAAACTCACTTTTATTATACCATATTCGATGTACCAAAAATCGCCCAATTGTGCAGAAATACTCTGTCTGCACAGAAAATGCGCATGCTGCGGTGCGCCGCGGACATACAATACCCTATGAATATCATCTTTGCCGCCGTGTTTCTGGCCGCGGCGGTCATCTTCCTCATCGCCGACCCCGAAGGGTTTCTTCCGGCCATGCTTGCGGGCGGGCAGAAGGCGGCGACCGTCTCCCTTGCCCTGCTCGCCTCGTACTGCGTCTGGCTGGGCTTTTTCAAAGTGCTTGAACAAAGCGGTCTATCCGACCGGCTTGCAAAGGGACTGTTCCCCGCGGCGCGCAGGCTGTTCCGCTCCGACGACAGGGAGGCCGTCTCGCTCGCCTGCCAGAACCTTGCCGCGAATGTGCTGGGGCTTCCGGGCGCGCCCACGCCGCCCGGCGTCGCCGCCACGCAGAAATTTCTGAACGCGCGCAACGGCTATGCCGCCGATATGCTCTTCGTGCTGAACGCGACGAGCCTGCAGCTTCTGCCCACGACCGTCGTCGCCCTGCGCGCCGCCGCGGGCGCCGCGTCCCCCGCCGATATCTTTCTTCCCACCCTGCTGGCGACGCTGTTTTCCACCCTTCTGGGCGCCGTGCTCGTATTCGTCACGAGGAAGCGCACATGAAATATGCCGCCCTGATCATTCCCCTGCTGTTCGCGGCCCTGTTTGTCTACGCCCTGATCAGAAAGGTCCGGCTGTACGACTGCTTTACCGAGGGCGTCAAGGGCGCGATCCCCCTTGTCGTCTCCCTCTTCCCCTACCTGGTGTCCGTCCTCATCCTCTCCGAACTGTTCGAGCAGAGCGGACTCTCCGCCCGGCTGACACAGGGACTTGCGCCCGTGTTCCGCTTCCTGGGCATTCCGCCCGAGATCGGAAAGCTCGTTCTGCTCAAACCCTTTTCGGGGAGCGGCTCCACGGCCCTGCTTTCCGAGATCCTTTCCGCATACGGCGCGGACAGCTACATCGCGCGGTGCGCCTGCGTGGCGTACGGCTCCAGCGAGACGGTGTTTTTCATTTCCGCCGTGTACTTTGCGGGGAGCAGGAAAAATCTGACAAAGCCCGTTCTGATCGCCCTGTTTTCCAACTTTGCAAGTCTGATCCTGGGCTGTCTTTTCTGCAGAATCCTGTAAAATCCCGTCCGACTGTGCGTATTTATAATTTTTAAGTCACTTTATGAAAGAATTTTATGCGCTTTGCGATAAATTCACAGAAAAAATTTTTTTGAAAATTTTCGACGAAATATTTTACATTTCGCATAAGGGCGGTTATAATATGGGTGTCAAAAGCAAGTGAGACAGCTCCTTGCGGACGGCATGAAACAGCTCATCATTTTTCCCCCTTATCATATAGTAAACCCCCCGGAACGCGAGTTCCGGGGGGTTTACTATTCCGGCGCTTCGGGCGCGGCGACCTGTACGTCCGGACGATCGTTTCATCATTCGTCTTTCCCGAACCCCGCGGCGGCTTCGGCCATGCCCGTGCGCCGCTTTGCGTCGGGCGCGGGGATTTCGTTGACACAGACAAAGCGCTTCCGCATACATTGCGGAAGCGCTTTCCATTCCGGTCATTCTTTTTTGGAGGCGGGGCGTTCCATCTCCGAAAACACGAGCAGAACGGAGTACAGGAGCCCGGGCCCCATGTTGAACACGTGGTTGTCGACAAGGCTGGTCAGCAGCATGGAACAGATGCAAAGGAATGCCACCACCTTGGTGGGCGTGGGGTCGCGCAGCACCATGAGAATGGTCTGCGCGCGGTGAATGAGGTACGCAATGAACGCAAACACGCCGCCCATGGCAATGAGCTGGAAGAACGTGTTGTGCGCGAATCCCGGAATAAAGTACCCCTCCAGCCCCGGATCGCCGTTGGGGAGCATCTGCCCGTTGGCAAGCTGAATGCCGGGCGCGTCGTACCAGCCAACGCCGAACGCAGGGAACTTTTTGAACACATCCCAGCACTGGTCATACAGATCGAGCCGGCCGGAATCGTTCAGGCCCGCTTCCAGAAGGGATTTGAAGATATCGGAGAGCTGATTGGGGAAGATGAGGAACGCGCACAGTCCCCCCAGCAGCAACGCGCCGTACACGATGGCGCTCCAGATCTTTTCCTTTCCCTTCGCCCTGACAAGATTATAGACGGCGCACGCAAGAAAGACGACGCTTGCAAACAGAATGGAGCCGCGGCTCTGCGTGAGAATGACGCCCAGATAGTAGACGCAGGAGATCAGCGTGTAGATCCAGCCATGCTTCTTTTTGACTGCAAAATAGATGGGCGCCGGCATACACATCGCCATGACGCAGCCCACGCAGTTCCATACGCCCCAGCCCGTGTAAAGATTGCCCCTGTCACCCGAACCGTCCAGCCCGGGCGCGCCCGGATTGAAGTAAGTGCCGATCACTTCGGCAAACACGCCCACGCCGACGATCATGAACAGCAGCGCCACATAATCTTCGGGGGCCTTGTCCCAGTCCACCGTAAAGTAGAAATAGAAATAAAAACCCGAAAGCGCGGCGATCTGCACGAACCCGAAAAAAACCGACTCCCCGTCATAGTAGGGAGACGCGACCCCACCGAGCAGATAGGAGAGCCCCAGAAGCGCAAACCCGCCGAGCAGTCTGGGGACGCCGCGCTTTTTACGCTGCATGAGCTTGGAGACGAGCCGGCCGATGAGGAGCACCGCAATGACCGCGATCGCAAAGATCAGGGCAACCTGCGCATACGGCTGGGAAAAGAGCCCGTCCGGGTGTTTGCCCGGATTGTTCTTTGCGGAAAACAGCATGTACCCGCACACGACCATGGGGACAATGGGCAGCGTGTCCTCCGAAAAGAGCACGATGACGAGCCCGAGCACCGCAAAAGCGTAGATGACGTACAGTTCCAGAGAAAAAAGTTCGGAACAGGCCATCAGCAGAACAACGACGCCGATGAACCAGCCCGAACGCAAAAACGCGCGCAGTCCGAGCACGGCGCGCGAATCATTCAGTTTGGGAAACGCTTCGGTAAGCATGGGTCTATTATACTACCCCGCGAAAAGAAAGACAAGCCCTTTTCCGTAAAAATTCCACATTTCTCACACATTCGCAGATTTTCGCGCTTTGTGAAACAAACAAAAAAGCGCCGCATTCTGCGGCGCGTCCCCTCTTTTTGCGGCCTTTCCCCGGAAAACGGAACGGTTTTCGCCCGTCCCGGCCCTTTACAGATCGATCGTTTCGCGATAGATGTCGCTCTTGGACACGCCCCGATCGCGGGCGGTGCGTTTGAGCGCCTCCTTTTTGTCCAGCCCCTGCTCCATGTAGGCGAGCACGTGTTCGCGCACGGAGAGCGCGTTCAGCGGATTTTCCGCCTGCGGCGCACCCTCGACGACCAGAACGTATTCCCCGCGCTTTTCCCCCGCGAGCCCTTCGGACAGACGGAATTCCCGGCTCTCCTCATGCAATTTCGTGATCTCGCGGACGGCGCACGCGCGGCGGTCGCCGAATGCGGCGAACATCGCCGCGACATAACCGTCCACGTCCTGCGGGGCGCAGTGAAAGATCAGCGTCTCCCCGGCGGAGGCGTAGCGCGCGAGCAGTTCCGCCCTTTCCGACTTCTTTTCGGGCAGAAACCCGATAAACGTGAAGCGATCGGCGGGAAACGCGGACAGCACGAGCGCGCAAAGGGCCGCGTTCGCCCCCGGAAGGACGGTGTACTCCTCGCCCGCTTCCCGGAGAATGCGGCACACTTCCCGCCCCGGGTCGGAGACGACGGGCATGCCGGCGTCCGAGACGATGCAGACCTTTTTCCCCTCGCGCGAGAGTTCCAGAATGCGCGCCGCCGCCTCCCGTTCGTTGAACTTGTGACAGGAGAACAGGGGCTTTCTGATCTCATAGGCGTTGAGCAGGCCGAGCGTGCGGCGGGTGTCCTCGCAGAACACGGCGTCCGCTTCCCGGAGCGCGTCGAGCGCGCGCAGCGTGATGTCTTTCAGATTCCCGATGGGCGTCGCGACAAAACTGATCATGTTCCCTCCCTTTGGTTGGCGACCGCGGGCAGAAGCTCCGTCCCCGGCCGGCCGCCCTTGACGGCGGCAACGAGCACGGCATACGGCTTTGCGCCCGTTTTCCCGCAGACGGGCTGTATTTTTTTGACTTCCAGCCCGTGGTCGTGCAGGGTATAGACGACCTCGGATAGCCTGTCCGCCCGATGAATGAGCGCGAACCTCCCGCCGAATTTCAGGCACCGCGCCGCCGCCGTGCACAGTTCGTCCAGCGTCAGGGACAGCTCCTTTCTGCACAGCGCCTTCCTTTGGTCGGCGTTTTCAAAGCCGCCCCGCTCATAGGGCGGATTGCACAGAATGAGCGAAAATGCCTCGACGTAGCGCGCGGGGATCTCCTGCAGGCGCACGTTCTCCACGCAGAAGATCTGTTCCAAATGGTTGAGCGCCACGGTGTGCCCGCTCATCTGCGCGAGCTCGGGCTGCATCTCAAAGAGCGTGACCTGTTCCACGCCCGTGTTCTCCGCAAAAAAATGCAGGCCGACGATCCCGCTGCCCGAACAGAAATCAGCAACCTTTTCCCCGCGCTTTGCCCTGAGAAAGCGCGCCAAAAGCACCGCGTCCGACGTGAAACGATACAGCGCGGTGTCCTGTAAAATGCGGTAATTTCCGATGAGCAGTTCTTCTTCCACCTGCATGTCCGCCGCCTCCGGCGGGGAATTTTCCCCGATCAAGAAAAAATCCGCTGCACAGGCAGCGGATCTTCTGAATTGTGTTTACTCCGCCTTGATCGCGCCGACGGGGCAGCCGTCTTCGCAGGCGCCGCAATCGATGCAGGCATCGGGATCGACGACATACTTCGTGTCGCCGGGAGCGATCGCGTTGACGGGGCAGGTGTCCGCGCAAGCGCCGCAGGAGATGCATTCGTCCGAAATCACGTGTGCCATTTCGATAACCTCCGCATAGAAATCTTGCCTTTATTATATCACAACTTTTCCCGCGCGTAAAGTCTTTTGCCCGCACTGCGGACGGGATTTTCAGGAATTTTTTTCGGGCTGATCCCCTTCCGGACGGCCGTTGCCGGGGCGCTTGCCCTGCCCGCGGCCGTCGTTTGCGGGGCGCTCGCCTCGATTTTTGTGATCGGGCCGTTTTTCGCGGCGCCGGCCGTTTGCCGCGCCGTCCGCCGGGCGCTGCTGCCGCTCCGCATTGCGGCCGTTCCCGCGGTCCTTGCGCCGCTCCTGCTGTCCGCCGCGCTCGGAACGCTCGGGCTTTTCCGGCCGCTCGGGGCGCTTTTCGGGCTCCGTCTCCTCCCCTTCGGGGCGTTCCTCCCGTTCAGGACGTTCGGGGCGCTCGGCCTCGGCGCGCTGCACCTGATCGGCCGGGAAATCGCGGTAGACGAGCGCGCCGTCCTTTTCGATCTTGACGCGCACTTCCAGTTTGAGCATGTTGACGGAGACGACCGTGCCCCTGCCCTCCGGCGTGGCCACCGCCGCGCCGAGTTTGGGCACCTTTTTGCATGCCGAAGCATAATAGTCGTCCTCATAGGCAAGACAGCACATCAGCCGCCCGCACAATCCGCTGATCTTGCCCGGATTGAGGGAAAGACCCTGATTTTTGGCCATCTTGATGCTGACTTTTTTGAAATCGGGCATACAGCCCGCGCAGCAGACCTCCCTGCCGCACGGGGCGATCCCGCCCAGAATGCGCGCCTCGTCGCGGATCCCGACCTGGCGCAGCTCGATGCGCAGATGGAACACGGAGGCAAGATCCCGCACGAGTTCGCGGAAGTCCACGCGGCTCTCCGCCGTGAACGTGAACACCACCTTGCTGCCGTCGAAGGTGAACTCGCAGTCGATGAGCTTCATCGGAAGCCCGTGCGCCGCGATCTTTTCCTTGCAGATGCGCATCGCCTCGCCGCGGCGCGCCTCGTGTTCGGCGAGGATCGCCTCGTCCCGCTCCGTGGCAGGACGTATGACGTTTTTTAGGGGCTGCACGACCGCTTCGTCGGGCACCTCGCGCGCCGGATCGACGACGACGGCATATTCCAGCCCGCGCGACGTCTCCACGACGACGCCCTGCCCCTTGGCAAGCGTGTGACCGCCCGCCCCGAAATAATAGGGCTTACAGCCCTTCTGAAATTTAACTACGACAACCTGTGCCATGGGTATGACAACTGCCTCCTCTCATGATGTTGGTCCGGACCGCGCGCCGCACGTCAGGCTCCGCGCCCGGGCGATGAACAGCGTTCGGACCGTTCTCTCTCTTCGCCGATACGCAGCGCGAGCGCAAGCGCCGCCTGCGCCGGATTGGCGTTGAACTGGATCTCCCGCTCCGCGTCCGTCACAAAGCCGATCGCGGCAATGGCTGCGCCCGCAGGATAGCGCGCCGCCAGCTGTTTCAGCTGCGGATCGGACAGAACGGCGAACCGCTCCTGTCCCGTCCGGTATAAGAGCACGTCGCGCAGCACCAGCCGCAGCGCCGCGAAAAACGTCTTTCCGCGTTCGCCCGCCGCGCGGCACACCTGCGCCGTGTCCCCGCCCGCGAGAAACTGCTCCGCAAGGCGGAAATCCTCGCCGCCGCCCGCGAGAAGATCTTCGCCGACGGACAGCACGCCTCCGCACGCGGCCGCCGCGGCACGCACGTCCCCGGCCTCCGGGTGCATACGGGCGAGCGCCTCCGCCGCCTCCCGCTCCGAAAAGGGCGGGACTCTGCGGACGTTGGCGCGGGAGAGCACCGTGGGGAGCACCGTGTGCTCGGCGGTGGCCCCCGCAAGGAAGTACACCCCCGCGGGAGGTTCTTCCAGAAGTTTCAGAAGTTTATTCTGCACGAGGGGCGTGACCGACTGAAAGGCGTCCAGCACAAACAGCTTTTTTGTCCCCTCGACGGGGCGCAGAATGCTCTCGTCCGAGATGGCGCCCGCCGCCTCCGCCGTCAGTTTTCCGCCTGCGGCCGGATAAAAGAGGCAGTCGGCATAGCTCTCTTCATCGATGAGCCGCGCCGTACGCGTGCCCTCTTCCGCCCCGAAAAACGCCTTGGCGCATTCGGCAAGATAGACGCGCAGATACTTCGCGTCCGGAAAGAGGACGAGCGTGAAGTGTGCCGCCTCCCCCTGCGCAGCGCTCCCCGAGAGCGCGCGGTATGCCGTTGTCGTGCGAAAGAGCTGCCGCATCGTTATTCCCCGAATACCAGAATTTTTCCGTCCGTCAGGCCGAACGTGTGCTTCGCTTTGAGAAGTCTCTGCACTGCCTGCGGCGTCACGACCTCGCCCCGGGCGATGAGGGGCACGCAGGGCGGAACGATGCCGCATGCCCGCGCACAGGTGCGGCCGACCGCCTCGGACAGGCGCATTGTGACCGTCTTTCCCCCCACCATGCCCGCGACCGGAGCATCGGAACAAAGTTCCCCGCGCGCAAGCGGGCGGCACAGCCGCACAAGTTTTTTCAGCTGCCGCACGCGCGTGGCGGGCGACAGATAGAACATCAGATAGTTTCCGTCATTGAATTCCGGATATACGCCCCGGCGTTCGAGGAAGCTCTGCGCCGCGTCCGCACACGACCCGAAGGGCACCACGATCTTGGTCCAGTCGTCGTTGTCAAGCGCGCCGAGCTCCCTTTTCGCCCGCACGGCCGCCGCCTCCGTCCGGCTGTCCGACGGGTATTTGAGGGCGTATTCGATGCTTGCGAGAATGAGATAGGAGGGCGACGAAGTCCGGAAAAATTCCACGCCCTCCGCAAGAAACCGCGTCCACGTTCCCTTTGCCGAGACGACGGCGCCCTGCGTGAGCGCGGGAAGCGATTTGTGCACGCCGTCCACCCACATGTCCGCAAAGTTCGCCGCGTGCATGGGCGTTCCGTGCAGGTGCGAGCCGTGTGCGCCGTCCGCAAGGAGCGGTTTGCCCGCGCCGCCGCACAGCGCGCGCGCCGCCGCAAGCGGCGGAAAAAACCCGTAATAGTCGGGCGACGTCAGAAGGAGCGCGTCCGCCTGCGAAAGCGCCTGCGAAAGCGCGTCCTCCGTCGGCTGACAGGGGATCCCCTCCCGTATGCCCTGCGCGATGTACACGGGCGTCATGCCCAGCGCTTCGCACGCATGAAAGACGCTCTTATGCGCATAGACGGACACCGCGACCCGCATTTTTCCCGCACGGCGCAGGGCAAAGAGCATGGCGTAGATGCCGCTCGTGGAGCCGTCCGTCAGAAAGAAACTTGCGTCCGCGCCGAGAATGCGCGCAGCGTCCGCCTGCGCGAGCGCGAGAACGCCCGTCGGATCGGACAGATCGTCCGAATAGGAGAGCTCGGTGATGTCCGCGCCCGCCCGCTTGTGCCCGGGCGTATGGAATGAGATATGTCTTTTCTGCGCGCGGAGCATGTCCGCGATATGACAGCGCATCACTCCTTGTACGTGTCGAGCAGATAGCGCAGGAAGGAGACTGTTTCAAAGCACAGGTCGCTTCCGTCAAGATAGTTGTTGTACAGAATGGACAGGTTGACGTTCTCCGTCGTGCGGACGCCCTCCGAATCGGTGTAATAGAGCAGATTTTTCAGGCCGTTCAGTCCCCCGACGTCGATGCCGAGCGCGGACGAATATGTCTCGGTTCCGCCGTTGCCGTCGCTGCGCGTCCCCTCGTACACGGTGTGCGAGAACGTGCCGTCCTCAAAGGCGGCGGACACCGCAAGATAATCCCCGCGCAGTTTAAGAAGGCGTTCGCGCTCGTCGGCGATCCCCTGTGCGCGCTGCTCCTCCGTCTTGTACCGCTTGTCCCCGTCGTTGCGGCGGGAAAAGCTCTGTTCGGGCGTCGTGGCCCCGTCCAGCGCATCGCTGTCCGCCCAGTCGTCGCCGAAGAACTGCACGAGATATTCTTCGCACAGCTGCATGTAATACTGCGTATCGTACACGGCGGGCGAACTGCGGGTATCCGCGCTGTACGCCATGCCCATTGCAAAGTTATACAGCTCGGAATTGGACGCAAGAACGCGGTTTCCGTCCTCGTCCAGCACATAATCGCCGTTGTCGTCCGTCTCATAGACGGGGTTGTCCGTGATGAACATGACCGTCCCCTGCCCCGCGGCACGGCGCGCGGAATAGGTGGCGGAGGCATAGTTGTTGCCCGCGAAACTCTCCGAATTGATCGCAAGAATGTCATACGACAGCACATCCCTTTCTTCGAGCGTGTCCCCGAGATTGGTAAAGGACGACGTCGCGGTCAGGTCGGTATAGGCATAGATGCTGTATTCCTGCGTGTTCTTCGGGCGGGTCGCCGTCATCGTAAAGAGCAGCACGAGCACGAGAACGAAGACGACGATGGTGACGAGCATTTTCAGCCAGTCGTATGAAATGAGGTTGCCAAGTCTCTGTTTGGTGATGCGTGCGTCCAAAGCGGTCTCCTTAAAAGGGCACGGAAAAGCTCCGTGCCCCGCGTGTTTATTTTTTGGGTTTCATCGTGGGGAACAAGAGGACGTCGCGAATGCTCGCGCTGTCCGTGAGCAGCATGACGAGGCGATCCACGCCCATTCCCAGGCCGCCCGTGGGGGGCATGCCGTATTCGAGCGCATTCAAAAAGTCCTCGTCCACCTCGGCGTTCGCTCCCTGGGCGCGCTTTTTCGCCGCCTGTTCTTCCATGCGGGCGCGCTGGTCGATGGGGTCGTTGAGCTCGGAGAACGCGTTTCCCATCTCCATGCCGCAGATGAAGTACTCGTACCGTTCGGTCATGGAAGGATCCTCCGGCTTGCGCTTGGCGAGCGGCGAGATCTCCACGGGATAATCGTAGATGAACGTGGGCTGAATGAGCTTGTCCTCGACGAACGCGTCGAAGAATGCCGAAAGAATGTGGCCCTTCGTGTCCTTGCCGTCCTCGAGCTCCACGCCGTGCTCCGCAGCCGCGGCGCGCGCCTCCTCGTCCGACGAGAGCGCCGCGAAATCCACGCCCGAATATTTCTTCACGGCCTCGGTCATGGTCAGCCGCTCCCAGTGCGAAAGGTCGATGACGTTGCCGCGGAAGGGCACTTCCAGCGTGCCGCACACCTTTTCGGCGACGTGCTTGTAGAGCCCCTCGATGAAGTCCATCATGTACTTGTAATCCACGTACGCCTGGTACATTTCGATGGTGGTGAACTCGGGGTTATGGGAGGAATCCATGCCCTCGTTGCGGAAGATGCGCCCCACCTCGTAGACCTTTTCATACCCGCCTACGATCAGCCTTTTCAGGTAGAGCTCCGTCTCGATGCGCAGGTACATGTCGATGTCCAGGGCGTTGTGGTGCGTCCTGAAGGGGCGCGCGTCCGCACCGATCTCAAGCGTCAGCAGAACGGGCGTCTCCACCTCCATGTAGCCGTGGCCGTCGAGGTAGGCCCTGATCTCGCGCAGGATCGCAGCGCGGCGGGCGAACGTCTCGCGCACGTCCGAATTCATGATGAGATCGACGTGCCGCAAACGGTACTTCATGTCCACGTTCTGCAGCCCGTTGTACTTTTCGGGCAGCGGGAGCAGCGACTTTGTAAGCATTTCAAGGTGCGTCGCGTGAATGGTCACCTCGCCCGTCTGCGTCCGGAACACCGTTCCGACCACGCCGACGATGTCGCCGATGTCGTAATCCTTTTTGTAGGAGGCGTACACGTCCTCGCCGACGTCCTGGCGGGTGACGTAGATCTGAATGTCCCCCTCGCCGTCGCGGATATGCGAAAAGGAGGCCTTCCCCATGACGCGGCGGGACATGAGCCGCCCCGCAACGGAGACTTCCCTGCCTTCCCACGCGGAAAAGTCCCCCTTCACCTGACCCGACCGGGCCGTGACGGAGTACTTTGTTTTCAGATAGGGATTATTCCCTTCCTCGCTGAGTTTTTTCAGTTTTTCGCGGCGGATGCGCGCCTGCTCGATGAGCTCGCTGCCGTCCGCGCCGTTGACGATTTCTTCCATGCCTGTCAGTTGATTTTAAGGATCTTCAGTTTATATTCGCCGTTGGGCGCCTGGACCGTGACGGTGTCCCCCACCTTTCTGCCCATGAGCGCCGCGCCGACGGGAGATTCGTTGGAGATGATGTTCTTCATGGGGTCGGCTTCCGTCGTGCCCATGATGGTATATTCCACGTCCTCATCGAAGTCCACGTCGTGCACCCGAACGACCGATCCGAAATGCACCGCGGAGTTGTCCGCGTTCTCTTCGATGACTCTGGCGTTTTTGACCTGAAATTCCAGCTCCTCGATCGCGCGCTCGTTGGACGCCTGCTCGTTGCGCGCCGCGTCGTATTCCGCATTCTCGGAAAGATCGCCGTGGCTGCGCGCCTCGGCAATGCGCTGCACGATCTCCTCGCGCTTGACTTTCCGGAGATACTCGAGTTTTTTGACCGCCTCCTCGTACCCCTGCTGCGTCATGAGAAATTCTGCCATCTTTTTTCTTACCCTCGCTTTTTTTCGGAGCATTTGCTCGAAAAACCTAAATTGACCCCCGCAGCTGCCTTTTGTGCGGGAGTCTCCGAAAGACCCGTGACTTCACGGCGAAGTCACGGGCTCTTTCACCCTTACATTATACGGCAATCGGGCGCGTTTGTCAACCGCTTTGTCCCGCGTCAGTCATTTTTCCGCAATTTTTCAACAAATCGGGAAATACGGGCGACCGCCTCGCGCAGTTCGTCCATGCCCGTCGCATACGAACAGCGCACGTGCGATTCCCCGCACGCGCCGAACGCGTTTCCGGGAACGACGGCCACCTGCTCCTCCATGAGAAGACGTTCGGCGAACTGCTCGCCCGTGAGCCCCGTCGCACGGACGGACGGAAAGACATAGAACGCCCCGCGCGGTTCAAAACAGCTCAGCCCCAGACCGTTCAGCGCGCCCACGAGGAATCTGCGGCGGCGGTCATACTCCGTGCGCATCTGCGTCACGGCGGCGAACCCGTCCGCAAATCCGCCCGAAAGCGCCTGGACGGCGGCGTGCTGGGCGATGCGCGGCGCGCAGAGCATGGTATACTGATGCACTTTGAGCATGGCGGCGTCGATCGCTTCGGGCGCGCAGGCATATCCGATGCGCCAGCCCGTCATGGCAAACGCCTTGGAAAAGCCGGAGAGCAGGATCGTGCGCTCCCGCATGTCCGCAAGCGATGCGACGGAGCAGTGCGCGCCGCCATAGGTGAGTTCCGCGTAGATCTCGTCCGAGATGACGAGGAGGTCGTATTTTTCGATGACGGGAAGGATCGCCCGGAGCTGCCGCTCCGTCATGACGGCGCCCGTCGGATTGTTCGGATAGGCGAGAATGACCGACTTCGTCCGCGGCGTGACCGCCGCTTCCAGCGCCTCAGGCGTGAGGATAAAGCCGTTTTCCGCCGTACAGGAGACGGAAACGGGCACACCGCCGCAAAGGCTGACGATGGGCGCATAGGAGACGTAGGCGGGATCGGGCAGGAGCACCTCGTCCCCCGCCTCGCAGGTGGTGCGCAGCGCCAGGTCGATGCCCTCGCTCGCGCCGACCGTGACGATGATCCGGTCGGGCGCATACTGCACGCCGAAGCGTTCGGACAGATAGCGCGAGATGAGCCCGCGCAGCTCCGAAAGCCCGCGGTTGCCCGTATAGGACGTGTAGCCCTTTTGCAGCGAACGGATCCCCGCGCTGCGGATATCCCACGGGGTCACGAAATCCGGCTCGCCCACGCCGAGGGAGATGGCGTCGGGCAGCGTTTCCACGATATCGAAATACTTTCTGATCCCGCTGGGTCTGAGCGCCTTGGCGCGCCCGGTGAGGAAATCCCTCATGCCTGTACGGGGAGCCTCCGCTTTTTGTCCCGCCCCACGGTGAGCGCTCCCTCGATCTTGTATTTTTTGAGTATGAAATGCGTTGCGGTGGAGAGCACGCAGTCGAACGTGGAGATGCACTCCGAGACAAACCGCGAAACGGACTTGATGGAGCCCGCCTCCACGATGACGAGAAGATCGTACGCCCCGCTCATGAGATAGAGCGTCTTGACCTCCTTGTGCTGGGCGAGCTCTTCGGCGACGCCGTCAAAGCCCGAACCGCTCCGGGGGGCGATCTTGACCTCGATGAGCGCTTCGACGCACTCGTCCTCTTCCTCGTCGAGATTGGCGATCGCGGTGTACTTTACAATGGCGCCGCGCTTTTCCATGGCGCGCACCGCTTCGCGTACCGTCTCCTCGCGCTCGCCGAGCATGACGGCGATCTGCGCGGCGTCCGTGCGGCTGTCTTCGCTCAGAATTTCAAGGATATCCCTCTCCAGCTTGTTCATGCGTTCGCCTCCCGTACCTGGAATTATTTTGATTATTATACCGCACGCACCCTTTCAAGTCAAATTATATTTGCATTTTTCGCAAAACTTTCGTATAATAGACGCATGTTTCGCATCTGGGCAAAAGTCCTGCAGGACGGACACATCGTCAGACAGACCCTCTACGAGCGCGAGGAAAAATTTTCCTACGCGTGTTTTTTCCGCTATCTCGCCGACATCTGCGACGCGCTGGATATCCCGACGCCCGTCCTGCTGAAGACGAGCATTTTCAACTACGCAAAATTCAACCACGTGGTGTTCCGGCCCTCCGACTTTATGGAATCCGTTCCGTTCGACAGACTTGTGCTGGAAAATATCCTGTAAACGTGCGGGAAAAACTTCCCCGATGGCAGTTTTGTGAAATTTTTTAATTTTGTTCCCGCAAATCCAAACGGCGTTGACAAAGACGCCGTTTTTTGGTAAGATAAATAAAGAATTATTCCGGTTACGGCACAAAAGCATGAAAGAAAACAGGAAACAGACAAAAAAATTATGGGTCAAAGGGCGGCACGCGCGCGTGTTCGCCTTTCTCCGGTTTGCAATGGCGGGATTTATCCGCATCAAATATCACTATCGGGCGGAAAAAGCCCCGATCAAAAAGGGTCCGTGCATCATTCTGCACAATCATCAGGCAACGATGGACCCTTTTTTTGTTTCCAAGGCGTTCCGGTTCCCCATCTACTTTGTCACTTCGGACGATCTGTTCAATCTGAAGGTATCTCCCCTGATCCGCTACCTTGCGGCGCCCATTCCCAAGAGCAAATCCATGTCCGATCTGGCCGCCGTCAAAAATATCCTGCGGGTACTCAGAGAGGGCGGCTCGGTGGGCATCGCGCCTGAGGGCAACCGCACGTTCAGCGGACGGCAGTGGGAAATTTCCGATGCGATCGCCAAACTTGTAAAAGTTGCAAAAGTCCCCGTTGTGCTGTTCAACCTTTGCGGCGGCTACGGCACCGATCCCCGCTGGGGACACAGCGTGCGCCGGGGGACAAAATACGTCGGACGTGTCAGACGCATTCTGTATCCCGAAGAATACGCGGACATGTCCGTGGAAGAACTCTGCGACATCATCAAGAAGGAACTCGACGTCGTGGACGCCGATTCGGGGGAACGCTACAAGAGCCGCAAGCGCGCAGAATATATCGAACGTGCACTGTATCTGTGTCCCGTATGCAAAAAGATCGGCACCATCTCGTCCAAGGGAGCGCGCTTTTCCTGCTCGTCCTGCGGCACTGCGGCGGAATATACCCCTCAGCTTACGATCGATCCTCCCTTCGGAGGATTCACCAAAGTGTACCAGTGGTACGACTGGGAGCGGGAACAGCTCACGCCGCGCATGCTTGCGGGCGAAGTGCTCTCCGACGGCGGGATCCGCTTTATTGACAGCGTCAAATTAAAGCGGAAGATCTTTCTGGACGGCGACGCGGTGTCCATGGACAAAGAGGCGATCACGGTCACGGGGAAAAAGGGCAGCTACGTCTATCCCCTTTCCGATATCGACGCCATGGCAGCCGTCGGAAAAAAGAAATTCAACTTCTATTACAAGGGCAAGATCTATCAGATCAAGGGCCATAAACGCTTTTGTGCCGTCAAGTACGTGCATGCGTTCAACGGCATGCGCGCGGCGCTGAAAGCGCACAACGAGGATACCGCTACGGAGGAACACGTATGAGTTTTGCCGATCTGAATATCTGGACTTTTATCATGGTCATCGCCGCACTGCTGGCAAGCATGCTGGTGGCGGCGGTCCTGAAACACTTCATCCCTGCCCTGCAGAAATCCCTTATCCCCGTTTCGGTGCTGGGCGGTCTGCTGCTGCTCGTCATCTCTACCGTCGTCTATTTTACGGCGGGGGATTATCTGTTCGACCTGCCCGCCTTCGGCGCGCCGTCGGAAGACCCCGAAGGCGCCAAATCGGGAATGCAGGTACTGGAAATGATCACCTATCACTGTCTGGGCATCGGCTTCGTTGCCTCGGGCATGCGCAATTCCAAAAAGAAGTTCACCAAAAAGCGCGCCGTCGAAGTGTTTGACTCGGGCGTAACGACCGTGAACGGCTACCTCATTCAGGCGTTCGGCGGACTTGTCATCACCATGGTCGCGGCATGGGCGCTTTCAACGCCGGGGCTCATTTCGGGCGCGGGCATCCTGCTTGCTTTCGGCTTCGGGCAGGGCACGGGACAGGCGCTCAACTACGGCAGGATCTATGAAAACACGAACGGTTTCGTAGACGGCGCCAACTTCGGACTGACCGTTGCCGCGCTCGGCTTTTTGGTCGCCTGTTTCGGCGGCGTCATCTACCTGAACGTCATGCGCAGAAAGGGCGTCATCAAGATCGACACTTCGGTGCGCCGCTCGCAGCTCTCCGACTACGAGGACGAGAACGAACTTCCCGCTGTTTCCTCCATCGACAAGCTCACCGTACAGATCGCCATCGTGCTGGTCGTGTACGCCATCTCTTTCGGCATCATGTACGGGCTGTCGGCACTTCTGCCCTCGCTTGCCGACACACTGTTCGGTTTCAACTTCCTCATCGGCGTACTGCTGACCATCCCGGCCAAGGCCATCCTCAACAAACTCTACGACAAAGGCGTCGTCAAAAAGCGCATCATCAACAATTACATGATGGACCGCATCAGCGGATTTGCCTTTGACGTGATGATCGTGGCGGGCGTCGCCGCCATCAAGCTGCCCCTGCTCGCCTCCTATTGGTGGGTGCTTCTGCTGCTTGCCGCCTATGGAACGGTAGCGACCTTCCTCTACGTCAATCTGGTGTGCAAAAAGCTCTTTCCCGATTATCGCCACGAACAGTTCCTTGCGTTCTTCGGTATGCTGACGGGCACCGCCAGCACGGGCATGATCCTGCTGCGCGAGATCGACGGCAGTTACCGTACCCCTGCGAGCGAGAACCTTGTCTATCAAACGCTGCCCGCCATGGTATTCGGATTTCCGCTGATGTTCCTGGCCCCGTGGGCGGCGACGGACAATCTGTCGGCACTCATCGTATGCATCATCGTAGGCGTATGCTTCGTGGCGCTCAATATCCTTCTGTTCCGGCGAAGTATCTTCAAAAAGCAATACGCCCGTGCGGCGGCAAAACACGCCGCCGACGCCGCGGACGAAGACGGCGGACAATTACCCCCCCCCGAAGAGCAGTCCTCCTGCCCGTCTTCTGAAATTGCGGACGTCCCCGCGGATACAGGTTCGGACGACGCCCCGCCGCAATCATAAGCACCATGACTGCGCCGCCGATGCATACATCGGCGGCGCCTTTATTTTTACAATTCCGGCACATACTGGGAATATGAAGTTCACGACACTGCTGTGCTGCGCCGTTCTGATCGCGTTCGGCCTCGGCGCCTGCATCTATGCCCTGACGGGCTTTGACCTGCTTGCCGCGGTCACCTTCGGAAACGCATACGCCTACCGCGCGCTGCTCTCCCTGACGGGCGTGGCGGCGCTGTGGCTCGTATTCTGGCTGATCGCCTTCCGCCCGACGCGACAGCTGCGCTGAAATCGCTTGACGTCCCGGGAAAAACGTGATACAATGCAGGCTACGGAAGGTTTTCGGTCAACACTTCCGAATAAAAAAACCGAGGTTTTTTCATGTTCCGAAACTTTTTTACCGCCAAGCGCATCTGCCGCGCGGGCATCATCGCCGCGCTGTATGTGGCGCTCACCTATGCATTCGCCCCCGTGGCGTTCGGGATCTTTCAGATCCGGCCCGGCGAAGCGCTGACCCTGCTGCCCCTCTTTTTCCCCGAGGCGATCCCCGCGCTGTACGTCGGCTGTCTGCTTGCGAACCTTGCTTCGCCCTTCCTGCTCTATGACCTGACGATCGGGCCGCTTGCAACGCTTGCCGCCGCCGTCTGCACCTACCTGATCGGTGTCGCCTTCCGCAGGTATGCGGGAAAGGGCGCGGCCGTGCTGAAAGTCGGCCTGGGCGGCATCTTCCCCATTCTGTTCAATGCATTCGTCATTCCCGCCGTCATCGTCTTTTTGTGCAGCGAGGGAGCGGACGCCACCATCGCCGTCTACTGGACGACGTTCGCCTCTTTCCTTCTCACCGAGACCATCTGGGTGCTCGGCCTGGGGATCCCCCTGTACGCATTTGTCGCAAACATGCGCAAAAGGGGCGTCGCGGCCTTTACGGACGGCAAAAAGAAACCGCTTCCGCGGACCCCTTCGGAGCCGTCGCAGCCCACACCGCAATCCTGAACGAAAAAACCGCGCCCGACCGAAAGCGCGGTTTTTGTTTTACAGAATTTCCAGCAACTGCACAAGCTCCGTGACGACCGCCCTGACGCGCAGGCCCTCCGGCAATGCGGCGCCGCGGCGGTTCAGCCAGATGCAGTCCATGCCGGCGGCGTTTGCCCCCGCGATATCCGAAGCGAGCGAATCGCCGATCATCAGGCACCTGTCCGCCGTCGTGTTCAGCGCGGACGTCATATGGCGGAAGAATGCCGGATCGGGCTTGACGACCCCCATCTCCTCCGAAACGAACACCCGCTCGAAGAGCGGCGCGAGCTCCGAAAGCCTGCCCGCCTGCATCGCGGCAAGCCCGTTGGTCGCAATGCACAGGCGGTATTTCCGGGAGAGCGCGTTCAGTGTTTCCACCGCCCCCGCCACGGGGTGCGCCGCGTGTGCGAGCGTCTCCGAAAAGGCCCTCTCCGCCGCTCCTTTCCGCGCCCCAAGGCCGTACATGGTGTCCGCATACCGCATGATATCGCGGACATGGGTATGGTACAGCTCATGATAGCGGGCGCGCAGTTCGGGCAGATGAACGTCGTTGAGGCCGAGCTCCGCCCAGTTGCGCGCGGAGAACGCCCAGCAATCCTCCACCATGTCCGGATCGGGCGCAAGCCCCGCCGCCGCAAATGCCGCACGGAAGGCGCGCCGCTCGTCCGCATCGAAATCGATGACGGTGTGGTCGGCATCAAAAATCAGATAATCGTACCCCATTGTTTTCCTCTGTCCCGACCGGGCCGCAGCGCGCCAAAAAGCGCCCCTTTACCAGTCCTGTCTTTTCAGGCTCTTGTCCTTGATGTCGTCATACTTTTCAAAATAGGCGCGCTTCCACTCCGCGGGAGAGGGCGCATCCTCCCGCCCCCCGCAGAATGCCAGATATTCTTCCAGTTCCTCGGGCGTAAAATCCCCTTCGCAGACTTCGCTGTCGTAACGGGAAAACAACTTCATCAGATCATATTGCGACATACCTTCCTCCCGTGCACATCCTTCCGGAGTTATCCACAATCCGTCTGTGGATAAGTGGAAAACTCAGCAAAAACGGTTGTTTTTTGCATCGTACGACCAGCCCGCTTCCGCCAGCCTGCGTTCCAGTTCCGCCCGGTCCAGCCCGAGATCGTCGCACAGCTCGTCCAGTGTCCCGTAACGATCGCGCAATTTCATGTTGACGAAACTCAGCAGCATTGCCGCGTCCTGTAACAGTTCCATACGGACAGTATACCACATCTGCCGGAAAAAGGCAAACGGACGTTCATGTGATTTGCTTGACATTTTTTGCAAGCGGGCGTATAATCAAAGGTGCCGCGAATGTCCGGCCGGGGAAATACCATGGAAACACCGCTCGAAGAACAGCTCATCACCGCTTGGGTACGGCTTACGGGGATCTTCAAGAACACGAGGATCACCAAGGGGATGGTCTATAACGAGGCGATCGTCATGCTTGTCGCCTACAACCGCTACCGCGAGGACGGCAAGGGCCTTGTCTCGTTCAAGGAGATCGTTTCCGAGACGCGTATGCTGAAATCCCTTGTCAACCGCACCATCGATTCCCTTGTCGCAAAGGGATATCTGACCCGCTGCGAGGGAAAGGACAAGCGCACGACGTTCATCCGCATTGTTCCGGAAAACATCGGGGGCTTCCTGGAGGTTCATGCGCATTCGCTGGAACTTGCGCGCAACATGATGCAGATCATCGGCACCGAGGACGCCGAAGCGTTCGTCCGCATTTCGGACAAGATCGCCGCGCATACCAAGGCCTGATTGCACAGCGCGCCCGCATGACCGGGCATCGGAAAACGAGAAAAAGAGCGAGGAACCCGATCCCCGCTCTTTTTTTGCGCCTGAACGCCTGATTCTTCTAAGTTTTTACAGCCGATCGGCCGGATTCCCCTTGAAATGCAAAACGCCGCAGGCTCTTCCAAAGGCCGCCGCGAACGCCCCCCGAGAAGGCGGTCACGACCTTACTTCCTGTTTCGATGCCGGAAAAAAGCCCATGCTCACGGCGTCCAGTTCGCAGAATCCGTTTGCAAGATAAAAGGTCGATGCCTTCCCCTCGGCATGCAGGACCACGCGCTCGTAGCTGCTGTAATGCTCCAGCGCCGCGGCGAGCAGTTTTTTTCCGATGCCCTGCCCCTGATATTCGGGGGAAACGAGCAGATAGTGAATGTAGGCCGTCATCTCGCCGTCGTCCATGGCCGCGATCAGCCCTACAAGGCGGTCGCCGTCCCATGCGGAACGGACATATGCAAACCCCTTCAACGCCCGCACAAGGCGTTCGGGGTATTTTGCCGATTCCCATCTGACGGAGGAGAACAGCTCCTCCAGCTGCTTTGCCGTATACTCTCTGGTATTCTTGTACTTCATGTCTTTCCTCCCGAGTATGCCCCTTTCCGGAAAGATTATAGCACATTTGTCCGGAGAATTCCACCTACGCTCCGTAGAATCGGATAACAAAAGGGATTTTTACAACACGATCCGATCGCGATGTCTGTCGCACCAGGCCCGCTTACGCATAAGGAATTTCCACACTGCCGTCGGAGCAGACAACTTCCGAAACATACCACAGCCCCTCTGCCCATGTCGGATTTCCGTTCACATACGTTTTTTTCACTTTTTCCCACTGCTCCACCGTACCGCGGAATTCGATTTTTTCCAATCCGGTGCAATAGTAGAACCCATAGCCCAGGTACGTCAGACTCGAGGGCAGCGAAACGGAGGTGATCCTGTTGTTCTCTCTCAAACCGAGGTTCCCCAGGCTCATCACGCCGTTGGGAATCACGAGCTCCCCGCCCTTTTCCCAAGGAAGATATAACAATTCCGTTACATCTTTATCGTACAGTAATCCGTCGACGGAGGCATAATTTTTGTTGCCGTCTGAAACAATGATTTCGGAAAGGTTTTCCGCGTTGTCAAAAATCCCCAAATTGATCTCTGTGACGCCGCTTCCGATCGTAATTGTTTCCAGACCGTAGCAACCTGTCAGACACTCAGCATCGCTGAGTTCCGTCAGAGAATTTCCGAACGTGACGGAGGTAAGTTTTTCACAGTTATAAAACGCCGTGCTTTCAAGATAGCGGCAATCATCGGGCATAACATAGTCCCCTTCCATTCCCATGGGAACCCGCACCAATGTGGAACCCCGCTTATCGTACAAAACACCGTTTTGAGAGGAGTAGTTGGTATTATCCTGCAAGACATTGATGGCCGTCAGGTCTTTGCACTGGTCAAACGCATCGGAACGAACGGTATAGCTTGTTACGGTTTCACCGTCGTTGGAGAGGAAAGAAGACGGGAGCGTGATCTGCTGCTGCTCTCCGATATATCCGGTCATCGTCCATCCGGAAGATGCTTTTATAAATACAAATCCGTCGGCTGTGGTCGTCATGACCGAACTGCCGCTTGAAGGAGTATAGACGTTTACGGCGTTCGCCGCAATGCCGCCGAAGGTACTTTCTCCCGCAACGATCTTCAGAGCACTTTTGTTGAAAACTTCCAGAATGGAGCACGCATCGAACGCTCCGTCTTCGATCGTCGTCACCCCCGCAGGGAGCGTAATGGTGATGAGTCGGGAACAGTAGGCAAAAGCGTCCGATTCGATCGTGGTCAATGCGTCGGGAAGGTCGATCGAGGTAAGACTTTCACACCTGCGGAAAGCCGAATCGTTGATGATCGTCATTCCCTCGGGAAGAGTGACCGACTGCAACGCACTGCAGCCCTCGAATGCGGCTGAAATATCCGGCGAGCCGATGGTGTCGCTCTCCGGGAACGCTACGGTTTTCAGAGAGGAACAGTTGGCAAACGCCGAAGTAACATATTGTACTTTGCTTGGAATCGTGACAGAAGTGAGAGAATTGCAATTCATGAAACTCCATGTCCGCAGCGATAGCAGCGACTGGGGAAGTTCAAAGTTCTGCAATGCCTCGCAATAGGCAAATGCCTCGCGTTTTATCTCTTTCAGCGTATCGGGAAAGACAATTTTGACAAGATTTTTGCACTGATTAAATGCGCGGTCATATATTATGGTAACACCGTCGGGGATCACAACGGACGTTATGCTTTGATTTTTCAAAAAGGCGTTTTTCCCTACCATGGTGACGGGCAGAGTTTCTCCGTCCGCTTCCGCATAGGCGGGGATCACAAGCTCCGTATCGGTTGCAGAGCCGATGGATTTCACGGACAGCTCTGCATTGTCGCCTTGGCCGCTTTTTTCATATTCCAGGCCCTCGGTGTACTGCATTTTATATCCGCACACGCTGCAGACGTTCTGTTCATTCCACTCGTGTTTCCCCTGTTCGGCGACGAGATCATGCCCGCAGGTGGCTTCGTGCCAGTGGTTTGTTGCGTCAGACGACCATTCCGTATCAAAGGTATGCGTGCCGGCCGGCGTCGTTTCCGTCTTCTGATATCCGCATACGTTACAGATGTACTTCACCGTGCCCGTTGTCCCGCATCCGGAAGGAGTCTCCACAACGCCGCTGTCCCACTCGTGTGCGGCCTTATCGGAAACCGCGTCGCAGTTTGCTGCCGTGCAAATGTGCCAATGGCTTGTTTAATCGCTTGTCCATTCCGACGAATATACATGCGTATGTTCATCTCCGGGATCGGGGTTCGGCTGCGCATCTTGGTTGCAGGCAGTCAATCCAATTGCGCAGGTAACAGCCAATAGAATGGTCGTTCCCACAGAAAGTGCTTTTCGTATCATCTTTGCCCTCCAAAAAATTTTATTGAGCAGGGCAAATCGAAAGGGCGCGTCCAATCGGAAGACACGCCCTGCATCAGTATCTCCGATTGTTGGCACAAAACTTCCCTTATAACGGAAAATAGAGATACAAAATGCCTATTTGTATCCGTTATAAGGTATTGATGAAGTATTGTGCCGCTTACAGTATATCACACGGCGATATGAAATGCAAGTTTTCCTTCAATATTTAATAAGATAATGAAACAGTAACTTTCAGGCTTACTGAAAGAATTTTTTTCTCGCGTCTGACCTCTCCCGAACGCTTTCCTCCGTTCGATGTCATTTCCTTGATTTCAATCGGAGTTCGCTCGGAGTTCGGAATTAAGTTTTTATCATTCGCCATATTCCTCCAACCTCCTTTAGTGCATGAAAAAAGCACCTTGCCAGACGGCTTGGTGCTTCCTTGTTAAATTGCTTATTTTATGCTTTGGGCAATGGCTCGCCCCAGATGTTCATTCCTTTTTCCACAAGTTCTTTCGCCTGTCTGATGGTAACAGGATTAGATGATTCTTTTTCATCCAACCCCAGTTCATTCTCATATCCTAAAAAAGTCCAATCACATTTCGGACAATCATCAAATGAACCGCCCTCAAATTCTGTCCCGCAAATCGGACATTTTACTTTACTGCTCATCTAACGCATCTTGCCTCCTTATACGTTCAAATTCCTTGTAAAAGAAACGGACTTCGTTTCCGAAGTCCGTTTCCGTGTCTTGAAAGGCGGCAACAACCTATCCTTCCGGGCTGTTAAGCCAAGTACTTTGGGCGAGAGAGAGCTTAACTTCTGTGTTCGGGATGGGAACAGGTGGGACCTCTCTTCTATCGTCACCGCCATGGTATATGAAACCCTTACGGGCAATCATAACAAGATGATAACCGCTCGTCTTTCCCCCCAAACGGTTATATCAGTGATTCGCTTTTCCGCGAACTCTCAGCCCGCAGGCTGACAACTGAACAGCGACGTATCATACAAAACGCAATCCAAAAGACAGACTCGTAAAAATCATAGTTCTCGTATTCAGAAGCGACTCATCTCAACGTCAGTTGAGATCAAGCCCTCGACCTATTAGTATCGGTCAGCTCCACACGTTACCGTGCTTCCACCTCCGACCTATC